>NZ_FMVA01000001.1:0-821797 GCF_900101425.1 Rhizobium sp. NFACC06-2 | reverse complement strand
ATGATCCATGCGAAACGCATGGATCATATGTTGCGTTTTGCCGACCTGGTGGTTATCGCGGGGCGGCTGCACCCGTTCCCATTCCGAACACGGCCGTGAAACGCCCCAGCGCCAATGGTACTTCGTCTCAAGACGCGGGAGAGTAGGTCGCTGCCAGGTCTGCAAAACGCAACTCAAAATCTTCTCAATCACTAAAGGGCAAAAAAGCCCAAATCAAAAGGCCGCAAATGCGGCCTTTATGCTATAATAAAACCATTCAACGCGGGGTGGAGCAGCCCGGTAGCTCGTCAGGCTCATAACCTGAAGGCCGCAGGTTCAAATCCTGCCCCCGCAACCACCGACATTTGTAAATTCTCCCACTCGGGAAACCTCCGCAAAAGCTCCTCAGAGTAAGCCTCGAGGAGTTTTTTCTTTTTGTGCTCGGTGTCGATCTCGCCCGAAGCGATGCGGGACATCAGGTCGTTCTGGGCGGCCGCCACGAACTGCTGCTGCATGATGTCGATCACGTCCATCGACGCCATGATGTTAGCGATGTCGCCATGCACCTGCAGGCTTGCCGGCTGGTGGCCTAGTGTCTTCCCGATCACCACCGTCTGGATCAGATCGCGCACGATCGGCATCAGCCGGCGCTTGGCCTGTTCGTCGGCATTGGTGCGGGCGAGGAAGAGAAGCTTGCGGATGGCAATCTTGGTATTCTCTGGATTGAACTGCGCCTTCAACTTGGCAATCTTCTCCTGAAAATCCTCCACGGGCTCGTCACTCGCGGCAAGTTCGATGAGCAGCTTCTCACGCGTGACCTCCAGCTCATCGAGTTGATCGTCGAGGATGGCGAGGCGCGGGCGGTTCTCGGCTTGACGATCCTGGATCTGCTGCATCAGGCTGGTCTGCTTCGACTTGATAACAGCCAACTCGTCGGTCAACTGCTTCTTGCGGGAGGGGGCGCTCTTCAGTTTGCTGACCTCATGGGCGACCATCTTCTGCGAAATCCGGTCGAAAATATCGAGCGAATAGAAGGCCGTGGGAATGCAGTTGAGGACGCGTTCCTCAAGTTCGTGGCGGGTGATGGTCTTGCTGTTGCCGCAGCAGGCGCCGTCGAGTTCATCGATCGGGAGGCGCTTCTTGCGGTTCGTGCAGCTATAGCGATCCTTGCCTGAAATCGCGTAGGGGCCGCCGCATTCGGCGCATTCCAGCATCCGGCTCAACAAATATTCCGGCCGATGTGTTGCGTTCAGGCGGTTGGTCCTGGCGTTTTGATAGAGGTCGCCGATCTCGGCGTCGCGAGCACGAACGCGCTCCCAGAGATCGTCGCTGACGATACGCATTGTCGGTACGTCTGCCCAGACCCATTGATCGGCATCGTTCATCCGGGCAGTGCGCCGCTCCGTGTCAGGGTTTTTACGGTACTGCCGCTTATTCCAGACAATGCGGCCAATGTAGCTCGGATTGTTGAGGATGCCGGTTCCGACTGTTTTGGAGCCGCGGATGGCAGTATCGCGCCAGGCGGCGCCCCGTGGTCCGATGATACCTTCATTGTTCAGGATATGGGCGATGTCGCGCGGAGAGATACCATCGGCATACATTTTGAAGATTCGTCTCACGATCTCCGCCTTGACCGGATCGATATCCCGCTGACCCTTAATGCGGTCGCCATTGGCGTCACGCTGCTGGGACAGTTTGTATCCATAGGCGAGGCACGTTGATGCCTTGCCTTTCTTGACCGCCGTCTTCATTCCTTCGCGCGTCCGGTAGCGGATCTGGTCGACCAGTTCGTCGCTCAGCGTCGCCCGGAAATGCAGTTCCAGCTTCGTGATCGCCTGACTGGCATGAACAGTCCAGATCTCGGTGTTCTGGTAGTTCAGGTCTTTGAGGATCCTGGCGCTGTGCTCGACATCGCGCGACAGGCGATCGACGGTGACGCACAGCACGACGTCGATGCGTTCACGCTTCACATGCGCCAAAAGTCGCTGAATACCGGGGCGCAACATAAAGCTCATGCCGCTGACAGCGGAATCTGAATAGGTTGCAACGAGGTTCCAGCCCTTCTGTTTGACGAAGGCTTCGCATAGCTCAATCTGCGTCTCGATCGAGACCTCATTCTGGCGGTCGGTAGAGTAGCGGGCATAAAACAGAACATTCTTGGCCATTTGCGGAATTCCATATTCATCAATGTCTTCGTGAACACTGGCCGGCATCGCCGGCCAGATCCTTTGTAGCGTGCTCAGCTCTGCTGCCTGCGGCGCCCTGCCAATCCTCCAGCACGTTCAGTGGCGGCATCCTGGCGATCCTTCACGCGGTCCCAGAGGTCATCGCTGACGATGCGCAGTGCCGATACGTAATCGTAGTCATCGCCGCCCGGTTGTTTACACGCGCCGATGTAAGCCGGATTGTTGAGGATCCCGGTTCCGCTGGCGCGGTTGCCGCGGATCGCAGCGTCGCGCCAGATACTGCCGCGGGGACCGGCCACGCCTTCCACATTAAGAAGAGCAGCGATCTTTGACGGTGCCTTCCCCTCGGCATACATACCGAAAATACGCCTGATGACATCGGCGGCGACCGGATCGACGACCTTGAAACCGAAGATGCGCTGGCCGTCCGCATTGCAGGCGCCGGCATAACGATAGCCGAATGGAAGGGGCGCGAAGTGTTTCTCCTCGCGCAGGTCATCGGGCACCTGGGCAACGTGGCTGCCGATGGCAAACATCTTGCTCCGGTCATCGATATAGTAATCGGACAGGTTCCGGGCGGTGATACGCTCACAGGGATCGGCGACCCAGAGTTCGATGCCCTTGCGAGCGAGTTCGCTCAACAGTCGGCTGGCGATATCAAATCGCGAGCACAACCGGTCCAGCGTGTGGCAGAGGACGATATCGACCGTCTCGCGCTCGATATGGGCGAAAAGCTTGCGCACGCCGGGCTGCGCCATGAAGACGACTTCGCCGATGTCCTCGTCAGCATAGGACTTTACGAAGGTCCAGCCTTTCTCCTTGATGAAGCGGTGCCCGTAGTAGAGCCTCGTTTCGAGGCAGGCATGGTCATGGTATCCGGTAGAATGGCGTGCGTAGAACAGAACGTTCTTGGTCATGGAGTGATCTCCGTTCGAATGGGCGAGGTCGGGGGACATGGTAACCGGCGGCGGGGAGATTGAGAGCCCCCGCAGCGATGCCAGATCATCATGGTCTGGCGGTTGGCAGGTACTGGCGGCAATAATTGCCGCGATAAGGAGCCGCTCCTGAGCGCTGGTCAGTAACCCATCGTGGCGCGGTAAGCTGCGGCGGCATCGGTGTTGCCGCCAATCCAGCCATGCTGCTGAAGCTTGAGAAGGCTGTCGACGACGCCATCGCGCGCGCCGCACCACGTCCAGCCGGAGTCGTCGGGGCGGATAATGAAGACCTCGGTGGCTGTCACCTTGATCCGCATTGCGCCTGTCTCCGCTTTGACGGCTTCGCGAAACAGGCGATCCAGTTCCTTGACCTGGCGTTTTTGCTCGGTCGTCAGGTGTGCCGGCTGGACGCGGGACGGGGTCTTCGACGGGATATGGGTCGCGGGGATACGGTGGGTGAGGACGAACAAACGGTGCACCTGCTTGCGCCGCCAGGGTGCCCGGTCGATATCGACCATAAGGCCGTTATTGGTCACATCGCAAAACAGCTCGCCACTGATCGCGACGCGGTGGTTTCTCATAAACACGACGCAAGGGTGGCTTTACTGGATGCCCGTGCGGGCTTTGAGGTATGCCGCAAGGGTCGGACGACCTTTGATGTCGTGCCACTCGCCTGCATAGCCCAGCAATCGCAAGGTGCTCTCGATCTCGTCGTCGTGCGTCTTCGTGATCGCGGGAGCGCGACGACGGTCTACCCAGCCAGCGCCATGACGGACGAGCCGCACGGCATCCCGGACGCGGGACATCGGCTCACCCGTGATGGAGGCCATGGCCACTGTGCCGGAATGCAGCCGGCATTTGGTGTCGTTGTCGACATCGTGGAGGTGATGGGTTTTAACCGCAACGATGGCAGACGGATGCTGGATGATATTCGACATGGAATCTCCTTATAGTCGTGGATCGTCGTCGCTTGCGACGGCGAACCACGCGGAGAACTTCCACGCGCATGCGGCCGGTGCAGATTCCGAGACCGGAATCGTCCTTGCACTCGATGTCCCGGGACGGCTGGATCGTGGCGCCGTCGACATGGGTTTTGTGAACCATGGGCGCCTCCTTTCCGTTGCGGGCTGGCCTGTTGAACACTTGTCGGCGCCAATAGCGCACAAAGCCCGGCACTTCTCAAGTGTCCTTATCTGTATGGCTTTCGATGCCAGTTTGCCGAAAATTGCAGGAATTCCCGAAATGGCACGGCCGGAATCGTTGATCGGCGGGCAAACGCTACCAGCTACCAAGGCGCCGGTAAGTCATTGTTAAGTATATATTTATTTGAACTGTAGCTGACGCGCAACACAGTTGTCCCCGTGACCTCTCCATCGATTATGGATATGGTGTCGGCCCCCACGTCCCCCGTGAATATGCTCGAAACATTCGATTCACGACAAACGGCGTTTAACCGAGTAATGGGGGGAGGTGTCTTAAAGACTGCAAACGCCGTTGGGCGTTCCCATGGCAGCGTTGGGATGACCGGCGCTGGAACCGCGGTTGGCAGGACAAACGAAACCGGTCAGCCGCCGCCCTCGTCGGCACCGTCAGGGAAAAGCAGATGAGGCTTGCGGCGGAAGGGCCAGTCGCCGTCCGCGTACTTCTCGACGAGATCATCGACGACGGTGCGGGATGCGCGTTCATCGAAACCCTGCCGAACAAGCATCTCGATGACGAGAGACCGAAAGGCTTCCAGCGCATCGTGGCTCCCCTTCGCCACCATGCTCGAAATCGACATGAACAGTGCCGTGCGGGCCACATCGTCTCTTCCGGGGCGCTTGGCCTTTCTGTCGGCATCGCGCAGCTTCTGCTGTCGCTCGCGCTGTTTGTTGTTACGGATCTCTTCGGACTTCGCTGGCATGCACTCTTCCCCGTCAGGTCTCTGGCTACCGATGCCAGACCGTTGTCACCGCGGCAACGCCGTTTGCATGGAATCGGAAATCCCGGTTTATGAATCATTTTTTTGGGGTTCTGAATCAAATGATCGCAATTTGAGATCAATTGCGGGCACGTTGAGACGGGTCGAGATAAGTTGGCGAGGGACAAACGGCGGCCGTGAATCAAATGACCAGCGTTTGGAATCAAAAATATCGGACCTTGAATCAAATGAGCGCAATTTGTCTCGACGTGCGGGCACGTTGAAACGACCTGTGGGCAAACTGATGGAAATCGCCGACTGCTTCGCGCCGCGCTTGCGCCTGCAGGGCCATCTCCATCCCGGACTATGAGGCCGCGACGAACCAAAAACTTCCCGTTCGGTCCATCTGCGAGGCCGCGTGTCATATGTCCCAGCCGTTCGCGCGGAATGTGCCATCTCTGGACGCAAATCGAGCGTAGCCCTTAGACGGCGAGACGCTGGCTTCGTGTTTACTTCGTCGCGTGTTTCCGTGACGGCCAAACTACTTCGTGAAGGCCTTAAATGTGGGAGGTCGGGTGTCCGGCTCCGGATTCCGGATTTTGCGGTGAAATAATATCGATCAAACATGAAGTTAAAATTTTTTAGAAATATCGTATAAATTGATATTAACTGATTAATAAGTCGTTTATATTCAACTATAGACGCTGTAAACGGCAGGTAAACAGAGATTATAATCGAACATATACTAAGATGATATTTTGCTTGAATTTGCATTACGTCCATATTGGCGCGATCATATAGTCATCCGATGCGTTGTTCATCGGATACATTATAAACGCGTCACACGGAGACTTCCATGCGCACAAAGACCACCAGGACGACCACGACTGCCGCCTATTCCTACGAAGATAACGGTATCGGGCACTCGATGCGCGAACAGCTCGAAACGAGCGCGGCCCATATCTTCGACCTCGGGCGCCGCACCACGGAGCAGACTTTTGAGCTCGGTGACCATCTGGCCCAAGCTGCAGACCTGCTGGCCGATGGCCGGTTCGACAATTGGGTGAAGATGCGCTGCGGCCTCGCACCGCGCAGCGGTCGCAATTATATGGCGGTGTTCCGCAATATCAAGACTTTGTCGGCCTCCCCTGTGGAGGCCGAAGTCGTTTTTACCCCTAGCACAACGCAAGCACAAAACCGGCCCCCCGTTTGACACTGCCCGTATGCCGTGATTCCATCCGGTTGAAACAACGGGAAAGAGCGCGCAGGCAGGCATGGCGAGTCATGAAATCCTCGGTGGCAAGGTCAATATCTACCGGCGCGGGGGCCTCACATGGCATTGTTCCGCGTCTCTCAAAGGCCAGCAGTATCGCACCAGTACCAAGGAAACCGGGCTTGAGCAGGCGAAAGCTTTTGCGGAAGACTGGTATCTGGGTTTGCGGGGCAAGCTGGCGGCGGGTCTGATCAAAAACAGAGACGACCTTTGCCGAGGCTGCTAAGAAGTTCGAGCAGGAATACGCCATTATCACCGAAGGTGAGCGCAGCCCCAAGTGGGTTGAAGGGCACAGCATCCGCCTGCGGCTTCACCTGATTCCGTTCTTCGGCAAGATGGCTCTTTCCGAGATCAACGCCGGAACCGTTCAGGACTACCGGGTGCATCGCATCGGCACGTCCACGACTGGCAAGCCTCCGGCGCGCAGCACGCTTCACGACTAGGTCGGGACACTCCGGCAGGTCCTGAAGAAAACCGCCATTCGCCACAAGTGGCTCAGCCACCTCCCAGACCTGTCGCCGCCCTACAAGACGCAAGGGAAGATCATGCACCGGCCGTGGTTTAGTCCGGCCGAGTACAAGCAGCTCTATGAGGCCACTCGCCAGAATGCCAAGGAGCCGAAGAACCCGTACTTCCGGTGGGAGGCCGAGCAGTTGCACGACTTCGTGCTCTTCATGGGGAACACGGGCCTGCGGCCGGACGAGGCCAAGCAGCTCCAGCACCGGGACGTAACTATTGCCGAGGACCCAGAGTCGCGTCAGCGCATCCTTGAAATTGAGGTGCGTGGCAAGTGCGGCATCGGTTGGTGCAAATCTATGCCGGGTGCGGTCAAACCCTACGAGCGCCTGCGCGAGAGGCTTAAGCCGATACGCGTAAAAGGCGAGGGCAAAGACGTTGAGGCCGTGGCGAAGCTGCCGGCGCCTACCGATCTGCTGTTCCCCGGCAATTACCTCAAGATGTTCAACAACCTCTTGGACGATCAGAACCTCAAGCTGGATCGCGATGGCAAACCTCGGACAGCCTACAGTCTTCGTCCTACCTATATTTGTATTCGGTTGATGGAAGGTGCTGATGTTTATGCGATTGCCAAAAATTGCTGCACCAGTGTCGAAATGATCGAGAAGTTCCACGCGGCGCACATCAAGACGACCTTGGACGCATCGGTTATCAATTCCCGCAAGGTCAAGCGGCCCCATCGGGCACGGAAGGTGCCAAGGGCGGCGGAACCGCCGCCCTTCCACGACAACCGAGGCCCCACGGCCCGGTAAAGGCACCCGAACGGGTGTCGCCACAAATCGCTTGCCGATTTGTCAGCCCACTTGGCGGGCGAACATAAGGGATTACTCCCTTTCCCGGCTATTCTGGCAATGCGTTAGAATGGCTGGGGTATATTAATAGATAACAATAGTTGTTAATTTTGGATTTCCTTCCTATAATGAAGGAAGGAGGCACATACCATGGCTAGTTTTGCACTTAACGAACATTACGAGACTTTCATTCGAAAGCAGCTTGAATCCGGGCGCTACAACAACGCGAGCGAGGTTGTTCGCGCTGGTCTTCGTTTGCTTGAAGATCAGGAAGCGGCCCGCGAGCGTTGGCTCAATCATGACATACCGGCTCGGTATGCCGAATTGAAAGCCGACCCTTCCAAGGGCGTGCCGCTTGACGATGCTTTTGCGCGCATTGAAGCCGAACACAAAGCTAATATGGCAAAAGCTCGCTAACGCATGAAACGCTACACCGTCATTCTTCATAAGCAGGCGGAAGCTGAGTTGCTAAAGCTCTATGGCGACCTTGCCAGTTATGAGAGGGCAGGGCCGGAGGTGGCGTGGAACTACGTGAACGGTATTCGCGCGTATCTGAACGAGCTTTCGACCTTCCCCAAGCGTGGAACTGTTCGTGAAGGGCGCATACCGGGACTACGCATCATCGGTTATCGAAGAAGTGTCAGTATCGCGTTTGCGGTTGAAGACAATTACGTGATGGTTCTGGGCGTTTTCTATGGCGGTCAGGAAATCCGCGACGACGTTTTGGTAGGGCGGTTGTAGGGCAGCATCCCTTGCCGAATAGGATTAATTCCCCAGTCGCCGCATAGCAGGACGCGCTTTCAGGGCCTACCTCTTTTTCCACGCACTTCGAGTTCGCTTGTTGGCATTGAATATGTTCTATTTCCCTAATGATACAGATCACAGACAAAGCTTACAGAGAGCATGAGATCTTTGAAAACCTCGCCCAATATGGCGAGTTCTACGATTCGCTCTCTATGAGTGTGTTTCAGCAAGTGACGACCGGAACGACGGCATTCGCCAACATAGATACCTATGTCTTCTCGTCGATCCAAGGCACTGTGGGATCGATGGCATATCTTTTAGGGAAAGGGCGGATTAACGACGCCTTTGCCCTACTAAGGAAATATCACGATGCTGCGACGATCAATGTCTATGTGAATCTGTGGCTTAAACATCATTGTACCCCCCCAAGTGCCGTTTGTTCCGTTCGTGAACGACTGGCTTCATGGGAGTTCGACGAAGGCGCTCCCTCGCGTAGAGGAAATGACCAAGTATATTGAAAAATCCGGAGAGTTGGGCACGCTTTTTAAACTCATCAATTCTGACGAGCGTTATAAGCAGCTTCGAAAGAGATGTAATGGCCAGATGCATTACAATTTCTTCCATACCACTTTACTGAATGACGGAGCTGTTTACGTCAAAGACAGATTGGTTTGGCTCAACACGTTCAGCGAGGATCTGCGCCGTATCGTCATTTATCACCTTGTCCTTATTTTCGGACTAAAAGATTCCTACCTAATGTCCAGTGACTCTATGGATTACATGGAATGTGGTGAGCGCCCACCTGACGACTGCCAATATTGGGTGAACCCGGTCGTGCAAAAGATGCTGGACAGGTCGCGCATTCCATAGAGCTTCAGCGTGCTCATCAATTCGAGAACCTGTGTGCGTTCCATCAGCTTGCCCTCCTGAGGCTGTCATAGCGTGCGCAGTCGGCGACCGGCTCATGGGTCAGCCGCAACGCATCCGGGGTTTCCAGGGTTGTGGCCGGGGCAGGATCACGGCTCCGGGCCAGAATATTGATGATCACCGAGGCCGAGCAGACGCCGTGATCCAAAGCCTCCTGACAGGCAGCATCGACGGCCGCCAGACCGTCGGTGGGAACACAGCCAAGGATGGTGACCATTTGCCGATCACCGTCATGGGCGCTCTTCAGCCGCCGTCGCACTTTCTCCATCGCGGCGGGCAAGACCCATTCCCGGAACGGCGAGCCGTTGCGCAAAGCACCGGGTTTACGAGCCAGGACAGGGACGTAGTGCCAGGGGTCGTAGACCGTCTCGCCACGGCCAAAGCAACGAGGATGCTCACCGACGTTCACGCCGTCCTGCCTGATGACGATCTTCTCGGCATAGGCATGAACCTCGACAGGGCGGCCGACTGCCGTCGAGAGGACGGAGTATTTGTTGTTGTCGAAGCGGACCGTGCAGGTCTTCGGCGCCGAGGCCGGGACGCAGTGGAATCCATCGAACGGCCCGACGTAATGCACGAGGCTGCCGCACGCGCATATAGGCCCGGACGAACATCATCCGGCTGTGGCAGAGCCGGACATGCGCGACCTTCACGGTCGTCGTCACGCCGTTGATCAGAATGATCTCATGGCTCCAGTCGAACTGGTAAGCCTCACCTGGCGCGTAATAGAGGGGCACATAGGCTTCCGCTGTCACGGCTCCCCGGTTCTTCGCCCAGGCCCTGGCATATCGCCAGATCGCGTCATAACTGCCATCGTAGCCGAGTGCCCGAACCTCCTCGTAAATCCGGATCAGCGTTAGCCGTTCACGAGACGGCTTGCCCTCATTGGCAACCAGAAACCGCTCGATCTCAGACTTCCAGGCTCCGATCCTTGGCAGCGGTTGCCGCTCGCGTTCATAGGCAAAATCGGTCTCGTCGGAACGCAGAATCTTGCGAACCGTGTTGCGCGACACGTGGAGTTCCCGAACGATCTTCTTCACCGACCAGCCCTGCACATGATATAGGCCGCGCGGGCGACCGGTAGATGAGTGCAAGGATACAGCCATCACCCCTTATTTTCCGCGCCGTCTTCCCGCACTACCTCCTCGTGGGGCTGTGCCTTTAATCCAGCCACTTCGGTCTCCAGCCGATCCAACCGTTTTTCCAGCGCGAGGAAATAGTCTCCCTGCGGATCGTCGATACCCAGGACGGCATCTTCCCACGATCGCCATTTTTCTCGAAAACGCTTCAACATTTCAAATCTCCATGACCATCAATTTTACAAATCGGCGCTTGCAGGCCCCAAAGTATGAGCGAGCATCACGCCATTCGCTCCGAAAGGCGGATCACCTCTGCCGGTTGCCTCAAACCTGTGGCGACGACTGAAACTCTCAGCCGCCCTTCAAGCGCGTCATTGAATGTCGCGCCGACGACGATATTGGCGTCGTCATCGACTTCCTCGCGAACACGTGTTGCCGCTTCGTCGACATCAAAAAGGGTCATGTCCGGTCCGCCGGAGATCGAGACGAGAAGGCCTTTTGCTCCCCTGACGGACGCTTCATCGAACAGCGGATTGGCAATCGCTGCCTCGGCGGCATGTCGGGCGCGGGCGTCTCCCGTTGCCTCGCCCGTGCCCATGACAGCACGGCCCATGTCACGCATGACTGACCTTACATCGGCGAAGTCGAGATTGATCAGTCCTTCCTTGACGATCAGATCGATGACGGAACTGACCCCGGCATGCAGCACATGATCTGCCATTTCGAATGCATCCGCGAAGGTCGTCTTCGCATCGGCAATCCGGAACAGGTTCTGATTGGGGATGACGATCACCGTGTCCGCGCATTCGCTGAGACGCTCGATCCCCTGCCGCGCCGTTCGCATTCGCTGCGTACCTTCGAATGTAAAGGGCATGGTGACGACACCGACCGTCAGTATGCCTGCCTTGCGCGCAGCATGGGCGATAATGGGTGCGGCACCTGTTCCCGTTCCGCCCCCCATGCCCGCCGTCACGAAACACATATGGGTTCCGTGGAGGTGATCCATGATCTCGTCAATCGACTCTTCGGCGGCCGCCTGTCCAATATCGGCCAATGATCCGGCGCCAAGTCCCTCCGTGACGGTCGGGCCAAGCTGGATAAGCCGTGGCGCTTTTGACATGGACAAAGCCTGTGCATCGGTGTTCGCAACGATAAACTCCGCGCCATCGAGATCGTGCATGATCATGTTGTTGACAGCATTGCCGCCGCCACCGCCGACGCCGATGACGGCAATCCTTGGTTTGAGGAGCGTTATGCCGGGCGGTGAAACGATAGTCGTTGGTTGCATAGTGGGAGCGTCCTGGTGGAGACTTTGTTCAAAGGGGATCACGCGCCGGGGTTAATCAGCTAATGGCGTACGATTGCCTCTCCTCGGCCAGCGTCGAAACACTGCGCTGGCATTGACGCCACCGAAGCCGAAGCCATTGGATATTGCATATTCAACATCGAGGGGTCGGGCATCGTTTGCGACAAAGTCGATGCCATTGGCTTCAAGGTCCGGTGAACTGAGATTCAAGGTCGGGGGCGCGATCTGGTGCTGGAGCGCCAGGATCGTAAAAATAGCCTCAAGGCCGCCGGCGGCCCCCAGCAGGTGCCCCGTCGCCGACTTCGTGCCGCTGACAGCGATTGACTTTCTTTGGCCGAACAGGCTCTTGATTGCTCTGAGCTCTCCGAGATCTCCAACCGGGGTCGAAGTCGCATGTGCGTTCAGATGGCCGATTTCGTGCGGCGCGATACCCGCCTGCGCGATGGCGATTTGCATTGCCCTGCGGGCGCCGCTTCCATCTCCCGGCCCGGAGGTAATATGATGGGCGTCGGCGGTCGTTCCATATCCAACGAGTTCTGCTATCGGCGTCGCACCACGAGCAAGGGCGTGGCTCAACGCTTCAATGATGAGGATGCCTGCGCCTTCGCCCATAACGAAGCCGTCGCGCGCGGTGTCGAAAGGACGTGACGCTTTGGCCGGGGTGTCGTTAAAGCCTGTCGATAGTGATCTTGCTGCTGCGAAACCACCAAGGCTGACAATGTTCATACAGGCCTCGGTGCCACCGCAAACCGCAATGTCGGCTTCATTGGATCTGATCAGTCGCGCTGCATCGCCAATCGCCTGAACGCCGGCAGCACATGCCGTCACCGGCGCTCCCAGCGGGCCTCTAAAGCCATGCCGGATAGAGACTTGTCCGGCAGCGAGATTCACGAGAAAGGATGGAATGGTGAAGGGCGAGAGGCGGCGGACGCCGCGTTGGTCGACGGTACGCACCGCCTCCGTTATCGCGGGAAAGCCACCGATGCCCGATGCGATGATGGTCGCCGTTCTCAGTTTTTCTTCTTCGGAAGCTGGCTTCCAGTTCGCCTGCGCGAGAGCCTCTTCCGCCGCCGCCAGCGCAAAGACGATGAAACGGTCGACCTTACGTTGATCCTTCGAGGACAGGGTCCTGTCAGGATCAAATCCTCCTTCAGGATCGTCTGCCAGAGAAGGGACCACGCCTCCGATTTTTGACGGCAAATCCCCGACGATGTCATCACCCAGTCGCCGGATTCCGCTTTTGCCAGCAAGGAGCCGGGACCAGGAGATATCGACATTTGCACCAAGGGGGCTGACGGCTCCCATTCCCGTGACAACGACACGACGCATTTGCATTCCACCTGTCTATGATCAAAAATTTGGCATGCCTTCGGCGTCCGACCGAATGACCGGTCGTGAACTTGGGACATGCGGTTTGCGCTATACTCGCCTGATACGCGTGCGGATTCGGCTGAGCCGTGACAGCTATCGGCGACGAATATCCAAAAACGGTCTGTTAGTCGCTGCGATCGCGGCCAGCAATGCGCCGGACCTCGCTCGCTGCCGCGTCGAGTACGTTCGTCGACAGCAGTTCATCCTCGATGATCCGGGACAGCGTCACCGCACCGACCATCATGGACAATATTGCCATGGCTTTTCCGCTTCGAGCTCTATCGTCACCCTCTCCGATGAGTTCTTCGAGCACTTCGAAATGCGCCCGGATACCATCTTCAAACGGGCGCCGAACTTCGGCGGTTTGACGCGCCGCGTCGGAGCCGAGAGCAACAAGCGGGCATCCTTCTGCCTTCTCGCCGCTATGATCTTTGGAGAGGTAGAAGCTGATGATCGATTCCAGCGGATCCGACGTGTCTGCTGCGGCATCAGACCACCTTCTCGTGGCGCTCTCGAGAGCACGCCGTGATGCGAGCGCCGCAAGATCGTCTTTCGATGCGAACTGTTTGTAGAATCCACCCTGGGTGAGGCCAGCACCCTTCATCAGGTCTTTAAGGCCGATCCCGTCGAACCCATGCTCTCGAAACAACCGGCTGGCGACGTTTATCACCCTCTCGCGGTTTTCCTCTGCCTGTACGCGGCTCACTCTCATGTGGACCTCCAATTAGATTTCATTTGACATCTATATGTCTTTTAGAGTTAGAGTGCAATCTAATATTTTTGAACAGGCCGTCAAGAAGGGACGATTAAATGAAACGGAAACTTGTTGTCACTGCAGCAGCAGTGCTGGCGCTGGCCGCAGGCGGAGCTGCAGCACTGCTGCTTCCGGCGCAGGCGCCAGAGGCAAAGGCTGCCGATCCCCGGACCTTGGCACCACTGGTCAACCTCGCGACGGCCAGGCTCCCTGGCAATTCGAGCAGCAGCTTTACCGGAACCGTTGGCGCCCGGGTCCAGAGCAATCTCGGCTTTCGCGTTCCCGGAAAGATCGTTGAACGTTTCGTCGACGTCGGGGAGCAGGTGAGCGCTGGCCAGCCATTGATGAGGCTTGACGAGACCGATCTTCGCCTTGCTTTGACGGCCAAGCGAAACGCTGTCATCGCAGCACAGGCGACATTTGTTCAAGCGAAAGCCGATGAGAAACGCTTTGCCGCGCTGGTGAAGACCTCTGCCGCCTCGACGCAGCAATATGAACGATCGAAGGCCCTGCTGGATACGGCGACGGCACAGTTGGCCGCCGCTCAGGCTGAGGCGAATGTTGCCGAAAACGAGGCCCAATATACTGTTCTTGTTGCCGATGCAGATGGAACCATTGTCGAAACACTCGGTGAACCGGGCCAGGTGGTAACCGCCGGGCAGCCGGTTGTCCGGCTCGCGAAGTCAGGTCCGCGCGAAGCCATTGTCTGGCTTCCCGAAACCATGCGCCCTGAAATCGGGGTCCGGGCTTCCGCCTCGGTGTACGGCAGAAACAATGCGGAACAGGCCAAGCTGCGCCAGATCTCCGATTCTGCCGATCAGCAGACCCGCACTTATGAAACGCGCTGGGTGCTTGAAGGGGGGGCTGCAAATGCGCCCCTGGGAGCGACCGTCACCATCGAAATCGAGAACAGGGATGTGCAGAATCATGCCGAACTGCCGATAGGCGCTCTGTTGGATGACGGGACGCGGACGGGCGTCTGGGTGATCGATCAGCAATCGTCCGTCGTGAAGTTTCGTGATGTGAACGTGGAGCGGGTGAGCGAAGAGAATGTGGTTGTCACTAATGTCAAGCCGGGAGAGGAGGTCGTTGCGCTTGGCGCACATCTTCTGAAGGATGGAGCGCAAGTTCGCACCAGCGTTGGTACAAAAGAGGCGGCAAACTGATGAACCTCAATCTGTCCGCCCTTGCGGTTCGCGAACGCGCCGTGACGCTGTTCTTCATCGTCCTTCTGTCGCTTGCCGGCGTCTATGCCTTCGTCAAGCTGGGACGCGCTGAAGACCCCTCCTTTACCATCAAGACGTTGACGGTCACGACTGTCTGGCCGGGCGCAACCGCGCGGGAGATGCAGGATCTCGTTGCCGAGCCGCTGGAGAAGCGCATTCAGGAATTGGCCTGGTACGACCGGGTCGAGACAACGACGCGCCCCGGCTTCGCCTATCTTACCGTCACGCTCAAGGACAATACGCCGCCAAGCGCCGTCGCTGAAGAATTTTATCAGGCGCGCAAGAAGCTCGGCGATGAAGCCAGAAACCTGCCGCAGGGTGTTCTGGGACCGTTCGTGAACGACGAATATTCCGACGTCAGCTTCGGCCTTTACGCTCTCAAGGCGCAGGGCATGCCGATGCGCGATCTCGTCCGGGAGGCCGAAAAGATCAGGCAGGACATGCTTCATGTTCCCGGCGTCAAGAAAATCAATATTCTCGGCGAACAGCCGGAGCAGATATTCGTGGAGTTCTCCTATGAGAAGCTCGCCACGCTCGGCATATCTTCTCAGGACATTGCCGCAGCCCTTCAACGGCGCAATACCGTTACGCCCGCTGGCTCAATAGATACGCAGGGTCCGCAGGTCTTCATTCGTCTCGATGGTGCCTATGACAGTGTTCAGTCTATCGCTGATACGCCCATCGTCGCTTCCGGCCGCGCGTTGAAGCTTTCCGACATTGCTGAGGTACGCCGGGGTTATCAGGAGCCGGCAAGCTATGTCATCCGTCATGACGGCGAGCCGGCCATCATGCTCGGTGTTGTCATGCAGCAGGGCTGGAATGGTCTGGAGCTTGGCAAGGCTCTCGAGGAGCGCTCCAGCCGGATCGCACAGTCGTTACCCCTTGGCATAACGCTGACGAAGGTCAGCGATCAGGCTGTCAACATTGATGCGGCGGTGGGTGAATTCATGGTGAAGTTCGCCATGGCCCTCGGCGTGGTGCTCTTCGTCAGCCTCATTGCGCTCGGCTGGCGGGTGGGCATCGTTGTGGCTCTGGCCGTTCCGCTGACGCTGGCTGTCGTCTTCATTATCATGCTCGAGACGGGGCGCTTCTTCGACCGCATCACGCTCGGTGCATTGATCCTGGCACTTGGCCTGCTTGTCGATGACGCCATCATCGCCATCGAGGTGATGGTCGTGAAAATGGAAGAGGGCATGGACCGCATCAAGGCGGCTGCCTATGCCTGGAGCCACACTGCCGCACCGATGCTGTCGGGCACGCTTGTGACCATTATCGGCCTGATGCCGGTCGGTTTTGCCGCCTCTGCAGCCGGTGAATATGCGGGCAATATCTTCTGGATTGTCGGTTTCGCGCTGATCGTTTCCTGGTTCGTGGCGGTGATCTTTACGCCCTATCTCGGCGTAAAGCTGTTGCCCGATATCAAGCCGGTAGCAGGTGGCCATCATGCGATTTACGATACGCCGAACTACAGACGCCTGCGCGGCGCGATCGAATTCACCGTCAAGCACAAGTTCCTGACCTGCGCCATTGTCGGCGTCGTCATGGCTCTCTCGGTCGTGGGGATGGGTGCGGTGAAGCAGCAGTTCTTCCCCACATCGGACCGCCCTGAGGTTCTCGCCGAAGTCCGCATGCCAGAAGGCACGAGCATCGAAACGACGACCGCCACGGTCAAGAAGCTCGAGGCCTGGTTGAAGCAGCAGCCCGAAGCGAAGATCGCGACCAGTTACATCGGCCAGGGTGCGCCCCGCTTCTTCTTCGCCATGTCGCCCGAACTGCCCGATCCTGCCTTTGCAAAGATCGTTGTGCTGACATCCGACGCACATGAGCGTGAGGTGCTGAAACTGCGTCTGCGGGAAGCCGTTGCGCAAGGGCTGGCGCCCGAGGCATTCGTCCGCGTGACGCAACTCGTCTTTGGCCCCTACACGCCATTCCCCGTCGAGTTTCGGATCAAGGGACCGGACGCTGAAGAACTGTACAAAATCTCCGAGCAGGCCCTTGCTCTCATGAGCTCGGTACCTGACGTCAGAAATGCCAACCGTGACTGGGGTAACCGCACACCTGTTGTCCGGTTCGTTCCTGATCAGGATCGCCTGAACCTGATCGGCATGTCGTCCGCCGAGGCTGCCCAGCAGATACAGCTCCTGCTGAGTGGTGTCCCCGTCACGCAAGTCCGTGAGAACATCCGAAACGTTCCTGTCGTGGCGAGAAGTGCGGGTGAAATCCGCCTCGATCCTGCAAGACTTGCCGACTTCTCGCTCGTGACGAGAGACGGCCGTGCTATCCCGCTCGATCAGATCGGCCACACGGAGGTGCGCTTCGAAGAACCGATCCTCAAGCGTCGTGACAGAACGCCTGTGGTGACGGTCCGATCCGACATTAACGAGGCGACACAACCGCCGGAGGTCTCGCAACAGGTGATGACCGCTCTTCAGCCACTCGTTGCATCTCTGCCTGCTGGCTACACAATCGAGATGGGCGGCAATATAGAGGAGTCACTCAAGGCGAATACCGCCCTGGTGAAGGTGTTCCCACTGATGATCGCAGCGACCCTGATCGTCATCATCCTTCAGGTCCGCAGCCTGTCGACGATGACGATGGTGATGCTGACAGCACCGCTCGGTCTTGCAGGCGTCGTGCCGACCCTGATCCTGTTCAACCAGCCTTTCGGGTTTAACGCGATCCTGGGTCTTATCGGTCTGGCGGGCATCCTCATGCGCAACACGTTGATCCTGACCGAGCAGATCAAGGAAAACAAGGCCGCGGGTCTGGACGACTATCATGCCGTTATCGAAGCCACGGTGCAGCGAACGAGGCCCGTCATCCTGACAGCGCTTGCCGCGGTCCTTGCCTTCATTCCCCTGACGCATTCGGTTTTCTGGGGTTCGATGGCCTACACGCTTATCGGCGGAACGGCGGTGGGCACGCTCATCATCCTGCTCTTCCTGCCGGCACTCTACGCTGCATGGTTCCGCATCAAGCCGCCCAAGGCAGAAATGCATCCGACGGAGCACGGGAATACGGAAACAGCTCAGCATTCGCTTGCTGCGGAATAGCCAACCCGTACCTCCGCGGCAGACGATGCTGCGGAGGGATCATACTGCTTGGCGAGATGTGGCGTGGGTTTTGCGTGCCCACAGGGCCCTTTCGGAAGCCATGCCTTCGTCCCGCTTCAATCCTGCCAATGAGGAGCCTTGACATGAACCCTGTCGTATCCATCTTCAAACATCCTCCGGACGGGGGTAGAGGATATCACCGGGATATGCGCGTCAGGTGGGCTCTCGAGGAAGTCGGACAGCCTTACACTCTTCGGCACCTCACTTTTTCCGAGATGCGCCGCCCCGAATATCTGCAAATGCAGCCCTTCGGCCAGATGCCGATCTATCAGGAGGGCGATCTCATTCTTTTCGAATCCGGTGCGATCGTGCTTCACATAGCACAGCGTTTCGCCGGCCTCCTTCCCGATGAAGCGAATGCGCGCTCGCGTTCCATCATGTGGATGTTTGCAGCGGTCAATACGATCGAACCCTGTATCGCCTCTGGCAGCGTTGGTCATCTCAGTCAGCGGCTCCAGCAACTGGGCGATACGCTTGGAGGGAAAGAGTGGCTTGAGGGGGCTCAGTTCAGCGCCGGTGATCTGATGATGGTGAGTGTACTGCGGCCGCTCAAGCACTCTGATATTCTGCTGGATAGTCCGGGCTTGCAGGACTACGTCGAAAGAGGCGAGCAACGATCCGCGTTCCAGCGTGCGCTGGGCAATCCACCAGCGGACAGGCGAAAGGCGTGACTTGATGGCATAAGCATCCGTCACACCTGTCACTGCTCAGGCAAGAGCCGCCGCATTAACTCGACCGATGTTTCCCACGTCGAGGCGACTCACCCACGTGTCGTGTGGACTGACCATCCGCCTCCTCAATTTCTGCATATGCGTTTTATTTCGCTTGCAATCTAACGGATTTATAGATTACAAGCGAAATCTAAATTGATTTCTAATCCAACGCTAATTTTGGAGAGCGTAGATGTCGAGAGACAAGATTGTTGTGGTGACCGGAGCATCCTCCGGTATAGGGCAGGCGACCGTGAGGTTGCTGTCACAGAATGGGTTCAAGGTATTTGCAGGATCGCGCAATCCGGACAAAAGTGGACCGGTTCCTGGTGTCGAGTACGGACGTCTCGATGTGGACAATGACGAGTCGGTGAGGCAATTCGTCGATTGGGTTCTGTCCCGTTCAGGTCGGATTGATGTCGTGGTGAACAATGCAGGCGTCTCTCTTGTCGGGCCGGTCGAAGGCACGTCGGACGATGAGGCGAGGGCCCTTTTTGAAACCAATCTCTTTGGCCCCCTGCGCATGATACGAGCGGTATTGCCTGCGATGCGTCAGCAGAATTCCGGCCTGATTGTCAATGTCAGCTCGGTCCTCGGCTTCCTCCCCGCACCTTATATGGGCCTTTATGCCAGCAGCAAGCATGCGTTGGAGGGACTGTCTGAAACGCTTGACCACGAAGTTCGGCAATTCAACATTCGCTCCGTCTTGGTCGAGCCGACGTTCACGAGGACAAGTCTCGATGTCAATGCGAAGCAGACGGAGACGCGTATCGACGACTACGCCACTCAATTAGCCAAATCCAATGAGGCCGTCCTTTCCGCCATTAGGACAGCAAGCAGTCCTCAGACTGTCGCTGCCGAAATCATGGCAGCAATCGCAGGTCCTCACAAAATGCGCAGACCGGTTGGAAAACAGGCTACGCTTCTGAGCCGCCTGAAACGGTTTGTTCCAGCCAAGGCATTGGATGGCGGTATCAGAAAGACGTTTGGTCTTTCCAGACTGTAAGCATTCGAGGAGCTTGCGCGCCACAAGAAGAAAGTAGGGCGTACGGCATTCGGAAACTTCATGTCATCTATCGTCATGACTGATGGGTGCCACAGTCGCACGACCGCCACGTCCACTGCAGCGGTCGGTCGCACTGGCGAGAATATGTTAGCGCGCGCTCGGACCGACATGGGTTTAAAGCAGCGTTCACAACTACCAGCCGCCAGTCGATGTCGAACGAGCGCAGCGTGCGACGAAACGCTCTGCCGCCAACTCCAACAGCAGCGCTCCTAGATAGATGAAGGGCGGAGGGAAGCGCACACCCGCGCTGTCTGGTTCGACGGCCATGCTCATCTCCAATCTTTCCTCAAACCAGCATCCCGCGAGATCGTAAAGCTAAACCTTGCGGATAAGTCGTTGATCGATTGAATGTTTGCCAATTTACAAGTCTCCGCGCACTCAGGCCCCCGATCGCGACGGGGTTTTTTGTGTTTCTGGACTTATGAAATAACGACAAGCGTTAAGCGAACTTAGTCCCGCTTTGTCCTAATGCATAAGCAAAGTTGGAGGGTGCTCACTTCCGTCTGGCCTATAACCTCGGAACCATCTGCTTTTTCCTTTGTTAGTGCCAACCTAAATGCAGCGCACGTTGTCGAGCCGACGCTCTTAGACAATATGGCAGGTGCGTTTTTGCGTCGGAATCGGCGTCAGCGGTAAGGTGCAGCACGCTATGAACAAGTTCTTCACCCTTTTTGCCAGCCGTACCGCGTCCTTTTCAGGCTCGCCCACTGCGTTTGTCGTCGCGCTTGGCACGATCATCGTCTGGGGAGTAAGCGGGCCGCTGTTTGGCTTTTCGGAGGTCTGGCAACTGGTCATCAACACGGGCACCACCATTGTCACCTTCCTCATGATTTTTCTCGTGCAGAATTCGCAGAACCGGGATTCTGCAGCGATGGAAGCAAAGCTGGACGAACTCCTGAGGGCCGTAGAGCAGGCACGCGCAGATTTTATCGGGATCGAGCATCTCACGGAAGAGGAAATCGAGGAGATTCGCGCCCGGCTGGAAAAGGAAAACGGACCTGAAGGCGAGAAGCCACCTCCGCATCACGCCATGGCGCGACTGCTTTCCCGGCGTTAGGTCAGACGGTTTGCCAGCTGGCGGCGGCCGTGGCCGTCTCCTGTCCCCCGGACATAGTCACTTACACTAACATGCGGCAAAGCCCGCTGACAGAAGGAGCTATTATGTCTCTCAAGGTCCTGGCATTGAATGCGACACTCAAGTCCTCCACATGGGCAGAGCCGTCGTCGACCGAAAAACTGCTGACATTGATCCTTCGGGAGCTCGGCAATCATGATGTGCAAACCGAGACGATCAGGCTTGCCGATCATGACATCAAGGCCGGCGTCACGTCCGATGAAGGCGAGGGGGACGCCTGGCCGGCCATCCGTGAAAAGATCGTTGCAGCCGATATTCTTTTGTTTGGAACGCCGATATGGCTCGGACAGCCCTCGAGCGTGTGCAAAAGAGCCTTGGAGCGCATGGATGCATTTCTGGACGAGACCGACGAGCAGGGGCGTATGGTTTCCTATGGGAAAGTCGCCGCGGTGGCGGTCGTCGGAAATGAAGACGGTGCTCACCATGTTTCGGCGGAACTTTTCCAGGCCCTGAATGATGTCGGCTTCACTATTCCCGCAAATGCGGTTGCCTACTGGGTGGGAGAAGCAATGGGTTCGAAGAATTTCGTCGATCTCGATGAAACGCCGGACGCCGTTAAAACCATGGTCAGCATGCTTGTGCGCAACACGGTGCATCTGGCTCTGCTCCTTAAGAACAGTCCATATCCGGGTGACAAGGACTGATGTTATCAGGGCGGCACTGCCGGCTTTTCCGTGAAGGACGTCGTATAAAACGGGCTGCTACCCCCTCACCCCGTCCGGCGTCGCGCGTAGGCGATCATCGTGTGAGGCGGCATTCTCCCCTGTCGATAATTATTTTCGGAACTCTCTGCATGTCGGTTTGTTCGAGAGGCGTTCATGCCGGCCCGAGATGGGTTTCCCGTCTCTCGGAGGAAACTCCCGAAAGGGAGGCTCGCAATCCATGATCCTAGCGGAGGAAAAATCCACATGAAGAAAACTGTTTTCGTTGTGTTGCTCTTAGGCGGCGGTGCGCTGTCGGCTTTTGCCCAGCAGACGCCAACCGCCAATCCGGGTGGCGATACGCCGGCTGTCGCGACACCGGGCGCCAATAATCCGACGGCTCCGGTGGAGGGCGCCAATAGCTTCACTGAAGCGCAGGCCAAACAGAGGATGGAAGAGGCCGGATACACGCAGGTCAAGAACCTGACGAAAGACGACAAGGGTGTGTGGATGGCATCGGGCATGAAAGGCGGCAAGACCGTGGCCATAGCGCTCGATTATCAGGGCAACGTCGTCGCCAAGTGAGGCGCGCAGGATTTTGGGAGAAGTGACATGAGAACCGTAACCGGACTTTTCGACGACTATGATGATGCAAGTGCCGCCGTTTCCGAACTGGAAAGAGCGGGCGTGCCGTCAAGCGATATCAGCATCGTTGGCAGCAACGCCGACAGGCGGCATGGAGAGGATTCCGATTCCAACGCAGCGGAGGGCGCAGGCACAGGTGCTGGCATCGGCGCACTTGTCGGGGGCGCTGGCGGTCTGTTGACGGGGCTTGGATTGATGGCGATCCCAGGCGTGGGGCCAGTGGTTGCAGCGGGCTGGCTTGCCGCAACAGCGGTCGGTGCAGCGGGCGGCGCCGTTGCCGGTGGCGCTGCCGGCGGGCTTATCGGAGCCATGACCCGCTCGGGCGTTTCCGAAGAGGATGCCAATCTTTACGCCGAAGGGGTGCGCAGGGGCGGTACGCTGGTCACCGCCCGCGTGGAGGATAATCTGGTGCCTGAGGCCGAGGCCGTGCTCAAG
Source organism: Rhizobium sp. NFACC06-2 (assembly GCF_900101425.1). Taxonomy (NCBI): domain Bacteria; kingdom Pseudomonadati; phylum Pseudomonadota; class Alphaproteobacteria; order Hyphomicrobiales; family Rhizobiaceae; genus Rhizobium; species Rhizobium sp. NFACC06-2. The sequence continues at coordinate 799,065 of NZ_FMVA01000001.1, read as the reverse complement.
CGGCAGGGCTGGGTCGACCCTGCGGAACGCCGCGCGGCCTATCGCGAACAGGGCTGGACCGGCTTCGACGAGGCGTCGAGACCTTATGCGCCGGAAGATGTTGAGCAGGAGCGTAACCGGTACCGCCGCTCCGCAATTTGACGACCTCACCCGTCAGCCGGGGGCATGGTTTTGCCATCGCCTCCGGTCAACGTTTCGCAGGAGCTGACATGGCCAGAAAACCAGATTCCACCTCATCATCCGCCACCGCCACCATTCACGACCAGAAGCTTGTTCGGGGGGATGGCGGAGAACTGCACCAGACCGCGACCGGCGACGAGCCCGTGCTAACGACCGCGCAGGGCGGGCCGGTTGCCGACGACCAGAATTCCCTTCGGGTCGGTTCTCGCGGGCCGCTTGTCGTGGATGATTTCCATTTTCGCGAGAAGATCTTCCATTTCGATCATGAGAGAATTCCCGAGCGCGTGGTTCACGCCCGCGGTTACGGCGCACACGGCTATTTCGAGACTTACGACTCCCTTGCCGCCCATACCAAGGCCGATCTGTTTCAGCGGGCGGGTGAAAAGACCCCGGCCTTCGTGCGGTTCTCGACCGTCGCCGGCAACAAGGGGTCGGCCGACCTTGCGCGGGATGTACGCGGTTTTGCCGTGAAGCTCTACACCAGGGAGGGAAACTGGGACCTTGTCGGCAACAATATCCCTGTCTTCTTCATCCAGGATGCGATCAAGTTTCCGGATCTCATCCATGCCGCCAAGCAGGAGCCTGATCGCGCCTTTCCGCAAGCGCAAACCGCGCATGACACCTTCTGGGATTTCATCAGTCTCACGCCTGAAAGCATGAACATGGTCATGTGGATTATGTCGGATCGGACCATTCCGCGCTCCTTCCGGTTCATGGAAGGTTTCGGTGTTCACACCTTCCGATTTATCAACGCGAAGGAGCAATCGACCTTCGTGAAGTTTCACTGGAAGCCGAAGCTCGGATTGCAGTCGGTGGCGTGGAACGAGGCGGTCAAGATCAACGGCGCCGATCCCGATTTTCACCGGCGTGATCTTTGGGCGGCGATCCAGTCCGGCAATTTTCCGGAATGGGAGCTGCAAGTTCAGCTTTTCGACCAGGATTTCGCCGACAGCTTCGATTTCGATGTACTCGACCCCACCAAGATCATTCCCGAGGAGATATTGGCGCCGAAACCGGTCGGCCGGCTCGTGCTCGACCGGATGCCGGACAATTTCTTTGCCGAAACCGAACAGGTGGCGTTCATGACGCAGAACGTGCCGCCGGGCATCGATTTCAGCAATGATCCGCTGCTGCAGGGCAGGAATTTTTCCTATCTCGATACGCAGCTGAAGCGTCTCGGCGGGCCGAACTTCACGCATTTGCCCATCAATGCGCCCAAGTGTCCTTTCGCGCATTTCCAGCAGGATGGCCATATGGCGATGCGCAATCCGACCGGACGGGCGAATTATCAGCCCAATTCCTTCGGGGAAGGATCAAGGGAATCGCCGTCGCGTGGATTCCAGCATTTCCCTGTCGAGGAGCAGGGCGCCAAGGCAAGGTTGCGGCCGGAAAGTTTCGCCGATCACTATAGTCAGGCGCGCCAGTTCTACATCAGCCAGACGCCACCTGAACAACGTCATATCGCATCGGCGCTCACCTTCGAACTCAGCAAGGTGGAAACTCCCGTCATTCGTGAGAGGATGGTCGCGCATCTTCTCAATATCGACGAAACGCTTGCCGCGACGGTGGCGCAGAAGCTCGGCCTGCAAGCCATGCCGAAACCGGCGGATGCCGCCATGCCAACCCGTCAGGATCTGGAGCCGTCGCCGGCGCTCAGCATCGTTCAACGGGGTCCCAAACGGTTCGAGGGTCGCAAGCTCGGCATTCTCATTACCGACGGCGTAGACGCCAAGCTGCTGAAGGGACTGACCAACGCGGTCGAGGCAGAAAAAGCTGTCTTCGAGCTTATCGCGCCCAAGGTCGGCGGGGTAACGGCGTCGGACGGCACCTTCGTCGAGGCACATCACATGATTGATGGCGGGCCTTCGGTGCTTTTCGATGCGGTGGCGCTGCTGACGTCGGCGGCGGCTATGGATGAACTGATCAAGGAGGCAACTGCCCGGGATTTCGTCGCCGATGCGTTCCAGCACTGCAAATTTATTGGCTACGACCAGTCGGCGCTGCCGTTACTGGAAAAAGCGGGAATTGCCGATGTCATGGATGAAGGCATGCTGCCATTGCCGGGTGAAGGGGGGCTGGCTGCCTTCGTGTCAGAGCTCGGCAAACTTCGAGTCTGGGCGCGCGAACCGTCGCTCAAACTCGGCAAGGCCTCCGTGCCCGTCGACAAGCAGTGAAACACCCACTCTCACTCACCACCAAGCAACAGGAGACTAAAAATGGCTGAGAAGACATTGGAAGACCTTTTCCTCGATACGGTGAAGGATATTTATTTCGCGGAACGCCAGATTCTCAAGGCGCTTCCGAAAATGGCGCGGGCTGCGCAGTCGGCGGAGTTGAAGGCGGCATTCGAAAAGCACAGGGACGAGACCGAGGTCCACGTGGAGCGACTGCAGAATGTCTTCGAGTTGCTCGGCAAGCCGGCACGCGGTAAGACCTGCGAGGCAATCCAGGGCATTATCTCGGAAGGCGAGGAAATCATGGAGGAGTTCAAGGGCTCTCCCGCGCTCGATGCCGGGCTGATTTCTTCGGCGCAGGCCGTGGAGCACTACGAGATCACCCGTTATGGCACCTTGAAGACATGGGCGGTCGAACTCGGCATGAAGGAAGCGGCCAAACTATTCGAACAGACGCTGGGCGAGGAAAGCGCAACGGATACGGCCCTCTCTTCGCTTGCCCAGGCACGCGCCAACGTGAAGGCCAAATCCAAGGCGGCATGAGCCGTCACGCGGACGTGCCGCCGATACCGGCGGCGCGTCCAATTTTACAGTTGTCTCTTTCATGCGAGGCTGAACCATGAGGCTGTTTCGCGACAATGGATTGACGATTGTCCTTGTCCTGACTTCCCTTTTGACGATCGGTGGCATGCTCGCGACCGGCTGGGTCGTTTACAACGAGGAGCTCGCGCAGCATCAGGCGACGCCCCTGACGCTTCTTTCCTACGCAAAGAGCGGCCATTTTCTTTCCGCCCTGTTCGAAAACTGGGAGAGCGAATTTCTCCAGATGTCGGCGTATGTCATGCTGACCGCGTTTCTTTTTCAGAGAGGCTCGTCGGAATCCAAAGACCCCGATAAAGCTGCATCGCAGGACGAAGATCCCGCACAAAAAGCAGATGATCCCGAGGCGCCCTGGCCGGTGAAAGCAGGGGGATTTATCCGCACCCTCTATTCCTATTCTTTGGGATTGGCGCTGTTCGTCCTTTTCATCGTCAGTTTTGTTCTCCATCTGAAATACAGCGCTGACGCAGGGGCAGTGGAAGCCGCTATGCAAGGTGAGCCCGAGACAACGCTATTTGCGCATCTGGGAAGTGTGGAATTCTGGTTTGAATCCTTTCAGAACTGGCAATCGGAGTTTCTTTCGACTGCGGTTCTCGTCGTTCTCTCCATCTTCCTGCGCTTCCGCGGGTCGCCGGAATCGAAACCCGTTGCCGCTCCGCACAGTGAAACCGGCTGATAGGGAGGAGGATTTGATCGAGTTTTCTCCCGAGGGAGACTGGCGGCACCTGTGCGTCGACATGCAACGCGTTTTCGCCGAGGATACGCCATGGCATGTCGAATGGATGGACCGCATCAGCGAGGAGGTGGAGGCTTTGGTTCAAGGCGATCCCGCCCGATGCATCTTCACCTGTTTTGTGCCGCCGAAATCTGTCGAGCAGGCCCCCGGTGCATGGCGGGCCTATTATGAAAAGTGGCCGATGATGACGCAGCAGTCGCTGGCCCCGGAACTGATCGGTGTTATACCAGCGCTGTCGCGCTACATACCGCCCGCCCGTATCTTTCGTAAAAGCGTGTACTCCCCCTGGCAGCATGGAGGTCTTGGCAACATCCTGCGGGAGGAACGGGTTTCAACACTGGTGATTACCGGCGGCGAAACAGATGTCTGCGTTCTCGCCACCGTTCTGGGGGCGATAGACCAGGGTTTTTATGTCATTCTGGTCGAAGACGCGCTTTGTAGCGGAAGGGATGCGACACACGATGCGGCGTTGAAGCTGCTGTCCGGCCGTTTTTCGACGCAGTTGCAGGTGTGCGATACGGCGACCCTCCTTGCGGCGCTTCCCAGGCAATCCGCTCCGCGGTTCATAGACCCCTAATATCGGAATTGCTTCGGGCGATTAGCGGAAGCAGCCAGCGGTCTTCACCAAAGAAAAGGAACAAGCTTGCTGGAGCGAAGTTAGGCCGCCTATCTTCACACGAACCGGAGGCTCCACCGTGGCCCAAACCGTTGATCACGAAACCAGCAACAGCCTCAATATCGAGGCGGCCACTCCCAAGGTGATTAAGATCATCGTGGGGGAGCGGACGGTGCTTGAGGGCGTGCTGAACACCGGCAGCGTCTTGAGAGTGCAGACAAAGGAGGGCGCCGAGCCACAATCCATCGAACTTGCGATCGAGGATCTGGCTCGGTGAAGGTTGTGGTGTGCGGCCGGATTAACCCTGGAAATTGCCCTCGCTGGTATCCCGTTCGTCATAGTTCAAATCCCAGTCCTTCTCCGGTTTCTTTACGCCGGGCGGCAGTTTGTTGACGGTTGCGTCGTCCGAACCGGTGATAACCCTAGGCTTCGCGCTCGCCACGCCGTTGTTTTTCGAGGTTTTCTTCCCGCGCGCAAATTGCGGTTCGCTGTCCTTGTGAATTTGCTTCAGCTTGTCGTTCTTGTTCATGACGTCCTCCTTGATACCTTCCTAACAGTTTTACAGCAGCGCTGTTCCCTCAATGCCTCAGCAAGATCGGAACCTCTCCATGACGCTGCGGTTAGAAGACCTGCCGGATAGCGAATCCGCCATTCCTGCAACCATAAGCGGAGATGAAGTGATGAGCCCACCCGACAAGAACACCCAGCCGGAGCCCGGTACGGACGATGCCCGGTCCGTCGATACTGAAGAAAGCCGCCGGGATCGGGAAGAGGCGAGAAAGAACGCGGAACGCATGATCGAACAGAGGTGGCGGAGGCAACCGCCCAAGGGTGTAGATGTTACCTGAAACCAACTCCTATCTAAAGCATCGCGCGCCCCTGCGGTTTTCCAATCGACGCCGTCGAAATCCTCATTGATGTCGCCATTGTACGTTGGCGTACAGCAACCAAGCGTCCGCCGAGACATTTCCCAATGGTGAAAGGATGGGAAAATGGCCAAGCACGCTGTGAGTGGAGTTTCCGGAAACACATTGAGTGAAGCGCAGCTGGAGGTGTTGCGCATCGGTATTGCGGAGCTGGCGCCGGCCCTGACGGCTTTTGCGCGTCGCTTCGTCAGAAACGAGGAGGATGTTGACGATCTCGTTCAGGAGACGATGTTGCGGGGGCTTCGGGCTCTGCATGGTTTTACTCCCGGCACGGCGCTGAAATCATGGCTCTTCACCATTTTGCGCAACACGTTCTGCACTCGCTACAAGGTGTCGAGGCGTGAATGCGTCGGCTTGCCGGTCGGTATCGAGCAATCCATGTCTACCCCTGCCAGCCAGGAATGGCGTGTGCAGCATCAGGAGGTCATGCGGGCTATCCGCCATCTCGACAAGGACCAGAAAAAAGCTCTGCTGCTCGTGGCGGCAGGGACGAGTTATTCCGATGCCGCCGCCATCTGCGGCTGCCGGGTGGGCACCATCAAAAGCCGCGTCAACAGGGCGAGGGAGTCGCTACGTCGAAATCTGGACTGAGTGCTGGTGACAGCCAGCCGCGCGCCGCAGACAGGTGGGCGCTACCTGTCCTGCTGGTGACCTTGATGTGTCGTGTTTATCTTTATGTTTGCCTGCCTCCCGGTCTGGGTTGAAACCTTCTGTTCCTTGACGGCGGAGATTTCTTCCGTGTTCAGACGGTCGTTGTCGCCGGGCCCTTGCTGGCTTCTGTTCTCTTCGGGAATGGGGAGTGTTTTCCTGGTCATGTTATATACCTCGTCCAGCATAAGTTCAGTGGAGCGACCCGAACCATGCTTGCACAGGTTTGTTCCCCTGTCCGTCGACGCCCTTCATATTGCAGGCGAGTGACGCCACGGATGGATGAATGGGAAACCGGAACGCATCATTCCGTCCCTGGGCGTGACGAGGTCCGCGATTATCCGAAACCGTAGAGGAACGTCCTTTCAGACGTCATCGAACCCGAGACCCAGGCGAAACGACAACGCGTAAGGCTGGAAAATCAGCCGACAAGCAATTTGGTTCGAAAATAGAGAGTTGCGAGCCGCTGAAGTTTCAGCGGATCGACAACGCCGCGATCATACATTTTCAGGACATAGCGGGCGACGTCTGCCTGGCACAAAGCCGGATCGCGTTCTGCGGACAGAACATTCTCGTAGGCTGCCTTAACGATGTTGATGTCTTCGTTCAGAAAAATTCCGGAACTCTGGTACTCGTGATTGGCGTGCATTTCACCTCCTTGAAACGCATCCTGCATTTCACAGCGTGAGGGAAGATGAATCCATAGTATAGGGAAATGGCCAAACGTAAATGTTCGGAAGCGTACCGAACGACGATTGAGAGGGCCGTGCGGACTACCGAACCCCGCTGCTTTCGACAATGACGAGGTCGCCAAGCGGGATTTCAGACTGGTATTCGCGCAGAAAGCGGGCGAATATACGATTGCTTTCCTTTTCAGGCATGCCGTAGAGGTCGCGCGCATAGTTCTCGAGCATCTCGCGGTTCCTGATCGTAATTCTTCCCCTTTCGGAACGAATGAACCCATGGCTTTCGAGAACGTGGAGGGCGTCCGTTACACTTGCGCGCCTGACGGCCAGCATGGTGGACAAAAAGTCGTGGGTCAGTGGCAGATGATTGCCTTCTATGCGGTCGTGGCACATCAGGAGCCAGCGGGCGAGCCGCTCCGTTACGGACTGGGTGGCATTGGAAGATGCCGTGTATTCCACCTGCGTTCTTGAGATGTGCAGGGCACATACAAGAATCTCGAAAAAGACCCGATATTTTTCAAGAAGCGCTTCAAACGACTGCATGTCCATGACAAGGGCTTCGCCGGGAGCCTGTATCACGATTTCGGTCAGGTTTGTTTCCGCGCCAGCGACCGCCCCTGTCGGCACAAATCCCTCTCTCCCGACAAGTCCCGCTTCTGTTTTGCGCTCCGATTTAGTGACGACCACGACGGAGGCGATGCCGGATGACAGGAAGAAAACACGCTCGACGGGCGCGCCGGCAGAAATCAATACACCGCCCAATGCGAGCTTGATGGGCTTACAGACGCCCGTTACTTCACGCCTGATGTCATCTGGCAGAAGAGAAAGCAGAAAATTCGCTTCGCCATCGCCCTCGGCTTGTTTCAACATAACACGTGCCTCGCTTTAATGTCTGATGCCCCCTCCTTGAGCCATCAAAGCGGAAACAATGTTTTCGATGTCTTCCGAACGTCCGGAGAGGACAAAAGGTCCCGGCTCGCTGTCAATAACCGTCTCTGGCACGAAAAAAAGATAAGGAATTGCCTCTTCGTCCAGTTGTTCGGTGAGACGGAGCATGACGTCCGCCTCGTAACGAACGTCAATAATCGCCGCGGCAAATTTGAGAGCGTCTTCACTTTCAATGAAGCTGGCGGAGTAGGGTCCCTCCAGGCCGATCTGGGCATGAAACCACGCCATTCGGATTTCCGATGTAACAGTATCTGTCATGCCGATGATTGCGATGGTGAGGCGTTTAACGGTCTGCATGCTTTACTCCTCGCGCACCATCGGCATGCGTGTGCCTGTTCCCCACCATAACGCCTGAGCAAGACGATTTCAGCCGCCCGGTCACTGAATTTATCAAATAAGCGCGAGGGGACTGCTGCAGTGTCAGAAATTGATCCCGAAAAACAGCGGCCCATGCTCGAATTCGAGAAGTAATGATCTGATGTTCTAGCGTCTTGCTGCGGAACAATTGCGCATGAGCGGGGTTGGGGCGTCTTCCGGATTGGAAGGATTTCCTTCTTCGAGATGCGGGCCGGTGTTAGCGAGGGAAGATAGGACAATGACCACCATTCCGCTGCTCGGTGCCGGTGCGCTTGAGATTTCGCTGGTCAGCCGGCAGTTTCTGATCGCCGACATGAAAGAGGCAATCTCTCTGCTGGAAGAACACTGGCCGGTAAAAACCGGTGTCCACTATCGTCTTGCCCTCAGGAGTTGCCGCCTCGCTCTGTTGCGAAATGGCCCCTCAACCGTTGCGCGGGAACACCTGATTGCCGCGTGCCTGGAGGCGGGCGTGAGCCATAAAGCCGTTTCCACCGATCAAATCCGTCTTTAGGTCAGTCCATGCGAACTTGTATTCATCCATAGGGGAGGTATCCGATGGCGGGGAAAAACGATGACATGGCTGATGAGCCGCGGGAAAGCATCAGGCCCGAACAGGATATGAACCGGCCGTTAAGTGAAAGGCTCGACTCGAAATTCTCGCCCATCGGCATAGATGATGGCGATTTTCGCGGGCGCAAACGGACGTGGAAAACCATGATGGTCTATACGCTGGTCATATTCGCCCTCGCTGTTGCGATTGCACTCTATTTTCTGACAGGAACGCATCCCGGCCGCGCGGTGTGAGGCGAGGCCGGGATGTGTTCCCGTCTATACTTTGCCGGCTGCCAGACTGCCGATCGATGGAAAGCAGACTTCTTCGCTTCTTCGCCGCAAGGGAATATCCACCTGGTAGGGCACAGCCACCATCAGTTGCAGGGAGGTGCGCAACCGTTTCGGTGCCGTCGCATCTTTCACAGCTTTCCGCTTCCTTGCGCAAAGCGCCAAGTGAGGGCGCGCCGGCGCTTTCGGGCTGGAAGGCGGGTGGCAGACGGTTTTCGCGCGTGCTTCTTGCCGAGGTGGTGGCTCCCCACAGTACGGCCATCTCTCCCCTTCCGTGACGGTGGGGGTCCACATACCCAATGACCGGGTTTCGATATATGAGGCTGCCTGAAAAATGGGCCAAAATTTGAACTTGCGTCCATCTGCCGGGTGGGAACGATCCGTTCTACCAATTCGTACGGAAACGTACTCACTGTTTTCATGGGATTTTCCGCTGCTAATATGACCGCCGCAGGTTGATGTTTTTTTCGAGCAAAGGGGCGACCGGGCGAACCGCTATGCTTGGATCAGATTTTCTTGTTTATAACCGATTGTTGAAGACACTCGGCACAGAACGCCTGTCGCAGCTTGCCTCCCGGCTGGAGCCCGTGGATCTGCCGGCGGGACATCGGCTCGTTGCCGCTGGCAAGCCCATTTCTCATCTCTGTTTTATCGAAACCGGTCTTGCATCGACGGTCGTTCATGATGACGGCGGCAAAAGCATTGAAGCCGTGCTTGTTGGGCGAGAGGGCATCACCGGCTGGCCCGTTCTGCTAGGCGCGGAAACCACGCCGGACGAAACCGTCATGGGCGTCGGCGGTCGTGGCTTCCTGATTCCGGCCGCTGAAATACGGCGGGAAATGGAGGAAGACGCGCGCCTGCGTGAGCTTTTGCTGGGCTATATCAACATCTGCCTGCTTCAGGCCAGCCAGCTTGTGCTTGCAAATGGGCAATATGGTCTGCGGGAAAGGCTCGCACGCTGGCTGCTGATGTGTCATGACCGCCTCGATAGGGATGATCTGCCGATTACCCATGAGTTTCTCTCCACCGTTCTTGGGGTGCGGCGGCCTGGCATTACCAACGAGCTGCATGTTCTAGAGGGCATTCATGCCATTCGCGCCAGCCGCGGAAATGTCCGCATTGTCAATCGCGGTATACTGGAAGACGTCGCCGACATGACCTATGGCGTCCCCGAAAGAGAATATGAAACACTGATGGCCCGTATGCGGACGGACGATGCCCTTTCAGTCCTTTCGGTCCAGCGCATCGGTGAAACGGACGACTTTCAGTAAGTCATGCTGCTTGTTACGGATAATGATGCATCCTTCGGAGATGTCACGCCCTTGCAGGATCGCCTCGCTCATCAAGGCGCGGGCGTCCTTGCGCGCCTCTTCGATCGCTTGGTCGAGGGAAGGGAGCTCGCTTCCTTCCGGGTCATCAAGGACGTTTTTACCGCTGATTACATTGAAGAAAAATCTTGGCATTGCGGGTTTTCCCAAGAAACGATGGTCGCCGCTGACGCATGGAGTGGCCTGTCCCTAGCCAAACTGCCGCAAATATTGCGCCTGTTTCTCAAGCCGTGCGGCAAGTTCGGAAATGCTCATATTCGTCGCGCATAGATGGATGGCGCATTCCAGGAAGTGCAGGGATGAGCGTCGGAGAAAGTCCTGCTGCTGCTCATGCGCCATTCTGGAGATGCGATCGGTTTTTCCGGATTTATCCGTCATCGTCTGTTCCCTCGGTTTGAATTCTGGGTCGCCTAACCAGTGGAGCGTACAATTGTTTCGAAAAAAATCCCGCTGTTGCCTCCCGGTCTTCGCGGAACATTTCCGCGTTCTGGATCCTTGGATAGCCCCAAGTTTCGTAGACACCCTCAGGTTAGACTTTCCGCTGCTTTTCGAACTCGACGAGCCATCAGGTAATGGAACCAGCCAGTCTCCTTTAACGCGAGCGCGCTCGGCCAATCCGCCCCTATGGGTTTCGCCGACACCCCAGCGATTGAGGATAACCCGGTCTCCGGCCTTCTCGCTTCTTACCGTTGACAGGCCGACGGAGATCACGTGTTTCTGAAACAGGCCTCGGGCACCATTGACCGGCAACCGGCCTACTGGACCCAAACGCGTCTAATTGCGTCGAATGCCGCGATGATAGAAGGATCGCCCATACGCGCTTCCAGGCAGAGGAAACTCAAGGTCGTCGAGAGCTTCACATTGTCCGCGATGACCAGTCCATGAGACTGCTGTTCATGCAGGGCAATCGATTCCCGGCAAAGGCTTAGTCCGACCCCCGTGCGCGTCATGGCGATCATGGACGCTTCCTGGTCCACTTGGGCCACGATGTGTTGGCGAACGCCAAGATTGGTGAACAGCCGGGCCAGCATCCGATTATGGACCGATGCGGGTGGCGTGCCGATCCATGGGAGGGAGGCAAGCTGTAACCAATCGGCCCCTCGCACAAAGCTTGCGAGCGATGGCGGAGCGACGACGCAATAGGTCAATTGGGCAAGTGAGCGAGCGTAGAAAAGCGATGCGGTATTCTCTCCAGTGATGTCGGGCGACGGATCATAATCCCGTGGGTCACCGAGATAGAAACCGGCGTCGAGCTCGTTACGCTTGAGCCTCTCCGGCACATCACCGCTCATTCCGTGACGCAACGTTGTTTCTATACCCGGTCCGCTTTCAAGAAGCGCTTTCAGAAAGGCGCCCAGCCGTGTGAATTCAGGATCGATGATCGTGCCGATCCGCAATTTGCCTCGGACCCTCGTCGATAAATTACCGGCCGTCTGACCGAAGTCCGTCAGCGCCGCCAGCACTTGCTCGGCTTTTGCAGCCAACAGCGCACCTTCCTGTGTCAACTCCAAACCCGTTGAGGTTCGCCGGAACAGGGTCAGCCCGGTGTCAGTGGCCAAGCGTTTCAACTGAAGCGTCACCGCCGGCTGCGTGACGTGCAGTTGCTCGGCGGCTCGGGTGACGTTTCCTTCCCGCCCCACGGTAACAAACGCCCGTAATGTTCTCAGATCGATACCTTCCAGCATATTAATTTCACTTATAATGCTCGGTTGAATTTGTCATTGGATTTAACGAGCCAATGTTGGTTATGCATCTAATTAAAGCAGGGAGGGAGCATGGCATGCCACGGCAAAGTGTCCAATCTTATAATTATGTGGTGTTCCATCGCGATTGGGGTGCAACCCGATGAGGAATGGTGGTTCCGGAACTTTCCGCGACTTTTTTGACTACGTGATTGTTGGCGGTGGCTCCGCAGGCTGCCTGCTCGCCAATCGCCTCAGTCGCGATCCGTCAAAACGTGTCCTTTTGCTGGAGGCCGGCCGCAAGGACGACTATCCGTGGATACATATCCCGGTCGGCTACCTCTATTGCATCGGCAATCCACGCACGGATTGGCTTTATAAAACCGAGCCGGATGCCGGCCTGAACGGCCGATCGCTGCGCTATCCCCGCGGCAAGACGCTTGGCGGCTGCTCGTCGATCAACGGCATGATTTATATGCGTGGTCAGGCGCGCGATTTTGACGGGTGGGCAGCGGCGACCGGCGATGACGCCTGGTCCTGGCAAAATTGCCTGCCCGATTTCAAGGCGCATGAGGATCATTACCGGCTGGACGGTGGCGCGGATCCGAAGACCGGCGACAACAGCCGGTTCTCCGACATGCATGGCCATGGCGGCGAATGGCGGATCGAGAAGCAGCGTTTGAAGTGGGACATTCTCGAATCCTTCGCGGAGGCCGCCGTGGAAGCGGGCATTCCGCGTTCGGACGATTTCAACAGCGGCGACAATGAAGGTGTGGGCTATTTCGAGGTCAATCAGCGCTCCGGCTGGCGCTGGAACACGTCAAAGGCTTTCCTGCGCCCGGCGCGGAACCGTCCCAACCTGACGATCTGGACGCAATCTCATGTCGAGCGTTTGATCCTTGTAAAAGAGGCGTCCGGTCGCAAGCGGTGCATCGGTGTCATGGTTGAGCGCCACGGGCAGCGCGTGGAGGTTGGCGCGCGCGGAGAGGTTATTCTCTCTGCAGGTGCAATCGGATCACCGCAAGTCCTGCAATTATCGGGCATCGGGCCCGCGGCACTGCTGAAGCGTCACGGCGTTGAGGTCGAACACGACCTGCCAGGTGTCGGTGAAAATCTTCAAGACCATCTGCAAATCCGTGCCGTTTTCAAGGTCGGTAATGCGAAAACGCTCAATACGCTCGCCAACAGCGTTTTTGGTAAAGCAATGATCGGGCTCGAATATGCGTTGAAACGCAGTGGTCCGATGAGCATGTCGCCCTCACAACTCGGCGCCTTCACGCGTTCAGATGAAAGCCAGGCCCATGCCAATTTGGAGTATCACGTCCAGCCCCTCAGCCTCGACGCGTTCGGTGAGCCGCTGCATACTATTCCCGCCTTCACTGCCAGTGTTTGCAATCTAAACCCGACCAGCGTTGGAAGCGTGCGGATTCGCTCCGGCAAAGTGTCGGACGCGCCGGCAATTGCGCCGAACTATCTCAGCACCGAAGAAGACCGCGGGATAGCTGCCCAAAGCCTCCGCCAGGTGCGCAAAATCGTGTCGCAGCCAGCGCTGGCAAAATACCAGCCTGAGGAATGGAAGCCAGGTCCGCAGTTCCAGAGTGATGAGGAACTTGCGCGGCTTGCGGGCGATATCGCCAATACCATCTTCCATCCGGTGGGTACGACGAAAATGGGCCGCGATGACGATCCGACGGCAGTCGTCGACAGTCGCCTCAGGGTACGCGGAGTTGCAGGGCTGCGTGTTGTCGATGCGGGCATCATGCCGAAAATCACAAGCGGCAACACCAACGCACCGACGCTTATGATTGCCGAAAAGGCGGCCGGCTGGATCATTGCCGACGCACACGCATAGAAAATTCTTGGGAAGGTTCAAAGAGATGACATCGACCGCACGGTCCACGCTTCCGCTTTCCGGCGTTCGGGTGGTTGATTTCGGGCAATATATTGCCGGCCCGGCAGTTGCCATGATCCTCGGCGCTCTGCAACGCTCAATCGCAACAAAGCCATCGTCAACATCGATCTGAAGGTGCCTCAGGGCATCCAGCAGGCGTTGGCGCTCATCGCGGAAGCAGACATTGTCATCGAAAATTTTCGCCCGGGCAAACTGGCGAGCGACAGTGCCCTGCGTTCGGCTTTGCAACAACTGGCAAACAGGCCCGTAACGGACCAGTGGCTTGCGGAAGCAAAGAGCATTCTTGGTGCGGGAACAGACAAGGGAAAGATCGCAGAATGGCGTGCCGTACTGGCGAGGTGGAAACCTCGAAGCTTGGTCGGACACCGATAACGTTGTGGAAAACGGCAGGAATGCCCAGCGAGCTGATCATGCGCAAGCATCCTGTCCCACGGCCGTCGAAGGTGACCTATGACAGGATTTGAAGAACCGAAGCGAAAAGCATGTTGCATCCCGCGATGCTATGTTCAGGTTCAACATGCTCTGCCTCGTTATGACTGAGACCGTCGCGGCACGGCACAAAAATCATGGCCGATGGTGCGACCCTGTTCATGAAAAGTGCATCGTGAAATGCGCCTGACAACATGCGTTCGGTCGAAAAACCGCGCTCCCGTGCGGCGCGGCCCAATGCCGACACGATGCCATCCTGGAAATTCGCCGGCGGCATGTCGAATATCTGTCCAATCGTCGCTTCGCATTTTTGGTCCATCGCAGCGTCGTGCACGATCGCGCGGATTTTACTCTCCATTTCGTCGAGTGTTTCTGATGATGGATGTCTGATATCGACGGTGAAAGTCACTGATTGTGGAATGGCGTTGACGGCGCCGGGCTGCAACGCCATTCGGCCAACGGTGAACCGGGCCGCAGGATCCAGCGGCATCATGGCGGGGAAAAGCGATCCCAGCGCATTGACCGCGGCATGAAAAGGATCGCGTCTATATGCTAGGGCTGTTGTGCCGGCATGAGCAGTCTGGCCGGTGATTGACACCTCCAGCCAGCGTGTACCCTGTATGCCCGTCACAATCCCGATGGGCACGCCCTGTTTTTCAAGGGATGGACCCTGCTCTATATGTACCTCGACAAAAGCAAAGACCGGAAAACCAAGATCGCGCATGGTCGCTTCCGGCAGGCTTTTCAGGGTGGCGTCAAGCTCACCTGCAAAACCGGCGCCGTCATCCGTTGCCGCAAGATGAAGCCAGTTTTCGGGGATATTACCGGAAGCAAAAGCCATGGAGCCCATGCAGCCGGGAGCGAAGCGGCAGCCTTCCTCATTGGTGAAGGCGACCACCTCAATGGGGCGCTCCGTATCTATTCCGAAATCTTCGAGCGTTTCGAGAACCTCGAATGCCGAAAGCGTTCCCAGCGCTCCATCAAACCGGCCGCCTGACGGCTGGCTATCCAGATGGCTGCCGATCAGAAGCGGTGCAAGGCTCTCGTCGCGGCCATTCCTACGAATGAAAAGATTGGCAAGGGGATCCTGAAACACGGAAAACCCCCGATCAATGGCGAGTTTCGCCAGCAGTCGTCTCGCCTCACGATCCAGTCCGGTCAGCGCCTGCCGGTTGACGCCGCCCTTTTCAGTCGCGCCGATCGCCGCAAATCGATCGAGATTTGCCAGCAGTCTTTCGCCGTTGATCGAAAGTTTTGCCATTGCTGTCTCCTTTTCAGCCATCGAGGCCGGGCTGAGCCGCTGCAACGAAAGAACGTACCCGGGACAGTTCGACCGGGTTCCACCAGACGCCGCCTTCCTTCAGCGATGACGCCACGATTACGCCATTGGTGCGTTTGAGGATTTCGATAATATTGCCTTCGTTGACCCCTGAGCCGACCAGAAGCGGCAGATGCGTGGCCGCGCCGATCTCCTCGATCTCTTCAAGAGACGCGCTGTTTCCGGTCCGCTGGCCTGTCGCTATCACGGCATCGGCGTCGAAGAAGGCGAGATCGCGCGTCAGCTCATCAATGCTGCGATCCGCCGTGATGGCGTGGGCGCCGTGCTTGACATGGCTATCGGCAAATACCTTGATGTGCTCTGCCCGCAGCAGCGAACGGTAGCGCATCGCCTCGGCTGCACGCCCCTCCATGAAACCCTCATTGGCCACATAGGCATTGGCCCATTGGTTGACGCGGATGAACTTTGCCCCACCTGCCATGGCAATCGCGAAGGCCGGGATCGGAGCATTGGCCAGCACGTTGATGCCAACGGGAACGCCGGCGGCGCGGACGATACGGTCTGTCACCACGCTCATGAAGGCTGATGTTTCCGGTCCGATATCGTCGGGCTTGGAGAAGGGCACGTCACCATGATTTTCGATGATCAGCCCGTGCATCCCGCCTTCAACGAGGCGCTCCGCATCGCGCATGCAGGCATCATAGATCGCATCCATGCTCGCGCTGCGATAACGCGGCGCTCCGGGAAAGGCCGGGCAATGGATCATGCCGATCAGCGCCTTGTTGCGACCGAAAATTTCCTTGATAGCATTGGCCGCGTTGTCGGATATGGTCTGCATTTAAGTCCCTTTCGAAAGTTCTCCATGCGTGCCTTTGTTATCGGCAATATCGCACTCGATGAAACCTATTCCATTGCCGCACTGCCGGAGGCAGGCGCTTCAATCTTCGGCGAGCAGGCCTCGCGCAGTCTCGGTGGCAAAGGCTGCAACCAGGCCATTGTTCTTTCACGGTGCGGTGTCGAAACCACGCTCGTCGCCGCCGTCGGCAGGGATGACCGTGCCATTGCAATCGGAAAGGCGCTCACCCGCGAGCACCTGACACCAAAGCTTGTTCCCGTCGCCAGCGCCACCAGCGATATTTCCATCATTCTGACGACCCCAGACGGCGAAAACTCCATCATCACCACCCGGTCAGCAGCGGCAGCGCTTGATGATAAGGCTGCCCTGGACTCGCTTGGCGATGCCGTCTCCGGCGACCTCGTCGTTTTGCAGGGCAATCTCTCGGAAGAAACAACCATTGCCATTCTCGAAGCGGCGAGATCGAAGAAGCTGAAAACAGCCTTCAATCCCTCCCCGCTGCAACCCTGGTTCGCAGGCATTCTGCCGCTCATCGATATCGCCGTCCTCAATCGAATCGAGGCTGAGGCGCTGACCGGCGAGAGCGCGGCCGAGGCCGGCGCTCTCCTGCTGCGCGCCGGTGTCGGCCTCGTCATCGTCACGCTCGGCGGACAGGGCTGCGTGCTCGTGTCCGCCGATGGTGTCATCGAGGTGCCGGCCGTGACCGCGACGATCGTCGACACCACGGGTGCCGGCGATTGCTTCACGGGTGTTGCGCTCGCCTCCGCTACACGTCGCGGCGTCGCCGTGGATGCGCGTGCCCTTGAGGATGCCGCAAGGGCTGCAGCCATCACGGTCGGCCGCCGTGGCACGCAGGATGCCTTTCCCAGCCATGAAGAACTAATGACCATCCTGCGGGCTTGAGCCTGCCGATCACGGCTTTTCCGAAAGCCAGCCGAGAATGTTCTTCCAAAGACGCCCATAGCCGTCCCATTCACAGAAGGCGGGAGAGAGCCAGTGTGGACCGATGTCGGATGTCCATGCGGCCGTTCGGCCCTTGCCGAAACGTCCGGTGACGAGCAGCGGATGGGAACCCTGATCTTCCGGCAGACGGGCAACCACCTCGACATCGTCACGATCACGAACCTCGACCTCGTTGACACCAAGCAGTAGCGGCCATTCGCCGGAAAGGCCTGCGACCGTCGGATGATCGGGTTTCAGAACCTTGGCTGTCGAGCCTTCAGGAATTTCCACGCGGTCGTCCCACGGAAGGCAGGTAACGGGAAGCGTGTCTTCCACTGGCGTGCGGCGCCAGCGGGCCTTGCCGTCGATACCCTGGAAGGAAAAATAGCCGCCGACCATCAGCAGGCCGCCGCCCTTTTCCACCCATGCCTTGATGAGCTTCAACCGGTTCGGCACGGTCTTCGACTGCAGCCAGACGGCCGGCGGCAGGAGAAGGGAGTTTGCGCCGATATCCGAGAGGATGATGGCGTCATAGACGTCGAGCCCTGCCATCTCGAAGGGGAACTTCTCCACAGCATCATGAGCGGTCATGTAAGTCAGCTCATATTCGCTGCCTTCCAGAGCCTTCACCAGCGGTTCTGCACCCAGATGAAAGGTGACGCTGCCAAACTGATCGAAGCCCTTGTAGTGGGTGGCGGAGCTCACCCAGCTTTCACCGACGAGGAGCACTTTTTTTGTCATGATCTTTCCATTTCCATAGTTTCGTCAGGTCTTCGCCTGGAAGACCGAGCGCGGATTATCCCGCATGAGGGTTTGAAGAGTGGCGTCGTCGAGGCCATGCCGCTTCAGCCGCGGCAGGAAATGCCTGAGGATATAGGCGTAGCCATTGCCGCCATACCGCGTCAGCATCATTTTCAGGAAGACGTCATGAGACAGCAGAATGCGGTCGAGGTAACCGCCCTCCGCCAGCGTGACAATCGAACGGGCGGCATCCTCGTCGCTGGGGCATTGCACCTGCTGGTCGGCGTAGAAAAAATCCATACCGATCATGTCGTATTCGATGAAGGCGCGGCGATCTGCGAGTTCGCTCTGGTAGGTGATATCCGCGTGGGACGGGTTCATGTGACAAAGAACCGTATGGTTTAGATCGGCGCCTTCATCCGCGACGATGTCGAGAACACTGTGTCCCAGCCGAAGCCATCCCGGCAAATGAACCATCAGGGGAAGGCCGGTGCGGACCTGCGCCTGCGCCGCTCCCCGCAGGGACTTTTCCTCCGCTGCCGTGAAATCCGCGGAGACACCGATTTCGCCGATCAGACCGATGCGGACATCGGTCCCATCGACACCGTGGCGCGCCTCGTGCACGATTTCGTCGGCTATGGCTTCGACGGTCAGCCCCGCCACCTTTTCGGGGTGGGAGGATGCAAGGTAATAACCAGCGCCCATGACGATGTTGAGCCCCGTCGCCTGTGAAATCCGTCGCAGCGCCAGCGGATTTCTGCCGATACCCTGACAGGTCGGCTCCACGACAGTCTGTCCCCCCGCCCTGGCGAAATCCTTCAGTTCCGCAATCGCCAGCGGCTCGTCATCGAGCGTGATATTGTGCTTGTTGACGAAGGGATCCTGACGCAGCTCGCTCAGGATTTCCATGCAGACGAAGCCTTCGGCGAGATATTGCCGCTCCGGTGTCCTTGGGGCGTGCCACCAGCATCGGCAATCGTTGAGGATGTGCTCGTGCATCAGGGTGACGCCAAGCTGGTCCGCAGCGATTGCGCCTTGCACGGTCATGATATTTCCCGACCGGATATGCCCTTCTGACAGTTCCGTGGCCATCGCATCATCCCTTTCTTTTCGCGCCGAGGCGGAAGTTGGCGGTGAAGATGCGTGTGTTGAGCCAGATCGCGGCAAGGATGATGGCGCCCGTCACGATCTGGGTGAAGAAGGGAGAGATGTGCATGAGGATAAGACCGTTGCCTATCACGGCGATTGTCATGGTGCCCAGGACCGTGCCAAGAATGGTGCCTCGGCCGCCCATCAGTGAAGTCCCGCCCAGAACCACGGCCGCAACCACCTGAAGCTCGAAACCGACGGCCGCATTCGACGATCCGGACCCCAGCCGTGCTGCAATCATGAGGCCGGCAATGGCCGAGGCCACGCCCGCGGCCAGATAGACCGACGCTAGAATCCATTTTGCGGGCATTCCCACACGGCGCGCCGCTTCCGGGTTGGAGCCGACAGCCACCACGCGACGACCATATCGGGTGCTGGAAAGCACGATATAGGCGATGACGGTAACGACGACGCCGATCAGGGCAGGAACGGGCATGCCGAGGAAATCACCCCTGCCGAGGTAAAAGAAACCGGGCGCTTCCGGTATAGGTACGGAATAGCCCTGCGTGATATAGAGGGCGACGCCGCGCAGGATGGAGAGGCCTGCAAGCGTCACGATGAAGGCTGGAATACCCTGATAGGCAATGAACCAGCCCTGCACGAGGCCGAGCCCGCCGCCGAGCACGAGCATGGCGACGACAACCAGCGGCCAGGGGTAACCGGCCGCGAGCAGGATCGCCCCGACGGCATTGATCAGGGCGACCATGGAGCCGACGGACAGATCGATACCGCCGGTGATGATGACGAATGTCATTGCGACTGAGACAATCAGGATGGGCGCGGCCTGACGGACCACGTTCAGAAGATTGCCGGCCGTCAGAAACGTATCCGTGGTTGCGGAGAAGAACACCATGCAGAGGGCAAAAAAGGCCGCGATGGAAAGCACCTGCGCATTTTCGGCGAAAAAGTCCGAAAGCGGCGAGCCTTTGGCGCGTTCAGTATAGACGGTCAATGACGTTGCCCTCCCACGATCAGCCGCACGAGATCCTCGAGGCTGGTGTCGTTGATCTGGCGCTCCGCCACCTTGGTGCCCTCATACATGACGGCGATGCGGTCGCAGACCCGGAAGAGATCCTGAAGGCGGTGGGTGATGAGGATGACCGATACGCCCTTTGCCTTGACGCGATTGATGAGCGAAAGCACGGCTTCCACCTCCGCAACGGCAAGCGCCGATGTCGGCTCGTCCATGATCAGAACCTTCGGATTGAAGGAGGCCGCGCGCGCGATCGCGATTGCCTGCCGCTGGCCGCCGGACAGTTTCTCCACCTTGGAGGTGAGGCGCGGAATGCGGATTTCCAGTGCATCCAGCATCTTGCGAGCTTCTGAAAGCATGGTTGGCCGGTCGAGAAACGGACCTTTGGTAATTTCGCGCCCGAGGAAGAGATTGCCCACGACATCGATATGATCGCACAGGCTGAGATCCTGAAAAACCATTTCGATGTTGCGGTTGCGGGCATCGGCAGGGCCCGAAAAGCGAATGGCTTCGCCTTCCATCGTGATCGTGCCTTCGTCCGGGATGTAGGTTCCGGAAATCACCTTGGTGAGGGTGGATTTACCGGCCGCATTGTCGCCGACGAGGCCGAGGCACTCGCCGGGGAAGATATCCAGATCGACGCCGCGAAGCGCCTGATGCGAGCCAAAGGTCTTGCGGATATCGCGCAGGGAGATACGCGCTTCACGATCGGGCTGCCGGGAGAGAAGATCTCCCCCGGCGCCGTCGACAGCGCCTGTGTGCTGTCCGGCCGCAATCATTTGAAGACCGCACGGTAGGGTTCGACATTGGCCTTGGTGACGATGGTGACCGGCACGGCAATGGTCTTTTCCACGGTGCCGCCATCGGAGACGGTCTTGAGGGCCTTGACCGCCGCTTCACCCATGGCGGAAGGATCCTGCTGGATGACGCCGGCGACATAACCCGCATCGATGCCTGCAATCGCCTGTTTGGTCAGGTCCCAACCAAACACCTTGATGTCTTTCTGCTTGCTCTGGCTTTCAACGGCGGCGACCGCTCCAAGAAGAGCTGGTTCACCGGTGGCATAAATTGCGGTCATATCAGGATTGCCGGTGATCAGGTTTTCCGCGGCCGAAAGTGCGGTATCCTGAACGTTCTGGCCATCGACAACGCCGGCGGCGGTGATGCCGGACTTGTCCTTGATGGCGTCTTCAAAGCCCTTCTGGCGGATGTTCTGGATGAAAGAGTTCAGCGCCCCGACGACACCGATCTTCGCTTTGCCGCCCATGTCGGACTTCACGTAGTCAAGGAAGAATTTTCCCATGTCGGCGCCCGCTTTGCCGTTATCGACGCCGATCTGCGCCTTCTGCGGACCTTCCGGCAGGATGGCGTCAATGGCGACGACGGGAATATTGGCGGCGGCCGCCTGCTTTACGGCCGGCATGATGCCGTTGACGTCGATGGCGACCACGGCAATGCCGTCCACCTTCTGTTGGATATAGGTTTCAATCGCGCTGTTCTGAGCGGCGGGGTCATTGTTGGCGTTAAAGATCACCAGCTTGACGCCGGCTTCCTTGGCAGCTTTTTCCGCGCCTTCATTCATCTGGTTAAAAAACAGCGCCTGCTGGTTGATCTGAACCAGGGCGATCGTCTTTTCGGCGGCGTTGGCAAGACCAGCAGACAAAGTCGCGCCGGCAAGGACGGTCGCAGCCAGAGCTGCGGAAAAATATCGACGTTTGAAATTCAGCATTATCGTTCTTCCTCTGTTGGTTTCGTTGCTTTTTATTAGATCGCGGGCGGCGCAACGGATTCACGCACGACGATTTCGACGGGCAACAGCTCCTCTGACAGCAAAGGATGTTCCTGGTCCCAATTGGTTTCGAGCAAAAGCGACAGGGCGCGTTGGCCAATGGCGCTGACAGGCTGGCGAATGGCGGTGAGCGGCGGCGCAAAAAGATGCAGCGGCCCGACGTCGTCGAAACCTATCATCGACACGTCCTGCGGGATGCGCACGCCTTCGGCACGCAGAACCTCGACAAATCCGATGGCAATTTCGTCCGAACTGGCGAAAACCGCCGTTGCCGGGCGCCCCTCATCCAGAAAGCGGCGCCCGGCAGCCCGGCCAAATTCCACGGTATATGCGCCGCAATATCTGGAAATCGAAAGCTCTGCCTCCGCCACCCGCTCGGTGAGAGCAGATTTGAGGCCGCGAAAACGACGCTCCGTACTGATCATGTCCTCTGGTCCCCCGACATAAAGGACATGTTTATGCCCATGCATAGCCAGATGCGCGCCAGCCAGGCGACCGCCCTGTTCATTGTCGCAGAAGAGTTTCGGCACGGTGGCGCCGGGCACGTCTTCATCGACCACCACGACCTTGCCAGTGGTATTGATCAGCTCCGCCAGTTCGTCGGTATTGGGGTGGTTCGTGATGAAAACGAGCCCATCGACATGATTGCGGGCAAGCAGACGAAGATAGGACAATTCCCGACCCGTACGGTTCAGCGTGGCGAAAAGCGAGAGGGCAAGTCCTCGCCTGTCGGCTTCTTCTTCGACGGCCGCAACGAGCATGCCGAAAAACGGGTTTCCAATATCAGGAACGACAAGGCCGATCGTGTCCGAGCGCCCTCGGCTCAAACGTCTGGCATGGGGATTGGGCACGTAATTGAGTTCACGGATAGCGGCCTCGATGCGCGCTTTCGTTTCTGGGGGCAGCTCCAGCGTGCCGTTCAGAAGCCGCGATACGGTCGCAACTGAAACGCCTGCCGCCAAGGCGACATCTTTGAGGCTGGTCGCATGGTTTCGCGCCATCACACTCCCGCTTTCTGTTCCACTCTATCGGGTCTTTTCGACCTCTGTCCGGCTTGTAAAGCGATTTACTAAACCGGTTTACAAAAAAGTCTAAAAGCTCGGCCGAGTCAACACGGTTTTATAACCTCTTTAAAATTTGTCTGTTTCACCGGAGCCGGATCGAAGTGGAGATAAGGCGGCGCTTACCCTTGCCTACCAAGCATCTTCGTAGATTCTGGCGGCATCGGACAGCAGCACCGTGCGTGGATTGTTAACCAGCAGGCGGGTCTGTTCCATCGCACTTTCCGCCAGCAAGGCAAGCCCGTCTTTTGGTATCCCAACATCTCTCAGTCGCACCGGCAGGTTCAGGCGCCCGGGGAGCGAGGCCAGCCCTTCCAGGAAGCCGGCAAGTCGTCCTGACCTGTCGGCAGACTCCAGCTGAGGAAAAAGACATGGCGCCAATTCCGCATAGGCATCGCCGCACACCGTTGCGTTGAAATGCAACACATGCGGCAGGACCAGGCTGTTGGAGAGCCCGTGCGGAACATGATAGAGGCCGCCAATCGGGTAGGCGAGAGCATGAATGGCCGCAACCGGCGAATTGGCAAAGGCCTGACCGGCCAGCATCGCACCCAGCAGCATGGCCTGTCTGGCAACCATCTCGGCCCCGTTCTTCACGGCGATCTCGATATTCGCTCCAAGAAGCCGGAGCGCCTCTTTGGCAAGGGTGCGGGAAACAGGATTGTTGTTCGCACTTGCGGAGGTGAACGCCTCGATGGCGTGGACCATGGCATCAATTCCCGTTGCCGCCGTCACCGCCGGAGGAAGGCCGACGGTCAGGCTTGCGTCGAGGATCGCCGCATCCGGCAGCAGGGTTGGCGACACGACGCCCTTTTTCTGATGTGCATCCGTGGTAACGATGGAAATCGGCGTGACTTCCGATCCGGTACCTGCCGTCGTCGGCACCAGCACGAGGGGCAGGCGTTCCCCGGTCACCTTGCCGACGCCGTAAATATCGCCGAGCGCTTCACCGCTCCTGGCCAGCAGGGCTACGAGTTTCGCGACATCGAGCGATGAGCCGCCACCGATGCCCAGTATGCCGGTGGCACCGAAATCGATTGCACGCGCTACAGCGTCGTGGATGACGGTTTCCGGAGGATCAGCGACAACGCCGGTGAAGATCGATGTTTCGGCTCCGCCCTCCGAAAGGCTTGCAAGGGCGGGTTGAACAAGCCCAGCCCTGACGACGCCATCGTCTGAAATTACCAGAACACGCGACCCGAGCCCGGTCTTCAGCTCCGAAAGCCTTGCGATACTGCCGGGGCCTGCGATTATCTGCGGGACAGTCGCGAATGTGAACGTGGACATCTTATCGGTCTCTCACTGATGCCATTTGACGAGAGGCTGATAGTGATGTGGTTGACGCATGACGACAAGATCCTTTCGCCGGACAATGTTCGTCGGATAGGGTGTATCGAGGTTGGTGGTAGAAAGCGGTTCCGCCCGGGTGTGGGGAGCCTCAAGCCCGGTCAGCGACAGTTCCGGGCAAACCAGAATGTCCGGCGCTGTCGTCGCCTTTGCTTCTGTGGCCGGTGCCGTGATGCGGGCGATGTTGTCTGCGATCACGGAGGAGGGGGCGAATTGGGCAACGGCCGCGCGCGATTTGCGCCCGCGCGGGATCGGTCTGTACGAGTTCGCCGAAATCAAGGGCATCGTCGGCTTCGGAGATTGACCGTTACGACCCATCTCGTATCCGTGACGCGTTCATCGGGACTCGTCTCGAAATCGGGAAGCGTTAAACCTTCATCCCCATCGCGCCGTGCCGACGGCGATAACAGGGCCGGTTGCCTGACCGGTCGGCGAGCCGCCGAAAGGTTCGACGCTGATCGCGAAGGTGGTGCCTTCGGTGATGCTGTTGCGCATGTCTGCGGGGATTATAAGATCGCCATTCGTGCCGGGCTGGAAGACGCCGAGCGAGCGGGTCTTGCCGCCATCCATCACCAGCCACAGTTCCAGAGACTTTTCGTCGGTCTTGCCGGTTGCGACAGGCACAATGTGCATCCGTCCGGATTCCGCATCGTAGGAGGCGAGGAGATTAACCTGGCTGTCGGTCGTTGCAAGTTCGGCCACCAGCGGGGTCGAGCCCTGCCATTTTTCGGGGAAGGCGGCGTAAACGATGGCGGCCACGGCGGTTGCGCTGGTGGCAACCGAGATCCAGCGCCAGAAGGACGCGGAATTCCAGACGCTGCCATTGGTATTGACGGTCCTGCCGCCGAACAGGCGTTCTTCGATACGCGCAAGAACAGTGGCGCTCGGTGCCTGCTCCTGGTAATCGGCATTGAAGTCGGAAAATTCCGCCTCCCAACGCTGCACCAACTGTGCGAAGGCCGCGTCGTCCTGCATGCGTCGTTCCAGTTCACGGCGCTTTTCGAGCGGCAGCACGCCCAGGACATATTCACCGGCGAGGATGTCGTCGTGCGAATGCTTGCCGCCGCTCTGTTCGCCCGTTGTCATCGCTGCATGCACTCTCTGAGTTTGAGAAGACTGCGTCGCAGCCAGGTTCTGACCGTGTTGAGCGGCACGCGCAATTCTTCGGCGAGTTCCAGATAGCTCAAGCCCTCGACATAGGCCCGACGCACCGCCTGCGCGTGTACGGTCTCAAGCTCGCGCATGCAGGCTTCGATCCTGCGGCCTTCATCGGCGAGAACGATCTGCTGCTCAGGATCGCGGGCGCTCTCGTCGGCAAGATCGTAGGCTTCCTCGATGTCGTCGGTTATGGGCTTGCGCGCGCGGATGGTGTCTATTGCATGATTGCGGGCAATAGCGGCAAGCCATGTGGCGGGTTTGCCGGCGCTGGCGGCAAATGTTCGGGCCCGCTGCCAGACCTTGATATAGATTTCCTGCAGCGCCTCCTCGGCTTCCGTTCTGTCACGCAGGATTTTCAGGCAGATCGCGAAAAGCTTCGGACTGGTTGCCTGGTAAAGCGAGACGAATGCTGAACGATCACCCATGCCGACGCGGTTGATAAGGCTTGCGATCTCTGTGCCCTGCATTCGAACCTTCCTTGCTGCGCCTCCTTTATAGGATCGTATTTCGCGGGAAGACAAGAGATGTATTCCGAGAACCCGGCAACGGATACGCTGCAGGGGTATCGGAACGAAGCTGCCGGTAAGAGAGGATGTCGTCATCACAGGCCCGCCGGATTTTCCAGCGGGCCGACGAGCCGCGCCGTGATGAGATAGCCGATTGTGGCCGCCGCTGCGGAGACGAAGGTTCCCCATAGAAGATCGGCGACCGTCAGGGTCGTGGACCAGCTTTTGAGCGTCGCCTGATTGGTCAGGTCGTAAGTGGCATAGGCCATGAAGCCCACCACTGCGCCATAGAGCAGCGCGGTCGTCCATTCCCCTGTCTGAAAGGCCGGGCGAACCGCAAGAAAGGTCAGGCCGGCGGCATAGATGAGGTAAAAGACGACCGCCGGAGCAAGCCGAAAGTTTTCTGCCAGAAGATCGCCGATGGCCGGGCGGTAAAGGCGCGACGCCATCGTGCTCAACCAGATGAAATCAATCACCAGAAAGGCGACGAGGGTAAAAAGGTAGGCTGCGACATAGGTTTTCATTGGTGTTTTCCTTTGCAGGGCGTCGATAGGGGAGCGACGATGGCGGGTCGAAGCAACGTGTAGATGTGGCTAGTCGATCCTTGTCCAATTTATGCCTTTGCACAGCAGACCGGCGACGATACAGCCTTTCGTGGTCATGCCGTTGCCGTTTATTGTCACTGTTATCCTGTAGGATTTATCCCGCTGGGGGTCGAAAGCAGTGCCGGAATAGCTGCCTGCCTCTGTCTGCTTTATGTCCATGATCAGCCGGTCCCCGGCCTTTTCCTTCGGGGTGCCCGGCTTGATCCAGGTGTTTGTGGCACAGATATTTTCACCGCAGGGCGCAATCAGTACTTTCGCCTTGCCGTCTCCGCGTGCCCAGTTGCCGTCGATATCGGCTGCCGTCGCGCTGGACGCGACCAGCAGTGGCCATACGACGGAAGCAACCGTCAATCCGTTGATCATCATTGTCTCTCTCCGCAGTTTGGTCCCGCCTTATCTGTGTTCGATCGTGTAGAAGCCCACGTTTATGCTCCCCTCGGCAAAGCCTGCCTCGCAATAGCAAAGGTAGTAATCCCAAAGCCGTCGAAAGCGGTCATCGAAGCCGAGCAGGGAAATCGCCTGCCACCGCGCGTGAAAACGCTGGCGCCATTCGGCGAGCGTGAGCGCGTAGGACTGGCCGAAAAGTTCCTTATCGGTGAGCTTAAGGCCGGTTTTGTCGACCGCTTTTTCGAGCGCGGTATTTGAGGGCAGAAAGCCGCCGGGAAAGACGTATTTCTGGATGAAATCCGCCTTGCGCCGATATGTATCAAAGCGGCTTTCTTCAATCGAAATGATTTGCAGCACCGCGCTGCCGCCGGGCTTCAGGCATCTTTTCAGCGTTTCGAAATAGCTCGGCCAATAGGCCTCGCCGACTGCTTCGAACATCTCGACGGAGACAATCCTGTCGAATTGGCCGTTCAGGTCGCGGTAATCCTGGAGCCTCAGATCGATGCGGTCTGTGCTGCCGGCTTTTTCCGCCGCATTTTTTGCCCATTTTAACTGGGAGGGGGAGAGAGTGATGCCGGTGACGTTGGCTTTGGCTTGTGTGGCAAGGTGAATGGCGAGTGCGCCCCAGCCGCAGCCGATCTCCAATATGTTCTCGCCGCCGCTCAATTGCAGTTTATCGACGATACGTTCCAGTTTTTTCAGTTGGGCGGTTTCGAGCGTAGACGCCGTGTCATCGAAAATCGCCGAAGAATACAGCATGGAGGGATCAAGCCACTGCCGGTAAAACTCGTTGCCGAGATCATAATGCGCTTCGATATTGCGGCGGCTGCCGCGTCTGGTGTTGGCATTCAACCCGTGCGCAGCGCGGTTGAGAAGGCGCATCGGCAGGCTGCCGCGCATTGAACTTGCGAACGCCTCGCGATTTTGGGCCGCAAAGCGGATCAGCGCCGTCAGATCTGGTGTGGTCCAGTCGCCTTCGATGAAACCCTCGGCAAAGCCGATGTCGCCGTTCAGCAGCATTCGCCGGATCGCGCGCCAGCTATGCAGGACAAGGATTGCCTCGCTGCCATTCGTTGCGCCGGATTTTTCAATGATGCGGCCGCCGGGAAGAATGACATGTAATCTTCCCCTGTCGATATTGCTCAACAGCCGGTTGATGAGCCACATGCCTGGGCTGATGCGGCCGTTCAGGCGCGTATTCTTCGCCGATAATTCCGTGAGATTGTCAAACGGGGTCATGAATTTTGGCCTCGATTTGCGACGATGAAGGATGATGGAAGGAGACTGGACCGGCAGGCGGCAGCGGCCGTTTTCTGAGCTGCACACCTTTCAGCCAAATTTTCAGGGCCTCCCAATGAATGCCCAGAATGACCTTGAGCGTCAGGAGGGGAATGGCGAAGAAAGCTTTCAGAAGCGCACCGTCCGTCAATTCGACACGCCGGGCCAGATGCCGGGCGGTCAGGATCAGGCCGTCATTGTCGAAAGTATCGATGACGATTTTCAGCCTGTCGCCGGGCGGGGCGACGCGGAAAACATAGTGGAGATCCATGTCCATGAATGGAGAGACATAAAAGGCCTTGTCGCATTGCTGGACGATCTCGGTCGATTTGCCGGCTTCCACCGGGATCAGGTATGAGTGTCTCTCGCCAAACGTGTTGTCCACCTCCCAGAGGATAGCTTTGAGCGACAAGTCGCGCCCGTAGCAGAAGAAGACACTGAGTGGGTTGAAGGCCCAGCCGAGCACGCGCGGCATGGTGAGCAGACGTATCGGCCCTCCGTCCACTGCCATGCCTGCCGCCGTCATGGCTGCCTCGATCTGCTGGCGCAGCCCGATGGCGCTGCGGTTGCCGCGATCCCTGCTGTGAAACGAGAACAGGTTGAACCGGTCTACGGAGAAAAATCGCAATTTCCGGTCGAGCACGTTCAACTCATCGAGGTCGAGGAGCAGCGAATAAATCCGGTAGGCGAGCTTATGGGTTTTCGGCTTCAAGCGCGCATGCGTTACATGGCCGGGAAAAAGCGCCGAGGTGAGGAGAGGCGTCATGCCATCACCTCCATGATTTCCGTATCTGTCGCAATCGTCGCCAAATCCAGGCGGATGATCCGGCCGTTGTCGTCAGCAACCTTCCATGGACGGGATACGCCGCCAAGATCTTCGGCGACGGCAAGGCCGGCCTGAAGACCATCTTCATGAAAACCGGATCCGAAATAAGCGCCGCAGAACCAGGTGTTTCGCAGACCCTGCAGGGCCCATAGCTCCTGACGCGCCTGTTCGGTGCCAGCATCAAAAACCGGATGGTGATAGGTTTCCTCGGCGATGATTTTTCCTTGATCCGGTTCCCGCTCCGGGTTCAGCGTTACGAAAATGTCCGGGGTTTCACCCAGCGGCTGAAGTCTGTTCATCCAGTAGGTAATGCTCGGCAGGCTCGTTTTAATGCGCGTGTCGGCCACATAGTTCCAGCTTGACCAGGCAGCGCGGCGGCGCGGCATGAAACGGCTGTCGGTGTGAAGCACGGCGCGGTTTTGGGTGTAGGCAAAAGCGCCAAGAATGCGCCGTTCGGCGCGTGTTGCATCGGCGAGCATGTCGAGCGCCTGATCCGCATGGGTTGCTATCACCACATCATCGAAGCGCACGGCTTTGCCGTCCGCAGTGGTGATTTCGACGCCGTCCGGCAGGCGGTGGATGCGCTTCACCGGCGTCGAAAGGAGAATTCGATCCGCAAACGGCGCCGTAATGCGTTTCACATATTCGCGCGAGCCACCGACGACTGTGCGCCAGACCGGCCGACTGCGCAGCAACAGCAGG
Source organism: Rhizobium sp. NFACC06-2 (assembly GCF_900101425.1). Lineage (NCBI taxonomy): Bacteria > Pseudomonadati > Pseudomonadota > Alphaproteobacteria > Hyphomicrobiales > Rhizobiaceae > Rhizobium > Rhizobium sp. NFACC06-2. The sequence continues at coordinate 769,404 of NZ_FMVA01000001.1, read as the reverse complement.
CCGTGATTGCGGCAGAATTTGATGAAATGCGCCGCCGGATAGCGGCCGACCTCCATGGCCGGCGTGGACCAGATGGCCGCAGCCATGGGGTAAAGATGATCGTCGCGGAACGCTGAACCATACCGGTTGCGGGAGAGATATTCGTCAAGAGACAGATCGCCCATCAAATGCAGGTCGCGTGGGGCGTTGCGGTAAAAGCGCAAAAGGTCCGCAAGCATCGCCCAGAAACGTGGCCTCAGGATGTTGGACTTCTGGGCCAGCAGGCCAGGGCCGGTTCCGCCGGAATATTCGAAACCGCCATTATCCAGAGAAACGGCGAAAGACATGTTCGACGCCGCTGTCGCCACGCCCAGTTGCTGGAAAAGCGCGGTGAGATTGGGATAGGTCTGCTCGTTATAGACAATGAATCCGGTATCAACATGGACTTGTCCATGGTCCGTGCTGAACGTCACCGTATTGGTGTGGCCTCCGATGCGGTCAGCCGCTTCGAAAACAGTTACATCGTGTCGTTGCGACAAAAGCCAGGCCGCCGACAAACCGGAAATTCCCGTTCCGACGACGGCGATGCGGCGGCTTTGTTCTTTTTTCGCTTCGGTGTCGACCATTTTTCCTCGCTATAGCACTGCCAGTCCAGTCCTGGGGACCGCGACATGTACGAGGAGGCCGCCCTATCAGTTTCACCGGTGCACCGATTTTTTGAAATTTTGTCCGGCGCCTGAAACTCTTTTGCGGGTCCGCTCGTATTTGCCATCACGAACCCGACCTCAAACCATTCAAAATGGCGAGCGAATTAGTGATGTTTTCTGTAGTCCTGACGCTTGCCGTTCTCATGTCGCTTCTGATGGCGGGCGCTTGGGCGTTGCAGAGAGCAACCGGTTCAAGCGGCTGGATCGACGCGGTCTGGGCGGCAACTGTCGGGCTTGGCGGAATTTTCGCTGTTGCTTTCGCCGGCGGAGACGGCTGGCGGCGCGGTGCTATACTTTTTCTGATCGTTGTCTGGTCCCTGCGGCTTGCCGGCCATATTGGCATGCGCACGCGAGGAGGCGGGGAAGATCCCCGCTATGCAAAGCTTATGGAGCAATGGGGGAGCGCTGCCGCCCTGCGGCTATTCGTCTTCCTGCAGATACAGGCAATCGCCGCTTTCGTGCTCGTTCTTGCGGTCTATCTTGCGGCAAGCAACACCCATGTGTTTCCGCGTATGGTTGACGTTATCGCCATGGTGGTTGCCCTTGGCGCGCTGGCAGGTGAAGCGCTCTCCGACGCCCAGCTCTCGAAATTCAGAAAGACCGCAGCGGCAAAAAACAGTGTCTGCGAAACCGGCCTGTGGCGTTATTCCCGTCACCCCAACTATTTTTTCGAATGGCTTTTCTGGTGCGGTTTTCCGCTGCTGGCCATTCAGGGGCCGGCCTTGTCATGGGTATCGCTCGCCGCACCGGCGATGATGTACTGGCTGCTTGTCCATGTCTCCGGCATTCCGCCGCTTGAAGACCATATGCTGCAATCGCGCGGGGAAAAATTCCGCGCCCTTCAACAACGCGTCAACGCCTTTTTTCCGGGGCCGCGCAAGAACGAGGACAGGCCATGAACATGCTCGCACTCGCCATCAACGCCGCCGAGCGCGCGCCGCTCAACGACAGCGTGACGCTCGCCGGAATAGATATGCTCTGCGCACGGACGAAGCGGCGGCTTGCCGCCATTCCAGCGGATGCGGAAGAGGTTTTCGCGGCGGATATGGTGAAGTTTCCCGTCGCCAGCCATACCGACGATGCGAACAAACAGCATTATGAAGTGCCAGCGGCATTTTTCGCGCTCGTTCTGGGAGAGCAGCGCAAATATTCCTGCTGCTATTATGACGATGCCACGACGACGCTTGATGAAGCTGAAAATGTTGCTTTGGCCCTGACCTCGGCCCATGCCGGCCTTGAGGACGGCATGGATATCCTGGAACTCGGCTGCGGATGGGGTTCGTTATCCCTCTATATGGCGGGCCGTTTCCCCAATGCGCGCATCACCTCAGTCTCGAACTCCGTGTCGCAGCGCGAATATATAATCGGTCGTGCCCGAGAACGGGGGCTTTCAAACCTTTCTGTCGTGACGGCCGATATGAATGATTTTACGACGGGAGATCGATTCGACCGTGTCGTATCGGTGGAAATGTTCGAACATATGTCGAATTGGCGCGTGTTGTTCGAGCGTGTTCACTCGTGGCTGAAGCCGGACGGCAGGTTTTTCCTGCATGTGTTTAACCACCGCGACCGATCCTATCGTTTTGACCACAACAATCCTGCCGACTGGATCGCCCGGCACTTCTTCACCGGCGGCATCATGCCAGCCTTTGACCTTCCCCATCGCTTCAGTCAGCTTTTCACCGTCGAGCAGGAGTGGCGCTGGTCAGGGTCGCACTATCGTCGGACAGCGCTCGATTGGCTCGAAAATTTCGACAAAAAAATTGACCGTATCCGACCCATTCTGCAGCAAACCTATGGCGCCGACGCCCGGCTGTGGGAAAGGCGATGGCGATTGTTCTTTCTGGCGACCGCGGGGCTCTTCGGGCATGAGGGCGGTGACGTGTGGGGTGTGGGGCACTACTTTTTTAAGAGGGTTTAGTGTTAGCGCCACACAATCGGCGGCGTCAGCAGGCTCGACAGAAAGGCAGCGATCGGGAAATTTCGTGTAAGATAATGATAGGGCATCGAGGGGGTCCTTAAGACGATTCCACTGGCAACTTCCCTGACAATCGAGATGACAGGGAGGGGCGTTGTTCCGGGGGGAATTTGCGAATTATGACCGGGCCTGTTTAATGGCGGCCCTGAGGCCTTTCTCATCCAGAACACCGGGATAGATCGTCTTGCCGATGACGAAGGATGGCGTGCCGACAAAGTTGAAGGCGAGCGCCTGGCGATAGTTTCGATCGAGCAGCGCGGAGATTTTCCTGTTGTTGCTGTTCACCGCCGCGGCGATGTCTTTCATCGCCAATCCTGCGCCGGTCAGGGCCTTTTCGACATCGTTTTCGGAAATACGCCCTTTTGTTTTCATCAGCGCTTCCATGGCGATTTCATATTTACCGATCTGGGCGGCCCCCAGCACCGCCTGTGCCGCGAAGACAGATGCGCCACCGAAGATCGGCCAGTCCTTCAAAACAAGCCTGACGTCGCCGTCATTTGCGACAACCTTTTTCACCATGGCATGTGAGGTCTTGCAGTAGGGGCATTGATAATCGAAATATTCGACAATCGTAACCTTGCCTTTGGGATTTCCAAGCACGGGTGCGTCCCTGTCGAAGAACACCTCGTCCGTGCTGACCTGCTGTGCGAAGCCGTCTCCTGCAGACACCAGCGCTCCGCTAAAAGCCGCCAGTCCGCCGGCCATAAAATCGCGTCGTGAAAACATCAGAATTCTCCTTGTTGGATTATTGGGATGCCGGCAATGCGGCAGGATTGATCGCGACCTCGTTCACGGACGCGAGCCCTGCGCCCTGCGAGCCGATGCTGCCAGTTCTGCGGCCGAGAATTCGCCGACCAGCCGCGTTGCCTCCGGCTCATTTCGGTTGCTGTCGAGAAAAACCATCGTGGGCGGGCCGACGACCTTCAATGTCGAAAGCAACGCCTGTTTATTCGCGTCCAGTTTTGTCAGGTCCAGGCTGACGAGGTTTACTCCCTTCAACGCTTCAACCACATCGGGTGCGGTTAAAAGTGAGCGTTCGATCGTGCGGCAGGTCACGCACCAGTCGGCTGTGACATAGAGGAGTGTCGGTTCCTGTGGCGGCGAGCTGTCGAGCCGGGCTTCCAGGCTTGCGATGGAGGAAACCTTCTCGAAGTCGCTTTTCTTTATCGATGCGAGCGATCCGGAACCGCTGGCGGAACTCAGCGGCTTCAGGGGAGAGAGTGGGTCCGTTGCACCGATGCCGAGACCGACGAAGATCAAGATTGCCCAGATGATGGAGGCGAGACCCGTCGTGCGGGAAAGCACGCTCACACCGGACTTCGGATCGCCGGTCCCTGCACCGAAAGCAAAAACGCCGAAGGAAAGGGCAAGTATTGCCCATCCGAGCAATGTCAGCCGTTCCGGCATAAGCGGCGTTGCCAGCCAAAGCGCGGTGGCCAGAAACATGAAGCCGAAAATCTGGCGCACTTTTTCCATCCACAGCCCTGCTTTCGGCAGCGCCTTGCCGCTTGCGGTCGCCATGATGACGAGTGGAATTCCCTTGCCCAGTCCAAGGGCGAATAGTGCGGCGCCGCCGATGACGACATCGCCGGTGCGGGCAATGTAGAGAAGCGCACCCGCGAGGGGTGCCGTGACGCAAGGTCCGATGAGCAATGCCGAGGAGAAGCCGAGCAGCATCGCGCCGGGAATCGTGCTCGCGCCCTGCGGCGATTTCGCAAACCGGGCAGAGATCACGGCTGGAAGCTGAATGTGGAAAAGGCCGAAATTTGCGAGCGCGATGACGGCGAACAGGATGGATATCGCAGCTACGGCATAGGTTGATTGCAGTGCGATCTGCAGGTTTTGCCCTGACCATGCGGCGGCCATTCCCATCAGCCCAAAGGTGGATGCAAGCGCAAGCGCATAAGACACGGACAACAGGAAGCCGCGCCGCGCGGTCAGTTTTTCGCCTTCCCGGGCGAGCATGGCCGCAACGATCGGATACATCGGGAAAACGCATGGCGTGAAGGCGAGCAGCAATCCGAAACCGAGAAATCCAGCAAGAAGCAGGATCAATCCGCCATCCGCCAGCAGCAGATCGACCGCCGTCTGCGCGCTATCCTCCGCCAGTGAAAATCCTTCCTGTGTGGCGTCCATGGAGACGCCGGCCGAAGCTTGTGCAGCTTTAGCGAAGCTGTTCTGGGAAAACAGATCTTCAGCGGCTACGGTCAGGCTTGCCATGTCGACCGTTTTGGTGGTCGGCGGATAGCAGAGCCCCTTGTCCTGGCAACCCTGATAGGTAAGGCGGAATTTTGCCGGCGCTTCGGCGATCGATGCCGTTGCGGTCTTGTAGTAAATCTCGGTAGAGCCGAAACTGGGGTCCTCTTTCATCTCGCCGGGCAGGGACTGGATTTCGAGTTTGCGGCCGTCCTCGCCTTCTGCGCTCAGATAGTCACGGTAGAGATAATAGCCGTCATTGATCGCCCAGCGAATGATGGCGCGGCCGTCGTTTCCCCGCTCGACCGTTGCCTTGAACGCCTGGTCCATGGCAAGTGGTGTTTCTATCGCGGACGCCGGGGAGACGACCCTGAAAAGCGCCAGGATCACAAATGTGAACGCCAATATGCGCATCCGGCATATCCTTTCATGTATTCTTCCATGCCGGGACTGATCTCGCCGGGAGCTTAAGGCAGGCTTAAGCTGGGGCGCGCATGGCAAAATTGGATGGACCGCTTGCGGAGGCGTGATTGCGAATTCTCATTGTCGAAGATGATCCGATCCTGCTCGACGGGTTACGGGAAGGTTTGAAGCTGAGCGGCTTCGTCGCGGACGGCGTGACAACGGCCGCCGATGCGTCGGAGGCGCTGGCGACGGATAATTTCGATGCGGTCGTTCTTGATCGAATGCTGCCGGACGGTTCCGGGCTGGATGTCCTGAACGGCTTGCGCCGCAGTGGAAACCGGATTCCCGTCCTGCTCCTGACGGCCAAGGACGAGGTTGGAGACCGCATCGACGGTTTGGATGCGGGTGCCGACGATTATCTTGGCAAACCTTTCGATCTGGATGAGGTTGCCGCCCGTCTGCGGGCGATCATGCGCCGTGCGGCCGGGCGGGCGAGTGCGCAGATCAGCCTGCGAGGGCTGACGCTGGATCCCGCTTCGATGCAGGTTCTTCGGGATGGGTCGACCGTAATCCTGTCGCGCCGCGAGTTCTCGATCCTTCATGCGCTCATGGAAAGTCCCCAGGCAATTCACTCCAAACAGGCACTGGAAGAGCGTCTCTACGGCTGGCAGGAGGATGTGGAGAGCAATACGATCGAGGTGCATGTGCATAAGCTGCGCGCCAAACTTGGAAGTGCCGCCATCGAAACGGTGCGCGGAGTTGGCTACAGACTGGGGATGCCCTGATGCGTTCGATCCGGTTGCGGCTTTTTGCGATCCTGCTGGCGACGACGGGAGCCCTCTGGCTGCTTGCCGTCATGTGGACCTATTTCAGCGTGCAGCATCAGGTCGAGCGGGTGCTGGACGCGCGACTGATGGAAGCCGCGCGCATGGTCAGCTCGCTCCTCACCGATCATCATATCGATGTGGCTGCCGCCGTGGACGACACGAAAGCCACTGACGCCGCCTCGCCGTTCGATCTCCAGGGGGACTACCGACGGCAGCTCTCCTGCCAGATCTGGTCGCTTCAGGGGCAACTCGTCAGCCGGTCGGAAAGTGCGCCGCGTGAATCGCTCACAGACAATAGCGACGGGTTTAGCGAAACCATTGTCGATGGTGTCCGCTGGCGTGTCTTTGCGGTTGTGAATCCGAACCTCAATGCCCGTGTTCTTGTGGGCGACAGTCTGGAGATACGCGACAGGCTGGTTGCCGATGTGGTCAAGGGGCAGCTCGTTCCGGCCATTGCCATTTTGCCGATCCTTGCGGTGCTGATCTGGCTGAGTGTTGGACAGGGGCTGGGACCGCTCAACAGGATCGCCATGTCACTGGGGTTGAGGTCTGCGGATGAACTGCACGCCATAGAAAACAGGGACACGCCCAGCGAAATCAAGCCATTGCTCAGATCGCTGAACTCCCTCTTCCTGCGGGTGGAGGCAGCCCGTGAGCGTGAGAAGACGTTTATCGCCTATGCCGCCCACGAGTTGAAGACTCCGCTTGCCGGATTGAAGACCCAGGCTCAGGTGGCGCTGCGGAGTAAGGAGGATAACGTTCGAGACAAGGCGCTGGCGCATATTTCGACGAGCGTTGACCGGACCGGGCGTCTTGTCCGCCAGCTTATCGACCTGGCGCTCGTCGATTCGGCGGATCGCTGCGACGGGATCGAGACGGTGCGGCTCGCAGGGATAATGGAGGACATTCGGTCCGATCTTGAAGCCCAGAGCAGCAGGCGTGGCATCTCCGTGAAGCTTCGCATGCAACCGGATGAAATGGTGACCTTGAGAAACGTCAATCTCCTGCGTCTGGCCCTGCGCAACGTCATCGAGAATGCGATTCAGTATTCGCCGGAAGGCTCAAGCGTTGAGATTTGTGCACTGAAGAACGGTCCCAAGGTCGAAATCGACGTGACGGATCAAGGGCAGGGCATAAATCCGGAAGATCAGGAGACTGCCAGGGAGCGGTTCAAGCGAGGACATTCGGCCCATGGCGAAGGCAGCGGCCTTGGCCTGGCGATTGTCGACATGGCGATGCGAAAGCTCGGCGGGGAACTTGATTTTCGTCAGGGTGATTCCGGTTTCGTCGTGGCGCTCATTCTGCCGCAGGAGTGACCGGACTAGCGTTTAAGGCAGCCTTAAGGTTGGAGCTTCAGCCAAGTTTTATAGGCTCCAACCAATTCCAGCAGGCTCCCATGATTCGTCCAATTGTTTCTCCTCGCAGGCCGATGGCCGTCGCGTTGACAATCTTCCTCACCGCTTGCGCAAGCAATGCCGACCGTATTCCCGGCGCTACGCCGCGCCCTTCCAATGAGCGTGTCGAAGATCGGGGGGCAGCCCCAATCGGAACCGACCCGATGCTTATGTATGGCGAAAAGACGGATGCCGGTTTTCATATTGCCGGCGTTAATACCGGAAAAATGAATCCTGACTTTGTGCGGCAGGTCGTAAGCTATGCCACGGATGAAAAGCCCGGTACGATCATCGTCGATCAACGAGCACGTTTCCTTTATCTGATTCAACCCGGCAATAAGGCGATCCGATATGCCGTTGGTGTCGGCCCTGTCGCGCGCGCCTTCGATGGTGGCGACGCGATTATTGCGAGAAAAGCTGCCTGGCCTCGGTGGATCCCAACACCTGAGATGGTCGCAAGGAACCCCGCGCATTACGGCCCGAACAAGGATGGAGTCGATGGCGGCCCATCGAACCCGATGGGTGCCCGAGCGCTTTATATGCATAAGGATGGCAGGGACACATACTATCGTGTTCACGGCACGAATGATCCAGGCTCAATCGGCAAGGCTGTATCGGCCGGCTGCATTCGTCTTTTGAATCAGGATATCATCGACCTCTACAACCGGGTAAAGCCCGGTGCCCGGATCGTTGTACAAGGATAGCGTGGAGCCGCTTGATAGTCTGGCGAAGTTCCAGTCACTCCGAAGCCCGGATTAACCTGACGCTACAGGCTGAGACCGGGAAGAACGGTGCGGATGTGATTGCCCAGCGCCCTGGCTGCCGAAGATGTCTGCGTATCGGCAAACTCGATGGAAATGCCGATCGTCGGCAGGGGTGGTAGCCCGCTTTTGACGATATGGAGGTCAGCTGGAACGGCTGTCCTTGTCAGCACGCTGATGGCGTGCCCGGAGCGCGCGATTGCGATGAGGCCGGAAAGGCTGTTGCTGGCGAAGGCGACGCGGTAGCGGCGATTGGCGGCTTCCATGGCGTCGCATGCCGCGCGGTGATCCAGCGTCACCGGCGCGGAGAGCGCCAGCGGCAGCACATCCTTGGTGATGAGATCCGGCTCCGGCCTGTCCGCCACCCAGACGAAGCTTTCCCTGCGGAGCACGTCGCGGTGATCCGGATCGGATTGCGAAACCAGCGCCATGTCGATCTGGCGGCGTTGCAGGAGGGGGCGCAGTTCCGTCGTGGGCGCACAGACCATGCGCAGATCGACTTTCGGGTAAGTGCCGAAGAAGCCTCTCAGCAGTTCCGGCAGGAAGGCGATGGAATAATCTTCAGGGCAGCCAAGGCTCACGGTTCCCTGCAGCGTCACCTCGCCCATATCGGCAAGGATTTCATCATGCCGGGCAAGCAGGGCGCTGGCATGGGCAAGCAATCTCTCGCCCGCCGCAGTTACGCGCACTCCAGAACCCGTTCGCTGCAGCAGGGTATGGCCGACCAGCTCTTCCAGCCGCTGCATCTGGGTGCTGAGCGCGGATTGGGTGCGTCCGATCTGCGCTGCGGCGACGCTGATGGAGCTGGCGCGAGCGACAATGATAAAGTTCTTCAGCAGCGTAAGGTCGAGCATGGCGATATCAAAATTATCAATATCGGAGTAAAATACTATCAATTGGACTGAGGTGGCAATGGGTTGTTATGTTTCGGCAAGATAAACTCTTGGGGAATGTGCCATGGACAAGCTTGCGAAGAACTTCGCCTCGCTCAATGACGAACCGGCTTTCTGGGAGGCCGCCAATAAACATCTGACCCGCTACGGACCGGCCTTCGAGGAGATCATCGTCGAACGGGCTGAGGGAAGTTTCGTCTACGATGCGGATGGGCGCGCCATTCTCGATTTCACCTCCGGCCAGATGAGCGCTTTGCTCGGGCATACCCATCCTGATATCGTCGCCACCGTCAACCGGCAGATGGCATCGGTCGCCCATCTCTTTTCCGGCATGTTGTCGCGCCCGGTCGTCGACCTGGCAGCGCGGCTGGCGGCGCTTGCGCCGGGTCTCGATCGCGTGCAATTGCTGACCACCGGGGCTGAATCCAACGAGGCGGCGATCCGCATGGCGAAGCTTGTGACCGGCGGGCATGAGATCGTCGCTTTTGCACAGAGCTGGCACGGCATGACAGGCGCTGCGGCCTCCGCTACCTACAGCGCCGGCCGCAGGGGGTATGGCCCGGCCACGGCCGGCTCACTCGTCATTCCCGCGCCGAATGCCTATCGTCCGCGTTTCAAGAATCCCGATGGATCGAATGACTGGAAGGCGGAGCTCGACGATGCTTTCGAACTGATCGATCGCCAGTCGACCGGCAATCTTGCCGCCTTCATTGCCGAGCCGATCCTGTCGAGCGGCGGTATCCTCGAACTGCCGGTCGGTTATCTCGCTGCGCTAAAGAAAAAGTGCGAGGAGCGCGGCATGCTGCTCATTCTCGATGAAGCCCAGACCGGTGTTGGCCGGACCGGGCATATGTTCGCCTTCCAGCGGGACGGTGTGACGCCCGATATCATGACGCTGTCGAAGACGCTCGGCGCCGGCCTGCCGCTTGCGGCGGTGATGACGAGCGCGGAGGTCGAACAGAAGGCCTTCGAGAGGGGTTTCCTGTTCTATACGACACATGTTTCCGATCCCCTGCCGGCCGCTGTCGGCGTGACGGTTCTCGATGTAGTGGCGCGAGATGGGCTGGTGGAACAGGCGATTGCCCGCGGGAACCGTTTGAAGGAGGGGCTGCTCTCGCTGCAGCAGCGGTTCGAATGCGTTGGAGACGTGCGCGGGCGCGGGCTTTTGCTCGGACTTGAAGTCGTCGCCGACCGGCATACGAAAGCCCCGGGTTTCGAACTCGGTGCGCGCATCATGCAGGAGGCGATGTTGCGTGGCCTCAGCATGAACATCGTCAAGCTGCCCGGCATGGGCGGCGTCTTCCGCATTGCGCCGGCGCTGACGGTATCGGATTCGGAGATCGACCTTGGGCTGGAGATACTGGCGGATTCGATCGAATCCGCACAGCTTGCCCGCTAGGTGTGGCCGGCATTTGCCGGGAAAGTCAGTTCAACCCTTGCGCCTTCGCCGGGTCTGGAACTGATATGCGCTTCGCCGCCGCTCTGGCGCACGAACCCGTAAACCATGGCGAGGCCGAGACCTGCACCGCCATGGTCGCCCCGCGTGGTGAAATAGGGCTCGAAGGCCTTGTCCACGGCCTCCGGCGTCATGCCGATGCCCTCGTCGGTGACGGCGATCACCAGCGTATCTTTGCCGGAGGCGGCCTCGATTGAAATCAGGCCGCCATCGGGCATGGCGGCTGCGGCGTTCAGGCAGAGATTGAGGATGGATTGTTCGAAAAGGGCCGGGTCCAGCGGTATCGAGGGAAGATCGCCCTCGATATCGAGCGCGATCCGGCATTTGGGGCCGACGGCGATTTCGAGAATATCGGCCATGCCGCGCAGCAGGCTTGCGACATTGATGACGCTTGGATGAATCGGCTGCTGGCTGCCGATGGTAAGCATGCTGCTGGCCAGAGACCGGCCGCGGTCCGCCGCCTTGCGGATGCGGGCGATGTGCCGCTTCTGGCGATCGTTGAAACCGGCTTCCCGCTCCAAAAGTCCAAGACTGCCGGTGATGATGCCGATCATGTTGCCCACCTCATGGCTGACCTGATGGGTCATGCGCATGATGCCATCAAGTCTCTGGGCTTTGACGGCTTCCGCTTCCTGACGATCGAGAGCGGTCACATCGCGGGCGAGCAGCACGATGCCGCCATCCGGCTGGCGTGACATCGATACTTCGATCACCCGCTGATCGTCGGTGCGATGGCGCAGGACTGCGCGGTCGAGCAATTCCCCAGGCTCTGCATCGAAGGGCAGCAGGGCCGGGTCGATTTCCGGGATCGGTTCGACAAACCTCCGAAGCGGCAGTTTTCGCGACGAGCCGGAGCGTCCGACGAGTTCGATGATGCGGCGGTTCATGGTGATGGGCCGGCCGGCCGGATCGAACAGCGCAATTCCCTCATTCATGGTGCGGAAGGTCGAGCGGATGGTGCGGGCTGCCGCTTCGGCCGTGCGCCTGAGGCGCGAGACGCGGTCGACGCTGTCATGGAAGGCGCGAAACGCATCGAGCAGCCGGATCAACTCCGTCTCGGGACCGGTATAGGAGGGCGGGCCGACATCCTTATCTCCCTTGGCGAGGGCGTTCATGCCATTGGAGAGCGTCACGATCCCGCGCGAGACACGCATTACCGAGCGGATCGAGAAGATCGCCACGATGAGAACCAGAAGCGAGGCGACGGCGACAATGATCAGCAGCCGGTTGAGGGCATCGGAAGTCGAAATCAGGTCTTCGTTCAGGCTGCGCGCAACCGCGTCGCCCTGGGTTTCAGTCACATGGGAAAGATCCCGCGAGACGGTGTGTAGGCGGGAGACCGACGCGCGGATCGCGAACATTTCCAGAAGGTAACGGCTCTGGGCTTTGAAGACCCGCTCATAGGGCTGCAACTCGGCCATGGGCAGGCGCTCGCCGGGATAGCCCTGCTGACGTGCCGTCGTTTCCGCCACGTAACGGCGGCGCAGTTCGCCAAGCTGGAAAAGGCTGTCGGATGCGGATGCGGCCTGTACGATTCCGTTCATTCGCCGGCGCAGTTCCGGATCGAGGATGCCCTGACCGGTGGCGATTTCACCCAGCGCCGCTGCGGCTTCCGCCTTGTGACCCTGTGCCGCATCGGCATCCTTCGCAAGATCGAGCGTTTGTTCCCGGATGATCTGAAGGAGTTCGACGATGCGTTCGCTGGCAAAGCCACGGGTAATCCGCTCACCGCTGTCCGGTCCTGTCATTTTAAGCAAAATATCGACCTGCTGGACCACCGAGCGGCTTTCGCTGGAAACACGATAGGGCGAGGCGGCGTTCATCAGGAACGGTGCGCTGGAGACGAGATCGGAGACCTGCCTCGAGACCAGCGACGCCTTGGCGAGGCTTGAAAAGGCCTGCAACCCATAGGCGGCCATTTCATCGCGGGCGCGCTGCAGGCCATAAATGGCGATGGCGGAAAGGCTGAAGACGAGGAGGCAGGTAAAGACAATCGCAAAGGGCAGGCGAAAGGCGATGGAGGAAAGGAAGGAGCGGCTGATCACGGGGAAAGCTCGCCCTCATCGGTGTGAAGCACATAACCCTTGCCGCGGCGCGTCTTGATATGGCGCGGCAGGTCGGGATTGATCTCGATCTTGCGTCTGAGCCGCAGCACCAGCACATCGACATTTCTGTCGATGTAGCGGTCGCTCTCCGAACCCAGCCTGTCGAGAATCTGGGAGCGGCTGACGGGCTGGTTGGGTGTTTCCGCCAGTATTTCCAGAAGCGCGAATTCGGCGGTGGTCAGTGTCCGGCTACGGTCCGCGAGGCAAACGGCGCGGCGTGCATCGAGATCGATTGCCCAGTCGCCAAGGCGAAGCGCCCCGCGCCCATGATCGCTGTCCTTCTCCTGTCTCAGCGAAGGGATCGTTCGGCGCAGTACGGCCTTGATCCGGGCTGTGAGTTCGATGGGTTCGAAGGGTTTGACCACATAATCGTCGGCGGCTGTTTCCAGACCGAGAACCCGGTCGGCGGCGCTGCCGGCGGCGGTGACCATGACGATGCCGATGTCGATCTGGCTGCGCAGCCGCTGGGCGAAGGTGCGTCCGGACGTGCCCGGCAGATTGTGATCGACCAGCACAAGCTGCATCCTGTCCCTCGCCAATATCTCGTCCGCCTCCTCGGCGGAGCGCGCGCAGGTGGGCAGCCAGCCCTCCGCCTCGATGAGGTCCGAGATGAGCTCGGCCATATCCGGATCGTCCTCGACGATCAGAATGCGAACCTTCTGATTAAGCACTGCACTTCCTCCCGCCATCATCATAGGCGCGGCGGCGACGATCTTCAAAGGCTCGCTGGTTATCGCCCCTGTCATAATTGTAATATCTGTAATCTTGTTCGGCGGTGCGGTGAAAGATTGGTAACCATTCTTCGATTGCGGTGCGGACAGGATGTGACATGCTGTAGGTGGAGACTGGAACGGGGAGGTTCCGGGCAGGGAGGCTTAATTGAAAGCATTGACCGCACTTGCGGCGAGCATGGCTTTATGGCTGTGCGGCGCAGGGCATGGCATGGCCGAGCCGAAGTTGAACGTCCTTTGCGGCGTCGACGAGGCCTGGTGCGTGACCATGCAGCGGGCTTTCGAAGCCAGGGCCGGTCTCGAGATTTCGATGGTGCGCAAGAGCACCGGCGAAATTCTCGACCAGATTCGTGCCGAACGATCCCATCCCACTGTCGATGTCTGGTGGGGCGGCACTGGCGATACCCATTTGCAGGCGGGGTCTGAAGGGTTGCTGGATGAATACCGTCCCGCCCACCAGCAGGATTTGCTGCCCTGGGCGCAGAATTTCTCGGTGATGTCTGGATCGCGGTCTGCGGGAATTTATGCCGGCGCGCTGGGCTTTGCCTATAATTCGGAACTGCTTGCGAAGAACAATCTGCCGGCGCCGACCTGCTGGAAGGATCTGGCGAAGGATGTCTATCGCGGCCATATCCTGACCGGCAATCCGAACTATTCAGGCACGGCCTTCACCATGCTGGCCACCCTCGTCCAGCTGTTTGGCGAGGAGGAAGCTTTCGGGTTCATGACGAAGCTCAACCAGAACGTCGTGGGCTATACCAAGGTGGGTGCTGCACCGGTGAAGACGGCGGCGCGGGGCGAGGTCTTGATCGGAATTTCCTTCATGCATGATGCCGTGACCCAGAAGATCGAAGGGTTTCCGCTGGTGATCGTCGCCCCCTGCGAGGGCACCGGTTACGAGATCGGGGCGGTCAGCATCGTCAAGGGCAACCGCAATACGGCCCTTGCGCAGGATTTCGTGGAATTTGCGCTGAGCCCGGAAGGGCAGGCGACCGGGGCCGCGGCCGGCCAGAACCAGGTGCCTTCCAACGCCCGGGCGACATTGCCGCTGACCGCACCTGACATATCGATGATCAAGATGGTGGATTACGACTTCGCCACCTTCGGACAGCCGGAAGAGCGAAGTCGGTTATTGAGCCGCTTCGACAGCGAAATCCACCCGAGTCAGACCCAGTAGGGCCAAAACCCACATCCCGAAAAAGACAGCGCGCGCCGCAAGGCGCCGCGATCGGCAGCGCCATGTCTGCGCGCGGCCCAGGAATTCAGACGCAAGCTACAGGAGGATAACCATGCGACTGACGATACTCTCCACCCTGCTTTTTGCCGGCACGGCACTGAGCGCCGTTTCCGCGCAGGCGGCGGGCGAACTGAACCTGATCTGCTCGGCCGATGTCGTCATCTGCGAACAGATGAAGGGCGATTTTGAAAAGTCACACGACATCAAGGTCAATATGGTGCGCCTGTCTTCGGGCGAGACCTATGCCAAGGTCCGCGCGGAAGCCCGCAACCCGAAGACGGACATCTGGTGGGCCGGCACCGGCGATCCGCACATGCAGGCGGCGTCCGAGAACCTGACGCTCGAATACAAGTCGCCGATGCTGGACCAGTTGCAGGACTGGGCCGTGAAGCAGGCGGAAAGCACCGGCTACAGGACTGTCGGCGTTTATGCCGGCGCGCTGGGCTGGGGCTACAACACCGAAATCTTCAAGTCCAAGGGTTACAAGGAGCCGAAGTGCTGGGCCGACCTGCTGGCGCCGGAACTGAAGGGCGAAATCCAGATCGCCAATCCGAATTCGTCCGGCACCGCCTATACGGCGCTTGCCTCGCTGGTGCAGATCATGGGCGAAGATCAGGCGATTGATTATCTGAAGAAGCTCAACGCCAATATTTCGCAATATACCAAATCCGGCTCGGCACCGGTCAAGGCGGCGGCGCGCGGCGAAACGGCGCTCGGTATCGTCTTCATGCATGATGCGGTGGCGCAGACCGCGGAAGGCTTCCCGGTCAAGTCCATCGCGCCCTGCGAAGGCACAGGTTATGAAATCGGCTCCATGTCGATCATCAAGGGCGCCCGCAATCTCGACAATGCGAAGGCCTGGTACGACTGGGCGCTGAAGCCGGAAGTGCAGTCGCGCATGAAGGATGCCAAGTCCTTCCAGCTTCCCTCCAACAAGACGGCGGAAGTGCCGAAGGAAGCGCCGAAGTTCGAAGACATCAAGCTCATCGACTACGACTTCAAGACCTATGGCGATCCGGCCAAGCGCAAGGCGCTTCTGGAGCGCTGGGACCGTGAGGTCGGTGCGGTCGCCAACTGATCTTAACTCCGGCGACAGGCATCCCGGCTTTTTAAGCCGGGGTGTCCGCCACTCTTTCATCGGCATGAAACAAGCGAGGTCGGCCATGACACGTGGCAATCGCAGGCTGGACATCGTCCTGGCGCTTGGGGCTTTTGCCCTCATTCTTCTTCCCTGGTACCGCATCGAAGGCGGCTTTTTCAGCTTCCACTGGCTTTCCGGATTTTTCTCGTCGGCCAGCAATGCGCCCGGTGTGCTGCAGATTCTGTCCTATGGAAAGCCATGGCTGGTCGGCGTTGCTATCTTTTTCCTCGCCGCATGCCTTGTCCGGCCTGTAGGCGATCCGATGCGGCGCGGCGGGCTGCTTGCCGTCATCGGCGCTGCCGGGCTCGTTTTCCTCGCCTTACAGGGGCTGGCCATCGGCTTTAGCGGCTGGAGCTGGACGGTGAGCGAAAACCTCTTCGGCATGCTTGCCGATGGCCAGCCCTCCATGGGTGCCGGTGCCGTCGTCATCTCGTTCGTCTTCGTGCTGCTTTTCGCCTTCGGTCTTGCCGAGCGCGGCGTCATGAAAGGCGACGCCTTCGTCGTCGGCGCCATTTCCGTTCTGGTTTTCCTCGTCACGGTTTTTGTCTTTTATCCGATTGGCAGCATGCTGATCGCCTCCGTTCAGGATTTCGACGGCTCCTTCAATGCCGATGGCTTTATCCGCAATATCAAGGATCCCGGCATCTGGAGCCTTGGCTGCGTGATGGGTGAAGAGCGTTGCGGCGTTGCCTGGCGGACGCTGTTTCTGGCGCTGATGACGGCCTTCGGCTCGACCGTGCTCGGTCTCGGCTTCGCGCTGATCGCCACCCGCACCCGCTTTCCCTTCAAGAAAGGCCTGCGGCTTCTCACCGTTCTGCCGATCATCACGCCGCCTTTTGTCATCGGCCTTGCCCTGACGCTGCTTTTCGGTCGCGCCGGTGTCGTCACCGAATGGCTTTCCTATCTCTTCGGCATCGAACCGGGCCGCTGGCTTTATGGCATGACCGGTATCTGGATCGCGCAGGTTCTGTCCTTCACGCCCATCTCGTTCCTGGTGCTGATCGGCGTGGTTGAAGGCGTCAGCCCGTCGATGGAAGAGGCTTCGCAAACGCTGCGCGCCGACCGCTGGCGCACCTTCTGGCGGGTGTCGCTGCCACTGATGAAACCCGGTCTCGCCAATGCCTTCCTCATCGGCTTTATCGAGAGCATGGCGGATTTCGGCAATCCGCTGGTGCTTGGCGGCACCCATGGCGTGCTGTCGACGGAAATCTTCTTTGCGGTCGTCGGCTCGCAGAATGATCCGTCCCGCGCCGCGGTTCTGGCGATCATCCTCCTGTGCTTCACGCTTTCGGCCTTCCTTGCCCAGCGTTTCTGGCTGGCAGGCAAGAATTTCGCGACGGTGACCGGCAAGGGTGACAGTGGCGCGCATATCGCGCTGCCGCGCGGCCTGTCCATTGGCGTCCACGCCGTCGTCGTGCCGTGGATGGTCTTCACCATCGTTGTTTATGGCATGATCCTTGTGGGCGGTTTCGTGAAGACATGGGGTCTCGACAATTCCCTGACGCTCGACCACTACGTCCGCGCCTTTTCCGTCAGCTTCTCCAATGGCTCCATTGCCTGGACGGGCGTTGCCTGGAACTCGTTCTGGACGACCATGAAGATCGCACTGGTTTCCGCGCCGCTGACCGCTGCCGTCGGTCTTTTGACCGCCTATATCATCGTGCGGCAGAAATTCGCCGGGCGGAACCTGTTCGAATTCGCGCTGATGATGAGCTTTGCCATTCCCGGCACGGTCATCGGCGTCAGCTACATCATGGCCTTCAACCTGCCGCCGGTGGAAATGACCGGCTCGGCGCTGATCCTGATCGCCTGCTTCGTGTTCCGCAACATGCCGGTCGGCGTGCGTGGCGGCATTGCGGCGATGAGCCAGCTGGACAAGAGCCTCGACGAGGCCTCGCTGACGTTGCGGGCCAATAGTTTCCGCACCATCCGCAAGGTCATCCTGCCGCTCTTGAGGCCCGCAATCACGGCCGCACTGGTCTATTCCTTCGTGCGCGCCATCACCTCCATCAGCGCCGTCATCTTCCTCGTCAGCGCCGAGTACAACATGGCGACCTCCTATATCGTCGGCCTTGTCGAGAACGGCGAATATGGGGTGGCGATTGCCTATTCCTCCATGCTGATCGTGGTGATGATCACCGTCATCACAGGCTTCCAGCTCATTGTCGGCGAGCGCCGCCTGCGGCGCGAAAACCGCGTCGCCGGCCTGCCATCCGCTTCCTCCGTTCCTCTCGCTCAGGAGAAAACCGCATGATTTCCGTAAAGCCCGGCTCCGTTACCTTTCAGAATGTCCGCAAGACCTTCGGCGCCTTCACCGCCATTCCCGACCTGTCGCTCACCATCGAGCCCGGCACGCTGGTCACCCTGCTCGGTCCCTCCGGCTGCGGCAAGACGACGACGCTGCGCATGCTGGCGGGCCTCGAGCATCCGACCTCGGGCCGCATCCTCATCGGCGACAAGGATGTGACCATGCTGCCGGCCAATGAACGCGATGTCTCGATGGTCTTCCAGTCCTATGCGCTTTTCCCGCATATGACGGCGCTCGACAATGTCGCCTATGGCCTGCAATCCTCCGGGCTGCGCAAGGCGGAAGCGCGGGAAAGGGCGGAAGAGGGGCTGAAGCTCGTCGGCCTTGCCGGCATGGGCCACCGCCTGCCTGCCGAACTTTCCGGCGGCCAGCAGCAGCGCGTCGCGGTTGCCCGCGCTCTGGTGCTCGAGCCGCAGGTGCTGCTGCTGGATGAGCCGCTTTCCAACCTCGATGCCCGCCTTCGCCGCCGGGTCCGCACCGAAATCCGCGAATTGCAGCAGCGGTTGGGTTTCACCGCGGTTTACGTGACGCATGATCAGGATGAGGCGCTGGCTGTTTCCGATCGGATCATCGTGATGAAGGATGGCGAGATCGCCCAGTCGGGTGCGCCGCGCGATCTTTACGAGGCCCCGGCCTCCGCCTTCATCGCCGATTTCATGGGCGAAGCGAATGTTGTCGGTTGCGAGGTCATTGGCGTTGAGGGCGCCGATGCGCTGATCCGCGTCGGGGGGATCGATCATCGGGTCGCGGCCCGCAACGCCCGGCCGGGTCCCGCCGAGCTTGCGGTCCGCCCCGGCTCGATTTCCATCGGACAACCGGGCGGGCAGGGGCTTGCCGGACGGGTGCTGCACAGCGCCTATCTCGGCGGTCACGTCGAATATGAGGTGGAAACCGATATCGGTACGCTTTTCATCGTCGACCATGCCGTGGAGACAAGCCTGCCGGCGGCGAGCGATGTGACGCTGGGGTTCAAGAACAGGGGCATTGCCTTGATTCAGGCTTGAAGCCGCCGCCGATCACGCATTCCTATCGCGACAGAGGCAGATTTGTTCTGCCTCTGTCCGTCGGGAACGCCAGCCTCAAATATCCTTCGCCAGACGAAGCGCATCGTAGATTGCCGCATGGGTATTGCGTGCGGCGACCGCATCGCCGATCCGGAAGAGCCGGTAGGCGCCTTCCGGGTTGCGCTCGACTGCTTGGGCGGCTCCTGCAAGCAGGGCATCGTAGGAGATTTCCCCGAGGTTTTTCGAACCGGGTTTGAGTTCGAAATAAAGGTCGTCCAGCGGGATCGTGCCATGGTTGACGACGATCTGGTCGACGGTTCTCGATTTTGTCACGCCGCCATAATCGCTGCCGACATGGGCAATGAGCTGGTTGCCGTTTCTTTCCGCCGCTTCCAGCCGGTAGGTAACGGTGAAAGTCACATCGCGTTTTTGCAGCGAGCGCATATAGGGAACGAGGTTCATGGCCATGACTTCCGGGGCGAAGGCGCGGTCGGGCGTCATGATTTCCACTTTCGCCCCGGCTTTTGCGAGGAATTCGGCGGCTTGCAGACCGGCATGATCGCCGGCATCGTCGAAAACCAGCACATTCGTTCCCGGCTTGACGTCTCCTGAAATGATATCCCATGCCGAGACGACGAGATCGTTGCCGCTGGAAAGTACATCGGTATGCGGCAAGCCGCCGGTGGCGATGATGACCACGTCAGGGTTCTCCGAAAGAACCGTGTCCGCTTCGGCCCAGTTGTTGAAGTGAAAGGTAACGCCCAGTCTCTCGCACTGGCTCATGCGCCAGTCGATGATGCTGATCATCTCCCGGCGGCGTTCGCTTTGCGCCGTCAGCCGGATCTGGCCGCCGGGATTGTTGGCGGCCTCGAACACGACGACCTCATGGCCGCGTTCGGCACAGACGCGCGCGGCCTCGAGCCCGGCCGGTCCGGCGCCGACGATCACCACCTTCCGGCGTTCCGCCGCTTTGGGTATCTCGTGCGGCATGGTTTCCTCACGACCCGTTGCCGCATTGTGAATGCAGAAGGCGAGACCGCCCTGATAGATGCGGTCTAGACAATAATTGGCGCCCACGCAGGGGCGAATATCGTCCTCGCGTTTTTCCATGATCTTGCGCACGATATGCGGATCGGTCATGTGGGCGCGGGTCATGCCCACCATGTCCACCTTGCCCGCGGCGATGGCGTGGCGGGCGGTGGCGACATCGGGGATCTTGGCGGCGTGGAATGTCGGGAAGCTGGTCGCGGCGCGGATTTCACCGGCGAAATCGAGATGCGGTGCATTGGCCATGCCCTGAATGGGGATGACGTCGGTCAGGCCCGGGTCGGTGTCGATATGGCCCCTGATGACATTGAGATAATCGATCAGGCCGCTGTCCTTCAGGCGTCTGGCGATTTCGATGCCTTCTGCCTTCCCGGTGCCGCCCTCAAGACATTCGTCGGCGGTGTAGCGGACACCGAGGATGAAATCGTCGCCCACACGTTCGCGCATCGCCCTGAAAACGTCGAGACAGAAACGCATGCGGTTTTCAAGCGGGCCGCCATAGGGGCCGTCCAGTTCGTTGGTCAGTGGCGAGACGAACTGGTCGATGAGATGGCCATAGGCTTCCAGCTCCACCCCGTCCATTCCGCCCGCCTTCATGCGTTCGGCGGCGTCGGCGAAGTCCTTGATGATACGCTCGATATCCCAGTCCTCGATCTTCTTGGGAAAAGCCCGATGCGCCGCTTCGCGGTGATGGGACGGCGCAAGGATCGGCAGCCAGTCGCCCTTGTCCCAACGGGTGCGGCGGCCGAGATGCGTGAGCTGGATCATGATGGCCGCGCCCTGTTCATGCACGGCGTCGGTCATTTCCCGGATCCACGGGACGATTTCATCCTTGTAGGCGAGCAGGTTGTTGAAGACGGGCGGGCTGTCCCTGGAGACAGCGGCGGAGCCGGCCGTCATTGTGAGCGCAACGCCGCCCTTCGCCCGCTCCACCGTGTAGGCGCGGTAACGCCCTTTCGGCATGCCATCCTCGGGATAGGCGGGTTCGTGCGAGGTGACGATGATGCGGTTGCGCAGTGTGAGGTGTTTTAGCTGGTAGGGCTGAAGAAGGGGATCGCTCGACATAGCCTGCTCCAAAAGGGTTTCTGTCTCAAGGCTAAGCGGGAATGTACACTTATGTCAATTTACAAAACACAATTGTCTTTCCTTTTGACATGGGTGTACATACCGCTTGTCGCGAAGAGACCGATTTGCTACGAACGCGTCATGGAAGCGACATTGAACGACACCGGCTGGCGTGGATCGCAGGAGGGGTGGCTTGAGGCCGCCTATCAGGCTTTGCTGGAATCGGGGGTGGATTCCGTCAAAATCCTACCATTGGCGAAAAAGCTAAATCTGTCGCGCACGAGCTTCTACTGGTTCTTCAGGGACCGGGAAGAATTGCTGGCTGCGCTTGTCACCCGCTGGCGGGAAAAAAATACCGGAAGCATCGTCCGGCAATCCGAAGCCTATGCCGAGACGCTGGCCGAAGCCATGCTGAATGTTTTCGACTGCTGGCTGGATCCCGCGCTTTTCGACAGCAGATTTGAATTCGCCGTTCGAAGCTGGGCCCTTCAGTCCGACGAGATTCTTGCGGAGGTTCGCAAGGCCGACGAGATGAGAATGGCGGCGCTTTCCCGCATGTTCGTGCGGTTCGGCCACAATGAAAACACGGCGGATGTGCGTGCCCGGACCACCTATCTGGTGCAGATCGGCTACATTTCCATGCAGTCCGAGGAAGATGTGGCGGTGCGGATGCAGAGGATTCCGGACTATATCGCCATCTATACCGGTGAGATGCCGCAGCAGCGTGAGCTTGACCGATTTTATGCGAGGCATGGGTACAGGCCTGCAACGGCGCAACCGTGACATTTCTAGAGTGAGGTCAGCGTAAAACGCACGCAATGCCGTCGGATTATGTGCTGCAAGGTGGTAGAAGACGATTTGTCTGCCCGCCGTCCTGCAATGTAGCTGCAACATTTCTCGACCAGTGGTGGGGATGGCAGGAATCCATTTCCGGGGGAAGTCATTGCGAATCTTGCTTCTTGAGGATGAACCCGAAATGGCGCGCGCGCTTCTTGAAGCCCTGCGCCGGCGCGATGTGCTTGCCGATCATGTCAGCACCATCAGCGATGCTGACGCCCTTGCGCAGGACGGGTCTTACGATGTTCTGGTTCTGGATCGCCGCCTTCCCGATGGCGAGGGGCTGAACCTGGTGGCTTCGCTTCGGCGGAGCAGGCATTCCTGCTCGTCCTTTTTGTCATCCTTCTCATCGGCTGGATGCGGATCATCGATCCGCGGCTCGAAGGTGCGAATGAAGAGGCTGCCCGTATCGTCGCGGAGAGCGTGACGAAGGATGGACAGGGCAGGCCGCAACTTCCGGCGACGCCGGAGCTGGCGGAACTTGAACGGCGCTATCCGAATCTCTGGTTTGTGGTGCACGACGCCAATGACATCGTATTGCAATATGGCGCTGTCCCGGGGCCTGCCCTGTCGGCGGTATTTCCCCAGAGTTTTGACCGTGCGCGTCTGGAGGTGGCCGGAACGCTACGCGCCACCGTGAAAACCGCAATACAGCCGCCGGGCGCTAGTTCGCCGGTTATCGGTATCAGAGGCCGGCAATGTTGCGGCCGATATGGCGCAGTATGCTTTTGAAGAGTTTCACTTCGGCCGGGTCGAGGCCTTCGATTGCGGTTTTTTCGAACATGGCGGCGATGGGCATGAGTTCATCGGCCAGTTCCTCGCCCTTCGGGGTGAGGGTGATGCGCACGATGCGCGCATTGTCGAGCGGCCGCTCGCGGCTGACGAGGTTACGCCGGACCATCAGCCCCACAAGCCGGGACAGCGTGGAAATCTCCACCGACACCATGTCCGAAAGCTCGGTCAGCGTCTTGCTCTCCTGCTGCCGCAGCGTCGCCAGCACGCGATACATCGGCAGGGTGATGTCATAGGAGGCCAGTCTTACCGAAAAGCGCTCGCCAAGCCGAACGCCCACCCAGTTGAGCAGGTAGGGTACCGAGTCGGTGAATTGATAAGACACGAGCAAATCCCCGTTTGAGAACCATCTGCGCAGATGCTGATGTGCGCCTATCGGCTGTACCGGCACAATCCATCCGTTTCAATAGCTTCGCCCCATAAGACGGGGGAATGCGGCGTTCTCTCCTGCACAAAAAATGACAAACAACATTTGCATTGACAAACGTTGCAAATGCAAATAAATAAGAATGCAGGATTTGGGAGGATCTCATGACATCAGCATTGTTTGGCCTGAGCAGCCTTGCGCCTGAAGGCGTCGGTCAGAATTTCCGTTCAACGATGCGTCGTTTTCCGGCGACTGTGACGGTTATCACGGCCTGTGCTTCCGGTGATCAGCGCGATCACGGCATGACGGTCACGGCCGTCACTTCGGTCTCGATGGAGCCGCCGTCCCTGCTGGTTTGCCTGAACAATCGCACCTTGCTGCATGAATTGCTGCTGTGCCGGCCGGATTTCATCGTCAACGTGCTGACGCAGGACCAGATGGTCCTCTCGGATGCCTTTAGCGGCAAGGTGCCGCCGGAAGATCGTTTCCGCGACGGTCAATGGCAGCGCCATGGCAATGGTGTTCTCTATCTGCCCACGGCCCATGCCGCCATCGCCTGCCGCCGGGTTGCTGCCATGCCTTACGGAACCCATACCGTCTTTATCGGCCAGGTGGTTTCGGCCGATGTCAGCGAGACGACGCGGCCGCTGCTTTACGAAAACGCCCAATATTGCGCCGCAAGCCCCGCGAGCCTGCCCGCCTGATCATTACCGCCCAGACAATTCCCGTGGGATAACCGCCGGCCAGCAACGTCCGGCCAGTAACGCCCGGAAGGAGACAATCATGAACGATATGAGCCATGCGCCGCTGCCGGCGCAAACGAACCCGCGTGCCCGCCTCGCAAGCCGCGTTACCGGCATAGCCGATCTTTTCCGGGCGAGCGCCCGGCAGACGGAGGAGGCCCGGCGCGTTCCGGCCAGCCACATCGAGGCGCTTCGTGGCATCGGTTATTTCGATATCGTCAAACCCCGCGCTTTCGGTGGCAAGGGCGGCGATTTCGCCGAGCTGGTCGAGGCCAATATCGAGCTTTCGGCCGCCTGTGCGTCGACCGGCTGGGTCGCCGGCCTGCTGTCGGCCCATCAATGGCTGCTGGCGATGTTTCCGGAAGAGGCGCAGGCCGATGTCTGGGGCGAAAACCCCGATGCACTGCTGTGCGGTTCCTATGCGCCCGTAAAGATGGCGGAGCTTGCCGACGGTGGTTATCGCCTCAGCGGCAAATGGGCTTTCGCCTCGGGCTGCGAGAATGCGCAATGGTCTCTCTGCGCCGCCATTCTGCCGCCGGAGGGCGAGGGCAAGCCGGTTCCGGCCTTCCTGCTCGTTCCCGCGAGCGAATATACCATTGAAGATACCTGGCATGTGGTGGGGCTGGCCGGCACGGGTTCCAAGACGCTCGTTCTCGACGATGTCTTCGTTCCCGGACATCGGGTTCTGACCTTTCCGGACGCCACCAGCGGAAAGACGCCCGGTGGAAAATATTATGCCGAGGAAGGCCTGTTCAACATGCCGCTGCTGACCGGCATTCCCTCCTGTCTCGCGGCGGCAGGCGTGGGCGCGGCCAGGGGCGCGCTTGCGGCTTACGTCGATCATGTCGGCGGCCGGGTGACGCGCGGTGCGGTGGCGGGCGGCAATAATCGCATGGCCGAATTTCCGACCATCCAGTTGCGCGTCGCGGAAGCAGCGGCGAGCGTCGATGCGGCTTGCGAAATATTGCTGCGCGATGTTGCCCGCGCACAGGCGCTCTCGCAGGCAAGGATCGAAGGCCGGGCGGAATTTACGGTGGACGACCGTCTTCTCAGCCGTCGCGGCCAGTCCTTTGCGGTGTCTCTCGCCCTGCGCGCCGTGCAGGCGCTCAACGATTCTACCGGCGGCGTCGGGCTCGATCTTTCCAACCCGGTGCAACGGGCTTGGCGGGATGCGAATGCGGTCGGCCGCCATATCAGCATGAACTGGGACGCCGTGGGCACCATGATCGGCCAGAGCATGCTCGGGCTCGAACCCAAGGGCCAATATTGATCGCCTCTCGGGCGGCAAATCAAAGAGTGAATTCGGAGGAAACCACATGCAAGGCAAGGTCGCTCTCGAGGAGCATTTCGCAATCCCGGAAACGCTTCAGGATTCGGCCGGGTTCGTACCCGGCGATTACTGGAAGGAATTGCAGCACCGCCTGCTCGACATTCAGGATACGCGCCTGAAGCTGATGGATGCGCATGGCATCGAAACCATGATCCTGTCGCTGAACGCGCCGGCGGTGCAGGCCATTCCCGACAGGAAGAAGGCGATCGAGATCGCGCGGCGGGCGAACGACGTCCTCGCCGAAGAATGCGCCAGGCGGCCGGATCGCTTCCTTGCCTTCGCAGCCCTGCCATTGCAGGACCCTGACGCGGCGACGCAGGAGCTTCAGCGCTGCGTCAACGATCTCGGTTTCGTCGGCGCGCTCGTCAACGGCTTCAGCCAGGAGGGCGATGGCCAGACGCCGCTTTATTACGACCTGCCGCAATATCGCCCATTCTGGGGCGAGGTGGAAAAGCTCGACGTGCCCTTCTACCTGCATCCGCGCAACCCGCTGCCGCAGGATTCGCGCATCTATGACGGCCATCCCTGGCTGCTTGGCCCCACCTGGGCTTTCGCGCAGGAAACGGCCGTGCACGCGTTGCGCCTGATGGCGTCCGGCCTGTTCGACGAACATCCGCGCCTCAACATCATCCTCGGCCATATGGGCGAGGGCCTGCCATACATGATGTGGCGCATCGACCACCGTAATGCCTGGGTAAAGCTGCCGCCGCGTTATCCGGCCAAGCGCCGTTTCGTGGATTATTTCAACGAGAATTTCCACATCACCACCTCGGGCAATTTCCGCACCCAGACGCTGATCGACGCGATTCTGGAAATCGGTGCGGATCGCATCCTGTTTTCCACGGACTGGCCCTTCGAGAATATCGACCACGCCTCCGACTGGTTCAACGCGACGACCATCGCCGAGGCGGACCGGGTGAAGATCGGCCGCACCAATGCGCGCCGCCTGTTCAAGCTCGACGGGCGTTGAACCATGCAGCCGTTCGTCTATATGGCCGCGCCCGCGCGCATCGTCTTCGGCGCGGGCAGCTCGGCGGGCGTGGCGGAGGAAATCCGCCGCCTTGGCCTGTCGCGGGCGCTGGTGCTTTCCACGCCGCAGCAGAAGGGCGACGCGGAGGCGCTTGCCGCCCGGCTCGGCCGGCTTGCCGTGGGTGTCTTCTGCGATGCGGCCATGCATACGCCGGTTGAGCTTACGAAAAACGCGGTCGAAGTCTATCGCACCACCGGAGCGGATTGCATCGTAGCGCTCGGCGGCGGCTCCACCACCGGTCTCGGCAAGGCCATTGCGCTGCGCACCGATGCGGCGCAGATCGTCATCCCGACCACCTATGCCGGCTCCGAGGTGACGCCCATTCTCGGCCAGACGGAAAACGGGGTGAAGACCACCATACGCGGGCCGGAAATCCTGCCGGAAGTGGTGATTTACGATGCGGAACTGACGCTTGGATTGCCGGTCGCCATCAGCATGACGAGCGGGCTGAACGCCATGGCGCACGCGGCGGAGGCGCTTTACGCGCAGGACCGCAATCCCATCGCCAGCCTGATGGCGGTTGAGGGATTGCGGGCGATGATCGAGGCGCTTCCCCGCGTGAAGGCTGCGCCGCAGGATGTCAAGGCGCGCGAGATCGCGCTTTATGGTGGGTGGCTGTGCGGTACGGTGCTCGGTGCCGTCGGCATGTCGCTGCATCACAAGCTTTGCCACACGCTGGGCGGCAGTCTCGATCTGCCGCACGCGGAAACCCATGCGGTGCTTCTGCCGCATACCATCGCCTATGTGGAACAGGCGGTGCCGGATCTGCTTGCGCCGCTTGCTTCTCTAGTGGGCGGCAGGGCAGGGACGGGGCTCTACGATTTTGCCGCCCGGCTCGGCGCGCCGTCGAGCCTTGCCGCTCTCGGGGTCCGGTCGGACGATCTCGACCGCATGGCGGAGCTTGCAACGGCCAATCCTTACTGGTGCCCGCGGCCAATCGAAAAAACTGCGATCCGCGACCTTTTGCAACGCGCCCTCGACGGCGCGCGGCCGGAGTGATGGGAGGAGACGATGGATATGAAGATAAGCAATGATGACGGTTACTTCGTCGAGGAACGTTCGGCTGAAACCGTGATCGCCCGGATGCGCGACTGTGACGATCCGCGTCTGAAGGAAATCATGGCGGTGGTGACGCGCAAGCTGCATGAGGCGGTGAAGGAAATCGAACCGACCGAGGAGGAGTGGATGAAGGCCATCCATTTTCTCACCGAGGTCGGCCAGATCTGCAATGAGTGGCGGCAGGAGTGGATCCTGTTTTCCGATATTCTCGGCGTCTCCATGCTGGTCGACGCCATCAACCATCGCAAGCCGAGCGGCGCGTCGGAATCGACCGTTCTCGGCCCCTTCCATGTCGCGGATGCGCCGGAAATGCCGATGGGTGCGAATATCTGCCTCGATGGCAAGGGTGAGGATATGGTGGTCACCGGCCGCATCCTCGATACACACGGCGCGCCGGTCGCCGGCGCACGCATCGATGTCTGGCAGGCCAATGACGAAGGTTTTTATGACGTGCAGCAGAAGGGCATCCAGCCCGATTTCAACCTGCGCGGCGTCTTTATCACCGGCGAGGACGGGCGCTACTGGTTCCGGGCCGCCAAGCCGAAATATTATCCGATCCCGGATGACGGTCCGGTCGGGCAGCTGCTGCGCGCCATGGGGCGGCATCCCTACCGGCCGGCGCATCTGCACTATATCGTTTCGGCCGAAGGCTTCACCACGCTCGTCACTCATATCTTCGATCCCGACGATCCCTATATCCGTTCGGATGCGGTCTTCGGCGTAAAAGAAAGTCTGCTCGCCGATTTCCAGCGGGTGGATGATGCGCAGAAGGCGCGGGACCTGGGTTTCATCGGCGACTGGTTCTGGTCGGTGAACCACGATTTCGTGCTCGCCCGATGAGCGGCGGGAGCGACCGAACCCGGCTTTACGTGCGTTTCGCCGAAAGCGATCCCGGTGCGGCCGCACAACGGGCGGCGCAGATAGAGGCTCACAAGGCCCATCTGCGCAATGGCGAGGCGATGGCGGAAGGGTTCAAGATTCTTGTCTCCGGCCCGATGAGCGCGGTTGCCGACGGCCCATCCGCCGCCCTCATTATTGCGCAGGCGCGCTCGATCGAAGACGTCATCGCCTTCAGCGATGCCGATCCATTCGTCATTCACGGTGTTTATAACCGCATTCATATTTTGAGCTGGACGCCGACGTTGTCGACTATTTCAGGGCTGGAGCCTGGCTGAATTTCGTCGGCGCGGTGCGCCTGGCATTTGTTAATATTTCATTTGCAATTTTTGCAAATGCAACATTTAATCGAAGACGGGATGCTGGCGATATGTCCTTGACAGGAGCAGGGCACATATCAGTGTGGAGCACGCCGGGCACTCACGGAGGATATCGCAGGAACGGGAGACGCTTATCCATACCGGATGGCGCGTTCATGCGTGAAAGGGAGGAACATGTCCACGAATTACCTGAGCGCCGCGTCAGCGCGGACGAAGAACCCGGCCGGCGTTATCGCGACATGCGGCCTGATGATCATGTTTGACGGTTACGATCTCGTCGTTTACGGCGCCGTCGCACCTGCACTCTTGAAAGAAGGCGCATGGGCGCTCAACCCGGCCATGGTCGGGCGCGCCGCCGCGCTGACGCTGGTAGGCATGCTGCTGGGCGCGCTTTTTGCCGGCACCATGGCCGACCGCATCGGCCGCCGGAAGGTGGTTCTTCTCAGTCTCGCCGGCTTTTCGGCGATGATGATCGCCTCGGCCATGACGCCGAATTTTCTCGCCTTCGAAATCACGCGCTTCTTCGCGGGTCTCGGGCTTGGCGCGCTGTTGCCGACGGTCACCGCGCTGGTGCTGGAATTTTCGCCGCCGCATCGCAGGGCGCAGGCCAATTCCCTGTCTTTCCTCGGTTATCTTATAGGTGGCATCATTTCCGGCGTCATGGGCATTCTCCTTCTGGAGGCCTATGGCTGGCGGCCCCTGATGCTGATCGGCGGCCTGCCGCTTATTCTTCTGCCGATCTTCATGCGTTTCCTGCCGGAATCGCCCGAATGGCTGGCAAGCAAGGGCCGGCAGGCGGAGGCTGACGGCATTTGCGACAGCTACGGTCTGCAACGCATCGTGCCGCATGCGAAAATTCAAAAGGGCGGTGTCGGCGCGCTGTTCTCGGAAGGCCGGCTGCTCTCGACGCTGAATGCCTGGGGCATCCACTTCTGCTCGCTGCTTCTCACCTTCGGCATGGTCAACTGGCTGCCCACCATCATGAACAAGATGGGTTATGATATCAGCTCGGCGCTCAGCTTTTCCGTCATGCTCAATGTCGGGGCCGCGATCGGCATCCTCATCGGCGGTCGGTTTGCGGATAAGGGCAACGTCAAGGTGGTCGTAGCGATCCTGTTTGCCATCGGCGCCGCCTCGATCTTCGCCCTAACGGTGAACAAGGGTCCGCTTCTTTATGCCTTCGTCGCCCTTGCGGGCGCGGGCACCATCGGCACGCAGATTCTCGCCAATGTTCTGGTCGGAAGGCTCTACCCCGTTCATATTCGCGGCACGGGTCTCGGTTTTTCGCTGGCGGTTGGGCGGCTAGGCGGCATTGCCGGTCCGATGATTGGCGGCCTCGTGCTGCAGCGGGGTCTGGCGCCCGAGTGGAATTTCTACATTTTCGGCTCGGTCGCACTTGTGGGGCTGATGCTGACGGTATTGACCCTGCTTTACCGCACCTCCGGTGACGCGCGGGTTTGATGAATGAAACGGCTGGCCGCGGAGAACTGAAATCCGCGGCCGGCGCATCTCCGGCAAAGCTGCCGAGCGGTTTTACGCCCGGAAAATGACTTTAACGCATCACGCCTTGCGGGATACCGGCGCGATTGTCGCCATCTGCTGCAACGTCCGTTCGTTGACGCGCTTGGCCCGCGCCAGCGCATCGTCGCGATCTTCCGGCAGTGTATAGGTCATATAGGACAGCGACGTTTCGAGGTCGTTGTTGTTATGTCCGAGAATGGCGGCGAAGTAGCTGTTCTTGGTCACATGCGGCGGCGCGAAATTGTGAAAGGCCACCTCGGCATAGAGGTGCCGGAGGCCATAGGGCTTGGGCAGCTCCTCCTTCGGCCAGAGATCCTCGAATAGGTTAAAAACCGTGTCCCGGAGCAGCAGGCGGGTTTCTGACGAAAAATCGTCGATCGACATGCCATGCCACAATTTTCCCTGTCCGCTTTCGCGCAGGCGCCTATAGGCGGCCAGAATGGTTTCCGAGCGGGCAAGCACCGGGATTTCATAGGTAATCCCGAATTTCGTTCCTTCGCCCTGTTTCGTCTTGGCCTGGCCGTTGAACAGGAGGCTCCATTTGGAGACGCCCTTGCCATAGGGGGCCGGCGAAAATTCGGCCTGGGTGAAGACCTCGTAGGGGCGGCGTCCTGTCATGCCGATCAGGCCGATGCCGATCATCAGGGGATCGGCGGACAGGAGCTTATCGGCGCAAATCTTCAGAACCTGCCGATAATTCTCGAAGGTGATCAGCGCGCCGTGTTTTCTGGCGATCTTCTCCATCTTCACCCGGCGTGCATCGTCATACATCGCGGCATCGCCAGTGGCGATCTTCAGCATCGGGTGGTCGTCGCCGAAGGCCTCGCGGATGGCGTTACGATATTTGGTGATGTAGGAGATGATCGTGGTCTGGGCTCTGCCCTTCATGGTGCTGATTTCAGCATTCCACAGGGTCTGCATCTCTTCTTTCGTTCCCATGCCGTTCATCGCCGAAATGAAATCCGCGATGCGCAGCAGAACGGTCGGCTTGCGACCGGCGGTATTGAACTCCGCCCGTTCGATTTTTTCGACGATGGAGGTCGCCACGCCGGTTTTCGTATAGTCGGCGCGCGCAATATAGGTGTTCAGCCGCTCGCGCAGCTTCTTCATGTTGCAGATGGCAAGCGGCGTGCTCTTGACGCCGAACTCGGCCTTCAGCGCATTGCGATATTTCATGATGTAGAGTTCGAGCGTCTTTTCGGTGCGGCCATTGTCGAAATGGTAGCGGACCTCGGCATCCCACAGATCGCGGATTTTTCTGTTGCGGAGCGTGTCATCGCTCTTCATCGCCTCTTTGACCTGGCCGACGAAATGATCGATGCGTTCCACGAGGACTGGTGTTTTCGTCTTTCGCTTTGAAGCGGGCATGCGGCGGCTCCCTGAACCCGTCCGGAAATATAAAATCCATGGTTGGCGATCAACAGCAGCACGGTTGCGGAAATGTGATGAACATCCACTGCAGGCCGGTTTCTTTTGAATAATAGTTTAAGCGATTCCGCAAGCACGGCTGCGACGCGAAGAAGCATCGGCGATGCATTCGCCGTCAAAGATTATCCGAGATGCGGAATATCGGCCTGTGGTGATGCAGGCTATTTCGGCAGCCGGGTCTTCAGCGAGGTCACGATACGCTTGGCCAGTCCCTCATAGTCCTCGTCAAAATGGTGACCGCCTTCGATGCCGACCGCTTCCACGCCCTTGGCTTTCAGGCCGGGGCAGGGGTCTTCATCCTCTTCTTCCGTGCCATAGATGCATTGCACCAGCTTCGGATCAATCTTGGCGATGTCATCCACCGTCTTGCCGCCCTTGCCTTCACCGGCAACGCCAAGCCAGCCTTCGACGGAAATCTCGAAATCCACTTCGGTCGAAAGTCCCATCAGGGTCAGTTGTACGACATGCGACTTGTCGCGGTCCGGCAGCAGATTATAGGTGGCGGGCAAAATATCGGCACCGAAGGAATAGCCGATCAACACCACATTGCGGACTTTCCATTCCTTGCGATAGGTGTCGATGATGCGGCCGAGATCTGTGGCGACCTCCTGCGGTTTCTTTTCCTTCCAGAAATAGCGGAGCGAATCGACGCCGATGACGGGTATGCCTTCCTTCTGGAAGGCGCCGCCCACTTCCTCGTCGAGATCGCGCCAGCCGCCGTCGCCGGAATAGATCACCGCCATGGTGTCCATCACCGGGCTGGTTTCCAGAACCTTGATCGGCAGGCCGAGCGGGCTGTCCGTGTCGCCTGCGGCGTCGATCTGGTCGGACAGGGTCTGGGTCAGAACCTCGTCCGCCTTGTCATCCACATCCGTCACGTCGATATCGGGATGCAGCTTGACGAGCGCGTTGACGTGATCGCGGCCCTTCTGATCCGCGGCAGGTGTGAACAGCACGCTGACGGGGGCGGGCAGCGGGCCGTCGGTCAGGCCATAGACCGTTTCGCCATCCGCCTTGTCCTTGGTGGCGGGGGTGCAGAGGATTTTCTCGAGCGGCAGGCCGGCCTTGGGGTCGACGGCGATGGCTTCACGGACGGTGGAGACGGGGCTCTGCGCGATCATCGCCAGCGCCAGCGTTCCGCCCTTGCCGATGCCGGTGAGGATGGGCTGACGATAGCTGCTCGTGCCGGCGGTGCGCTGAATTTGCTGCGAGAGCGACTCGATGTCCGATATCATATAGATGCACTCGTCATCATCGGCCTCGAGCGCCTTCAGATATTCCTTGAAATCGATACCGACCACGGCGGCACCTTTTTCCACCAGCGCCCTGGCGCGGGTCTCATCGGCAGCCGTCCATCCGTCCGCATCGGAAATCAGGAAGACGCTGGCGAGAATTTCGCCATCCGGCACCATGATATGCTCGGAAGGGATCATGCCGGTCTCGTAAGCGGGCTTGTCCTGCGCAAAAACGGCGCCAGAAACAAAAAAGGGGGAGGCGAACAGGGCGGAGGCGGCAAGAACCGCTTTCAGCATGCTGGGTTTTCTCATTTTCCGATCACTCCTCTGACGCCGCCGCTGATGAGAACCGTCGCGTCCATCAGCGCCAGAGCGGCGTCTGCGCCGTTCTGCACGGCAAGGTAACGCGGTTCCCATTTCGGGTGGAACTTCGCCTTGAAGGCGCGAAGTCCCTTGAAGTTGTAGAAACGTTCGCCGTGTTCGAACAGCGTGCTGCCGATGCGGTCCCAGACGGGGGCGGCGTCGCGTTTCGACATGCCGGACATGGGGGCCATGCCGAGATTGAAGCTCTCATAGCCCGCCTCGCGCAGATATTGCATGATGCTGACGAAGAGAAAATCCATCGAGCCGCGCGGCGCATCCGGCGAAAAACGCATGAGGTCGACGGTGGCTTCCTTTTTTGTGTCCGTCACCATCAGATTGGCGAATGCGGTGATCTTTCCATCCTTGCGCAGCACGGCGACGGGTTGCGACAGGATGTAATCCGGCTCGAAAGCGCCAAGAGAGAAGCGCTTTTCCCGGGTATTGTGGTGGGCGAGCCAGCCATCGGAGACCTGTTTCAGCTCATCCAGAATATCCGCCACCTGCGCCTGTTCGACCACCTCGAAGGTCAATCCGTCGCGCGCGCCGCGGCTCAGCGACTGGCGAAGATTGGCAAGCTTGCCGCCCTTCAGTTCGAATGCGGTGAGATCGACCAATGCCAGTTCGCCGAGCTTGAAGGCGCGCAGGCCCGCATCGGCGCAATGGGAGAGGAGGAAAGGCGAAATCTGGTAGAAGGCGGCGCGCGCGCCGGCGCCACGGGCGGCCTCCACGAATTGCCAGACCAGATCCGGGAAATCATCCTCATCGCCGACCGGATCGGCAAACGCGATCCATGAGCGGCCCTGAATCCCATACATGATGAAGGCGTTGCCGCTTTCGGAGAACATCACGTGTTTGTCGCCCATGCGCACCAGATTGGCGTCGGCCGCATCCTGTTTCATGACGATGCCGGTCGCACTTGTGACGTCGTCGGCCTTGATGGCGTCCGGCCTGAAGGCCACCGGCCGCATCAGGCTGAAGATGGCGATGGTGGAGGAGGCAAGAACAAGGCCGAGAAGGGCGCGCAATCCGCGCGGCGCTTCCTCGGAGAATTCGAACTGCCACCATAATGTCTGGCTGTAATCCGTATCGCGATAGACGAAGAGCAGGATTGTCGCCGCGCCGGCAATGATGACGGCCATGGCGGCGAGCCAGCTTGGCCCAAGCGCCTGCTTCACCAGCGAGGCATGGCGGTTGAAGCTGCGCATATTGACGGAGAGGGCCGCAATGAAGACGCCGAGGATGGCGGCTTCGAACACGGCGATGGCCTTGAGGAGCGAGAGGACCAGCGCCAGCGAGGCCGCGACGAGCGCAATCCACCAGGCGCCGTCCAGCCGCTGCCCGAGGCCGCGCGAGGCGACGACAAGCACGAGGCCAAGAATGCTCGTCAGAAAATGCGCCGCCTCGACGATGGGAAGCGGCACGAAATTGGAGAGGAAATCCAGATTGCTGTCCGGTGTCGGCGTCACACTCGAGAAGATCAGCATGGTGCCGAGGATCATCGCGAAGGTCGATAGCAGCGGCGGCGCGAGCCTGACGGCAAGCTGGCTGATATCGGAGACAACAGGCTTTGCCGCGAACTGCTTCATCTCCGAGACGAGCATGACCAGAATGGCCACCACCAGCGGCAGCACGTGATAGATCACGCGGTAGAGAACGAGGCTTCCGAGCAGCTGATCGACGCTGATGGCGTTGCCAAGCCCCGCAACCATGACGGTTTCGAAGACGCCAAGGCCGGCGGGCACATGGCTGAGGACGCCGAGGCCGACGGCGGTGGCGTAGATGGCGAAAAATGTCGGCCAGCCGAGATGCGTGTCGGGCAGCAGGACATAAAGCACGGAGGCGGATGCGGCGATATCGAAAGCAGAGACCAGGAACTGGCGCGACGATGTCCGGCTGTCCGGGAGACGAAGCCGCCATGCGCCGAGCCGGATGGCGCGCCCGTTGCGCCCGACATAGGCGGCCGCCACGAGAATTGCGATTATGGCAAGGGCTGCACCCCTGAGAATAACGGCATCGACGCCGATGATGGCGGCGATGCGCGGTGCGACGATGAAGGTGGAGATGGCGCTGACCGAAAGCAGCCCAAGCCCGAAGGACAGCGTGACGAAGGCGATGACGCGGGCGATTTCGCCGGGTGAAAGACCCAGCCGGGAATAGGCGCGAAAGCGGATGGCGCCGCCGCTCAAGGGGCCGAAACCGGCAGTGTTGCCAATGGCATAGGCCGCAAACGCAGTTGCCGCCATGGGCGGAAAGGGCAGCTTGCGGCCGATATATTCGATGGCATTGGCGTCGTAGAATATCAGCGCCAGAAAGCTGAGCGCGGTGAAGACGATGGCGAGCAGCACCGCCGAGGCCGAGGTCTGTGTCAGCGCATCGATGACGTCGTCATAGCGGACTTCGGAGGTCAGGTGATAGATGGCGAAAGTCATCATCACAAAGACCAGCGTAATGGCGATCGCGGTTAGATAGGGGCGGTTTCTGGCAAAAAAGCTTTCAACCGCAGATTCCGTAACATCGGTTTGTGTAATTTCGCTCTTGTCTGCCATTTACTTTGCCCAGCGCCAGTTCCTGTTGGCGAACCACAGGATTGTGTCGCTAATTCGTTTAGGTTGAGGAAATGTGATTAGCAGAAAAGCATGAAGTGTCGATGTGAAGTTTATGTCCGATCATGCGTCGATTTCACCGGTTGGGCGCTGAAAATGCAACTATGGAATGCATGATTGACGGGATTGTTCCGAATGACGCCAAATTGACCGTTGTGGTTGCTTGGTGGTGCAGTTTGATGCGACTACACGCTCCTTTCGATTGAAGGAGATGCCAATGAACAAGCCCACAAGAATAGTCGTTTCGCTCGTCGTCGCCCTTGTGGCGGGCGGCGGATACATGGCCGTGGATAAGATGCGCGGCGCCGAATGGGTCGTTTCGCCGCAACAGATCGCGGAGGCGAAGGCAAAAGGGCAGATGGGTTATGAATCCCGTCCGGGCACCGTGACGGTGTTGCCGATCCGCAGCGAGACGGCGGATGTGCTGCCGATGAAATGGGCGCTGATCGGTGTCGTCGCGGGGCTTCTGGCTTTCCGGGCGACCGGCAAGAAAAAAGCGGCAAAGGCTTAAGGTCCTGCCGCTCACATCTCCGGCGCTTTGCGCCGGAGATAAATTGCAATATGCCTCACGCGCCCCAGGTTTTTTCGAGCACACGAATCCAGTTGCCGTGGCAGATTTTGGCAAGCGCCTCGGCGTCATAACCACCCTTGCGCAGTGCTTCGACCAGCAATTGCAGATCGGCTGCGTCCTTCATGGCCGCGGGAATGGTGGTGCCGTCGAAATCCGAACCGAGCGCGACGTGATCGATGCCGATGCGGTTGACGATATAGTCCACGTGGCGGACGAGTTCGTTGAGATCGGTGTCCGGGTTCTTCACGCCGTCCTGACGCAGGAACAGAACGCCGAAATTGATGCCGGCAAGGCCGCCCGTGTCGCGGATGGCGTCAAGCTGCCGATCCGTCAGATTGCGGCTGTGATTGCACAGCGCATAGGCGTTGGAGTGCGACGCCACCAGCGGCGCGTCGGAAATCCCGGCAATATCCCAGAAACCCTGCTCATTCATGTGCGACAGGTCGACCATGATCTTCAGCTCGTTGCAGGTCTTTATCAGTCGCTTGCCGGCATCCGTGAGGCCCGGGCCGATATCCGGCGTCGAGGGGAAACGGAAGGGAACGCCGTAAGCGAAGATGTTCGGGCGGCTCCAGACCGGCCCGAGCGTGCGCAGGCCCGCTTCGTAGAGAACGTAAAGCGCATCCAGATCGGCGCCGATCGCCTCCGCACCTTCGATATGGAAGACGGAGGCGAAAGCGCCCTCTGCCATGGCGTCGCGGATATCGGCGGCTGTGCGGCAGACCTTGAGCGCGCCTGCGGATTGTTTTTCGGCCCGGAACAAAAGGCCGGCCATGGCAAGCGTCGCCTTCAGCGCATCCGCCTCGGTCGGCGTCGGGTAGTCGCCGTTGGCGTCCTTGTCCATGCTGGGCGAAGGCACATAGGCGGCGCAGAGGCCACCGGCCAGGCCGCCTTTCTTGGCGCGGGGCAGGTCAATGTGGCCGACGGTATCCCCTTCGATGAGAAGCGTTTCGGGGGAAGCATTGCCCGATCGCCATAACCGCAGAAGCACGTCGTTGTGGCCGTCAAAGACGGGTACGGTTTTTTGATCGGTCATGGTCATTCACCTTCGGAAATGGGATTGCGCGGACGCGCCTGCGGGAGAGTTTTCAGAATTGGTAGAGGAAAGGTCAAGCCGGGAGCAAATGCAATCCGTGCATAGGCTCTGCCAAATTTGGAATTGGTCGGGCCTCGTTTGCTCATGGTAATCGCGGGAAACATAAAAAAAACGACTGGATTGGGCAAACCCATACCGTTTTCCGAAAAATAAGGTCCGAAAGGGGATTTTCGATGATTTCAAGACGCAACCTGCTGATTGCCGGCGCTGCCGTTCCGTTCCTGTCCTATGCGCGCATTCCGGCCTTTGCCGCAACGCCCAAGGATATTCTGGTGGTTGCCCAGCAGCTGGACAATATGACGAGCCTTGATCCGCATGAAGGTTTCGAGGCTGTCGGCGGTGAAATCATCTCCAACATGTATCAGAAGCTGGTGCGCGCCAACCGTGAGGATTCGACCAAGGTCGATCCGGTCATCGCGAAATCCTGGGAAGCCGATGCGGACAGCAAGGTCTTCACCTTCACGATCGGTGACGAGGCGACCTTCGCGAGCGGCGCCAAGGTCACGGCGGAAGACGTCGCCTTCTCGCTACAGCGCGCCATCAAGATGAACAAGAGCCCGGCCTTCATCATCAGCCAGTTCGGCTTCACGCCTGATAATGCCGAGACGACCATCGTTGCCACTGATGACAAGACGGTGAAGCTGACGACGGCAAAGCCGACCGCCATCTCCTTCCTGCTTTATTGCCTCTCCGCCAATATCGGCGCGATCGTCGAAAAGAAGGCGGTTCTCGCCAATGCTTCCGGCGAAGACCTCGGCAATGGCTGGTTGCAGAAGAACAGCGCCGGTTCGGGCGATTTCATGCTTCAGGCCTGGAAGCCGAGCGAAAGCGTCGCTCTGACGGTCAACCCGAATGGCCCCTACAAGGGCAATATCAAGCGCGTCATCCTGCGCCACGTTACCGATCCGTCTTCCCAGCTTCTGATGCTGCAGAAGGGCGATATCGACATCGCCCGCGACCTGACGTCGGAGCAGTTGCGCACCGTCAAGGACGACGCCAACATCGAGCTGGCGCGTAAGTCCATTGCCTCGCTGGTCTTGATTTCGCTCAACCAGGGCAATGAGAACCTCGCCAAGCCGCAGGTCTGGCAGGCCATCAAGTGGGCGCTGGACTATAAGGGCATGCAGGAAAACATCGTGCCGCTGACGCACGAAATCCACCAGAGCTTCGAGCCAAAGGGCTTCCCCGGCGCCGTCAACGACATTCCGTATCAGCGCGACGTCGAAAAGGCCAAGGCGCTCATGGCGGAAGCCGGTCTTGCCGACGGTTTCGAGATCAGCATGGACCATTATTCCGCGCAGCCTTACCCGGATCTGGCGCAGGCCATCCAGGCAAACCTTGCCGATATCGGTATCAAGGTGCGCCTGCAATCGGCCGAGAACCGCCAGGTCCTGACCAAGATGCGCGCCCGCGAACACCAGATGGCGCTTTCGGCCTGGGGAACGGATTATTTCGATCCGCATTCCAACGCCGATGTCTTCAACATCAACAAGGACAATGGCGACGACGCCAAGTCGAAGCCCTTCCTGTGGCGTTCGCGCTTCAAGAACGACGATTTCGCTGCCAAGGCGGAAGCCGCGCGTGACGAGAAGGATCCGGCAAAGCGCGTAGAGCTTTATGAAGCCCTGCAGCGCGAGCACATGGAAAACAGCCCGTTCGTGTTCATGTTCCAATGGAGCAAGACGGCTGCCTTCCGCAAGGGTGTTTCCGGCTTCGAACTCGGCGTTCTCTCCGAGGGCAATTCCTACCACGATGCGAAGAAAGCGTGACATTGAACAAGCGCGTTAAAAGCATATCGTCGATACTGGGCAGCGTCCTCCTGACGCTGTTCGGTTTGATGGTTATCACCTTCATGATCGGGCGCGTCATGCCCGTCGATCCCGTCATCGCGGCGGTCGGCGACAACGCGCCCGAAGACGTCATCGTGCGGGTCCGGGCCGAAATGGGTCTCGACCAGCCGCTGGTCGTGCAGTTCTTCCACTATGTCACGCAGGTCCTGCATGGCGATTTCGGCAATTCGATCCTGACGCGCAATCCGGTCTGGATCGATATCAAGCGCGTTTTCCCCGCCACATTCGAACTTGCCACCGCAGCCCTCATTCTGGCCGCGCTGATCGGCATTCCGCTCGGCGTCTGGGCCGCCGTGAAGCAGGGCAAGCTGACGGATCAGGTGATCCGCGTCGTCTGCCTTGCCGGTCACTCCGTGCCGGTCTTTATGCTGGCGCTGATTTCGCTGCTCGTCTTTTACGCCACGCTCGGCGTCGCACCGGGACCGGGTCGGCAGGACATCATCTATGACGGCATGATCACGCAGGTCACCGGCCTGATGACGGTCGACACGCTGCTTGCGGGCGACTGGGACGCCTTTTACGACGCCATCGCCCATATGGTGCAGCCCGTCTGCATTCTCGCCTATTTCAGCATGGCCTATATTACCCGCATGACGCGCGCCTTTATGATCGACGCGCTGAAGGGTGAATATGTCATCACCGCCCGCGCCAAGGGGCTTTCGGCCATGACCGTCATCTGGGGACACGCCTTCCCGACGGTCGCCGTGCAGCTCGTCACGGTTCTCGCGCTCACCTATGCCGGCCTTCTCGAAGGCGCCGTGGTGACGGAAACCGTGTTCAGCTGGCCGGGTCTCGGCCAATATCTCACCGTCTCGCTCATGAACGCGGACATGAACCCCGTCGTCGGAGCAACCCTGTTGATCGGCTTCATCTATGTCGCCCTCAACCTGCTCGCAGACGTGCTTTACAGAGTTATGGATCCTCGCGTTCGATGATGTTAGCAAATTTCAGAAACTGGGCGCTGGATGAAACGCCGCATTCGCGAACACAGGCTGCCTGGGGCAACCGGTATCGCATCTGGCTCAATCTCAAGTCCAACCCGCTGGCGGTGATCGGGCTTACGATCATCGTTCTCTTCATCGCGCTGTCGCTGCTGGCGCCGCTGCTTGCGCCCTACGACCCGGCGACGCAGAACCTCGGCAACCGTCTGGCGTTTCCGAGCGCCGAGCACTGGTTCGGCACGGATGAGCTCGGTCGTGACATTCTCTCGCGCATTCTCTATGGCGGCCGCGTTACGCTCGGGATGGTCATTGCCGTCGTCGTGCTCGTCGCGCCCATCGGGCTCGCCATCGGCTGTATCGCCGGTTATTTCGGCGGCATCGTCGATACGGTGCTGATGCGGGTGACGGATGTGTTCCTGGCCTTCCCGCGCCTCATCCTCGCGCTGGCCTTTGTTGCGGCACTGAAGCCCGGTGTTGAAAGCGCCATTCTCGCCATCGCGCTCACCGCATGGCCGCCCTATGCGCGTCTGGCGCGCGCCGAGACCATGACGGTGCGCGGCAGCGACTTCGTCGCGGCTTATAGGCTGACCGGCGCTTCCGCCTGGCGCATCATTGCACGTCACATTGCGCCGCTCTGCGTGCCGAGCCTTATCGTGCGCATCACGCTCGACATGAGTTCGATCATCATCACCGCCGCAAGCCTCGGCTTCCTCGGCATGGGTGCGCAGCCGCCTTCGCCGGAATGGGGTGCGATGATCGCCACCGCCAAGCGCTTCATCTTCGAACAATGGTGGGTCGCCACCATTCCCGGTATCGCCATCTTCCTCGTTTCGCTCGCCTTCAACTTCCTCGGCGATGGCCTGCGCGACGTTCTCGACCCGAAGGGACATTGAGCCATGCTGGTCGAAATCGAAAATCTGAAGATCGCATTCCAGACCCGCACCAGCCGTTTCGAGGCGGTGCGTGGTGTTTCCATGAAGCTCGGCACCGAAAAGCTCGGCATCGTCGGCGAATCCGGTTCGGGCAAGAGCCTCACGGCGCGCGCACTGATGAAGCTTCTGCCCTCCAACGCCGATATCCGTGCCGACAAGCTCGCCTTTGACGGCATCGATGTGCTGTCTGCCAGCGAAAGGCAGATGCGCCAGATCCGTGGCAAGCGGGCGGGTTTCATCCTGCAGGACCCGAAATATTCGCTGAACCCGGTGAAGACCATCGGCGCGCAGGTGGCTGAAGCCTGGCGCACCCACAAGGGCGGCAGCAAGCGTGCGGCGATGGAAGCGGCCATCGCGCTTCTCGATCAGGTGAAGATCCGCAATCCGCGTCAGGTCGCCTCTTCCTATGCGCACGAGGTTTCCGGCGGCATGGGCCAGCGCGTGATGATCGCCATGATGCTGGCGCCCGATCCGGAACTGCTGATTGCCGACGAACCGACCAGCGCGCTCGACGCCACGGTACAGGCGGAAATCCTGCGGCTGATCGAGGAGCTGGTATCGGAACGCGGCATGGGCCTCATCCTCATCAGCCACGATCTGCCGCTCGTTTCGCATTTCTGCGACCGCGTTGCCGTCATGTATTCCGGCCGGGTGATGGAGGAACTGAAGGCTTCCGAGCTTTTGAAAGCCCAGCATCCTTACACGCAGGGACTTTTAAACTGCATTCCCTCGCTGACGCATCCGCGCGAGCGTCTTCCCGTTCTCAACCGTGATGCAGCGTGGTCCAGCCAATGATCGACGTCGAAAACCTCCGTATCAAGTTCGGCGACCGCGAAGTGGTAAAGGGCGTCTCCTTTTCGGTCGAAAAGGGCGGCAGCTTCGGTATCGTCGGCGAAAGCGGCTCGGGCAAGTCCACCATCCTGCGCGCCATGGCGGGCCTCAACGAAAGCTGGGAAGGCCGCATCGCCTTTGCCGGCAAGGATGCGCCGCTGAAGCGCACGCCGGAATTCTTCCGGCAGGTGCAGATGGTGTTTCAGGACCCCTATGGCTCGCTGCATCCGCGCCAGACCATCGACCGTATTCTTAGCGAATTGCCGCTGGTGCATGGCATGGACAATATCGAAAAGCGCATTCAGCAGGCGCTCTCGGATGTGGCGTTGCCGCAGGCGGTGCGCTTCCGCTTCCCGCACCAGCTTTCCGGCGGCCAGCGCCAGCGCGTGGCCATTGCGCGTGCGCTGATTGCCGACCCGCAGGTGCTACTGCTCGATGAACCGACTTCGGCGCTCGATGTCTCGGTGCAGGCGGAAATCCTGAACCTGTTGCAGGACCTGCGCGCGGCGCGCAACCTCACCTATATTCTCGTCAGCCACAATCTGGCGGTCATTGCGCATCTGTGCCCGCAGGTGGGCGTGATGCTGAACGGCGAAATGGTGGAGCAGCTGAGTGCGGGCGATCTGCGTGAGGGCCGTACGAAACATCCGCATACGGAAGAGCTGCGCAGCCTGAGCATTCGGCTGGAAGAACCGGCCTGAGGTCGGGGCGCTAGTAGATCGAGTGGGTGCTGCTCGTTTCTTCTCCCCGTCGGGGAGAAGTCCGCGGCAGCGGGATGAGGGGGCAAGCTCTCAGTTTATCGCTGACGTTGCCCCCTCATCCGACCCTTCGGGCCACCTTCTCCCCGGCGGGGAGAAGAAACAAGCTGCGATGGCGGCGATAAACCGTTGTCCTCGCGTGTGCATTCGACCCATAAACACACGAGACCAAACCATGCCACATCAATTCGATTGGAACGCCGCGTCAACCCTTTCAGAGACCTTCGTCTCGCAATGGGCGGGCAACGAGCCGGGCGGAGCGGTCATTGGTTTTGATCTCGATGGCATTCGTTTTGCCCATGCGGGCGGCGTCGAAAGTCTCTCGACCTTCGCACCCTTCACGCCGCAGAGCGTGGTGCGTTACGCCTCCGTCACCAAACACGCTTTCTGTGCCATGGTGCTTGCGCATTCCGATCTGATCGGGCTTGACGATCCGCTCGGCAAGCATCTGCCGGAGCTGCAATCGCCGCTCCGCGAGGTGACGGTGGGGCAGGCGCTGGATATGAGTGGCGGGCTGCCGGATACGCGGGAATGCCTCTCCCTGCTTGGTCTTTCCGTTTACACGGAGACAAAGGCCGGCCCGCTTCTCGAATACTTGTCGCGGCTCACCCGGCTGAATTTCGATGCCGGCAGCGAGGTGTCCTATTCCAATACGGGCTACCGTCTGGTGGAAGCGGCGCTGGAGCGTCGCGGTTTCCGTTTCGATGATTTCGTTCAGACGCAGATTGCCGGCCCCTTCGGCGTGTTCCTGAAGGCGCCGGATGTCTGGAACGATCCGGTCGATGGCCTCGTGCCGGGCTACTGGAGGGCTGAAGACAACTGGCAGCTTTCGGCCGCCGGTCTGCATATTTCCGCTTCGGGTAGCCTTGCCGGCAGCGCCGAAGCATTGACCCGCTGGCTGCAGGGGCTGATGCGGGGCGAGGGCAGTTTTGCGGACGTTCTGGAAAGGCTCTCTGCCGAACGTTCGCTGGCAGATGGGCGGATGAGCGAATATGGCCTCGGCCTGCGCTGGTCCCATCTGGGAGACAGGCGCTTCGTCGGTCACGGCGGTTCGCATCCCGGCTACAAGACTTACTTTCTGCTCGATCCGGAAAACGGCACGGGTTTTGTCGTGGTGTCGAACCGCGAGGATACCAACGGCTTCAAGATCGCACTTGAAAGCATGGCGGCCCTCACCGGCCTGCCTTTGCCCAAGCCGGCCGCCAGCTTGCCGGAAGGCCTTTACGTGACCGAAAGCGGGCCGTGGTGGCTGGAAATCAAGGGCAGTACGTCGACTTTCATTGATGGTGACGACACGCTTTATGAGGATGCGGATGGCTGGGTCTCTTCCCGCTCCGCATCGTCTCCGATGCGCCTCAGGCTAGAGGGTGATGCCATTGTCGGCGAGGCCGGCCACGCCGCCCGCCGCTTCCTGCCGGTCGGCGATCATGCGGTGCCGGATGATCTTTCGGACTCGTGGCGCTCGGATGAGGGCGCCGAATTTTCGATCAGCGGCTCATCGCTGACGATGGGCATCGGCCCCACGCGCCGGAGCATGCCCTTGAAGGCGCTCGGCAATGGCCGTTTCCTTTTCACGCTCATCGATGGGCCGTGGACGAAGCGCGTCTGCCTCAACCGGCTGGGTGACGACCGGATCGAGCTGGTATCAAGCCGGGCGCGGATGATCGAGTATTCCAGAAGCTGCTAACGGTCTGAAACCGATCCCGTTGCGCACGACAAATTCGACGTCATCCTCGGGCCTGTCCCGAGGATCTGCAAGCGATTGATTTTGTTGACGTGCTTAGATCCTTGGGACAAGCCCAAGGATGACGAGAGCGAGGCTCGGGCTGTTTCCTCACAGTCCGAAGTTTCTAGTGGGTTTCAATCAGGTTCCATTGCTCCTAATAAAGACCCGTGTTCCCGGCAGGCCGGGACAACATCTTTGTGGGAGAACAGGCCCTTGGAAGTCAAATGGCTCGAGGATTTCCTGGCGCTGGCCGGAACGCTCAATTTCTCGAAGGCGGCGGATGAGCGGCACGTGACGCAATCCGCCTTCA
Organism: Rhizobium sp. NFACC06-2; assembly: GCF_900101425.1. NCBI lineage: Bacteria > Pseudomonadati > Pseudomonadota > Alphaproteobacteria > Hyphomicrobiales > Rhizobiaceae > Rhizobium > Rhizobium sp. NFACC06-2. Next base: position 724,630 of record NZ_FMVA01000001.1, on the reverse strand, counting down.
GCCGGCGCATCAAGCAGCTGGAAGCCTGGGTGGGGGCGACGCTGGTCGACCGCGCTTCCTATCCCTCCCGGCTGACCGAGGCGGGGGTGAAGTTCGTGCCGGTGGCGCAGGAGACGCTGAAGCAGCTTTACCATGCACGGCGCACGCTTCTTCAAGAAGAGGGGGCCGATGCCAGAACGGTGCGGCTGACGGCGTTGCATACCCTCTCCTTCACCTTCTTTCCCGACTGGCTGAAACGGGTGAACGAGAAGGCCGGGCCGCTGTTTTCAGTGTTGAGGCCCGATTCCGGCAGCATGGAGGAAAACCTCAATTCTCTTGTGGACGGGCAGAGTGATTTCCTTCTGACCTATGCCCATCCCGAAGTTCCGATGCTGCTCGACGCACAGACCTTCGAGTTCCGCGTGCTGGGTGCGGAAAACATCATTCCCGTTTCCGCGCCGGCGAAAGACGGTTCACCGCTGCATGAACTCATGGAAAATGCACGAAAACCATTCGCCTATCTGGACTATGAAAAGGCCTCGTTCTTCGGGCCGTTGCTGCGCGATCTGCTGAGCGCGCGCCTGCCGCAATTCGAGCGGGTGCATGAGGGCAGCATGTCGGTGGGGCTGAAAGCCATGGCGATGGCCGGCTGGGGTGTCGCCTGGGTGCCGGAAAGCCTGATGCGGCACGAGCTGGACAGCGGCGCGCTGGTGCGTGCCGCCGATGACAGTTTCGATATTGCCGTCGATATCAGGCTTTATCGTTCGAAGGAGAACCGCCGGCCCGTGGTCGAGCGCATCTGGGCGGTTCTCGAGGGCTGATACCTGCTTAAATCGCGGTGCGGCGGGCGTTTTCGAGGTAGAGCGCGCGCAGGCGGCTTACCATCGGGCCGGGCTTGCCGTTACCCACCGGCTTGCCGTCGATCTTCGTGACCGAAACCACGAAGTTGGAGGCGCTGGTCAGGCAGGCCTCATCGGCATTCAGCGCCTCTTCCAGCGTGAAAGGGCGTTCTTCCAGCGTGAAGCCGGCTTCCCTGGCCAATTGCAGGGCGGCGAGGCGGGTGCAGCCGGGCAGGGTCTTGTTGCTGTTGCCGCGGGTGATGATCTTCTTGTCGGTGGTAATGATATAGGCGGTGGAAGAAGCGCCTTCGGTGACGAAACCATCCTCGATCATCCAGGCTTCGTCACAACCCTCGGCCTTGGCGATGCGCTTTGCCATGACCTGCGGCAAAAGGCAGACGGTCTTGATGTCGCGGCGTTCCCAGCGCTGGTCGGGAACCGATTTGACGGCGATGCCGGCTTCCTCGACCGAGGTGCCGATCAGCTTCTTGGCCTGGGTGAACATCACCAGCGTCGGCTTCAGATCGGCGGAGAACAGGAAGTTGCGGTCTTCCGCACCACGTGTCAACTGCAGGTAGATCATGCCTTCGACGAGATTGTTGTCGGCAATCAGCCGGCGCTCGGCTTCGACGATTTCCTTGGTCGTAACCGGCAGCGGCACGTCGATTTCACGGGCGCTGCGTTCCAGCCGGGCCATATGCAGGTCGCTGTCGATCAGCTTGCCTTCCAGAACGGACGTGACTTCATAAATGCCGTCGCCGAACAGGAAACCGCGGTCGAAGATGGAAAGGCGGGCGTCCGCTTCGGGCAGGAATTCGCCGTTGACGTAAACGATGCGGCCGGATGGGCTAGTCATGAAAACTCCGTCTGGAAGATCAGGCTGAAAGAAGGGTTTTAAGCGTGTCGATGGAAATGGCTTCGACTTTGGAGACCTTGCCGGTGCCGGCATTAAAGCCGGTTGTCGTTTCTGCGGCGCACAGCGAATTGAGGATCGCCTCCTCCGTCGCCTCAATCGATGCTTCGAAGAGCGGCGAAATCGCATCGTTGGAAAGTTCTGGATAGTCTGCGACGGCCTTGCGGCGCGCAGGCGTGCGGCGCAGCCGCTCATCGGTGGAAAATGCCAGCGCATAGTCACCGGAGCCATTGCTGAGTGCTGCACCCGTGCGCGCCAGCCCGCCGAAGCTTCTGGCCGCCAGACGCTTCAGGTTGCGGGAGGAGAGTGACGCGTCGGTGGCGACAATGATGACGATCGAGCCGTCCTTGTCCTTATGGTCAGGGCTGACATAAGGCGTGCCGCAGACCAGCAGATGGCCGCCGTAGTTGGACTGGACGAGAATGCCGAGCGTATAGGTCGTTCCGGCAATGGTGACGATGCGGGATGCGGTGCCGATGCCGCCTTTCATGCCGAAGGCCACCGTGCCGGTTCCGGCACCCACGCCGCCCTCCGCGACGGGGCCTGCGGCCGCGTTTTTGAGCGCGGCTGATATCTCATCGACCGTCGGGCGGCCGGCGCGGATGTCGTTCAGGCGGGAATCGTTGGTTTCGCCGACGACGGCATTGATCGAGACGACTTTCTCATTGCCCGGCTGCGACAGCGTGTGGCGGTTGATCGCCTCGATGGCCCGGCCTGTCGCCAGCGTATTGGTGAGGATAACAGGTGTTTCGAGCTCGCCGAGTTCCTCGATCTGGGTCGAACCGGCAAATTTGCCGAAGCCGTTATAGACGGCGAAGGCGGCGGGCAGCTTGTTCTGAAACAGGTTGCCGCCATGCGGCAGGATCGCGGTTGCGCCGGTGCGGATCGTCTCGCCCTCGATGACGGTCGAATGGCCGATGGTCACGCCTTCGACATCGGTGATGGCGTTGAGCGGGCCGGTTTCGAAATGGCCGGGCCGGAAACCGATATCGCGCAGTCTCGGGCGGGTCGTCTGATGCATCGGGCGATCACTTTTGCGGAATGCAGGCTCAAGGTGGAACAGGCGCGGCTTCATGAAAAGCTTTGCTCTGACTTGACGTTAGACTACTTCGCCGCGAAACGGCATCGCAAAAATGGAATAGTTTTATGCGGGCAATGGATGCGCTCAGGAGGCGCGCAGCGCGGCTTCGCCTTCACGCTCCAGCCATTGCCGCATCGCGTCTTCCGTTTCTCCGCGGGTCGGCGCGCCGATGCGGCCGCCGAAGACGGTGCATTTGAGCGCGGCGGCAACGGAGGAGAGGCGGATGGCGGCGCGGCTCTGCATGCCCTCGGCCATGGCCAGCGCAAAGGTGCCGTGGAAGATATCGCCCGCCGCCAGCGTATCCACTGCCTTGACCTGCATCGTCGTCTGGAAATGCACCGTCGGATCGCCGGCCTCCGTCCACCAGCAGCCCGCCGGACCGGCGGTGACGGCGATGAAGGTTTGCGGATAACGGGCATGCAGCACCGGCAGCATGTCTTTCACCGTTTCAAGCCCCGTCAGCCGGGCGGCGGCGGGTTCGGAAAAGACGATATGGGTTGCGGCAGGGGCGAGCTTCTCCAGCGTTTCCACCGGTGCAACGTCGCCATCCAGAATGGCGGGTTTGCCGAGCATACGCGCCACATCAAGCACATCAAGCGCCAGCTCCGGCCAGCGTACATCAACCAGAACGGCATCGAAGGCAGCAATATCCTCCGGCGTGCAGGCGCGTTTTTTCTCGTGAAGGCGGTGATCGTAGAAAGGCACGATCAGCCGGTCGCCCCTGTTGTCGATGATGATCGTGGACAGGGCCGAACGTGCGCCCGGCGCGACCGTCATGCCTGACGTGTCTATGCCGCTTTCATTGAGATCACGCAGGATGCGGACGCCGGTCTCGTCGTCGCCCACCGCGCCCCACAGGCTGGCGCGGCCGCCCATGCGATGGGCGGCATAGGCAGCACTCGACGCCATGCCTTCGGCGATCTGCAGCATCTCATAGGGCAGAACCTTGCCTTCGCCCTTCGGCATGTCTGCCACACGAAACAGGGTGTCGAGCACGGCGGCACCCACGCAGAGCACATGCTTGCCGCCCGCTTCTTTTACCATTCCCTTCGCTCCAGCCCTGTTCAGATGCGCTTGCCGCTATCCTTGTCGAACAGATGCACCGTTGCCGGATCGATGGCAATGTGGATCGTATCGCCGAAGCGGACATTGAGACGCTCGCGGAACAGGCAGGCGATATCGTCACCCTTGCAATCGAGCTTGGCGTAGATTTCCGAGCCGGTGCCTTCGACCAGTTCGACCCGGCCTTCAATGCCGGTCTCGGCCGCGCGGATATGCTCCGGTCGCACGCCGTAGACGAGATCGCGGCCGCCGAGCTTGCCGAGATCGGCATGGGCGGGCAGCGGCAGGCTGAGGCCCTTTGCGGTGCGGAAGACGCCTTCCTCCACCCGACCACGAATGAAGTTCATGGCGGGCGAGCCGATGAAACCGGCAACGAAGAGATTGGCGGGATTGTCGTAAAGTTCGAGCGGTGCGCCGATCTGTTCGATGACGCCATCATGCAGCACCACGATCTTGTCGGCCATGGTCATGGCTTCCACCTGGTCGTGGGTGACGTAGATGGTTGTCGTGCCGATGCGCTGGTGCATGGCCTTGATCTCGCCGCGCATCTGCACACGCAGCTTGGCGTCGAGGTTGGAAAGCGGCTCGTCAAACAGGAAGACCTGCGGATCGCGCACCAGCGCCCGGCCCATGGCCACACGCTGGCGCTGGCCGCCGGAAAGCTGGCGTGGATAACGGTCGAGCAGTTTTTCCAAGCCCAGAATGGCGGCGGCCCTGTCGACCTTGGCCTTGGTTTCCTCCGCGCTCACCTTTTTCAGCTTCAGTGCAAAGCCCATATTATCCTTCACCGTCATGTGCGGATAAAGCGCGTAGTTCTGGAAGACCATGGCGATATCGCGATCACGGGCGGGCAAGTGGCTCACCTCGCGCGGGCCGATGTGGATCTCGCCGTCGCTCAGCTCTTCCAGGCCTGCGATCATGCGCAGCAGGGTGGATTTGCCGCAGCCGGAGGGGCCGACCAGCACGACGAACTCGCCATCCTTGATGTCGATATCGATGCCATGGATGACGTTGACCGCGCCGAAGCGCTTCTGGACGTTTTGAATATTGACCGGTGCCATGTTTTTGGTTCCCGTTATAATTTGAATTCAGCCGCCCTTGACGGCGCCGGCGGTGAGACCCGCCACGATCTGTTTCTGTGCGAACATGGTCAGCAGCAGCACCGGCAGCGTCACAATCAGAGCGGCTGCGGCCAGCGGACCCCAGCTGACCTGTTCGAAGGACAGCATGTTGTAGACCGCCACCGGCAGGGTGCGCGTTTCGCGGCTGGCCAGCACGATGCCGAAGACGAAGTTGTTCCACGAGAAGATGACCGCCAGAATGAAGGAGACGACGATGCCGGGCTTGGCAATCGGTAGCGCCACCAGACGGAACACCTGCCAGGAGGACGCGCCGTCGATGCTTGCCGCTTCTTCCAGTTCCTTCGGCGTGGTTTCGAAATAACCGATCATGATCCAGACCACGATCGGAACCGTCACCACGAGATGGATGATGATCTGTGGCCAGAGCGTGCCGAGCAGGTTCAGCCATTGGAACAGCAGGAACAGCGGAATGAGGAAGGAGAGGCCGGGCGTCATGCGGGCGATCATGATGACGACGGCCGATTTTTCCGCCTTCAGCCTTGCGATTCCGTAACCGGCCGGCACGCCGATGACGAGCGCCAGAATGGTGGCGGCGCCGGTGACGAGGACCGAATTCCAGAAATAGAGGAAGAAATTATTCTCCTCGAACACCTTCACATAGTTCGACCAGGCAAAGCGTTCGGGAATGAGGATCGGCGGATAGGCGCCGTTGTCGATTTCATATTTCAGCGACAACGAGATCATCCAGATGAAGAACAGGATGACCGGCGAAATCATCACCAGCGCCACGAAGAACAGGCCGATGCGATCAAGCGTCTTGCGTTTCAGGATTTTTGCAGACATCAGCGATCCTCCATCTCGTTCCACTGCGAGCGCTGGCGCACCATCAGAAGCACGAAGGAAAGCGCCACGATGATGATGAAGAAGACGACGGCCATGGCCGAGCCGTAACCGATGTCGTAATAGGCAAATGCCGTGTTGTAGAGATAGATGTTGATGGTTTCCGATGCGGTGCCGGGTCCCCCTTGAGTCATCGCATAGATGATGTCGAAGCTCTTGACGGCATCGATGGAGCGGATGATGACGGCGATCATCAGGAACGGCGCGATCATTGGCATGGTGAGATAACGGAACTTCTGCCAGGCATTGGCGCCATCGATCTCGGCGCTCTCATAGGGTTCGCGCGGCACGGCGGCGAGACCGCCGAGCACGATCAGCATGACGAGCGGCGTCCATTGCCAGGTTTCCACAAGCACCAGCGAGGGAATGACCGTCGACTGATTATAGATCCATTCCAGCGGGCCAATGCCAATGAAAGACAAGAGATAGTTCAAAACGCCGAGTTGCGGGTGGAACATCATGGTCCAGACGAGCGCGATGGCGACCGGGGTCGCCATCATCGGCATGACGAAGACGCCACGCAGGAAACCGCGCAGCGGAAACTGCGCATCGAAAACCAACGCCGCCAATGTTCCGAGGAATAGCGGAGCGACGACCGACAGCACGGTATAGATGAGCGTGTGCCAGAGCGATTCCCAGAACCGGGCGTCGCTGGCGAGCCGGATGTAGTTCTCGAAACCGATAAAGCTCTGCTCCTGTCCGAGCGTCCAGCGATGTGCGCTCATCCAGAGGGTGAACACCCATGGAAAAACGATCACGGCTGATATGACGACAAGTGCCGGTATGACAAAGGGCCAGTAGTTGGGAGCAAGCCTTGCGGGCCTGCTCCCTTCTTTCCGGCTGACGCCTGTTTTGGTGTTTTCGATGCTCACGGAGGCCATTATCCCTCGCTACGCGCCAGAACGGGAGCGAACTGTTCCGTCGCCTTCTTGAGTTCGGCTGCGGGATCCGCGCCGCCGATCATGTTGGTGAGGCCGACGCCGTAGATGTCGCGGAATTCCGTCACCGGAATGATGACGGGCAGCGCAAGCTGCGAGACCTTGCCGGAACCGACGACCGCATCCAGCCAGGCGGCCGGCATCCTCACGCCTTCGCGCACCTTCTGGTCCTCGAGGATCGACTGGCGGAACGGAACGCCGGCACCCGCCTGCAGCAGTCGCGCGCCCATTTCATGTGAGATCGCCCATTGGCAGAAGAGGTAAGCGGCTTCCTTCTTGCTGCTGGCCTCGACGACACCGAGACCATCGCCAAAGGTGCCGGCGGCCTGCGCTGCCGGGCCCTTCGGCATGACGCCGTAACCGACCTTGCCGACCACGCGGGATTTTTCCGGGTTCTCGATTGGCGGCGCAAAACCGACGCCATCGAACCACATGCCGATTTTGCCCTGGAGGAAGGCCGACTGCGCTTCCGCCCAGTTGAAGCCGGAGACGCCGGGAGGGGCGGCCTTGGTCATCAGGCGCTGATAGAGCTTGGCGGCTTCCACCGCTTCCTTGGATTCGGTGTTGACCTTTCCATCCGCGCCGATGGGCTTTGCGCCGTAACCCAGCATCAGCGAGGTCCAGACCGGGGTATTGGCATTCTTCAGGCCACGCGCCACGAAACCATAGGTGTTGGTCGCGGGATCGGTGATCTTTTCCGCCGCCGCCACCAGTTCCTCGAAGGTCTCAGGGTATTTCAGGCCCTTAGCTTCGAAGAGCTCCTTGTTCCAGTAGACGATCCAGTAATCCACCGAGAAGGGCAGCGAGCGCAGCACGCCGTCACTATCCTTGGCAAACAGCATGCCGGCCTCAGCGAAGTCCTTCTCAGCGAGGGATGGATCGGTCAGCGACGGGTCCTTCAGGAAGCCGCTGATATCGGCCAGCCACTTGCCCTTTTCGAACTGGCGCTTCTGCACGTGGTAGCTCAGATGCACCACATCGAAGCTCGGCTTGCCGGAGGAAAGCTCGATCACGACCTTCTGGCGCTGCTGCTGTTCCGGGGTGGCTTCGGCATTGACCTTGATGCCGGTCAGCTCTTCGAATTCGCCGAGATATTTGATCAGCGTTTCGCTGCGCGGGCTTTTGACGAGATTGACCTCAAGCGTGGTGCCGGCGTGTTTTTTCCAGTTCACCGCTGCCGATGCCGGGCGAATGCCGAGCATCGCGCCGCCGCCAAGCGCCGCCGTGCCTGCCAGAAAGGCGCGACGCGTGGGGTTGAGCAATGAATGCGTCATGTCAGTTCTCCTCCAGATTAGCCGGAAATTCTCCTCACCCCGGCTTGTTGCTTATTTTCCTGCAATCCCGGCGCGGGACCCTCTTCAGTCCCTGCCGGAATTACCCTAAACTGCCAGCGCCCTGTCCCTTGCGTTGCGGATATGGGCGGTCAGCCGCTCCACGGCGTCTTCGACGGATCGCCTCTCGATGGCTTCGAGAATGGCGAGATGTTCCTTCATCACCGACTTCACATGGCCGGCAATGCGGAAGCGCTCCTGATTGATGAGGCGCATCTTGATGGAATTGACCCGGTAGGCGTTCGAGATGATCGAATTGCCGAGCGCATCGATGAAGGCATCGTGCATGCCCCAGTCCACCTGCTGCGCATGCTCGTCCAGTTCCGGCGATTCCCCGCCGTTTTCAGCCGCTTCAGCAATATCGCGATGCTGTTTTAAAAGCTTTGCGATGGCCTCGTCGGAGGCCGAGCGGGTAAAGAGCGCGACGGCCTCCTTTTCGAGAAAGATGCGGAACTGGAACGCCTCGCGGATGAGGTTGAGGTCGATATGGGCGACCTGCAACCCCCGCTGCGGCACGGTCTTGATCAGCCCTTCCGCCTCCAGCCGCGGAATGGCCTCCCGGATCGCCCCCAGCGGCAGACCCGTCAATTCCACGAGGCGGCGTTGCGAGATGAACTGCCCCGGGCGAACGTCGCGCGCGAGAAGGTGATGCGTAAAGCTCTCATACGCCCGTTCCCGCAATGTCTGTTCGCCGGTATCTTCCATGCTCAACCTTTCAAGGTCTGTTCAGGCGGCCTGTTTGCGAAACAGCGCATCGAACGCGCCTTCGATCTGCCGCCGGTCCTCGGGTGAAATGGCGACGAGCGGTGCGCGCACGTCCGACCAGATATTTTCCCCTGTCGTGTGTGATACCAGCACCTTGACCGCTGGCGTAACCGGGAATTTCAGAAGTTCCACAACAAGATCTTCGACGCGCTTGTCGTCTTTGCCGTCGACGGCCATGGCACGGACTTCCTGTGTCAGGAAATTGGCGACGCCGGAGATCGCGCCCTGGCCGCCGAGGCGAACCCCCTTCGCCAGATCGCGCTCATCGCCGATCAGGATGGCGAGATCGCCATGTTCTTTCAGCAGACGCTCGGTATGGCTCCAGTTGCCGGAGGAATCCTTGACGCCGGTGACGATGCCGGGGAATGCCTTTTTCAGCCGTCCAACCAGCTCGACCGACAATGTCACCATGGTCACGGAAGGGATGTTGTAGACGAGAATGTCGCGAGCGCCCTTGCCAATCTTTTCGAACACCGCCGAGAACCAGGCAAACAGGCCGTCATCGCCGACATTCTTGAAATAGGAGGGCGGAGCAAGCAGAATATTGCGGGCGCCGGCCTTCAGGGCCTCGGCCGACTGGTCGGCGGCGTCTTCGATGGAATCCACCAGAACGCCGGTGACTAGACGGGAAGGCGCAATGCCCGCCTCAATGAAGCGGGAGAGAATGACCTGCCGTTCACGGCTGCCGACGGAGCATCCTTCGCCCGTGGTGCCGAAGAGTGTGACGCTGTCGCAGCCATTTTCAAGGCAGCGTCGGGCATGGGCGATCATGGCGTCGATATCGACCGTTCCGTCCTTTTTGAAAGGAGTGGTCAGGGCTGCCGAAAGGCCAAATTTCTGGGTCAAGTAAGATGCTCCTCGAAGGTGATTGCGCATTGATAACGCGCTGACATGTTAGTTGTAAAGAGGTAATTGCAGTTTGATTGTTCGGACGATGGGAATCGAGGAATTCGCTTCGTCGTGCGTTGAGCGCCAATGCTGCGAGGCGTTCGTGCGGAAGGGTTGTACAGGGGCAGGGAGGTTGATTTACCTTGGCGACAGCGGGCTTATGCCCTTTGCAGGGCGAGCGGACAAATGCGAAAATAAATTTGACTGTTGGAGTAAAGATTTTTATCAGCAATCTGAATATTAGGGATAAAGGGACCATCACCATGACCATTGCGGAGCCGTCAGCGCCTGTAGCAGACATTGAGCAGAGCCGCGTCAAGCGCCTGAAAGCTGCGACGCGCGGCGCGCATGGCGATCTCGATGCCTTCATCATGGCATCGAAGCCGTTCGAGAGCCGGGAGAACTTCGGCAAATTCGTGGAAACGCAATATCTTTTCCATCGTGACCTCGATGTCTTCTTTTCCAATGCGACGCTCGATGGCCTGCTTCCTGATCTCAAGGGCCGCCGCCGTCTCTCCATGATCGAGCAGGACCTTGCCGATCTCGGTCTTGCCATTCCCGAAACGGCCGAGCCGCGTTTCACCGGTGAAACGCCGTTCGATCTGCCCGAGGCCATGGGTTGGCTTTATGTGGTTGAAGGCTCCAATCTGGGCGCTGCTTTCCTGCTGAAGGATGCGGCCAAGCTTGGTCTGAATGAAGACTTCGGCGCACGCCATCTGGCCGGCGCTCCGGAAGGACGCGGCCTGCACTGGCGCACTTTCACCGCCGCGCTCGATGAAATTTCGCTGACGGTCGAAGAGGAAGAGCGGGTCATCGCCGGTGCGGAAGCCGCTTTCCGGGCCGTACATGCCTATGCGCGGCAACGCCTCGCCTGAGATTTCGGCATAGCTTTGCGATTGTTGTTCTCATCGCGCAGACGTGCCCCGTGGCACGTGTGTGTTCGATTGAGTCGTAAAATCCCTGCACCGTCACCCCGGACTTGATCCGGGGTCCAGTGCGATCAAGTCCTTGATCGCGAAAGGCTCCTCTCACGGCGCAGACGCGCCGTGGCTGGTGCCGGCTCAAGGCCGGCATGACGGAGGGGAGGTTTTCGGACGCCGCGCAACGCTCCGCGACCGATATAAGAGCCGCCCATTTCCCACAGATTGCGTTCGATATTTGCCGAATAAACAGGCAAATAATTTTATCGAATGATAAAATTTTTATCTTTTGGTAAAAATAATTCGCCTCCAAAATTTTATCCATTTGATAAAATTATTTTATTTGGTCTGGCACAGAACCTGCTACTCTTTTGCCAAGTCAGGAGACACCTGATGCAAAAAAGGGAACAGCAAGATGGAAGTTGGTGTTTTTATCCCGATCGGGAACAATGGTTGGCTGCTGTCAGAAAACGCGCCGCAATACAAACCGAGCTTCGACCTGAACAAGGCCATCACCTTGAAGGCGGAGCAATATGGTTTCGAGTTCGCTCTTTCGATGATCAAGCTGCGCGGCTTTGGTGGCAAGACCGAATTCTGGGATTACAATCTGGAATCCTTCACGCTGATGGCAGGCCTTGCCGCCGTCACGTCAAAGATCAAGCTGTTCGGCACCGCCGCGACGCTGGTCATGCCGCCGGCGATCGTTGCCCGCATGGCGACGACGATCGATTCCATTTCCGGTGGCCGTTTCGGCATCAACCTCATTACCGGCTGGCAGCGGCCGGAATATAGCCAGATGGGCCTCTGGCCGGGCGACGATTATTTCGGCGATCGTTACGAGTATCTCGGCGAATATACGACAGTGCTGAAAGAGCTGCTGACGGAAGGTCAGTCGGATTTCAAGGGCAAGTTCTTCCAGATGGATGATTGCCGCATGAAGCCGGTGCCGCAGGGTGATGTGAAGCTCATCTGCGCCGGTTCTTCCAATTCCGGCATGGCGTTTTCGGCCAAGTTCGCCGATTACAGCTTCTGCTTTGGCGTTGGTGTCAACACGCCAAAGGCCTTTGCGCCCACCAATGAGCGGCTTCTGGCGGCAACGGAAAAGAGCGGCCGTGAGGTTAAATCCGTCGTGCTGACCATGATCCTTGCCGAGGAAAAATCCGAGGATGCCTGGGCGAAGTGGGAACACTACAAGGCAGGTGCCGATGAGGACGCGATCAAGTGGCTCGGCCTGCAGAGCGCCGTCGACACCAAATCAGGCTCCGACACCAATGTCCGGCATATGTCCAACCCCGTCTCTGCGGTCAATATCAACATGGGAACCTTGATCGGCTCCTATGAGGAAGTGGCGGCCATGCTGGATGAAATGAGCGAGGTGCCGGGGACGGGCGGCGTGATGCTGACCTTTGATGATTTCCTCGAAGGGGTCGAAAAATTCGGCAAATACGTGCAGCCGCTGATGAAGAGCCGCGCGCATGTTCAAGCGGCACTGGAGGCAGCGGAATGAGCGAAGCCGTCGTGGCAGGTTACAAGGGCCCGGAAAGCCGCTCGGAAAGTGTCACGCTTCCCGCAAGGCCGGAGCCGATTACTCTGAAACCCAGCGAGACCGCCGTTGTCGTGGTCGACATGCAGAACGCCTATTCCACCGAGGGCGGTTATGTCGATCTGGCCGGTTTCGATATATCAGGGGCGAAGGGGACCATCGCCAACATCAAGAAGACTTTGGATGCGGCGCGGGCGGCAGGCGTTCAGGTCATCTACTTCCAGAATGGCTGGGACAAGGATTATGTCGAGGCGGGCGGGCCTGGTTCGCCCAACTGGCACAAGTCCAATGCGCTGAAGACCATGCGCAAAAGGCCGGAACTGCAGGGCCAGCTGCTCGCCAAGGGTACATGGGACTACGCCATTGTCGATGAGCTGCAACCGCAGCCCGGCGATATTCTGGTGCCGAAAACGCGTTACAGCGGTTTCTTCAACACCAATATGGATAGCGTGCTGCGCGCCCGCGGCATCCGCAATCTGGTCTTTGTCGGCATCGCCACCAATGTCTGCGTGGAAAGCTCGCTGCGGGACGCCTTCCACCTCGAATATTTCGGGGTGATGCTGGAGGATGCTACCCATCATCTGGGGCCGGACTATATCCAGCAGGCGACGGTCTACAATGTCGAGAAGTTTTTCGGCTGGGTGGCCACCGTCAATGATTTCTGCGGTGTCATATCGCAGGCCGCACCCGTCACCGATTGATTGAGAAAAACAAAGAGGAGAACGAAATGCCGAAAAAGATCATCGTACCTGTTGGCACCAGCAAACCCATCGCTCCCTTTTCGCCGGGAACACTTGCCGATGGCGTGGTTTACGTGTCCGGCACGCTGCCCTTCGACAAGGACAACAATGTCGTGCATGTGGGCGATGCCAGCGCCCAGACACGCCATGTTCTGGAAACCATCAAGTCGGTCATCGAAACCGCCGGCGGCACGATGGAAGACGTGACGATGAACCATATCTTCATCACCGACTGGGCGAATTACCAGGCCGTCAACACGGTCTATGCCGAATATTTCCCCGGCGACAAGCCGGCGCGTTATTGCATCCAGTGCGGCCTCGTAAAGCCAGACGCGCTGGTGGAAATCGCCACCGTCGCCCATATCGGCAAATAGGGCGAAACGGCAGATGATGCATTTCGAGGTTCATGGCCGGACTGATCCTGACGCGCCTACAATCCTGCTGTCATCGGGACTGGGCGGATCGGGCGCCTATTGGGCGCCGCAGATCGAAGCCCTCTCCGATCATTTCCGGATCGTCACCTACGATCATCGCGGAACCGGCAGGACCGGTGGCGAGGTGCCGCTGGGTGGCGGCATATCGACGATGGCGGATGATGTGCTGGAAATCGTTTCGGCGCTGAACATCGAGAAATTCCACTTCATGGGCCATGCGCTTGGCGGTCTGATCGGCCTCGATATCGCGCTGCGCAGGCCCGGCCTTATCGACAGGCTCGTTCTCATCAATGCCTGGAGCAAGGCGGATCCGCATTCCGGGCGCTGCTTCGATGTGCGGATCGAGCTTCTGGAGAAATCCGGCGTTGAGGCTTTCGTCAAAGCCCAGCCGCTGTTTCTTTATCCGGCCGCCTGGATGTCGGAACATCAGGAGCGGCTGGCGCGGGACGATGCTCATGGCGTCGCGCATTTTCAGGGCAAGGGGAATGTGCTTCGGCGCATCGCGGCACTGAGGGCCTTTGACGTCGATAGTCGCCTCGGCGAGATCGGCAATCCGGTTCTGGTGGTGGGGACGAAAGACGATCTTCTGGTGCCCTACACCCGCTCCATGCGTCTCGCTGAGGGTTTGCCGCAGGGGGAACTCTGCCTTCTCGATTTCGGGGCGCATGCGGTCAATATTACTGAAGCTGACCTTTTCAATGCTCGGCTTTTGCAGTTTCTGCTACCGGCAACACGAACATTCTGACGGGATTTTTAGGACAATGACGACAGCACTCGACGACAAGGCACTTGCAGCACTTTTCACCGCGGCGCGCACCCATAATGGCTGGGCTGACAAGCCGGTCGGCGACGAGACGCTGAGAGAGCTTTACGATCTGACGAAGATGGGTCCGACCTCGGCCAATTGCTCGCCGGGGCGTTTCGTGTTCGTGCGCAGCCAGGAAGCGAAAGAAAAACTGCGGCCGGCGCTTTCTTCGGGCAATCTCGAAAAGACCATGGCAGCACCCGTCACCGTGATCGCCGCCATCGATCGCGAATTTTACGAGAAACTGCCGATGCTGTTTCCGCATGCCGATGCCCGTTCGTGGTTCACCTCCAGCCCGGCCGTGGCCGAGGAGACAGCCTTCCGCAATGCCACGCTCCAGGCGGGTTATCTCATCCTTGCAGCCCGCTCATTGGGACTGGATACCGGGGCAATGTCCGGTTTCGACAAAGGCAAGGTGGATACGGCGTTTTTCGCAGGCACGACGTGGAAGTCCAATTTCCTGATCAATCTCGGCTATGGCGATCCGTCGAAGCTTTTCGGACGGTTGCCCCGCCTTGGCTTCGAAGACGCCTGTGTGCTGGCTTGATGGCCTGTTAAGGAAGGATGGGTTAGATGCAGATGATGTCTCTTGAAAAGGAAGCGGAAATGGAGACGAAGACTGCTGAGCAGCGCAGCCTCGATTATAGAAACGCCATGGCGCGGCTCGGTGCGGCGGTCAATATCGTCACCACGGACGGGGCGGCAGGCCGTGCAGGCTTTGCAGCGACGGCGGTTTGCAGCGTTTCCGACAATCCGCCCACGCTTCTTATCTGCCTCAACCGCAATTCTTCCGCTTACAGGGTGGTGAAGGCCAATGGCGTCGTCTGCGTCAACACGCTCGCCGCTCATCACGAGGTGCTGAGCACGCTTTTCGGCGGCAAGACGCCAGCGGAAGAGCGTTTCGCCGCCGCGAGCTGGGGTGTGCTCGAAACCGGCGCGCCGGTTCTGGAGGACGCGCTTGTCTCTTTCGACTGCCGCATCCGCGAGGCGCATGACGGCGGCACGCATGATATTCTGATCTGCGAGGTTGTGGATATGAAGATCAATGCGGGCGATGAGGCGCTGATGTATTTCAACCGGCGTTACCGGGTGCTTTGAGCGCGGTCTTTTGAAAGTTCGAAGTGGCGGCAGTCTGTCGACAAAGTCCCGCAGAACGGTTCCGTTTGGCGCGGCCGTAGCATCCGCACACCGTCACCCCGGACTAGATCCGGGGTCCAGCGCGATCAAGTCCTTGATCGCGAAAGACTCTTTTCACGGCGCAGACGCGCCGTGGCTAGATGCCGGATCAAGTCCGGCATGACGGACGAAACGTATCGTCGTTTCTCGGAAATTCGAAGGCGTTTCCGGCCTCCCGGGAACGCCCTTTTCATTTACTTGATCAGCGGCAGAAGATCGTTGATCGACTTCTTGGCGTCGCCGTAGAACATGCGGGTATTGTCCTTGTAGAACAGCGGGTTCTCGATACCGGAGTAACCCGTGCCCTGGCCGCGCTTGGAGACGATGACCAGTTTGGACTTCCACACTTCCAGAACCGGCATGCCGGCAATCGGTGAGTTGGGATCGTCCTGGGCGGCCGGATTGACGATGTCGTTGGAGCCGATGACGATGACGACGTCGGTATTGGGGAAGTCGTCGTTGATCTCGTCCATTTCCAGCACGATATCGTAAGGCACCTTGGCCTCGGCCAGCAGCACGTTCATGTGGCCGGGAAGACGGCCTGCGACCGGATGGATGGCGAAGCGCACGGTCTTTCCGTCGGCACGCAGCTTGCGGGTCAGTTCGGAGACCGCGGCCTGCGCCTGCGCCACCGCCATGCCGTAGCCGGGAACGATGATGACGCTGTCGGCGTCATTCAGCGCTGCGGCCACGCCTTCGGCGTCGATCGCCAGCTGCTCGCCCTCGATTTCCATCGCCGGACCCGTCGTGCCGCCGAAGCCGCCGAGGATGACCGAGATGAAGGAGCGGTTCATAGCCTTGCACATGATGTAGGAGAGGATCGCACCCGAGGAGCCGACCAGCGCACCGGTGACGATCAAGAGATCGTTGCCGAGCGTGAAGCCGATGGCCGCCGCAGCCCAGCCGGAATAGCTGTTCAGCATCGAAACGACGACAGGCATGTCGGCGCCGCCGATGCCCATGATCAGGTGATAACCGATGAAGAAGGCGGCAAGCGTCATCAGCACCAGCGTCCATGCGCCGGCGCCGTTGCAATACATGATGAGCAGCACCAGCGACAGGATCGCAGCGCCGGCATTGAGCAGATGCCCGCCCGGCAGTTTCTTCGCCTTGCCGTCCACCTTGCCGGCAAGCTTGCCGAAGGCGACGGCCGAACCAGTGAAGGTGACTGCACCGATGAAGACGCCAAGGAAGACCTCGACCTTCATGATCGCCAGTTCAACCGGCGTCTTGTGGGCGAGAATGGCGGAAAAGCCCGTCAGCAGCGAACGCGCGGTCTCATCGAGCGAGGCGACATGCGCTTCCTCGATATGGGCGTTGAAGCCGATGAAGACGGCGGCGAGGCCGACGAAGGAGTGAAGGGCTGCAACAAGCTGCGGCATTTCGGTCATCTGCACGCGGCTTGCGACGAAGTAGCCGAGAACGGAGCCGCCCGCCAGCATCAGCAGCACCACGAGCCACTGCCCGACGCCCTTGCTGATCTCAGGGCCGAAGACGGTGGCGACGATGGCGAGACCCATGCCGACAATGCCGTACCAGACGGCGCGTTTGGCGCTTTCCTGTCCGGAAAGGCCGCCAAGAGAAAGGATGAAAAGAACGGCTGCGGCAACATAGGCCGCGGAAACGATACCAATGGTCATTGAATGTCCCCTACACGGCTCAGGACTTCTGGAACATGGCGAGCATGCGCCGTGTCACGAGGAAACCGCCGACGATGTTGATCGTCGCGATCAGGACGGAAAGCGAGGCGAGGATCACCACCAGCCAGTTGCCGGAACCGATCTGCAGCAATGCGCCGATGATGACGATGCCGGAAATCGCGTTCGTCACCGCCATCAGTGGCGTGTGCAGCGAATGGCTGACATTCCAGATGACCTGGAAACCGACGAAGCAGGCCAGCACGAAAACGATGAAGTGGCTCATGAAGCTTGCCGGTGCGAAAGCGCCCACCAGAAGCAGGATCGCAGTACCGACGGCGAGCAGGCCGACCTGGCTTTTCGTCTGCGCCTTGAAGTCCGCGTGTTCCTTGGCGTGCTTTTCCTCAGGCGTGAGTTCTTTTGCTCTTTCCTTCGGCTTCTGCGCGGCAATCGCCTGAATTTTCGGCGGCGGCGGGGGGTAAGTGATTTCACCCTGATAGGTGACCGTCGCACCGCGGATGACGTCGTCTTCCATGTTGTGAACCGGCTTGCCGTCCTTTGCGGGCGTCAGATCGGTCATCATGTGGCGGATGTTGGTGGAATAGAGCGTCGAGGCCTGCGTGGCCATACGGCTCGGGAAATCCGTATAGCCGATGACGATGACGCCATTCTCTGAGACGACGCGCTGGTCGGGAACCGTCAGATCGCAATTGCCGCCGCGTTCGGCAGCGAGGTCGACGATGACCGAACCCGGCTTCATCATCGCCACCATGTCGGCGAGCCACAGTTTCGGGGCGTCGCGGCCCGGAATGAGCGCCGTGGTAATGACGATATCGATCTGCGGCGCGAGTTCGCGGAATTTTTCGAGCTGCTTCTCGCGGAATTCCGGCGAGGAGGGGGCGGCATAACCGCCGGTGGCCGCGCCATCCTGCTGCTGGTCGGCGAAATCGAGATAGACGAATTGCGCGCCCATGGATTCGATCTGTTCGGCCACTTCCGGGCGAACGTCGAAGGCATAGGTAATGGCGCCGAGCGATGTGGCCGTGCCGATGGCGGCAAGACCGGCAACGCCTGCGCCGATGACCAGCACCTTGGCGGGCGGCACCTTGCCGGCGGCGGTGACCTGGCCGGTGAAGAAGCGGCCGAAATTATTGCCGGCCTCGATGACCGCACGATAACCGGCGATATTGGCCATGGAGGACAGGGCGTCCATCTTCTGGGCACGGGAAATGCGCGGCACCATGTCCATGGCGATGACATTTGCGCCCTTTTCCTTCGCCTGCTCCAGAAGGTCCTTGTTCTGGGCGGGATAGAAGAACGAGATCAGCGTCTTGTCCGAAGACAGGCGATCAATCTCCGACGTTTCCGGCGGACGAACCTTGGCGATGATGTCGGAACCGGCGTAAAGCGCATCGGCGCTGTCGACGATCGTTACACCGGCTGCGCGATAGGCGTTGTCGGAAAAACCCGCCGCCTTGCCTGCACCGGTTTCAAGAATGCAATCATATCCGAGTTTCTGCAATGCCTGGGCGCTGTCGGGCGTCATGCCGACGCGCGCCTCGCCCTCATATAATTCCTTAGGTGTCCCGATTCTCAAAATGGCTCTCCCTCTGCCTGATAATATAGGGGGGTCATAACCTATTCAGGGGGGCTTTGTCTCCATATTGATTTTGTCTTGCCTGCGACGGAATGACAGCCCGCTGCGACAGTCTTGTTCGATATGCGGACCTACCGCGCAATAAAATAACCCGGCGCTTCAGCGCCGGGTTCCGAAAATGTCAAACAGGGTATGGCTCAATCCATGGCGTGGATATCGCGATCCTTGGTTTCCGGCAGGAACAGCAGGCCGACGACCAGCGTGATGCCTGCGAAGATGATCGGGTACCAGAGGCCGTAATAGATGTCGCCCTTCGCCGCGCTCATCGCAAAGGCGGTGGCGGGCAGAAGACCGCCGAACCAGCCGTTACCGATGTGGTATGGCAGCGACATGCCGGAGTAGCGGATGCGGGTCGGGAACAGTTCGACCAGCAGGGCCGCGATCGGGCCGTAGACCATCGTTACGTAGATGACGAGGACGGTCAGTACCGCGATGATGACGACCCAGTTCACGGCGGCCGGATCGGCCACCATGGAGAAGGTGCCGCCGCCGGCTACGGTGTAGACAGCCATTTCCGCGGCACCAGCGGCTTCTGCCGGTGTCAGCAGCTTGTCCGCCACCAGCTTGTCGGTCGCGACCATTTTCTTGTCGGCAGCGCGAACGGCCTCCGCATTGAGGTTAAGCTCCGGATTGGCGGCAATGAAGGCATCCAGTTTCGCGTCCGGCACCTGCGCCGCGCCGCGCACCAGCGGGTAGCCGCCATCGTGAAGCGCCATGTTGACCTGCTTCTGGAAGGCCTTGTCCTTGGCTGCCGCATCCGCGCCGGCGGCAGCCGCGTCGTAGCTAGTAATGGTGGCATCGCCGATCTTCACGGTGGCCGGCTGGCCGGCTGTGCCCGCAACCACGTCGTAAGGCACGGAGTTGCGCGTCAGGAACGAGGTGGCGATATCGCAGGATGTGGTGAATTTCGCCGTGCCGGTCGGGTTGAACTGGAACTTGCAGTCGCCGGGGGCTGCGGTCACGGTGGCGCGAACGGTGGACTGCGCTTGCGCCAACGCCGGGTTGCCCGCCCATGTCAGTGCCTTGAACAGCGGGAAGTAGGTCAGCATGGCAAGGATGAGACCGGCCATGATGATCGGCTTGCGGCCGATCTTGTCGGAAAGCCAGCCGAAGATGACGAAGAAGCTGGTGCCGAGGATGAGTGCTGCCGCTACCATGATGTTGGCGGACTGGCCGTCGACCTTCAGGATGCTCTGCAGGAAGAACAGCGCGTAGAACTGGCCCGTATACCAGACAACTGCCTGGCCGATGACGGCGCCGACAAGCGCGATGAGCGCGATCTTGGCGTTCTTCCACTGGCCGAAAGCTTCGCTGAGCGGCGCCTTGGATGTCTTGCCTTCTTCCTTCATTTTCTTGAAGGCCGGAGATTCGTTCATTTTCAGACGAATCCAGACCGATACGCCGAGCAGCAGAACGGAGACGAGGAAGGGAATGCGCCAGCCCCAGGCGGCGAAGGCTTCCTTGCCGAGCGCGAACTGCACGCCGAGAATGACCACCAGCGACAGGAACAGGCCGAGCGTCGCCGTCGTCTGGATCCACGAGGTGTAATAGCCCCTGCGGCCGTTCGGTGCATGTTCGGCAACATAGGTTGCCGCACCGCCATATTCACCGCCAAGCGCCAGACCCTGCAGCATGCGCAGAACGATCAGGATGATCGGAGCGGCAATGCCGATCTGCGATGCGCCGGGCAGGACGCCGACGAGGAAGGTCGAAACGCCCATGATGAGGATGGTGATTAGGAAGGTATATTTGCGGCCGACAATGTCGCCCAGACGGCCGAATACCAGCGCGCCGAAGGGGCGCACGAGGAAGCCGGCAGCGAAGGCCAGCAGCGCAAAGATGTTGCGTGTCGTTTCCGGATATTGGCTGAAGAAGTTCGCGCCGATATAGATCGCGAGCGAGCCGTACAGATAAAAATCGTACCATTCGAAGACTGTTCCGAGAGAAGAGGCGAAAATCACCTTCTTCTCTTCACCCGTCATTGGACGGGCGGCGCCGCTCACGGCTGCAATATCTGCCATTGTCTGTCCTCCACAGATGTCCCAATTGGCGCATTGCGGAGCCCATCTCTCTCCTCCGGACTCCCCATAAGGGTGCAATGCGCGGAGTGTCAGAGTGACAGAAAATTAACCGCAATAAGAGCGATGCTTTCGGATTATGACTTTAGTCTAATGCAAGGCGTCCCGAAAATGTCGCGAGGCCGATTTTACGGCTTGCGCAAGACGCCTCCAAACGCGCCTTTTTTCTTGACACAACCGAGAAACCTTCTAATAGCTTCTCGCGAAGAAGGAGCATCACCTTGCGCATGCATGTTGCAGACATGTTCGTCATGGAAGGACCGGCACAATCCGCCGGCGATGATCCGCGCCTTTCTCATTCTACCCGAATTACGGCCAAAACGACGATTAAAACCGTCTAACGTCTCTGGCCACCGCTCTCTCCCCGGTTTGGCTGGGGATCGAGGAAGCCGCGATTTGATGCGGGTTCCCACCTCACCAAAAAGAGGAGAGACAGAAAGAGAGCTTGATCATGGGTTTCAAAGTTGCAATTGCAGGCGCCACCGGCAACGTCGGTCGCGAAATGCTCAATATCCTGGCCGAACGCGGTTTCCCCGCCGATGAAGTCGTGCCGCTCGCTTCCGCCCGCTCGCAGGGCACGGAAGTCTCCTATGGCGACCGCACGCTGAAGGTCTCGAACCTCGAGAACTACGATTTTTCCGACACGGATATTTGCCTGATGTCGGCCGGCGGCGATGTTTCCAAGAAGTGGTCGCCGAAGATCGGCCAGCAGGGCTGCGTTGTCATCGACAACTCTTCCGCATGGCGCTACGACCAGGACGTTCCGCTGATCGTTCCGGAAGTCAATGCCGATGCGGTTGCGGGCTTCACCAAGAAGAACATCATCGCCAACCCGAATTGCTCCACGGCACAGCTCGTCGTCGCGCTGAAGCCGCTGCATGACTTCGCCAAGATCAAGCGCGTTGTCGTCTCCACCTACCAGTCGGTGTCCGGCGCCGGCAAGGAAGGCATGGATGAGCTGTTCCAGCAGACCCGCGCCGTGTTCGTGGCCGATCCGGTGGAAGCCAAGAAGTTCACCAAGCGCATCGCCTTCAACGTCATTCCGCATATCGACGTCTTCATGGAAGACGGCTACACCAAGGAAGAGTGGAAGGTTTTGGCCGAAACCAAGAAGATGCTCGATCCGAAGATCAAGGTCACCTGCACGGCCGTGCGCGTTCCGGTCTTCATCGGCCATTCGGAATCGGTCAATATCGAGTTCGAAAACGAGATCACCGCCGATCAGGCGCGCGACATCCTGCGCGAAGCGCCGGGGTGCCTCGTCATCGACAAGCGCGAAAACGGCGGCTACATCACCCCGGTTGAATCCGCCGGTGAGGACGCGACCTACATCTCGCGTATCCGCGAAGATGCGACGGTCGAAAACGGTCTCAACCTGTGGGTTGTTTCTGACAACCTGCGCAAGGGTGCTGCCCTTAACGCCGTCCAGATCGCCGAACTGCTGATCAATCGTGGCTTCATCAAGCCGCGCAAGGCGGCTGCCTGATCAACGATACGATTTTTTAAGGTTCGTTAAGTATAACCCGTCTGTTCTGTGTGGGGCAGGCGGGTTTTATAATTGGCGAGATCACGGCCAGTTTATTTGCAGGCCTTGCTGCCGAAAGGCAATTTAGGCCGCCAAAAGACAGTTTTGGCACCTGAATCATACAGTATTGACGGTTTGGTTCTCGGGAAAAATTCCCCAAAGGATATCGAAGGCAGATTTTGATGCGGGCAATGAAGGTAATTCTGGCTGGTGTGGCCATGGTTTCGGTTCTGGCAGCGACGCCGGTTATGGCTGCGCAATGCGGCAACACTTCGGCGGGCTTCGATGCCTGGGTCGGCGCCTTCAAGCAGGAAGCGGCGGGCCGCGGCGTCAGCGCCTCGGTGCTCGATCGTGCCTTCTCCGGCGTCTCCTACAACCAGGCGACGATCCGCGCAGACCGCGGCCAGCACAGCTTCAAGCTCTCCTTCGAACAATTCATGCAGAAGCGCGGCGGTCAGACGATCATTTCGCGCGGCAAGACCATGAAGAAGAACAACGCTTCTCTCTTTGCTTCCATCGAGCGCGCCTATGGCGTGCCGGCCGGTCCGCTTCTGGCCATCTGGGGCATGGAAACCGGCTTTGGCGGCTTCATGGGCAACCAGCACACGCTTTCCGCCGTGGCGACGCTCTCCTTCGATTGCCGTCGTTCGGATTATTTCACCGAGCAGCTTTATGCGGCCCTCAAGCTCGTCGGCAGCGGTTCGCTCAACGTCAACGCCAAGGGTGCGGCCCATGGTGAAATCGGCCAGACGCAGTTCCTGCCGCTGAACGTCGTGCGTTACGGCGTTGATTTCGACCGCGACGGCCGTATCGATCTCGTCGGTTCGCGCGCCGACGCGCTGGCTTCCACCGCGAACTTCCTCGTCGGTCATGGCTGGCAGCGCGGCGCCGGTTATCAGCAGGGACAGGCAAACTACGCCGCCATCCAGGGCTGGAACGCCGCAAGCGTCTACCAGCAGGCGATTGCCTTCATAGGCAAGGCGATCGACGGCCAATAAGGCCGCTTTCCACGCGCGAATTCCCACTTCCGTCATGCCGGACTTGATCCGGCATCCAGTCACGGCGCGTCCGCGCCGTGAAAGAGTCTTTGGCGATCAAGGACTTGATCGCGCTGGACCCCGGATCTAGTCCGGGGTGACGAGCGTTGAATTTGACTGGTAACTATTACCTGCCAATCACAGATCCGGGCGACGGAAATCACCCGTCTTGCCGTCCATAACCCACAATTCGCCGGTCGAAATATCGAACCATGCGCCGTGCAGCTTCACCTTACCGGCGGTTTCCTGCGCTTTGACGAAGGGGAAACCGCGCAGGTTGGCGATGGAGTTGCGGATGGAAACGCGTTCCAGCGCCGTCTGCCGCTCGGAAGCTGTCATCACGTCGTTGCTCTGAATTTGCGAGGCGGCCGACTTGACCATGTTCATCCATTTGCCGATGAAATCGCCGGGGGAGAGCGGCTCGAGATTGGGGTCGAGTGCAGCCTGAATGCCGCCGCAGCGGCCGTGGCCCATGACGACGATATCCTTCACCTTCAAAACCTGAACGGCATATTCGATGGCCGCCGAGGTGGCGTGGTACTGGCCGTCCGGCTCGAAGGGCGGCACCATGTTGGCGACGTTGCGGACGACGAAAAGCTCTCCCGGTCCGCAGTCGAAAATGGTTTCCGGCGCGGAGCGGGAGTCACAACAGGCAATGAACAGGGTCTGCGGCTTCTGTCCGGTGTCGGCCAGAACGCGGTATCTTTCGCGCTCGTCGACATAGCGACCGTTCATGAAGTTCTTGTAGCCGTTGAGAAGGGTTTCCGGAAAATCTTTCATCTATCGCAGTACCGTTGTGGTTGGACCGAGATCAAGAAAAGAACTCGGTGCGTTGAAGACCAATCCTTTGGAGCATTTTCGCTTTTCTTCGAACCGCGAAATCGCTCCAACTCCTTGTTTGTCGCATTTCCGGACGGAAAACCGAGGGCCACTTTTCCTGGAAATGCTCTAGCCGCTATTTGCGCTTGCTGCGCGAAGGATGCAAGAGATGACGCATCTGCACCATGGCCATGGGTGTGGAGAGGCTGGAAGAGTCCGTCTCCAGCGTCAGTTCGTTCATCTCGCGTTTTTTGGTGCGGGCCAGAATTTCGAACACGCTGGCGGTTGCGAGCTGCAGCGCCTTTTCGTCATCCATGCCTTCCAGAAGGCGAGCGAGAAACAGCGCCGACATCAGGTCGCCGAGACCGTTCGGTGCATTTTCGATGGCGCGATGTTCGGCAAGCAGCGCGTGTCGGCCGCTGAGATAAAGATTGCCGGTGCCGCCCGTCATCATTGGGACGGCTGAGGTGACCAGCATTTTCGGCGGACCCAGCGCAAGTGCGGCATCCATGATGGCATTGTTGGTTTCGAGCTCCGCGCCGCTCATCCAGGCGAGTTCATAACGGTTCGGCGTGGCGACAGTGGCAAGCGGGATGAGGTGATCGCGGATGGCTTCTGCGGTCTCGAGCGGAATGTAAAGCCCGCCGAGATCGCCCATGACCGGATCGCAGGCGTAAATCAGCGACGGGTTCTTTTCCTTCAGATTGCTGATCAGCCTTGCGACGGAGCGCACCTGCGCGGCGCTGCCGAAATAACCGGTCAGGACAGCCTTGACCTCGCCGATCCATTTGGCGTTTTCGAGATCGGTCATGGCCTTGTCGAAATCGTCGTCCTGAAAGCGCATGCGGGTGGACGGGCCATGGCCGGGGTGCCAGGGCATGACGATGGTGGGCACCGCCCAGACCGGATAACCCAGCGTCTCCAGTGCAAACACTGCTGCCCGGTTGCCGACCGATCCACGCATGACGTGGCTGGAAATGACGATGACGGCGCCCTGTGTATTTTCCTGCATCACGGCCTTCTTGCTTTCAAATGCCGCAGAGGCCCGCAAGTGCCCCTGCCAGAGATCGAGATGCGCTCTCATGACATATCGCAAGACCGGTTTCCACCGTTAATCCCGCAAGGGTCTGTCCCGCTAAAGCATGGCGTGATGCTCGTTTCGTTGCGGGATTGCCGAAGTACTCTATATTTTTGTTTGCGCATCGGGTTCTCCGAAAACCGCGTTACACTTTTTGAGCCGATGCCCTATAGTTGCATCATGCTCGATCTCGTCATTGCCTATTGGCCGCATATCCTTGCCGTTCTCTCCATCCTGATGGGAACCGTGGCGGCCGTGCATGCCACGATGACGAAGGAGGAAGTGCGTTCCGCGCTGGGCTGGGTGGGCGTCATCGTGCTGTCGCCGATCGTCGGCGCGGTTATCTACGCCATTGCCGGCATCAACCGCATTCGCCGTTCGAACATCACGCAGCAGCGGTCCTTCATGCAGGACGAGATCATGGATCGCGTGGCGCGTCTGGATGCGAGCGGCGACATGATCGCTGCGCGCTTCGGACGCCGTTTCGAGGCGATGAAGACGCTGGGCGACCGGGTGACGCGCCATGCGCTGACGACAGGCAACGGCATAGAGCCGCTGGTGACGGGGGATGCCGCCTATGCCGCCATGCTGGGGGCCATCGACGAGGCGAAACGGTCGATCATTCTCGAAACATATATTTTCGACAATGACCGGATCGGCGCCCGCTTTGTCTCCGCACTCGAAAGGGCGAAGGTTCGTGGCGTGGAGGTGCGGGTGCTGGTGGATGCGGTGGGTGCGCGCTATTCGGTGCCGAGCATCCTGCCGACGCTCAGGGAAAAGGGCATCGTCTGCGACGTCTTCAACGGCAATGTCATCATGGGGCTGCGGCTGCCCTATGCCAATCTGCGCACCCACCGCAAGATCCTTGTGGTGGACGGGCGCATCGCGTTTAGCGGCGGCATGAATATCCGCGAGGGGTTCACCCAGGAATTCGGCGGCGAAAGCCAGTCGCACGATACGCATTTCAAGATCACCGGGCCGGTCGTATCGGATTTTTTTTCCATCGCGGCGGAGGACTGGCGCTTCACGACAAGGGAGCTTCTGGATGCGCCGGTCTGGGATATCGCCATTCCCGATGGCTTGCCGGGCTCGCAGATCGTTGCCCGCGTCTGCTCCTCCGGGCCGGACAAAAGTATCGAGACCAGTCACAAGATGCTGATGGGCGCGTTTTCCGTTGCGCGCTCCTCCATTCTCATCATGTCGCCCTATTTTCTCCCCGATCGGGAGCTTATTTCGGCACTCATTACCGCAGCAAGGCGGGGAGTTGTTGTCGATATCATCGTGCCCAAAAGTAACAATCTGGTGCTTGTCGACAGGGCAATGACGGCGCAGTTCGACCAGATGTTGAGGAATTACTGCCGCATCTGGCGGGCGACGGGGGCTTTCAATCATTCCAAGCTTCTGGTGATCGACGGGCGCTGGAGCTACATTGGCTCTTCCAATCTCGATCCGCGTTCGCTGCGATTGAACTTTGAGATCGATCTCGAAGTTATGGATGAGGAATTCGCCGCGACAATCGGCGAGCGCATCCGGGATGCACGGGCAACCGCCTTGCCCGTGCGGCTCAGCGAACTGAATGCGCGGCCATTCGTTGTCCGTTTTGTGGAGCGTGTCCTGTGGCTCGCTTCGCCTTATCTTTAGAGTGCGGTGGGCCCGACAGGGCGCTGCGCGAGACCGGAGGCATAAACGCGTGAAAAAGAACGGTTTGCTGGATGATGAAAAAACGGCTTTGACGAAAAACACCAGCCTGTCCGCCTTCGTCCTGCAGTCGCTGCGCGACCGCCGCCAGCGCCAGAATGCGGCGCCAGCGACGAAAGACCATTCCTTCCCCGTCATCGCCTCCTACAATGTGCATAAATGCGTCGGCCGCGACCGCAAGTTCGATCCCGACCGCACGAGCCGCGTCATTCAGGAAATCGGCGCTGACATCATCGCCCTTCAGGAGGCGGACAGCCGTTTCGGCGAGCGCACGGGCCTGCTCGATCTCGCCCGGCTGGAGCGGGAAAGCGGCCTCATTCCCGTGCCAGTGCAGGCCGGCGTGAAGGCGCATGGCTGGCACGGCAATGTCGTGCTGTTCAAAGAAGGGGCGGTCAGGGATGTGCATACGCTGAAATTGCCGGGGCTGGAGCCGCGCGGCGCGCTCGTCGTGGAGTTGGATCTAAAGCGGGGCGGCACGCTGCGGGTCATCGCCGCCCATTTCGGGCTTCTCAGACATTCCCGCGCCCAGCAGGCGAAAGCGTTGATCAGCCTTCTCGAAGCGCGCAACGAATGCGCGACCGTTCTCATGGGAGACCTGAACGAATGGCGTCTCGGCAACGGGTCGTCGCTCAATACGTTCCGGGATGCTTTTGGCGCTTTGCCGCCGGCGGTGCCGAGCTTTCCGTCCAACCTGCCGGTGCTGGCGCTCGACAGGATCATCGCCAATCGTAAAGGGTTGATCGAGCAGGTGGAAGCACATGACAGCGTGCTGGCGCGCATCGCCTCCGACCATCTGCCGTTGAAGGCGGCGGTGCGGACAGATCTGCTTCCGGCCTGAGCCGCTGTCCCATCCGGCGCGCTGACAGTCCTTCACGCCGTCGTCAAATGACCGCTACGCGAGCGCGCTTCGAGCAATGATGTGCGAATGGCCTCCATCAGCCGCTCCCGGTTGTTCCGGGTCTTGCCCCTGTCCAGATTCTGCGCGGAAAGGGCGAGATCAAGCCCCTCATGCATCACAATCGAATAGGCAACGGTGGTTGCCCAGTTCTCGTAATCCTGCTCCATCATGTCGCCCCTGAACTAAATCATTTAGTCCGAATCACCCTGATCTCGAAAATTACCACGAAATATAAAGCATAAAATATCATTGTTTATTTCAGCGCTGGTTTACCCTTGCGGATATATTGCCTTTTGTCAGTTTAATGCAGCGCAATATAAGTGTGATCTCTGCTTAAGTATTTGAAACAGATTCTATTTCAGCGATGTCGTATGAACGCCCCAACCATGAAAAACGCCGCGCATCTTGGGATGCGCGGCGGGCTTGCTTCGAAGGTGGCGGTGGATGGGAGTGCGGTCTCAGCCGGCCTTTTCGAGCTTGTAGTCCGAATTGGCCGGTTCTTCCTGCTTGTGCTGGATGAGCGGACGATTGCCCGCCAGCCTGCGCACCAGCACGTAGAAGACCGGTGTCATGAAGATGCCGAAGAACGTTACGCCGATCATACCGGAGAACACCGCGACACCCATGGCCGCACGCATTTCCGCACCTGCACCGGTGGAGACGACCAGCGGCACCACGCCCATGATGAAGGCGAGCGAGGTCATCAGGATCGGGCGCAGGCGAAGCCGGCTTGCCTCGATGGCCGCCTGAAGCGGTGTTCGTCCTTCGAATTCCAGCTCCCGGGCGAATTCCACGATCAGGATCGCGTTTTTCGCCGAGAGACCGACAAGGACGACGAGGCCGATCTGCGTAAAGATGTTGTTATCCCCTCCCGTCAGCCAGACGCCCGTGAGGGCCGCAAGCACACCGAGCGGGACGATCAGGATGATCGCAATCGGCAAAGTGAGGCTTTCATATTGCGCGGCGAGCACGAGATAGACGAGCAGCAGCGCCAGCGGGAAGACCACGATGCTGGAATTGCCGGCCAGAATCTGCTGGTAGGTCAGGTCCGTCCATTCGTAGTCGACGCCTGCGGGCAGGGTTTCGGCAAGGATTTTTTCAATCGCTGCCTGCGCCTGTCCCGAGGAGAAGCCCGGTGCCGGACCGCCGTTGATATCGGCCGCAAGGAAGCCGTTATAACGGTTGGTGCGCTCCGGCCCCGTCGTCGCATTTACCTTCAAGAGCGTCGACAGCGGGATCATCTGACCCGATGCGGAGCGAACCTTCAGGCGGCCGATATCTTCGGCATGGGCACGGAACTGGGAATCCGCCTGAACCCGCACGCTGTATGTCCGTCCAAAGGCGTTGAAGTCGTTGACATAGAGCGAGCCGAGATAGATCTGCAGCGTCTGGAACACGTCGCTGACGGAGACACCCAGCTGTTCCGCCTTGGCGCGGTCGAGATCGGCGAAGAGCTGCGGCACGTTGATCTGGTAGCTGGAGAAGATGCCTGCCAGCTCCGGTGTCTGATATGCCTTGGCGATGACGGCCTTCGCCGCTTCGTCCAGCGTCTGGTAGCCGTAGCCGGCGCGGTCTTCGATCTGCAGTTTGAAGCCGCCTGTCTGGCCGAGACCGTTGACCGGCGGCGGCGGGAACATGGCGATAAAGGCATCCTGAATGCCGGCGAACTTCTGGTTCAGCTGCATGGCGATGGCGCCGCCGGAGAGTTCCGGTGTCTTGCGCTTTTCGAAATCGTCGAGAACCGCAAAGACGATGCCGGAGTTGGAGCCGATGGTGAAGCCGTTGATCGACAGGCCCGGGAAGGCGATGGCGTGGCTGACACCGGGCGTTTCCATGGCGATCGCGCTCATCCGCTTGATGACGTTCTCGGTGCGGTCGAGCGTTGCGCCATCGGGCAACTGGGCGAAACCGATCAGATACTGCTTGTCCTGCGCCGGCACGAAGCCGCTCGGCACTGTCGTGAACATGCCATAGGTGGCAGCCACCAGCGCCATGTAAACGATCATCACCAAGCTCTTGCGTGTCACCAAGCCGCCGACCGTCTTGCCGTAGCCGTTCGAGGCCGCGCCGAAGGCACGGTTGAAGCCGCGGAAGAACCAGCCGAGGATCTTGTCCATGAAGCGGGTGAGCCAGTCTTTCGGGGCACCGTGTTCCTTCAGCAGCAGGGCCGCAAGAGCGGGTGAAAGCGTCAGCGAATTGATGGCCGAAATGACGGTGGAGATCGCAATCGTCAGCGCGAACTGCCGGTAGAACTGGCCGGACAGGCCGGAAATGAAGGCAAGCGGCACGAAGACGGCGACGAGAACCAGCGCAATGGCGATGATCGGGCCGGAGACTTCGCGCATGGCCTTATAGGTGGCGTCACGCGGTGAGAG
This sequence comes from Rhizobium sp. NFACC06-2, assembly GCF_900101425.1. NCBI lineage: Bacteria > Pseudomonadati > Pseudomonadota > Alphaproteobacteria > Hyphomicrobiales > Rhizobiaceae > Rhizobium > Rhizobium sp. NFACC06-2. The sequence continues at coordinate 694,432 of NZ_FMVA01000001.1, read as the reverse complement.
CCCGTTTTCGATGTTTCGCTCGACGTTTTCGACGACCACGATGGCATCATCCACCACGATGCCGATGGCGAGCACGAGCCCGAACAGCGTCAACGCGTTGATGGAAAAGCCGAAGGCATACATGACGGCGAAGGTGCCGATGATCGAGACCGGAACGGCGATCAGCGGAATGATCGAGGCGCGCCAGGTCTGGAGGAAGAGGATGACGACAAGCACCACGAGGCCAACGGCCTCGAGGAGTGTATCGACAACCTTCTCGATGGAGGAGCGCACGAATTTCGTCGTATCGTAGACGATCTCGTATTTCACGCCATCGGGCATGGCCAATTGCAGATTGTCCATGGTGGCGCGGACATTGTCGGCGATTTCGATGGCGTTGGAGCCGGGGGCCTGAAGGACCGCGACAGCCACGGCGGGCTCACCATCGAGCAGCGAACGCAGCGTGTAGTCTGCTGCGCCGAGTTCGATGCGCGCGACATCGCGCAGGCGGGTGATTTCGCCATTGGCGCCGCTCTTGACGATGATGTTGCCGAATTCTTCCGGCGTCGTCAGACGGCCCTGGGCATTGACGTTGAGTTGCAGGTCGACGCCGTTCGGGCTCGGCGAAGCGCCGATGACGCCGGCTGCGGCCTGCACGTTCTGCTGGCGGATGGCGTCGGAGACGTCACTGGCAGCCAGATCATGTTCGGCCACTTTCTGCGGGTCGAGCCAGACGCGCATGGAATAGTCACCTGCGCCGAAGACCTGCACCTGGCCGACACCTTCGATGCGGGCGAGGCGGTCCTTGACGTTCAGCGTCGCATAGTTGCGCAGGTAGGTGATGTCATAGGCGTCGGTCTTGGAAACAAGGTTGACGACCATGATGAAGTCGGGCGAGCTCTTCACCGTTGTGATGCCGAGGGCGCGCACTTCCGCCGGCAGGCGCGGTTCGGCCTGCGACACGCGGTTCTGCACCAGCTGCTGCGCCTTGTCGGGGTCGGTGCCCAGCTTGAAGGTCACGGTCAGCGTCAGCACGCCGTCGGACGTCGCCTGGCTGCCCATATAGAGCATGTCCTCGACGCCGTTGATCTGTTCTTCCAGCGGTGTCGCGACGGTTTCGGCAATAACGGTCGGGTTCGCACCGGGATAGGTGGCGCGCACGACGACGGATGGCGGAACGACTTCGGGATATTCCGAAATCGGCAGGGCGCGCATGCCGAGTAGGCCTGCCACCACAATCAGGACCGAAAGCACGGCAGCGAATACCGGCCGGTCGACAAAAAATCTGGAAATATTCATATCCAGTCCCTCTCCGGGTCTTTGGGAATGCGAAGGCCGTTCCGGCGGCAATTCTGCCGCCGGTGAAGGCCGGTTCTGTCTGAAGGGGCGTCTCGCGGGAGGCGGGACGCTTACTGATCAAAGAGGCGGGTTACTGCGAAGCAGCAACCTTGTCTTCCGCCTGCGGTGCGATGGTCGCGCCGGGGCGAATGCGCTGCAGGCCGTTGACGACGATCGTATCACCGGCGGCAAGGCCGCTTTCGATGATGCGCTGGCCATCGGCCGGTGCGCCCGGCTTGATCTGGCGGTAGCTCACCTTGTTTTCGGCATCGACCACGAAGACGAAGCGCTTGTCCTGATCCGTGCCGATGGCCCGGTCGCTGATGACGATGCGGTTTTCCGGCTTCGGTTCACCCATGCGCACCCGCACGAACTGGCCGGGAATGAGCCTGCCGTCCGGATTTTCGAAGACGGCGCGGACACCGATGGTGCCGCTTGCCGAATCAACCTGGTTGTCGATCAGGTGCAGCGTGCCCTTGATCGGCGTGCCCTCATCCGAAAGCGTGCCGATTTCCACCGGGATCTGTTCGAGAGCGGGGAGGGCGCCATCCGTCTGCGGCAGTTCGGCAAGCGCCTTGGCCACGACGCCTTCGCTGGCGTTGAAGCTGGCATAGATCGGGTTGACCGATACCAGTGTCGTCAGCGCCGGCGATGTGGAGCCGGCGGCGACGAGGTTGCCGGCGGTGATTTCGATGCGGCCGACGCGGCCGGAAACCGGGGCGAGGATTTCGGTATAACCGAGATCGAGCTGAGCCGTGGTCAGTGCTGCGCGGGCGGCGCGAAGCTGGGCTTCGGCATCCGCAAACGAGCTTTGACGCTGGTCGAGATCGCTCTGGGAGATGGTGCGATTGTCGGAAAGCCTGCGGCCACGGTCGAGTTCCGTTTTGGCAAGGCTGACCTTGGCTTCGGCGGAAGCAACCTGGCCTTCAGCACCCGCAACGGCGGCCTGATAAGGGGCCGGGTCGATGGTGAAGAGAGGATCGCCTTCCTTCACCAGCGCGCCCTCGCGGAAATGCACGGCCTTGATCTGGCCGGCGACGCGCGAGCGGATCTGCACCCGGTCAACGGCTTCGAGACGGCCGGAAAACTCTTCCCAGCGCATCACGTCGCGGCTTTCGACCTTGGCGACGGTAACCGGGATTGCCGGTGTTTCGGCCGGCGTGGAAGCGGCCGTTGCATCGCGGCTGGTGGGGAGGTCGAAAAACAGTGCTGCTGCTGCAACGGACATGGCAAGTCCGATGCCGGCACCCGTCAGGGCCCGGCGCTTTGTGTTCAGCGTCATGGGTATCTCCTTGGCCCCCGATCGGGAGCAGGTCGTTCATAAATAAATGCGAATTTTCAGTGTTTTAACTGGTCAACGTAGGTCTTGAACTCCGAACAGACGGATGACACCCATCCGCCGCCCTCTCCTTGATAAAGCCCCGTCCAGCCGACACCGGCGGGGAAAACATGCTGCCGGACGCTGACACCGGAGGCGATGAGGCGGTCGGCATAATTGACCGTTTCGTCGCGCAGAGGGTCGTCCTCGGCGGTAAAGATCAGCGCCGGTGCCACCCGGTTCAGCCGCGTGCACTGGCAGGGCGCGGCATAGGGGTGGAAAAACCCGCACGCCTTGGCAAGGTAATGGCTCCAGCCATCGGCCCAGCGCTGGCGCATGCCGATCCTGTCCGCATCGCGGAAGGATTCCGTCGTCATCATCGGGTCGATCATGGGCGACAGAAGAATCTGGCCTGCGAGTTTGCCCGGCATGCGGTCGCGGGCCTTCAAGGCAAGCCCCGCCGCCACATTGCCGCCAGCCTCTTCGCCGGCCACGAACAGCAGCGATTTCGCGCCGCCATAATGCTTGCGGTCCCGGCTCAGATGATCGAGCGCCTCATAGGCGCAATCGATGACCATCGGAAACTCGTTGCCGGACGCCTTGCTATAGTCGGCTTCCACGACCACTGCGCCGCTTTCCGCGAGCGCGCGGGCCACCGGAAGCTCGGGGCAATTGCCGCCCGGCTCGAGACCGGGTTCCAGAAACGATCCGCCGCGCAGATAAAGCACGACAGGCGGATGGCTGCAGAGGCAGGAACCTTCATAACGGCGCACGGAGAGCTTCGACGCGGACGTCTCGCTACCCATATTTTCCCAATGCGCGTTCATGAACCCAGATCCTTTGCGCCACCACTTAAAGCGTGTTGCGATCCTTCGGATTCGCTCCTGCGCTTTAAGTTTTATCTTGCCGCATGTCGTCACCGCAAAACCGCAACGCACTTTTGCGCGATATGCTTCAAGGCGGATCATATTGCAAAATCTGAAATCCATATTATTGTTCGGATCGAAACGATCAAGCATGCAAATTTGAAAACACTATTCCGAAATAACGGATAATCATATCTCCGAGGCAGTGAATGGATCAGCTCTCCGCCATGCGGGTTTTTACGCGGGTCGTGGAAACCGGCAATTTCAGCCGCGCCGCCACCGCGCTGAACATGCCGAAAACCACTGTTACCAATATGGTGCAGGCGCTGGAGGCGCATTTGCACACCACACTTCTCAACCGCACCACGCGCCGGGTGATGCTGACAACGGACGGCGCTCTCTATTATGAGCGGGCCTCACAGATTTTATCGGAAATCGAAGAACTTGACGGTAGCATGTCCAGCGCGCAGGTGCAGCCATCCGGCCGGTTGCGCGTAGAAATGGCCGGTGTCTTCGCGGACTTGGTGGTTATCCCACATCTTTGCGAATTTTACCAGCGTTATCCGCAAATCCGTCTCGATCTCGGTGTCGGCGACCGTCTCGTCGATTATATCGCGGAGAATGTCGACTGTGCGCTGCGGGTCGGCGTGCTGCGCGATCAGTCGCTGATTGCCCGTAAAGTGGGCGAACTCCGGTTCGAGACATTTGCCTCGCCGTCCTACATCGAAAATTTCGGTATGCCGCAAGAACCGGAGGATCTGGAGAAGGAGCATTATTCGGTGGGCTACCTCAATGCCACCACCGGCCAGATCATGCCGGCCTCCTTCGACAATGGCGTGCGTAGCGTCGAGCTAACCCCGAATTATGTCGTCTCGGTCAATGACAGCCGCACCTATCTCAATGCCGCGCTGGCCGGCATGGGCATCGTGCAGCTTCCCGTTTTCATGGTGAAGGATGCGCTTTCGCGGGGAGAACTGGTGCCGGTGCTTTCCGAATGGCGGCGCGAGGCCATGCCGATCTATGTGGTCTATCCGCAGACCCGGCATGTAACCAACAAGGTCCGCGTTTTTGTCGACTGGCTGGCCAAGCTGGTGCACGGCCTGGTGTGAGCCGGCCAGTCACCGCCCGACCCTTGCTGCGACAAAATCGATGAAGGCGCGAACGCGGGCAGCCAGATGTTCGTGACCGGCATAAACCGCGTGGATCACTTCCATCTCCTCGGCATTATAGTCTTCCAGCACCGGCACGAGCAGGCCCGCCTCGATATCCGGCTCGATATGAAATTCGCCGACCCTTCCCAGCCCCAGGCCCGTCAGGCAGAGCCTTCGCATGGCCATGCCGCTGTTGACCGAGACATTGCCCGTTACGGGCAGGCGGTAGACTTCCGTAGAGCCGGGGTTGCGAAACGGCCATTCGTTGAGGCTGCGGCTGAAATTGAAGCTGAAGCAATTGTGCCGCGCCAGATCCTGCGGTGTTTCCGGCATGCCGTGTCGTTCGATATAGGCGGGGGAGGCGACGATGACGCGGCGGACTTCCTTCAGCTTCCTCGCCTTCAGGGATGAATCTCCCATCGCGCCCGAGCGGATGGCGATATCGGTGCGTTCCTCGATCAGGCTGATGACGCCGTCGGTCAGCGAGATATCCAGCTCGATTTCCGGATAAAGCGACAGGAATTCCGGCGCAAGCGGCAGGAGGTAACGTTCGCCGAAGCCCAGCGTGGCGTTGACGCGCAGCAGGCCGCGCGGCACCACCTTGCCGCCGCTTGCCACGATCTGTTCCGTTTCGGCGATGTCGGCCAGAATGCGCCTTGCGCGGGAAAGGTAGACTTCCCCCTCCGGCGTCAGCGTCACCACACGCGTGGAGCGGGCAAGAAGACGGGTGCCGAGGCGGTCTTCTATCCGCGTCACCAGCTTGCTCACAGCCGAGGGTGAAAGCTTAAGCCTGCGCCCGGCGGCCGAAAAACTGCCGAGTTCAGCCGCTGCCACGAAGACTTCCATTTCTCCGGCCCGATTGTCCATCGCCGCTCTGCCTGTGAAACTAATTCAAAGGTATTTATCCATCTTTGCCGATTATCATGCAAGTCCCCTTCGCCCATATTACGGTCCATAGATTTGATCCAACCGGACAGCACCGCTGTCCAGAACGCCCGCGATCCCGCTGCGGGCGAAGAGGTATTCGTCATGCCATTGGCCATATTTGCCCTGACGATCGCGGCCTATGCGATCGGCACCACGGAGTTCGTGATTGTCGGTCTTCTGCCGACGGTCGCGACCGATCTTTACATCACCCTGCCGCTTGCCGGCCTCATCGTCAGCGTTTATGCGCTGGGCGTCACCTTCGGTGCGCCGATCTTGACGGCGCTGACCGGCAGGATCGAAAGAAAGCCGCTGCTGCTCGGCCTGATGGCCCTGTTCATCATCGGCAACAGCGCTGCGGCCCTGTCGCCCAGCTATGAGATGCTGCTTGTCGCCCGCGTCATCGCCGCCTTCGCCCATGGTGTCTTCTTCTCGGTCGGCTCCACCATCGCCGCCGATCTCGTGCCGGAAAACCGCCGCGCCTCGGCCATTGCCATGATGTTCATGGGGCTGACGGTCGCCATCGTCACCGGCGTTCCGCTCGGCACCTATATCGGGCAGGTCTTCGGCTGGCGTGCGACCTTCTGGGTCGTTGCCGGACTTGGCGTCATCGCCTTCGTCGGCATTGCCACGCTTCTGCCGAACACGCTCAAGAAGGCGCCGCCGGCGAGCCTCTTCGATCAGGTCCGTGTTCTCGGCTCCGGTCGCCTGCTTATCGTTTTCGCCATGACCGCGCTCGGTTACGGTGGCACCTTCGTCGCCTTCACCTTCCTTGCGCCGATCCTGCAGGATGTCACCGGCTTTTCCGAAAAGAGCGTCAGTTTGATCCTCGTGCTTTATGGCATCGCCATTGCGGCCGGCAATATCGGCGGCGGCAGGATCGCCAACCATAACCCCGCCAGGGCGCTGATTGGCCTCTTCCTGGCGCAGGCCATCGTGCTGCTCGTCTTTTCCTTCACCGCCTTCTCGCCGGTGCTGACGCTCATCACGCTTGCCGCGCTCGGTTTCCTGTCCTTCGCCAATGTTCCCGGCCTGCAGCTTTATGTGGTGCAGCTTGCCAAGGAACATCGCCCCGGCGCTGTCGATGTCGCCTCGGCGCTCAACATCGCCGCCTTCAACCTCGGCATCGCCATTGGCGCATGGCTTGGCGGTCTGGTGGTGGAATCGCCGATGGGGCTTGCCGCAACCCCGTGGGTCGGCGCCATCCTCGTCGCCGTGGCCCTGCTCCTGACCCTCTGGAGCAGCGCGCTCGACCGCCGCGCCGCGCTGACCCTGAAAACCGCCTGAACTTTTCATAAAATTCCCGGCCGTTCCCAAGTCGGCCGGGCCACTTCAAAGGAGAAAATATATGTTTGATGTCACCGCAAATGGCGCTTCGATCCCGGCGCTGGGTTTCGGCACGTTTCGTATTCCCGGTGCCGATGTGCTGCGCATCGTTCCCCATGCGCTGAAAGCCGGTTTCCGCCATATCGATACCGCCCAAATCTACGGCAATGAGGCCGAGGTCGGTGAAGCCATCGCTGCTTCGGGCGTGGCGCGCGGCGACGTGTTTCTCACCACCAAGGTCTGGGTCGAGAACTACAGGCACGATGCCTTCCTCGCCTCCGTTGATGAGAGCCTGAAAAAGCTGAAGACCGATTATGTCGACCTGCTGCTGCTGCATTGGCCTAACGAGGCGGTTTCGCTTGCAGAACAGATCGGTGCACTGAACGCGGTAAAGGAAGCGGGCAAGGTGCGCCATATCGGCGTTTCCAATTTCAGCACGGCGCTGATGGCCGAGGCGGTGAAGTTGTCCAAGGCCCCGATCGTGACCAACCAGATCGAATACCACCCCTATATCGATCAGGACGTGGTTATCGCCGCGGCAAAGGCTGCCGGCATGTCGGTGACGGGTTATTACGGCATGGCCGATGGCAAGGTCTTCACCGATCCGGTGCTGAAAGAGATTGCCGCAGGCCGTGGCAAATCGGTGGCGCAGGTGGTGCTGCGCTGGCTGGTGCAGCAGCAGGATGTCGTTGCCCTTTCCAAAACGGTCAGCGAAGCCCGCGTCGATGAAAATTTCGCCATCTTCGATTTCGAGCTTTCAGCCGATGAAATGGCGGCGATCCGTTCGCTCGCCAGACCGGATGGCCGCATCGTCTCGCCGGAGGGGCTTGCGCCGGTCTGGGACCAGGCTGCCTGATGACAAAGACCGGGTAGGGAATGCTCTTCCCGGTTTGCCCATGCGTGAAAAATCCTTGCGCATTTCGCACGGCGATGCGCGTCACAGCCCAGGGAAAAGACGCGTCTCACATCGGGTGCAGTGAAGATTTATCTGCCTGTTCTGGAAATTTGGAGCGGGCGAAGGGATTTGAACCCTCGACCCCAACCTTGGCAAGGTTGTGCTCTACCCCTGAGCTACACCCGCTCAAATCCACCGGTCCGGGGTAGTTCGCTGAACCGTGGGCCACCGAAGCGGCGACGGGTGCTATATCGCTCAATCGTTTTTGGAATGCAACAGTTTCTTTTGCGGTTTCGGTGGAAATCCGCCTGTGTGCGGATTTATCCGAAATCTGGCGGCCATCACGGGCTGAAGAGCAGGGAATTTTCGCTGAAGATATTGTTTCAGCTGGTTTTTATCCCCCTGCCATGGGGTTGGCGGCCGGCGGGAAGGCCAGAAAATAACCTATTTACATTTGGTTAAAATCTGATTCGACAAGTGATTCGTTCGGGTGTACAAATTCCCTGTCCACAAGAAAAATCAAAACGATATTGGGAACGATGTTTGGCATATCATCATCGGGAGGATGAGCCTTGTCGTACGCAGCTTTTGAAAGAGTTGGCGCACAATTGTCGCCAGAGCAGATCACCGATCTACAGAATATTTTCGATGGCGTATGTTTCGAGTGCCTTCAAGATCGCAGCAGCCATGTTGCCAATGAGTGCGCAGCGGTTCTGATCCGCAGCGCCCAGCGCGGTATTCTCGACCATGAAATGTTGCGCGATATAGGACTTGCCGTCTTACGTCGGCATTGATTGCGCCATATGACAATAAAAAAGCGCCCGAGCATCTCGGGCGCTTTCGTGTGTGTTGTGGCGGCAGCCCCTTCCGGCTCAGCTCTTTTCCTGAACATGCGCTTCGAGGAACCAGAGCGACTTGTCGAGATCGCGCGAGGCGGCGGTGAAGATATCCGCCGTTGTCGGGTCGCCCGCCTCGTCGGAATCGTCGATAGCCTTGCGGATCATGTTCGCGACCTCGCCATATCGCTCGATCAGTTCGTCCAGATGGTCGTGGATCTTGTAGATATCGGTCGGATAGGCCTTGAGCTTCGTCGTGGAAGAGACGGATTGCAGGCTGCCGAGCGCAGTGCCGCCAAGCTGGACAACACGCTCGGCAATCGTATCGCCATGATTGTCGAGCTGGGTGCGGAAAGTGTCGAGAAGTTCATGCACGGCGATGAATTGCGGGCCCTTGAGGTTCCAGTGCGCTTGCTTGGTGATGAGCGCAAGGTCGATCACCGAGGCGAGCGATTCGTTCAGAATGCCGATCACGGTCGACTTGGCGTTGGAAGGCAGGTCGTTCTTCGTCTTGTGCGTCTTCATCGATGTCTCCTGAAGTTGCGGACGGAATGCCGCTTTGGAAAAGTCCGTCGTTTAACGTCCGGGCCTGAGGCCCTGTTCCATGCTAAGCACTGGGACAGCGAAAATCCTGCACAATCATCATGTCATTCGTAAAACAGGCAGATGCGCCGGCCGTCTATCTCCTTGACGCGGATCGGCATGTCGTAGATGTCCTTGAGGACGTCCGGCCGGATGATCTCTTCCGCCGGCCCCTGATGGCAGATGCGGCCTTCGCGCATGGCGATGATGGTGTCGGAATACCAGGAGGCGAAGTTGATGTCGTGCAGCACCAGAACCACGGTCTTCTTCAGCTCGTCAGCGGCGCGGCGCATGATCTTCATCATGCTGGAGGCGTGTTTCATGTCGAGGTTGTTGAGCGGCTCGTCGAGCAGCACGTAATCTGTATCCTGGCACAGCACCATCGCCACGAAGGCGCGCTGTCGCTGGCCGCCGGAAAGCTCGTCCAGAAACCGGCCGGCAAGGGCTTCGAGGTGCAGATATTCCAGCGCCCGGTCGATGTGGACCTTGTCCTCGATGGTGGGCCGGCCCTTGGAATAGGGGTAACGGCCGAAACCGACGAGATCGCGCACCGTCAGGCGCGAGGAGATGTGGTTATCCTGCCGCAATATGGAGAGCCGTTTCGCCAGCGAATCGGATGGGGTTTTCGTGACATCCAGACCGTCTACCGTCACTGTTCCGGCATCCATCGACATCAGCCTTGCGACGATGGAAAGCAGCGTCGATTTTCCCGCACCGTTCGGCCCGATGATGGAAGTGACGCCACCTGCCGGAATGGAGACGGAGACGCCATCGACGACGAGGCTGTCGCCATAGGATTTGCTGATCTGACTGGCGATGATCATCGCGCACCCCGCTTCAGAATAAGACCGATAAAGACGATACCGCCCAGAAATTCGATGATGATCGAGAGCGCCGTATCGAAGGCGAAGACCCGCTCCAGCACCACCTGACCGCCCACGAGGCAGATCACGGCGATGAGGATCGCGGCCGGCAACACATAGGCGTGTTTGCCATTGCCGGTAAGATAATGGGCAAGGGCTGCCACCAGCAGGCCGAAGAACATGACCGGGCCGACGAGAGCGGTCGAGACGGCGACCAGCACGGAGACCAGCACGAGGATGATGGTGACCGTGCGCTTGTATTCGACGCCGAGGCTGATGGCCGTTGCGCGGCCGAGCGAGAGGACGTCGAGCGTGTGCATCAGCCTGAGCCCGATGATAGTCACCACGCCGATGATGGCGGCGGAGACGGCAAGAAGCGTCGGATCGATGGAATTGAAGCTGGCGAACAGCACATCCTGCAGCACCGTATATTCATTGGGGTCCAGCACGCGTTGCATGAAACCCGAGAGGCTGCGGAAGAAGACGCCGAAGACGATGCCGACCAGCACCAGAAGATGCAGGCTGCGTTCCGCGCCGACGAAAAGCCAGCGATAGAGCAGGGCGGAAAAGGCGACGAGCAGCGCGGTCTCCGTGAGAAATTTCAGCTGCGGATCGATCAGGACGACGGTTGCCGAGCCGAAGACGAAGATCAGCCCGGTCTGCATCAGCACATAAAGCGAATCGAAACCCATCACCGAAGGGGTAAGGATGCGGTTGTTGGTGACCGTCTGGAACAGCACGGTTGAGACCGCGATGGCATAGGCCACCAGCAAGAGCGACAGAAGCTTGATACCGCGAAACGGCAGTACGAAGCTCCAGCTGCCCTTGGCGCCGAGCGTCATGAAGGCGGCCATGGAGATCAGTGCGAATACCGCAAGCACGAGCAGAACGGTTTTTGCACGCCGGTCGGGATGTCTCTCACGCATGATGACGTTTCCGCAGCAGGAGATAAAGGAACAGCGCGCTGCCGATGACGCCGACCACGGTTCCGATGGGTATTTCGTAAGGCGCACGCACGGTGCGGCCGATGATATCGCAGGAAAGCACGAAGACCGCGCCGAGCGTCGCCACCCAGGGCACTGAGCGGCGCATATTGTCGCCGATCATCAGGCTGACGACATTCGGCACGATCAGGCCGAGAAAGGGGATCATGCCGACGGTGACGACGACGACCGCGCTGACCAGCGAGACGATGGTGAGGCCGAGCGCCATGACGCGGCGATAGTTGAGGCCGAGATTGGTGGTGAAATCGCGGCCCATGCCGGCCACGGTGAAGCGGTCTGCGGCGAGATAGGCGGCGATGGCGAAGAGGAAGCCGACCCACAGCAACTCATAACGGCCGCGCAGCACGCCGGAAAAATCCCCCGTCATCCACGCGCCCAGCGATTGCAGGAGATCGAAACGATAAGCGAAAAAGGTGGTGACGGCGGAGATGACGCCGCCGAGCATGATGCCGATCAGCGGCACCAGCAGCACGTCGCGCAGCGGCACCTGCCTCAGGATACGCAGGAACAGCGCGGTACCGGCGAGCGCGAAAACGGCGGCCACCAGCATCTTGCCGAAGATAGGCGTGTCCGGCGCAAGCAGGGTGACGGTGAGCAGGCCGAGGCCGGCGGATTCGGTGGTGCCCGCCGTCGAAGGTTCCACGAAGCGGTTACGCACCAGCATCTGCATGATGAGCCCGGCAATCGCCATCGAGCTTCCGGCCAGTATCAACGCCAGCGTGCGCGGAATGCGACTGACGAGCAGCACGCGCAGCGCGTCTGCACTCGTGTCGGGTGCGAAAAGCGTCGCGAGCGAAACGTTGCTGACGCCGACGAACAGGCTGGTAATGGCGAGCACCAGGGCCAGAAGGAGGGCTGATATCAGTGAAAGGGACTTCACGTTGGCGGTTTCCGGAAAAGGCGAAAGCTCCCGGTAGCCTCAAGCCATCGGGAGCCCTGATGTTGTTCGGCAGGGGTTATTTCTTCTCGGAGACGGCCTTGTAGACCTGATCGAGCAGGGTGGAGAGTGCCGTATAACCGCTGCTGACGATATAGGCCGCCTGCGGATCGAGATAAACGATCTGCTTTTTCTTCCAGGCATTGGTCTGGTGCACCAGCTCGTTGTCCAGCACCTGCGCGGCGGCCTTGCCGGGGTCGGTGGCGCGGCCGATGCCGGCGTCGCGGTCGATCACGAACAGCCATTCGGGATTGACCTCGGCCAGATATTCGAAGGAGACGACATCGCCGCGGTCAAAGCGGTCGTCGATGTCGGCTGCGACCGGCTTGAAGCCGATTTCGGTGTGCAGCCAGCCGGTGCGCGAACTGGGGCCATAAACGCCGACCTTGCCGGCATTGGTGACGAGGATCATCGCTGCGCCGGAATTGGGTGCGATTTCCTTCAGCTTCGCCACTTTTTCATCGATGGCGGCATCAAGCTTCCTGGCTTCTTCCTGCTTGCCGAAGATATCGCCGAGCTTGGTGATGTTGGCTTTGACGCTGCCGATGAATTCCTTGGAATCCACCGACATGTCGATGGCGGGCGTGATCTTCGCAACGTCCGGATATTTCGCTCGCGAACGGCCGCCGACGATGACGAGATCGGCCTCGGCCGCATTGATCGCCTCATAATCAGGCTCAAACAGCGTACCGACCTTCAGATATTTGCCGTCGGCATATTTCTGCAGATAGGTGGGCAGGTTGGAGCCGACGACACCGGCGGGCTCGACGCCGAGCGCATCGAGATTGTCGAGCGAGGGAATATCGAGAACCAGAACCTTCTTCGGCGCCGCCTTCAGCACGGTCTCGCCCTGCGCGTGCTTGATCGTCATTTCTTCGGCACTTGCCGTCATCGCGCCGAGGCTGAAGGCCGCTGCCGCCAGCAGCCGAACGGGGAAGGTGAAGTTGATGGCCACTTAATATGTCCCTTGCAATATGGTTCCGAGCCGGCGGACGTGATCCCGCCGGGTTAACTTGATGTTGGCGATCAGCTTTATTGGCAAGGTCGGCGGAAATCAAAATTATGTTTTAGAACGGTTCTGAATTGCGGTGAGCGGGAAAGGGGGAGCCGCTCGTAGCAAGACTCGTTGTGATCGCCGGACGTAAGACGCAGCCTAGCCACGACATCCGTCATGCCAGACTTGATCCGGCATCCAGCCGACGCGCGTCTGCGCGGCGGGAAGGACTGCTTTCAGCCCAAGGACTTGGGCTGGCTGGATGCCGGATCAAGTCCGGCATGACGGTAAGAGTGGTCAGTCGTAGTAGAAGCGGGAACCACATCGAGGCCCATATCTTCCTTCAATCCGGCGGCCAGTCGCCGACGATTTCGCGCCTCTCCAGTTTCAGCGACCGATCCGGTTGCACGCGGTAGGTTTCGATCGCCAGCCGCCCGTCGCCCATGACGAATTCATTGCTGAGCGTGCTGCCGATGGGGGATTTGGTCAGTTTGGTGCGCGGCTGTCCGCCATAGGTGATGCTGCCGGGAATGGGCTCGACATCGGGGGCGGTGGTGCAGCCGGCAAGCGCCAGAACCATCATGATCGCAATCGTGCGCATGTTTTTCTCCTGCGGTTGGCTCAATTCTATCATGGGCGTGCGTGCATCACACATCCCGTTGGCGTGAATAAAAAAGGCCCCGCATCCGAAGATACGGGGCCAGTTGCCTTGGGAGGTTCTTGGTTTCTCAGTCCTCGTTGGCGGCAAGCTGCGTCAGCACCTCGCCACGGCCGCGGATACGCATGATGAGCGGGATGATGAAGGCGGCGGCTGCCACGATGAAGAGGCCAACGGCAATCGGCGAGGTGAACAGCACCGTCGGGTCGCCCTGGCCGATGGCAAGAGCGCGGCGCAGCTGCTGTTCCGCAAGCGGGCCGAGGATGAGACCAACGACCGCAGGCGCAATCGGATAACCGAAGATGCGCATGATATAGCCGAGGATACCGAAGGCGAGCAGCATACCGAGTTCGAAGACCGACGGGTTGGCGCCGATGGTGCCGAGCGTCGCAAACAGCAGTATGCCGGCATAAAGCCAAGGCTTCGGAATGGTCAGCAGCTTCACCCACAGGCCGACGAGCGGCAGGTTCAGAACCAGCAGCATCAGGTTGGCGATGAACAGGCTGGCGATCAGGCCCCAGACCAGCTGCGGATTGGTGGCGAACAGCAGCGGGCCGGGCTGAAGGCCATATTGCTGGAAGCCGGCGAGCATGATGGCGGCGGTCGCCGTCGTCGGCAGGCCGAGTGTCAAGAGCGGCACCAGCGTACCGGCGGCGGAGGCATTGTTGGCGGCTTCCGGACCGGCGACGCCTTCGATGGCGCCATGGCCGAATTCTTCCGGATATTTGGTCAGCTTCTTTTCGGTGGCATAGGACAGGAAGGTGCCGATTTCAGCGCCGCCCGCCGGCATGGCGCCGATGGGGAAGCCGATGAGCGTGCCGCGCAGCCAGGCTTTCCAGGAGCGTGCCCAGTCCTGCGCGCTCATCCAGACGGAGCCTTTCACGGCTTCGACCTTGTCCGGGCCGGTGCTGCCCTGGGCGACGATGAACAGCGTTTCGCCGATGGCGAACATGGCGACCGCAAGCGTCGTCACTTCCACGCCATCGAGCAGGTCGGGAATGCCGAAGCTCATGCGGGTCTGGCCGGTCAGCTGGTCGATACCGACGATGGCAAGGGCAAAACCGATGAACAGCGAGGTGAGGCCGCGCAGCGCCGAATCCCCGAAGGCGGAGGAAACGGTAACGAAGGCGAGCACCATCAGCGCGAAATATTCACGCGGGCCGAAGACCAGCGCCAGCTTGACGATATAGGGCGCGATGAAGGCGAGTGCGATGGTGGCGATGAGGCCGGCGACGAAGGAGCCGATGGCGGCGGTGGCCAGCGCCGGACCGCCTCTGCCCTTGCGGGCCATCTTGTTGCCTTCGAGGGCGGTCACGATCGAGGCGCTTTCGCCCGGCGTGTTGAGCAGGATCGAGGTGGTCGATCCGCCATACATGCCGCCATAATAGATGCCGGCGAACATGATGAGCGAACCGGCGGGATCGAGCCTGTAGGTAACGGGCAGAAGCAGCGCCACGGTCAGCGCAGGTCCGATGCCGGGCAGAACGCCGACGGCGGTGCCGAGCGTGACGCCGATCAGCGCATAGAGCAGGTTCATGGGTTGGGCGGCAACCTCAAGACCGTGCAGCAGGAATTCAAAGGTACTCATGGACAGATGTCCCCCAAGTGGACCCGATGGGCGGGCGGAACGGCTGGCATATGCGTCATTGCGCGCCTGCGGTTTCCTGTGATCTCAAATTTTGGTCGGAATGGCTGTTAGAACAACAGCCGTTCCAGAGGCCCGGCGGGCAGCGAAAGCTGCAGCAACCGCGCGAAGATGAACCAGATGAAGAAGCTCAGGGCGATGCCGATGGGGATCGAATACCAGAGCTTGCGTTTGCCGAAGGCGCGCGCCGTAAAGGCGAAAAGCAGGCCGGTGGCAATGGAGAAACCCGCGACGTTGAGCAGCAACATCTGCGCGGCAAGGCCGGCGACGACCCAGACAACCGGGGCGATTTCCTGTTTGTCGCGTTCGGGAAAATCACCGCGCCAGGCCTCGATGGCCGTCCACAGCGCCAGGCCGATAAGACAGAAGCCGATGGCATAAGGCACGGTTGCCGGGCCGACCGGAGAATAACCGGTGACGCTGGCGAGGCGGGCGCTATCCCAGAAGATCACGCAGGCGATGATGACGAGGAAGATGGCGATCGCCAGCGCCGCCCAGTCAGGGCGGCGCTTTTGATGCTGCGAAGGGTTGGAACCCTGGCTCATTTTACCAGTCCGATGTCTTTGAGGATGGCGGCGGTGGCGTCGGTATCCTTGGCGAGCTGCGCCTTGAATTCGTCACCGGCGAGATAGGTGTCCATCCAGCTCTTGGTCTTCAGGGTTTCCTGCCACTTGGCGGACTTTACCAGCTTTTCGATGTCGGCATTGACGACCTTTTCCTGCTCCGGCGTCAGGCCGGGAGGAGCAGCGACCATGCGCCAGTTCTGGACGACGACATCAAGGCCGCTTTCTTTCAGCGTCGGCGCATCGACGCCTTCCAGCTTCTCTTCGCTGGAAACCGCGAGCAGGCGCAGCGTGCCGGCCTTTACCTGGCTCTCGAATTCGCCGTAGCTCGAAATACCGGCAGTCACCTGCGAACCGAGGATCGAGGCAAGCGCTTCGCCGCCGCCGGAATAAGCGATGTAGTTGATCTTGGTCGGATCGACGCCGGCCGCCTTGGCAATCAGGCCAACGGCGATATGGTCGGTGCCGCCGGCGGAGCCGCCGCCCCAGGAAACGCTGCCCGGATCCTTCTTGAGCTGGTCGATGAGGTCGCCGATGGTCTTCAGCGGCGAGGATGCCGGAACGACGATGGCTTCATATTCGCCGGTCAGACGGGCGATCGGCGTCACTTCCTTGAGGGTGACGGGCGCGTTGTTGGTGAGGATCGCGCCGACCATCACGTAACCGCCGACGATGAGGGCATTCGGGTTGCCCTTCTGCTGGCTGGCAAACTGCGCAAGACCGATGGTGCCGCCGGCGCCCGGTACGTTCTGCACCTGAACGCTCTTGGAAATGCCTTCTTCCTGCAGCACGGTCTGCAGGGAGCGCGCGGTCTGGTCCCAGCCGCCGCCGGGATTTGCCGGGGCGATGATGGTGTAATCCGCTGCAACCGCCGGAAGCGCGATCACGCCCGCCAGGAATGTGCCGATAAGAAAATGCTTCACTTGGAAAACCCTCCTCAGGATGCCCTTTTTGGGCGTCGTTTTTCGTTTATGCGGGGGGCTTTTCGGACGCGTCTGCGCCGGCGCTGAATGCTCAGCGTGGGGCCTTGGCAATCCTGGATTTCCTCCCGCATCTTCTTCCGCCTCCACGGAATGAAGAAGAATTGCAGAGCATCACAGAAAGCTGTCATCTAACTGACGCTACGCAAGTCCTTGCGCATTTACTCTCTATTAATTTGTATCGGACGTCTACTGTGGCGTGTGGGATGGCTTTGTTTTGCGCCTTTGAAGCTTTCTCCACACCCTCATTCCTGTGACAAGCACAGGAATGAGGGGGGACTACTGCGACCGCAACGCCTCGTTCCAGCGCTCGATCAGGCGGCTGCGCTTGACCTGGTCCAGATAGACCATCAGGCCGGGGCTGACGGGCACGGGGCGCAATTGTGCGCCGTGGATGGCCTGCATGGTGTTGGCGGTGTTTTCGCCCGCCACTTCCGGACTGACGGCGGGAATCTGCAACTGCCGCGCCATGATCGTCTGGCCCTCCTTGGACATGAAGAATTCGAGATAACGACGGCCGAGCGCGGGATTGGCGGCGGCTTCCGGCACCAGCCCGATGCGCGACATGACGACGGTATAATCTTTCGGCAGCACGATGCCGACATCGGGGTGGCGCGAGGCCCAGTCGGCCGCATAGGAGC
Organism: Rhizobium sp. NFACC06-2; assembly: GCF_900101425.1. Taxonomy (NCBI): domain Bacteria; kingdom Pseudomonadati; phylum Pseudomonadota; class Alphaproteobacteria; order Hyphomicrobiales; family Rhizobiaceae; genus Rhizobium; species Rhizobium sp. NFACC06-2. The sequence goes on along the minus strand of NZ_FMVA01000001.1, from coordinate 676,932 downwards.
CGAGAATATTATAACCTAGCACGAAACGTCCGTCGGAGACGCGTTCCAGAATGGCCGAGGAGGTGGAATAGACCTTCACGCCCGCCGCGCCCATGGCCTTGATGACGTTCCATATATCGCCGAACTGCTCCTGATCGCGCGACATGAACAGGAAACCGACGCCGGAGCGTTCGATGTCGTAGGTGGCGATGCGGCCATGCACTTGCTTGGCGTGGCGTTCGAGATAATCGACGAATTCGGCGCGGCTGGCTGGCGGTTCTTCGGTGGTGAAGCTCGGCTTGTGATAAACGAAAACAGCCGGCTCGAAGGTCAGCGCGTAAGCGGTGTTGCGCCAGTTCGCCCAGGCGGGCCAGCGGGCGCTCATGGCCAGATCCGAGCGCTGGGCATAACCGTCATTGCTCAGCTTCACCTGCAAATCCATGGCGGAGGAGAAGGCGAAATCGGCGGTCTTCTTTCCGGCGTCAGTTTCTTTGACGATGCGGTCGTAAATCTCGCCGGTCAGCATATCCTCATAATGGACGGCGATATCGGGATTGGCCTTCTGGAAACCCTCGATCATCGGTGTCGCCAGCGGTTCGTCCAGCGAGGAATAGACCACCAGTGTCTCGGCATCCGCCTTGCCGGAGGGTGCCGGAAAGATGGCGACTTGCGCAAGCGCCGGCAAGGCCGTGCAAAGACAGAGACAGAGAAGAAGGCAGATACGCATGGAAAAGATCATGCAGCAGGCGCCGGCCATTCACAAGCGGTAAGGGTCTGGTTAAACTCGGCAATGCTGCGGGAGGAAAGATTTGCGTATTTTGCTGGTCGAGGACAATCAGGTGCTGTCGGAGGGGCTGTCGGCGCTGCTGCGCGGCAGCGGTTATGCCGTGGATGTGGTGTCCGATGGCGCTTCCGCCGATGCGGCGATTGCGGCGGAAAGTTTCGATCTGGTCATTCTCGATCTCAACCTGCCGGAAATGGACGGTATCGAGGTGCTGCGCTCCATGCGTTCGCGCCAGGACAAGGCGGCGGTGCTGATCCTGACGGCGCGCGGCACGCCGGAGGAAAAGGTCAAGGGGCTCGATCTCGGCGCTGACGACTACATGATCAAGCCTTTCGATATCACCGAATTCGAGGCGAGGGTGCGCGTGCTGCTGCGCCGCAATGCCGGGCTGCGCTCCTCGGCGCTGAGTTTCGGCAAGGTGCTGTTCGATCTCAATTCCCGCACCTTTTCGGCGGATGGGCGTCCGCTCGATATTCCGGCGCGCGAGGTGGCGCTGCTCGAAGTGCTGTTCATGCGGGCCGGCAAGGTCGTCGCCAAGGAGGCCATCGTGCAGTCGCTGACCGGTTTCGACGACGATATTTCCGCCAATGCCATCGAGCAATATGTCAGCCGCCTGCGCAAGCGGCTCGCGCCGCACGGGCTGACGGTGAAGACGGCGCGCGGCATCGGTTATTATCTCGAAAAGCTGCCGGAGATGGCTGAATGAGACCGGCCGCCTATTCGCTCAGGCGGCGACTTTTAGGCTGGCTTCTCATCTCCACCGCCATTATCGGTTGCGTTGCGCTGACCGATACCTGGCGCGAGGCGGTCAATACCGCCAATGTCGTCTCCGACCGGGTACTATCAGGTTCCGCGCTTGCCATTGCCGAGCGGGTGGTGGTGGCAGAAGACGGCTCGCTGGAAGTCGATATTCCCTATGTGGCGCTGGAAATGCTGACATCGGCCGCACAGGACCGGGTGTTTTACCGTGTCGACGGGCCGAACGGGCAATTCCTGACCGGCTACCAGAACCTGCCGACCGTGGAGAACCCGAAGGGCGATACTCCCGCCTATCGCGATGCCGTGTTCCGCGATGAACCGATCCGCATCGCCGCCATCAGACGCTTCGCTTCCACGGGCATCAATTCCGTGCCCTTTTCCGTAACGGTTGCCGAAACCACCATTGCCCGCAGCCAGCTGGCGCAGGCCATCATACTGCGCTCTGCGCTGCGCCTGCTGTTGATGATTGTGGGGGCGGCGATCATCGTCTGGATCGCGGTGACGATTTCGCTCAGACCGCTTTACAGGCTCAGCGAAGCCATTGCCGAGCGCAGCCCGAACGACCTGCACCCCATCCGCCAATCCGTGCCGGTGGAGGTGGAAAACCTGGTGGAAACGGTCAATTCCTTCATGGTGCGGCTGCAATCGGCGCTCGATGCGCTCCGCCATTTCACCGGCAATGCCAGCCACCAGCTGCGCACGCCGCTCGCCATCATCAGCACCCAGCTTGCGCTTTCAGCCCGTGCGGGAAGTTTAGAGGAAGCGCAGGCGGCGGCGCTGAAGGGCGGCGCGTCCGTGGCCCATGCCGAACATATCCTCGCCCAGCTGCTGCGCATGGCCAATATCGATGCCGCCGGTTCGAGCGAAAAACATGATTTTTCCGCAATCGATCTCGTGGCCGTTGCGCAGAATGTGACGGCCGATTTCGTGCCGCGTGCGGCCGAAGCCGGCATCGATCTCGGTTTCGAAGGCGAGGGGGAGGTTGCCATTCTCGCCGAGCCGCTCCTGATCGGCGAACTGATCGGCAATCTCGTTTCCAATGCCATCAACTATGCCGGTCGTGGCGCGGAAGTCACCGTCCGCGTCGGCAAGGAGACGGACGCCGTCTGGCTGGAAGTGGAGGATAATGGCCCCGGCATCCCCCCGGAAAAACGCGCCATGGTGCGCCAGCGCTTCGCCCGCGGCGAAGCCAACGCCGCCCCCGGCGCCGGCTTGGGCCTTGCCATCATCGAAGAGATCGCCGGGCTGTTCGGCGGGCGGCTGACGCTGGAGGATGGCGCGGAGGGGCGTGGGCTGAGGGCGCGGGTGATGTTTGGTGGCGTGGAAAAGGCGCCATAACCCGTCGGTTTATCAGGCGGCCGTGTCTGCAGGCGATTTCGCCACCAGCGAGAGCCTGTAGCCCAGCGCGTCGGCGACCTTGGCAATCGTCGCCAGTTCCGGATTTCCCTCGCCGCTCAGCGCCTTGTACAAGGTCTGGCGGGGAAGGCCAGTTTGCCTCGAAAGGTCAGTCATACCCTTGGCCCGCGCCACGACGCCCAGCGCATGGGCAAGCTCCTGGGCGTCGCCGCTTTCTGTGGCGTCGGCGATGTAAGCTGCAAGCGCTTCGTCACTATCAAGGTAGCGGGCAGCATCGTAATCGCGTGTCACAAGTGGCATGGTCACTCCTTGAGCGCTCTGGCCAGTTTCTTGGCTCTGGCGATGTCGCGGGACTGCGATGCCTTGTCGCCGCCACACAGCAATATGATGACGACATCGCCGTGCCGGACAAAATAGACCCGATATCCGGGTCCAAGGTCGATCCTGAGTTCGCTGACGCCTTCGCCAACCGGTTTCGCGTCTCCGGGATTGCCGTCCGCCAGCCGGTAAATGCGGCGTGCGATGCGGGCGCGCGCCTGCACATCGCGCAGACCCGCCAACCAGTCGGCAAACTCGCTTGTTTCCCGGATCGTGAGCATGGCGAAATGTAAACTGTGGTTGTCATTTCGTCAATGACGAAGCGTTCACCCCATCCGCTCGGAAGCATAACTTCCCGGGCTTGGCGGGAAGACGACGGTGCGGTTGCCGTTGATGAAGGTACGGTGGTGGATATGGGCGTGGATGGCCCGAGCCAGCACCTGGCTTTCGACATCGCGGCCAAGCGAGACATAATCGTCGGCGCTCTGTGCGTGGGTGATACGCACCGTGTCCTGTTCGATGATCGGGCCTTCGTCGAGATCGGCGGTGACGTAATGGGCCGTGGCACCGATCAGCTTCACGCCGCGCTCATAGGCCTGCTTGTAAGGGTTGGCGCCCTTGAAGCTCGGCAGGAATGAGTGGTGGATATTGATGATCTTGCCAGACATCTTGCGGCACATGTCGTCGGACAGAACCTGCATGTAGCGCGCCAGCACGACGAGTTCCGTGCCGCTGGTCTCGATCAGGTCCATCAGCTGGGCCTCGGCTTTGGGTTTACTCTCCTTCGTCACCTTTATGTGGTGGAAGGGAATGTCGTGGTTGACGACGACCTTCTGGTAGTCGAAATGGTTGGAGACGACGCCGACAATGTCGATCGGCAATGCGCCGATCTTCCAGCGATAGAGCAGGTCGTTGAGGCAATGGCCGAAACGGGAGACCATCAACAGCGTCTTCATGCGCTGGCCGTCCGGATAGATATCCGCCTCCATGCCGAATTTTTCCGCCACCGGCTTGAAGCCGTCGGTGATGGCCTCAAGGGTGGCGCCTTCTTCGGAGATGAAGGAGACGCGCATGAAGAACTTGCCGGTCTCGAGGTCGTCGAACTGCGAACTGTCGACGATGTTGCAGCCTTTTTCCGCCAGATAACCGGAAATCGCAGCCACAATGCCACGGGTCGATTTGCAGGCTACGGTCAGAACATAGGATGTCATTCGTTTTCCCTCAAAGACGTCGCGCCGGCATCAACCGGCGCAGTTTGGCGCGTTCCATAGCGCAGCTCCGCGGCGGAGCAAAGCGTCAAGACGAACGCAGCCAAAGTCATAGGGCGGGAAAGGGCAGCGCGCCGTGCCGGAAGCGACATGGAATGTTCCATGGCCAGCACCGTTTGGGCCAGCACGGCGACGCAGGGTGTTGCGGCAGGTTGCCGGCCTCAGGCGCGGCGCAGGCGCATCGCCGTGCGGCCGCGGCCGTCGAGCAGTTCCAGCGTGCCGCGGCGCGGCTCCAGCCTGAACGAGCGGGCGCCTTCCAGCGCTTCAATGAACTGCCGTTCCTGGCGCATGATGTCAGGCGCGCAGGCCATCTGGGTGGAAATCATCCGGCCGAAATCGATGCGATTGCGGCTGATCTTCACCTCGCCGCCGATGCCGTTGCAACCGGCATTGCCGGAAACGCGGCCCTCGCGGGTAATTTCCAGCGTCGCCTGACGGCGGCCGCGAACCCGCTCGCCACGGATGTCCTGCACCAGCCAGCGCCCGTCGATACCGGCTTCCGGCTCCGGCCGACCCGGACCCGCGCCGACGCGCTCCAGCACGAGATCGGTATCGTCGCGACCGCCGGTCAGCACCGAATAACGGCGAGTGGTGGTGAAGAGCAGCCGGTCGCGGTCGCGAATTTCGGCGCTCAGCGCATAGGAGCGGCGGCCCCGGATGTCGCGGTCATCATAACGCAGCACGAAGGGCACCGGCACCTGGCCACGGGGGCGAACGGTGGTTTCGGCAATCGTCTGCGAGGGCGCATCCGCCAGCGAAGCGTCGATCAGGCGCACGGTGACGGTCGCGCCCGGCGGTAAAGCGATGCGCTCGCGATAGGAAACGCTGCCGCGCAGGCTTGCCGGTGCGGCAGCCGCACCGCCCGCTGCAAAAAGCGGCGCAAGCGCAACAAGCCCGGCGAAACTGCGGCGCGAAAGAAGAGGTTGGCGGTCGGTCATGGTGCTTGCTCCGTGCTGGTGCCGTTCGAATTTCAGCGGATGATAAAAAACGGCACTGAACGGGCGATGAACCGGTGGTTGTTTTTTTACGCGTGAGCCGGAGAGGTCCCGGGCGAATGATGACGCGTGCGATAAGGAAAGCAGTGGGAAGGCAGCTGGCAGCCTCCCCACGGGTCTCAGCCGCGGAAACCGTCCCGCAGCGCTTCGAACTTCGCCAGCTGCCCGGCCAGCAGTTCCTTGTTCTCGTCGCGGCGGACGAAAATCTTGAACATGGCGCTGCCGGCGGCGTTCATGAACCAGACGGAACAGGAGCGGCGGCCGTGGAAGCCGCGATCGACGAAGGTGATGCCGGCGCAATTGTCCTTCTTGATGTGACCGCCGATGGGGCTGTCGCCGTGGATGTTGAACCAGCCGTGGCTTTCGCTGCCTTCCGGCAGGTGGCCCGGCACTTCGAACACGATATCGCCGGTCTGCACGATCATCAGGACTTCGCCCCAGCCGCGCATCTCGTTCCAGATGGCGTCGAAGCGGTCGGCGGCAGCGGAAACGGCGGCGCCTTCCGGCAGGATCGCCAGAATTTCGGCCGGCGTCACCTCGGCCTTGGCGGCGATGGCCTCCACGATACCGTCAGGTTTTTCGGCGAGCGCAGCGGCGGCGCGGGCCTGCCTGTCGTCGTCGGTCTTTTGGGCTGCGATGCTCATCGGGCGGCCTCAGGCGGCAATCGAACGGCGTTCGCCATTCTTGTCTTCATGGATGATGACGTCGAAGCCTTCGAAATGCGGGCCGGAGAGATATTCCACCTTGCCGCGGTTTTCGCCGGCCTTGGCGTGGGCGGCGCGGAACTGTTCGGATTTCGTCCAGGCGAGGAAATCGTCCTTGGTGGCCCAGACGGTGTGCGAGGCATAAAGCGTGTGGTCATCCGCCTTCGGGCCTTTCAGCATGTGAAATTCGATGTAGCCCGGCAATTCGCTCAGATGCGATTTGCGCTCGCGCCAGATGGATTCGAAGGTTTCCTCATAACCCGGCACGACGCGAAAACGGTTCATTGCGATAAACATGAAATTCTCCCTTTAAGTTTCCAGTTTGAGTCAGGATATCCAGCCGCGGGGAGGTTGGAAAGGGGTTCACGACAAAGCGAACAAATTTACTCCACTTATCGATTGCGCCGCCCATAAACATGTGTAAAGAACTCAAGATTAATTGGCGCAGGGAAAGCCGCGCCGGGTCGTGTTTCAGGATAGCGCCATGTTGAATTCCCGCCTTCGTTCCTTCGTTTTCGCCGCCCTCGTGCCTGCCGCAATCGCCTTTGCCGCACCTGCCGCCATGGCTTCTGACAAGGGCAATCCGGAAGCGAAACGCATCGTCGCGGTGGGCGGCACGGTCACCGAAATCCTTTATGCGCTGGGCGCAGGAGACCGCGTCGTTGCGCGTGACAGCACCAGCAGCTATCCGGCCGATGCATTTGCCAAGCCGGATATCGGTTACATGCGGGCGCTCTCGTCAGAAGGCATCCTGTCGCAGAAGCCCGATCTCATCCTCTCCGAAGACGGGTCCGGCCCGGCCGATGTCATCGCCATCCTGAAGGCAAGTGCGGTGCCTTTCGTCACCGTCGATACGCCGCCGAGCGGCGACGCCATCCCCAAAAAGATCGAAGATGTCGGCGCGGCGGTGGGGCTTTCTGACAAGGCGAAGGCGCTGGCTGGCGAGACCAAGGCCGGGCTCGATGCGCTCGTCAAAGATGTTTCGGCCGTGCCGGAAAAGGGCAGGAAGCGGGTTCTCTTCGTGCTTTCCACCGCCGGCGGCCGCATCATGGCGGCGGGCAAGGATACCGAAGCGGCCGCAATCATCGAAATGGCGGGCGGCATCAATGCGGCTCAGGAGATCACGGGTTACAAGCCGCTGACGGATGAGGCGGTCATTGCCGCGGCACCCGACGTGGTGCTGACCATGGCGCGCGGCGACCACGCCGCCAAGGCGGATGAGACTTTCGCGCTTCCCGCCTTCCAGTCCACGCCGGCCGCCGCCAGCAAGGCGTTCATCAGCATGGATGGGCTTTATCTCATCGGTTTTGGCCCGCGCACGCCCGCTGCGGGCCGCGAGCTGGCAGCCAAGCTCTATCCTGAGGTGGTGAAGCCGTGAGCCTTGCCGCCTTGAGTTCCGCTGAAGGCAGGGTTGCGGGCGACAGATCCCGCCAGCGGGTCGTCACTCTTGCCGTGCTCGTCGGCATCCTGCTGTTTGCCTGTGGTGTGTCGCTGGTCAGCGGACCCACGGGCGTCGGCATGTCCGAACTCTGGGCCTATTTCACTGGCGGCGCGGATCAGCTCGATGCGCGCGACAGGGTCATTCTTGAGGCGGTGCGCCTGCCGCGCACGGCGCTCGGCATGTTGATCGGCGCGGGGCTTGCCGTTTCGGGGGCGATGATGCAGGGCCTGTTCCGCAATCCGCTGGCCGATCCCGGCATTGTCGGCGTCACCTCGGGTGCGGCGCTGTTTGCGGTCGCGGCCATTTCTCTCGGGGAAGGCGCGCTTGCCACCGTCGCCGTGTTTTTCGGCCCGCATTTCCTGCCGCTCATGGCGTTTTTCGGCGGCTTGCTGAACACCTGGGTACTTTACCTGATCGCGACGAAGGATGGCGCCACCTCCACCACCACGCTCATTCTGGCCGGCATTGCGGTGGCGGCGATCAGCGGTGCTTTGACGGGGCTGATGATTTTCATGGCCGATGACCGGGCGCTGCGCGACATTACCTTCTGGTCGCTCGGTTCGCTCGGCGGGGCCACGCCCGCCAAGGTGCTCGCGACCCTCCCTTTCATCATCGTCGTTCTCGCCATCATTCCCTTCGTTGCCCGCGGGCTGGATGCGCTCATTCTCGGCGATGCCGCCGCCTTTCACATGGGCATTCCGGTGCAGCGGCTGAAGCGGATCGTCATTCTGGCCGTTGCCGCCGCCTGCGGGGCAAGCGTGGCGGCTGCCGGCTCCATCGGTTTTGTCGGCATCGTCGTCCCGCATCTTCTGCGGCTCGCCATCGGCCCGTCGCACCGCTTCCTGCTGCCGGCCTCCGCACTTGGCGGGGCAGCACTTCTGCTTCTGGCCGATAGTTTCGCCCGCACCGTCGCGTCACCGGCGGAACTGCCCATCGGCGTCGTCACGGCGCTCATCGGCGCGCCGGTCTTCCTGGTCCTGCTATTGGGACGCGGCGGTTTTTCCATGCGGAACATGTCATGATCAGGGCCGAAAATCTCACCCTCATCCGCTCCGGCCGCCGGCTTCTCGATGCGGTCAGCGTCGATCTGAAGCCCGGCAAGGTCAATGTCATCATCGGCCCCAACGGTGCCGGCAAATCCACGCTGATGAAGGTTCTCTCGGGCGAGATGCGGGCGGAAAGCGGTTCGGTGACCTATAACGACATCGACCTGCCGGCCTTCACGCCGGTCCAGCTCGCCCGTCTCAGGGCCGTGCTGCCGCAGAGCACCCAGCTTGCTTTCCCCTTCACCGCGCTCGAAATCGTGCGGATGGGGGCTGTCGCACAGGGCTCCCGCGCGCCGGAAGAGCAGGCCCGCCGCGCGCTCGCCAGGGCCGGGCTGCGCGGTTTCGAGCAGCGGTCCTACAACATGCTCTCCGGCGGCGAGCAGCAGCGGGTGCAGTTTGCCCGGGCGCTAGCGCAGGTGCCGAACCCGATGGAAAATGGCGAGGCGCGGGCGCTCTTCCTCGACGAGCCCACCGCAAGTCTCGATATCGGCCACCAGATCGCCGTGCTGGAAACGGCGCGCGATTTTGCAAGCGGCGGCGGGCTGGTGCTTGCCATCCTGCACGACCTCAACCTTGCGGCCGAATTTGCCGATCAACTTATTGTCATGCATGGCGGCCGGGTGACGGCGAGCGGCCCCTCCCTGGAAACGATCAGCGACGAGACGATTGCAAGGGTCTATGGCATTGGCGGTGTCGTCGGCCGGCTGCCGGCGCGGCATATTCCTTACGTGCTGCCGCAGTCGCGCCACCGTTAAGGACCTGTTCTTCGCCTCAGCTTTCCGGCCGGGTGGCGATGAAGAGCGCGGAGCCGAGCATGACGGCGGCGACGATGGCGGCCCGCAGTGGCGGCGGCTCGCTCAGGAACCAGAAAGCGGCGTAGCTGACGGACATGGCCGAAAGCGCCGCGATCTTGGCCTTGCGGGCGATTGCGCCGCGTTCGCGCCATCGCCGCAGCGAAGGTCCGAATCTGGGGTGGGCCAGCAGCCATGCCTCGAGTTTTGGCGAGGAGCGGGAAAAACACCAGAGCGCCAGAAGCAGGAACGGTGTGGTGGGCAAAACGGGAAGAAACGCGCCGACAATGCCGGTCGCGACCATAAGCCAGCCAAGACAGAGGTATAAAAGGCGCATGCCTAGCCGGTATCATGAGTTCACCACTCAGGATAGAGCGGCAGAGCCAAAACCATGCGGTCTCGTTGCCGCAGGTCCCAACCGCACCGGAAAAACTAAGGGGTTTTTGCCATCACATTTGCCGTGATCGGGCCGTTACGTCCTGTCGCAGAGTGCCTTTAGGGTTGAAAGCGAAGCACGCAGTCTTTATCCCCTTGGGCCGCGATGCCCGGAGCATAACCGGGCCGTCAAAGCTTAAGAAGAAGAAGGAAAACACCATGGCCAAGCTGATCCACTCGATGGTCCGGGTGCTGGACGAAAAGCGTTCGGTGGAATTTTACAGGCAGGCTTTCGGGCTTGAGGTTGCGGAACGCGCCGAGTTCGAAAACTTCACGCTGATCTATCTCAGCAATGCCGAGGGCGATTTCGAGCTGGAACTGACCGTCAACCGCGGTCGCGAAGTGCCCTATGCGCTGGGTGATGGTTATGGTCACCTTGCGGTCAGCGTGGCCGATGTGGATGGCGAGCACCAGCGCTTCACCGAGATCGGCCTTTCCCCCGGAAAGATCATCGAAGCCGATTATAAGGGTCAGCCTTTCGCGAAATACTTTTTCATCTGCGATCCGGACGGTTACAAGATCGAAGTGCTGCAACGCGGTAACCGGTTCAAATAAGCGCGATTATGGGAGAGGCGGGCATGGCAGAGGCAGGCGTCAAACTCGAGGATAGCTGGAAACGCGTTCTTTCCGGTGAATTCGCCAGCCCCTATATGCTCAAGCTGAAAGAGTTCCTGCTTGCCGAAAAGACCGCCGGCAAGCGCATCTTCCCCAGGGGTGCGGAATATTTCCGGGCGCTGGATCTCACGCCTCTCGATGAGGTCAAGGTCGTCATTTTAGGCCAGGACCCCTATCACGGGCTCGGTCAGGCGCATGGGCTGTGCTTTTCCGTCCAGCCCGGCGTGCGCATTCCGCCTTCGCTCGTCAATATCTACAAGGAATTGCAGAGCGATCTCGGCATTCGCCCGGTGGGTCACGGCTTTCTGGAAAGCTGGGCGAAACAGGGCGTGCTTTTGCTCAACAGCGTGCTGACGGTGGAAGAGGCCCGCGCCGCCTCGCATCAGGGGCAGGGCTGGGAAAAATTCACCGACGCCGTCATCCGCGCCGTCAACGACGAATGCGACCCTGTCGTCTTTCTGCTCTGGGGCTCCTATGCCCAGAAGAAGGCGGCCTTCGTGGACCAGCGCAAGCACCTCGTGCTGCGTTCGCCGCATCCGTCTCCGCTTTCGGCCCATAACGGCTTTTTCGGCAATGGCCATTTTTCCAAGGCAAACGCCTTTCTCCTCTCCCATGGCCGCCAGCCGATCGACTGGCAATTGCCGGAAACGGTGGGAAGCGACAAAAACCTTCTCTAGGCACTCATAAAATACCTTTACGCTTTGCGGTTGTCGGGATTAAAGATAACCGGACTACGAAGTGAAGGATTATGCCCGTGTCTCTCCTGTCTGCCGAAACCTCCGTCTCGCTGCCCGATCCGCTGTCGATCGTCGATGCTTTCGAGGATCATTTTTCCGAGCATATGGAGATGGAACGCGAAGGTACTACCGTGCGGTTCAAGACGGAATACGGCCATGGCAGCTTCAGCGCCGAGGGCGGGCGTTTCGCCGCAAGGGTGAGCTGCATTTCCGAACATATATTGATGTCGGTAAAGGCGATGGTCGCCGAGCATATCGTCGAATTCTCCGGCGAGACGGGGCTGGATTTCCGTTGGAGCGGCCATGGCGCAGAGCAGCGTGAGCTGCCCAATCTTTTCGTCGGCAAGGTTGCCCGCGCCTATAATCTGACGCCGCATATGCGCCGGCTGGTGGTTTCCGTCGAAAGCGGCATCGAAAGGCTGCTCTCCGGCGGCATGCATGTGCGCCTGCTTCTGGTGCCCGATCAGGCCCGCGCGCCGGTCTGGCCTTATCTAGCGCCCACCGGCGCCATCGTCTGGCCGGCGGGCGACGATCTTCTCACACGGCGTGTCTATACCATCCGTTCCGGCGATATCGCGCGCTGTGAAGTCGATATCGACTTCGTCATGCATGAGGGCGATCACATGCCGGGCGCAACCTTCGGCGCGACGGCGAAGCCCGGCGATGTTCTCGGCATCATCGGCCCGAGCGGTGTCTGCCCGGAAGCCGAGCGTTATGTCTTTGCCGGTGACGAAACGGCGCTGCCGGTGATGCTGCGCATGGCCGCCGAAATGCCGGCCGGCAAAAAACTCAGCGTCTATGCCGAGATCGACGATGAAGCCGAGCGGCAGGAGATCGTCTGCGCGGCAAATGTCGAGTGGACATGGCTTTATCGCCGCGGCAAGCCCGCCGGCACCGCGGGCCTCATCGAAAAGGCGCTGCGCGACCATGGCTGGAGCGCGGATCATGACGGCCTGCATGTCTTTGTCGCCTGCGAAAAATCCGAGGCGAGGGCGGCAAAATCCTTCCTCACCGACGAGATAGCTTTCCCGAAAGCATCGCTGCGCGCTGTCGGCTACTGGACCTTGGGCGTCGCCGACGATCATTGAGCTGCCTTATCGGGCCTGTTGAACAGTCGGTTTTATCGTTCATCATTCGGGAACAATCCGTTCCCGTTGTCCACTCTATGCCTGAGAGCGCTGTTACCCCATCTTTACGCCATGAACAGGGCAGGCCCCAACCGTGAGGCCCGCCAGGCAAAAGGGGTTTATCATGCTCAACCAGATCAAGGGCCTGCACCACGTCACGTCCATGGCGGCGAGCGCGCGCCAGAACAATAGTTTTTTCACCGATACGCTTGGCCTGCGCCGGGTGAAGAAGACGGTCAATTTCGACGCGCCTGACGTCTATCATCTCTATTATGGCGATGAAGTCGGCACGCCCGGCTCCGTCATGACTTACTTTCCGTTCCCGCATATCGCACGCGGCCGTCCCGGCACCGGTGAGGTGGGCACGACGCTGTTTTCCGTTCCAGAAGGATCGCTCGGCTACTGGCAGGACCGTCTTTCCAGGGCCGGCGTGGATGGCCTGAAGGCCGATGAAGCCTTCGGCAACAAGCGCCTGCATTTTGCAGGTCCCGATGGCGACGGTTTTGCGCTGGTCGAGGTCAGGGATGACAACCGTGCGCAGTGGATCGGCAACGGCGTCGGCGTGGATCAGGCGATCCATGGTTTTCAGGGCGCCTCGCTGCGTCTTCGCGATGAAGGTGCGACGGCCGAGCTTTTGAAATTCATGGGCTATCAGGAAGTGGATCGTCAGGATGGCGTTCTGCGCCTCGGCATTCCCGGCGGCAACGGTGCCGACTTCATCGACATCGAAACCATGCCGAATATTTCTGGCGCGCGGCTGGGTGCGGGGTCCGTGCACCACATCGCCTTTGCGGTCGAAAACCGTGAAAAGCAGCTGGAGGTGCGCAAGGCGCTGATGGATACTGGCTATCAGGTGACGCCGGTGATCGACCGCGATTATTTCTGGGCGATCTATTTCCGCACGCCGGGCGGGGTGCTGTTCGAAGTGGCCACCAACGAACCCGGTTTCGACCGCGACGAGGACACCGCCCATCTCGGCGAGGCGCTGAAGCTGCCGACCCAGCACGCGCATCTGCGCTCCGTGCTTGAAGAGCATCTGGAGCCGCTGGGGGACGAGAAGGGAGCTTAACCGCTCGATAGCGCTTGGCAGGACGTTGCGACCTGCTTCTTCTCCCCGCCGGGGAGAAGGTGGCCCGAAGGGTCGGATGAGGGGGTAACGTTGCCGGATTTCGGAGAGCTTGCCCCCTCATCCCGCTGCCGCGGACTTCTCCCCGGCGGGGAGAAGACACAAGCCGCGTCCGTTCGCTTCATATGATTGCTCCGCTTGGCCGAAGAGGCCTTGCGGAAGCCGTTGAACCTCTTCCTTTCAGAAAGGATACTCCCATGACCAGGGATGGCTATTTCCACAAATCCCGCGCCGGCGCTGCCGGTGCACCGCTCTTCGTTTTGCTGCACGGCACCGGCGGCGATGAAAACCAGTTCTTCGATTTCGGCTCGCGCCTGCTGCCTGAGGCGACCATTCTCTCACCCGTCGGCGATGTCTCCGAACATGGCGCGGCGCGGTTTTTCCGGCGCACGGGAGAGGGTGTCTACGACATGGCCGACCTTCAACGGGCGACCGTCAAGATGGTGGATTTCATCAAGGCGAACCGGGAGCATTATCAGGCCGGTCCGGTCATCGGCCTCGGTTTTTCCAACGGCGCGAATATTCTCGCCAATGTGCTGATCGAAGAACCCGGGCTTTTCGACGCCGCGGTGCTGATGCATCCGCTCATCCCGCTCGAACCGAAAATCTTGCCCGCCAAGGCTTCGCGCCGGGTGTTGATCACGGCCGGCGAGCGCGATCCGATCTGCCCGGTGCCGCTGACGAAGGCGCTGGAACAGAGCCTCAAGGCGCAGGGCGGCACGGTGGAAACCGTGTGGCATCCGGGCGGGCATGAAATCCGCTCCGGCGAGATCGATGCGGTCAGGGGTTTTCTGGCGGCTTATAACGCTTAGCTGGATGTCTGCGCTATGCCGGCTTTCAAGCCGGCATTCGCCTGTGCTGCCGCCTCAGCGATATCCGCATTGCTGCAGCTGCGCCTCGTAACGCAGCGCCATGTTGGCGGAGCGGCGGGCGGCCTTCTGGACCGCGGAATTGTTGCGCCAGCTGCCCTTCGCATAACCGGCATGGCCGGAATAATAGGCGAGGTAGAGATTATAGGGGTCGTTCAGCGCAATGCCGTTTTCGCGCCGGCTCTTGGCGTGATACCAGCCGACGAAGTGGATGGCGTCGGTGAAATCGGTGCGGCTTGCCGACCAGCGGCCGGTTTCACGCTGGTAAACACTCCATGTGCCGTCCAGCGCCTGTGCGTAGCCGTACGCGCTCGACTGGCGTGTCCAGGGAATGAAGCCGAGAAGCTTGGTGCGCGGCGGCCGCGCATAGGGGCGGAAGGCGGATTCGGTGTAGATCGTCGCCATCATGACAGGCACGGGCACGCCGAATTCGCGCTCGGCCGCTTTGGCATCGCGCCGCCAGTTGTTGAAGATGCCGTTCCGCTGCTCGAAAATCGCACAGGCATTGGTCACCTGCGACGGTGCGGTGGCGCAGCCGGCCAGAACGAGCATCAGAAAAACAACGGCAAATACGCCACGCATAACGGAACCCTTTCGTTCCGCTATTCTTAAATTGCTAACCATTAACGTCGGGTTTTAAGACAAGGTTAATTCAAATGCCGCCGATCGGCCGGCCGTTAACCCGCTGAAAATTCCTGTGGCCGGGATGGGGCGAGGCCGCCTCCTGAGCGCCTTCTTTCAAGAAGCGTTCATCCCCGCACGTCCACGGTGCCGCCGGCCCGGCTATACTTGGCCCATCCCGGTCATCAGGCGTGCGCGCGGCGCAAGGTGGACGGGGCAGGCGGCCGAAACCGGGGAGTTTCCCGATGTCACGGTTGAGGCGGCCGGCATATGCCCATCCTCCAAACAGGAACCGGTTTGGCGGGCGGGTCATATGTTTCAAGCCGGGGCCGCATCGCCTGCAAACCCTGCAATACCCTTTGATACCCCCGCAGCGATGCGGCCCCCTTTATCGCTTCCCAACGTTGCCGCGGAATTCGCGGTGACGGTATCGGCGCATATTCGAAAAAAAGCGTCCCCTGTACAAAAATGAAAACCGATAAAATTGTAGCAATCGGCTTAAAGCGGCTGAAAACAGTGCTGTGCCATTGTGGGATCACAGACGGGGAGCGACCTCTTCAAGAGGTGCTCCACAAAACAGAAATCGAGACCGGCACAAGCCGGCGGATCGCAAACGGGGTATGAAATGCTGAAGAAGATTATTGCTGCCGCCATCTGCGGAATTGCCGTTGCTTCCATGTCCAATCATGCCGACGCGGCTGGCGCTGCCGGTTTTGCCCGCGGTTTTGCCGCCGTCGAGAAATCCGCGGCGACGCAGATCGGTGTTTCCGCGCGGGGCGGTTTCGATGGCTGCGTTCTTTCCGCCGGCCAATGCGTCTCCACCATCGCCGCGCCGCTGACGGTCGAGCGCCGTGAGGAACTGCTGCGCGTCAACCGCGATGTGAACGCCACCATGGGCGCGCTCGACGATTATTTCTCCGGTTTTACAACCGATGTTCCGGCAACGCCGTCGTTGAGCCTTGGAGATTGCGGTGACTGCGCCGCCATCAAGCGCACGGCCCTTGCCGGCGCCGGCTGGTCTTCCAGCGCGCTGCGCCTTGCCTTTTCCCTGAACAATGACGGATCGCTCGAAAAAGTGCTGATCGTCACCACCGACAAGGGCGATATCGTCCTTGGCAACGCCGTCTTTTCTCCGGCTGAGCGCGAAACCGCGCTCTGACCTTTCGCTCGAGCATCGGAAAGATTTTCGGTCCGATGCTCCATTCTTTCATGCCTGCCAGACTACGCCGGTTTTCCTGACCCTGTTGGTTCAGGAAGCCGGCGATTTTTTTCGTTCCGCGACGGCAATGCCCGCCAGCGCCATGATGAGAGCGACGATCTGATAGGTGTGCAGCGTCTCGCTGAGCACGATAACCGACAGCAGGGTGCCGAAGACCGGAACGAGGTTGATGAAGAGGCCGGCGCGGTTGGCGCCGATCTGTTCAACGCCCTTGATATAGAGGATCTGCGCGATCAGCGACGCAAAAATGGCGGCATAGACCACCAGCACCCAGCCCTTCTGATCCGGCCAGACGACGCTCTCGCGTGAGATTTCCCAGAAGATCAGCGGCACCGAGGTGAGGAGGGCGAAGAAGGCGGGAATGGCCATCAGCGTGCGCCAGTCGACCGCCGGTTTCCAGCGCAGGATGACGGTGTAGATGGCATAGACCAGCACGGCCAGCAGCATGATCGCGTCGCCGACATTCATTTCCAGTTGCAGCAGCGAGACCGGATCGCCATGCGAGGCGAGAAGCGCGACGCCAGCGATGGTGAGGCAGAAGCCGGCGACCTGGCCGAACAGCACACGGGTGCGGAACAGGATGAAGTTCAGCACAAAGATGACCATGGGAATGCCGGCCTGGATGACGGCGGCATTGATGGCCGAGGTGTGTTGCAGGGCCGTGTAGAGAAACACGTTGAAGGCGGTATAACCGACGCTGCCGAGCACGAGGAAATAGGGCAGGCGTTTTTTCACCACCGGCCAGTCCTTAATGAGCTGCGGCACGGAAATGGCGAAGATGATGGCGACGGCGAAGACCCAGCGCAGGAAGGTGAAGGCCATGGGGCTGATGTGGCCGACGGCGAGCTTGCCGGCAACGGTGTTGCCGCCCCAGCAGAGCGTGGCGATGATGAGGGCGATGTAGGCTTTGGAGGGCACGCTGATGTTTCGCTTCTTCACGGGGCGGGAAAACGGCTAAGGGGTGAATGGCGGTCTTGCGCCCGCGCTTGGCCCCCACGGGGCGAGATAATGCGGGAAATCCGCGCCTTGTCACGGAAAAAGCAAAATTCTCCATAAGAAACAGGGTCGCTTTCCGTAAAACAACACAGTATACATTCGCGGGTTTGGGTTTCCCATCGGGTTATCGGGCGCGCAAGCGCCATGAGCAGGAAAGCAAGAAATGACGAATGTTGTGGTGGTCGGCTCGCAGTGGGGCGACGAAGGCAAAGGCAAGATTGTCGACTGGCTGTCCGAGCGGGCAGATGTCGTCGTGCGATATCAGGGCGGCCATAATGCCGGCCATACGCTTGTCATCGATGGCATCAGCTACAAGCTTTCGCTTCTGCCGTCCGGCGTCGTGCGTCCCGGCAAGCTCGCCGTCATCGGCAATGGCGTCGTGGTCGATCCGCATGCGCTGATCGCCGAAATCGGCCGTCTGGAATCGCAGGGCGTGAAGGTTACCCCGGAAAACCTGCGTATCGCCGACAATGCCACTCTCATTCTTTCGCTGCACCGCGAGCTGGACGGCATGCGCGAAGACGCGGCCTCGAACAGCGGCACCAAGATCGGCACCACCCGCCGCGGCATCGGCCCGGCCTATGAAGACAAGGTTGGCCGCCGCGCCATCCGCGTCATGGATCTTGCCGACATGGAGGCGCTTTCCGCCAAGGTTGACCGTATCCTCACGCATCACAATGCGCTTCGCCGCGGTTTCGGTGCAACCGAAGTCTCGCATGAGACGATCATGGAAGAGCTGGGCTCGATTGCCGAGCGCATCCTGCCGTTCAGCGAAACCGTCTGGCTGCTGCTCGACAAGAAGCGCCGCGCCGGTGCGCGCATCCTGTTCGAAGGCGCCCAAGGCTCGCTGCTCGATATCGACCATGGCACCTATCCTTACGTGACCTCATCCAACACGGTTGCCGGCCAGGCCGCTGCCGGTTCGGGCATGGGTCCGGGTTCCCTGGGTTATATTCTCGGCATCACCAAGGCTTACACCACCCGTGTCGGCGAAGGTCCGTTCCCGACGGAGCTGAATGACGAGATCGGCCAGTTCCTCGGCGAAAAGGGCCATGAATTCGGCACCGTCACCGGCCGTAAACGCCGCTGCGGCTGGTTCGACGCCGCACTGGTGCGCCAGTCGGTCGCCACCAATGGTATTACCGGCATCGCGCTCACCAAGCTTGATGTGCTTGATGGTCTCGACGAGCTGAAAATCTGCGTCGGTTACAAGCTGGACGGGCAGGAAATCGACCATCTTCCGGCCAGCCAGGGCGCGCAGGCGCGGGTCGAGCCGATCTACATCACGCTGGAAGGCTGGAAGGAATCTACCGTCGGTGCCCGAAAATGGGCGGATTTGCCTGCTCAGGCAATCAAATATGTCCGTCAGGTCGAGGAATTGATCGGGGCGCCTGTCGCACTTCTGTCGACAAGTCCGGAGCGTGACGACACCATACTTGTGACTGATCCGTTTGAGGATTAATGTCCTCGGCGATCTAGATTCATAAACCATATCGGGCCGGTACGTCGCCGGTCACGACGAGAAAGTGCTTATGGCGGATTTTGTAGCAGTCATTCGCAAGGCCGTGGATGGCTTGGCGAACAATACTCCCGAAAACCGGGCGAAGGTTTACGACAAGGCGCGCAGTGCGGTTGTGCGCCAACTCGAGAATATGAAGCCACGTCCGCCGGAAGAATTGTTGCGCCGGCAGATCGCCAAGCTGGACGCCGCCATAGCCGAGGTGGACAGCGAATATGCCGAGGCGCTTCCGGCGCTGGAGGATGATGACGCTGTCTCTCCCGCCGCGGAAGAGACGGCGGCATCCTATTACCAGCAGGATGCTGCCGACGAAGACGAGGCCCGCGCCGCCGAGCCGGCAGAGGATGCCGACCGGGAAGAGGCGCGGCACGAGCCGGCCTACGAAGAGCCGGCATCCGCTGAACCCGCGCAATCGGAGCCGGCTTACGAAGAAGCGGCCGAAGAGGAAGAGCCCCGGCACGCTGACACCGCTGCCGATGAGGAGCAGCATCACGGCGCGCCGGAAGAGCTTTATGATGCGCCGGAAACGGTTCATGCCGCTCCCGCCCCGGCACACGCTTCCGACGAAACAGTCGGCACCTATTTCACAGGGGCGGATGAAGAGCCGGCTCACCAGTCGGAGCCTGAAACGGCGCTCGGCGCTGCCGATGATTCCGTTCCCTCCCATTGGGCGCAGCCGGTGGATGAGGATGACTGGCGCAAGCTCGATGAAGCGCAGGACGACGATGTGCGTCCGGCCGCCGAGGAATATGAAGAGGTTCGCAACGAGACCGACGACCGTCCGCTCGTTGCCGGTTATGCCGCCCAGCATTACCAGGAGCCGGAAGTAAGTTTCGAGCCCGCCCCTTACGAAAAGGATGAGCGGCGCGAGGCGGACGACCATTTCGGCCCCGCCGCCGTGGAGCATGCTCCGGCGTTTGGCGGCCGGCACGATTTTGACGACCATCGCCAGCCGGAAGAGCAGGCTCCAAAAAAGGCGGCCGTGGTCGAGGATTTCTCGTCCTATTTCCAGGATGCGGATATTGCCATTCCCGCCAAGGACGCGCCGGCGCTGCCGCGCGCGGATAACGATCTCTTCGGCGATCAGGCAGCGGCAAAGGACAACAAGGAACGCACGCCCTGGGACGATCTGGACGAGCTGATCGGTTATGACGGCGCGTCGTCCTCCACCCGTCAGGCTTCGGGCGAAACGAATGGCGTGGGCGCTGCCGCCGCAACCCCCGCCTATATGGTCAAGAAGAAGCCGCGCCGCAATTATGCGTCGCTGGTGCTGGCTCTTGTCGGCGTGGCGCTGCTTGCCGGCGGCGGTTATGCCGTGTGGATGAACCGCGATGCGCTGAACGATATGGTCGGCGGGCTGGTCAGTTCCGCACAGAACGGCGGCACCAGCCAGACGGCTTCGAACGGCACGGGTGAGGCGCAGACTTCGACACCGCCGGCGACCCAGCAGCCGCCCGCCACGGGGCAGCAGCCGACAACCCCGACCAACCATCAGACGCCTACCCATGGCGATGACGGCTCCGTCACCGGCACCAAGTTCACCCAGCGGCTTCTGGCCGACGGCACCGAGCGTGACGAGGGACCTGCCGCCGGTGCGAACGGCCAGCCGGTCACCGCCGAAGGCCAGTCGGTCTATGAGCAGAATGTCGCGCCGCCGCCCGCTGGCGAGGCTCCGGCCAACAATGCCGGTGCGCCCGCCGGAACGCCTGCCGGCACGCCGCCGGCGCAGCAGCCCGCCGCCGCTGCCGGCGACCGCATGTTCCTTTATGAGGAAGTGCTGGGCCAGACGGTGCCGACCGCCATTCAGGGCAGCGTTTCCTGGTCGCTGCAGCAGGAAAACGACGGTGAGGGCAAACCTTCTCCGACCGTGCAGGGCCAGATCACCGTTCCCGGCCGTGGCCTCAGCGCGCTGATCACCTTCAAGCGCAATATCGACCCGTCGCTGCCGGCCAGCCATCTGATCGAGATCGTCTTCTCGGTTTCGCCCGGCTTCGAAGGCGGCGCTATCGACAGCGTCCAGCGCATCGCGATGAAGAGCACCGAGCAGGATCGCGGCAACGCGCTGATCGCGGTTCCGGCCAAAATCACCGACGATTTCCACATGATCGCGCTCAACGACTTCCCGGATGCGATGAAGACCAATCTGGAGCTTCTGAAGAGCCGCAACTGGATCGATATTCCGGTTTCCTACCGCAACGGCCGGCGTGCGCTGCTGACCCTGCAAAAGGGCAATGACGGCATCGCCGCCTTCGACAAGGCGCTCAGCGAATGGGCGGCGGCAACGCCGGCGACCGGTCAGTAATGATTTAAGGGCGGCTCAGGCCGCCCTTTTCGTTATATGGCTGCGGCGGCGTTTTTGCGTTGGCGGGTGATGGGTGGGTTAGTTGGTGCTGGTGGGTGTGGCTTACCCCCCTCTGCCCTGCCGGGCATCTCCCCCACAGGTGGGGAGATCGATATGCCGCGAGGTCGCGGCCAACTCAACGGTCAAGGATGAAGCGGCGGTAGAGCGTCTTGCCAATCTCCCTCCTTATAGGGGAGATGCCTGGCAGGGCAGAGGGGGGTAAACGGCATACTCCGAAGCGCGGATATTTTCCCTACTGCTTTTCCTCCAGAACAATCACGGGTCTCAGAGACAGGCCATTTGCCATCGCCCGCCTTTTACCAACAAAAAATCCCCGGCCGAAGGCCGAGGATGATTCATGGTCAGCGCATTGGCGTCAGGCGCGTGTTGCCTTAGGCATCCACCACGCGCAAGGCGCGCGCAGCTTCCAGCGCTTCCTTCTGCACCGCTTCCTGCACCTTCTCGAAGGCGCGAACCTCGATCTGGCGCACGCGTTCGCGGCTGATGTCGAACTCGGAAGAGAGTTCCTCCAGCGTCACCGGGTCTTCGGCAAGCCGGCGGGCTTCGAAGATGCGGCGTTCGCGGTCGTTCAGCACGCCCATGGCTTTCGCCAGCATGCGGCGGCGGGTTTCCAGCTCGTCCTGTTCGATCAGCACGTCTTCCTGGCTGTCATGGTCGTCCACCAGCCAGTCCTGCCATTGGCCGGACTCGCCTTCGGAGGCCTTGATCGGCGCATTCAGCGAGGCGTCGCCGTGCAGGCGGCGGTTCATCGAGATGACTTCTTCTTCCGACACCTGAAGCTTCGTCGCGATTTCCTTGACGTGCTCCGGCTTCAGATCGCCATCGTCGATTGCCTGGATGCGGCCCTTCAGCCGGCGCAGGTTGAAGAACAGACGCTTCTGGTTGGCGGTCGTGCCCATCTTCACCAGCGACCAGGAGCGCAGGATATATTCCTGGATCGAGGCCTTGATCCACCACATGGCGTAGGTGGCCAGACGGAAACCGCGCTCCGGATCGAACTTCTTCACCGCCTGCATCAGGCCGACATTGCCTTCGGAGACGACTTCGCCGATTGGCAGGCCGTAACCGCGGTAACCCATGGCGATCTTGGCGACGAGACGCAGATGGCTGGTGACGAGTTTATGCGCGGCGTCGCGGTCGCCATGCTCGGCATAACGCTTGCCAAGCATGTATTCTTCCTGCGGTTCCAGCATCGGAAATTTACGGATTTCGTCGAGATATCTATTGAGACCGGCTTCGCCGGCTGTAATCGTAGGCAAACTATTGCGGGCCATAAAGCACCCCCTTATCTATGGTCTGGAACGGCACCCTCTTTGATCGGCGATCAACCCGCCGCAGGCACACCGTAAGCTGCGGGTCGTTACCGACCCCGCACGAACCCATCTGACAGATATGTACGCGCGCGCCGCGTTTCAAGCGAACGCTGCGTTCACACATGCGTTATGTTCCAGTGACACCTTCTTTGACCTGTTTAACTTTCGAACGGTAGATTCGTTCCGAAAAACCGCCAAGGCCGGAGCGCACCATCAGCTCATACATTACCCGCCGGCGCATGGGATTGTGCAGGCGCACAACCTTGGAGCCAAGGAACTGCGTTTCCACATGGGCAAGCGCCTGCAGATCAGGATCGGCGGCAATCGCGTTCGCGTAGGTTGCGTGAAATTCCCGGCGGCAGACATAGGTTTTGTATTTCGTCATGCCGAAGCAAACCAGGCTGTGGCCATGGGTGCGCAGGAAATCGGCGACGCCCACCGTCACTTCCGGCCATGCGGGATTGAAAGTGTCGTCGAAGACGATGACGCCATGCGGCGCGATCACTTCCATTGCCAGTTTCGCATCGGCCAGCACGTGGTGCAGGTTGTGGCCGCCATCGATGCTGAAGAAGCGGGCGGGGCCGATGCGTGAGGTAATGTCGGCGGGTGCCAGCTGCGTGCTGTCGCCCCTGATGATCAGGTCCTCATCCATGGCGAAACCCAGCCGGCGACCGTTTTCCATCAGGCGCTCATATTGGTCGAGGCTGCCATCTTCGGGCGGATCGAGATCGAAGAGATCGACGCCCAGCACCTTTTCCTGCCTCCCGGCGAATTTGCGCAGCAGGAAATAGGAGCGGCCGTAATAGACACCGATTTCCGCCATGCCGCCATGGAGGCCGCTTTTCGTCTGGGCCTGCAACAGCGCCTTGAAGACGAGCGCATCGGGCGGGTCGATATAGCCTTCGACGCTGCGCAACTCCTGAAAGATAAACCGGCGGTCTTCGATATTCATGCGATAGATCCCGTCACCATGCCGGTTCCGTTCGGGGGCGGATCGAACGAATGGCGTCCCTGCGGTTTTGTTTGGCAGGCTTGAAATCGGCACGGTTCGATAGCGGCGATTTCAGGCCTTGCGGGGCCGAGGAGGTGTGACGATTGAAGCGAAATTGGGGCGGTCTATAAAAAGGACCGACTGCGGAATATCGCTATCCGCTAATCTTTTTTTATTATCCGGGGCTTCCGGTAAAATGCATGGCGCAGTTTTTTTGACGGCGCCATGCAGGTTTTCAGCCACGCAATGCGGCGGTCAGCGCTTCCATGTCATCCGGCAGGTCGGTTTCGAATTCCATCACCTCGCCGGTGCGCGGATGTTCGAAAGCGAGCAGATAGGCATGCAGGGCCTGGCGCGGAAAGCCGCGGACGGTGCTTTTTGCCGGTTCTTCGAGAAGGTTCGCCTTGGTGCGGAAGGCTGCGCCATATTCGGGATCGCCGATCAGCGGATGGCCGATATGGGCCATGTGAACGCGGATCTGGTGGGTGCGGCCGGTTTCCAGCCGGCATTCCACCATGGAGGCGAGGCAGGTGGCATCCGGCCGTTCATGGTAACGCTCCATCACCTCGTAATGGGTGATCGCCTCGCGGGCATCGTCCGAATCCTCGTGCTTGACGGCGCGTTTGGTGCGGTCGGCGCTGCGGCCCAGTGCTGCGTCGATGGTGCCGCGCAGGGTGCGCGGGCGGCCCCAGACAACGGCCTTGTAGGCGCGTTCCAGCGGGCCGGTGCGGCCATGGTCGGCAAATTGCGCGGCGAGATGGCGGTGGGCATTGTCGTTCTTCGCCACGACCATGACGCCGGAGGTTTCCTTGTCCAGCCGGTGCACGATGCCCGGCCGCCTGACGCCGCCAATGCCGGAGAGGCTGTCGCCGCAATGGTGGATGAGGGCGTTGACCAGCGTGCCGGTCCAGTTGCCGGCGCCCGGATGCACGACGAGACCGGCGGGCTTGATGAGCACGATCAGGTCTTCATCCTCATATTCCACGTCGAGCGGAATATCCTCGCCCTTGGGTTCCGGGTCTTCCGGCTCTGGCATGACGATCTCGATACGGTCGCCGGGATGCACTTTCTTTTTGGGTTCGGTCACCGGATTACCGTTGAGGGAAACTTCGCCCTGTTCGATCAGCGCTTTCAAGCGGCTGCGGGAGAAGTCGCCGCCCACTTCGCCTGCCAGCCAGGAATCGAGGCGGCCTTCGGCGTCTTCCCCGGCAATCAGGACTTTCCTTGCGTCTCCGCCTTGTTTAAAGGGGTCGTTCATTCTTATTTTTCCGATCCATCAGCATTTCAGGGAACCCGATGACGCAGATCGAGCAAGACGAACAGGAAGACAAGCCGCTTGATCCGGCCATGGAAAAAGTTCGCCGCAAGATGATCCGTTTGCAGATCGTGTCGGGCTCCGTGATGTTTATCAGCCTTATGGCCGTCTTCGGTGCGGTTGTCTACAAGGCGATGGGGCCGTCGAAGGCCGTTCAGACGCAGACGGAAGCGCCGAACCTTGCCGTTCCCACCGGTAATGGCCCGAGGGCCGTCACCGCCAGCCTGCCGCAGGGCTTCGTCATCGATAATGTCAGCTATTCCGGCGGCGACATGCTGTTTTACGGGCGGCTCGCCAATGGCACCCGCAAGGCGCTGGTCTTCAACGTCGCGGCCGGCCGGTTCCTCGCCGATGTGACGGTCGATGGCCAGTGAGGCCGATAAGCTGCTGGAGGGGCGGGCGCTGATCCCGGTCGACGACCCGGCCGATCCGCGCATTGCCGCCTTTCGCGATATTCGCGAGCGCGACCTGACCGGGCGTCAGGGCCGTTTCATTGCCGAAGGAACGGTGGTGCTGCGCATGCTGGCCGCCGCCCATAAAGCGGGCGGCGCCTTTGCGGCCGAGAGCATCCTCATCCTCAGAAACCGGCTTTCCGGCGTCGCGGATATCCTTGCCGATTTCCCGGTCGATGTTCCTGTTTATGTGGCCGAAGCGCCGGTGCTGGATGGCATTGTCGGGTTCCACCTGCATCGCGGCATTCTGGCGCTCGGGCGGCGGATACGCGATGATGGGCTTGAGCAGATGACGGCAGCACTTCCTGCGTCGTCTCTGGTGCTCGTTGGCTGCGGTATTTCCAATCACGATAATCTCGGTGCGATGTTCCGCAACGCGGCGGCCTTTTATGCCGATGCGGTGCTGCTGGACGAAACGTGCTGCGATCCGCTTTATCGCAAGGCGCTGCGCGTTTCCGTCGGCTCGGTGCTTTCGGTTCCCTGGCATCGCGGCGGCGGGGCGGTGGCGATGCTGGAGCGGCTTTCCGAGGCCGGGTTTGCGATCTGGAGCCTTTCGCCGGGTGGTGAGACGGAGATACGCGATATTCCCCGATCCGAACGAATGGCGCTGGTCATCGGTACGGAGGGTGAGGGGTTGCCGCAATCGGTGCTGTCGCGGTTTCATACAGCGCGGATTGCGCAGTCGCCGCAGTTGGACAGCTTGAATGCGGGGACGGCTTCGGGGCTGGCGCTTTATCAGATGGCGGGGGTTGTGGGGCGGGTTTAGATCAGTGCCACTTTATCGCTTCGGCGTATGTGGCTTACCCCCCTCTGCCCTGCCGGGCATCTCCCCCTCAAGGGGGGAGATCTATATGCGGCACTCTTCAGCCCATCTCTAACGTTGCGAATGAGCGAGCGTTAGCTCCCAGCTGATCTCCCCCCTTGAGGGGGAGATGCCCGGCAGGGCAGAGGGGGGTAAGCCGCACACTCAACGCGGCGTACAACCACACCTACCGAAGACCTAATGTTCCCGCTTCTCCATCACCACCTTCGCCCGCTTCGCAAGGCTCTCCCGCCCAGATGAACCGGAGGCCTTGGCCAGCAGCCCCGGAATGGGCGATTTTTCGCCCTCCTGTGCGGCGGTGAGCGCGATCATCTCGGCGGCGATCCTTGCGATTTCGCGGCGGATGGGTTCGTCATTGCCGGTGCCGCGCACGTTCAGCAGGCGTTCGGTGAGCGCGGTGCCCTGATTGCGGATATCCTCGATTTCCTGCTCCAGACCTTGCGACACCGCTGGCTCCGTCACGACCGGGGGAGCTGCTTCTGCGGCCATCGCCGGTGCCGCCTCTTCTTCGGCGGCGGGTGCGGTTTCAAGCGCGGCGGCGGGGGCAGGGGCCGCCGGTTGCGATGGGCTAACCGTTTTCTCGACCGGCACGGCCGGGTTCGGCAGGCGGATAATCATGTCGTTGGCGCGGCCGCCGGTTGCGGCAAGCTGTTCCTTGAGGCGGGCGACTTCCTGGTTGCGCAGCGTCAGCATCGTGTCGAGATCGGCATTTTTCGCCATGAGCGTAGCGACCTGTTCCTCGAGCCGGGTGACCTTGCGGCTTTCGCGCGCAACCGCCGTCATCGCTTCCTTGTTGCGGGCTGCCACATCCTGCAATTCGCGGGTCGCGGTCTCGCCTTCCTTGCGGAAACGCGTGGCGCTCTGCTTGGCCTGCTCGGCTTCCAGATCGCGGGTGGCGGCGAGGATTTTCGAATCGTCCAGCTCGCGCGTCAGATTGGTGAGGTGGGCGGTGAGATCGGACATCTGGCTGGCGCGCTCGTTGGCGGCCTGCTCCTGCTGTGCGAGGTTCGCCTGTATGATGCCGGCGTGTTCTTCGGCGGCATCGAGGGCCGCGCGCAATTCGCCGATTTCCAGCGTCAGTTCCTCGATTTTCAGGGAGAAGCTGCGGTTCTGCTCGCCAAGGCGATACGCATCGCTGGAAGCGGCTTCGTTCGCGAGACGCAGCGAGGTGTTCTTTTCCCGTTCCGTATCCAGTTCCTGGCGGACCTTGGCGTTTTCGGCGGCGTAGAGCGCACGCGCCATGTCCTTCTGGGCGCGCACTTCCTGCGGGCTGATGGGCATTGTCGCGCGTATGCGGTTTTCCGTATAGGCGACGATGCGGCGGTGGATCGCGGGTGCGATCAACAGGGCCAGCAGGGTTGCGGTGAGAAAACCCAATCCGAAGAGAATGGCATATTCGATCACGCGGGACAGTCTCCGAAACTCAGATACGCGCGCATTCGGAAAGAGGGGCGCGAAAGCACGTTACGCTATTATTGCAACCGTGGGGAGGGGGCTCCCGGCAATTGCACAGGCGGTGTCGGCGCCACTTGTTTCTTCTCCCCGAGGGGGAGAAGTCCGCGGCAGCGGGATGAGGGGGCAAGGGTGGTGAGATACGGCAACGGTGCCCCCTCATCCGACCCTTCGGGCCACCTTCTCCCCGGCGGGGAGAAGAAAGATGCCGCACCGTCCCGTCTTATCAGAAGGGGTTCCAGGTCGGCTGCTGGGTGAGTTTCAGGTAACCGACATTGATGCCGAGGCGCGCGCCGATGCCGGTGCGGATGGGGGCAAGCGTTACGTCGCTGCTCTTCAGATAGGTCATGCCGACGCCGGCAACGATGAAGGCGGAGCCGCTCACACCGCCGTAACGGCGGTAAAGCGCATCGACGGAGGGCAGGTTGTAGACCAGCATCATGGCGCGGGTACCCTGGCCGCCATAATCGAGGCCAAGGGAGGGGCCCTGCCAGAAGACGGGGTGCTGGCCGGCATTCTTGGTGTAAAGCGTGCCTTCGCCATAGGTGAGCCCCGCGACGAAGGCGCCGGAGCCTTCCTGGCCCAGAATGTAACCGTTTGGAAGACCGTATTGCTGGAAGGCGCGCTCCACCACCTTGGCAAGGCCGCCGGTGGTTTCACCGAAGAATCCGTGGCCTGCATCCACGACTTCCTGGAAAGAATATTGATCGCTGTTCTGGGCCGCGGCCGGTGCGACCCATATCAGGAGGCTCGCAAGGAGCGCGACAATCTTTCCCAGTCCGAGGCGTGCAATGGTGCGGGTTTTCGTAAGGCGCATCGTCATGTCCGTCCGTCTGTTTCGTTAGCGCATCGGTTCGAAAATCCGAATCGGTTTTCGAAAGGGCCGATGCCCAGAGTCAAAGTTCTACAGCATGTTTCGCGCATCCTTGCGGATACACGGGGCTCCAGTGTGGCCTGTTAAGGCATTTGGCATTTTGAAACCATCCTATTAACAATCGGTTTACCAAATATGGTGTCATTATGGCTTAACAATTTCCACACCGTCCGCGCCTCCCTTGCGCAGGAGAGAATTTTATGACCAGCAAACTCAATATCACGCTGTCCGGTCCCGATCTGGCGGCTCTTCTGTGCAGCCGTGTGTGCCATGATGTGATTTCTCCTGTCGGCGCCATCAATAACGGCCTCGAACTTCTGGACGAGGGCGGCACGGATGACGATGCGCTCGATCTCATCCGCACGTCAGCCCTTAACGCATCCGTGCGGCTGAAGTTCGCCCGCCTTGCCTTCGGCGCTTCCGGCTCCGCCGGCGCGTCCATCGACACCGGCGAGGCCGAAAAAGCCGCCCAGGATTTCGCCGCTGCCGAAAAGAAGGCGGAGGTGAGCTGGAACGGCCCGCGCGCCATCGTTGCGAAGAATCGTGTCAAACTTCTGCTCAATCTCTTCCTCGTGGCTTATGGCGCCATTCCGCGCGGCGGCAATGTGGATGTGCTGCTGGAAAGCCCCGACGGCGACGCCAGGTTCGAAATCACCGTCAAGGGCCGGATGATGCGCGTGCCGGCCAAGTTCGTGGAAATTTACGAGGGCAGGCTGGAAGAGGCGGTCGACGCCCATTCCGTTCAGCCCTATTACACGCTGCTTCTGGCCGAGGAGGCCAATATGGCGGTGGAATACAAGGTGCATGACGACCGCATCGTGTTTACCGCCAAGACGGTTACCGAGTGACCGTTCAATCGCCGATCTGAATTTGTGAAAGGGCCGGGACCGCGTCTGCCGACGCGCCAGCCTTTTTCGTTTGGGGAGCATGTTCATGACACGTCTGACAACCGCTCGCCTTGTCCTGCGGCCGCATGCCATCGCGGATGAAGCGCTTTATCGCGCCTTCTGGGGCGCGGATGTTCCGCAGATCGAAGGGGTCGTATCGATTGCGCCGCTGGACCCGGAACTCGCCTTCGCCCGGCTTTTGCGTTTTCTGGGCCATTGGTCCGCGTTCGGCTTCGGCCCCTTTGTGGTGGAAGAGCTTGCCACGGGGCGCATCGTGGGCGAGGTGGGCTTTGCCCATATGCGCCGTGGCAACCGTGAGGATTTCGACGGCGTGCCCGAGGCGATGTGGAAAATCGACGGGGCGCTTGTGGGCAAGGGTGTCGCGACAGAAGCGGTGGAGGCGGCGCTGCGATGGTTCGATGGTCGCGGGATTTCGCAGCGGACCGTCTGCATGATCAATCCGCTCAACAGCCCGTCGCTGGCCATAGCCGCCCGATTCGGTTTCCGGCCATTTCGCGATACGACGTTCCGCGACAGTCCCGTTCGGCTTTTCGAGCGGATCGTTGATATCTAGAGCATTTCTGAACGCGGCTTTCTCAAGCACACGGTGTTGCTGTCTCCAATCGCGTTTCAGGACGACCTGAAACCTGTTTGAGGTCTCGGCGGGCGGCGGATTGAACCAGGAGTTGGTCCATATCAACTCCGGAGCATCCCATGCGCTATCTTCTTGCGGCGGTCATCGTCATTTTTTCCACTGTCCACTCTTCAGCGGCCGAAAGCGGCATCGGCTTTAAACAGATCGAATTGCCGGATGAGGCCGGTTCGAGAAGGCTAGCCGTTTCATTGTGGTACCCGGCCGCGCCGTCGGGCAAAAGCGAGATCGTCGGCGAAAATGCCGCCTTTTACGGCCTTGAGGTTCAACCGGGCGCTTCCCTTCTTGACGGCTCACGCCCTCTCATATTGCTGTCGCACGGTTTCGGCGGAAGCTGGCGCAATCTGAACTGGATTGCCGGTGAGCTTGTTCGGGAAGGTTATGTCGTAGCCGCCCCGGATCACGGCGGCGAATCGTTCACCGAAGAAAATGCGACCGAGATCGTTCCACTGTGGGAAAGGCCGCGCGACATCAGCAGAACGCTGACCGCATTGCTCGGCGATGACCGATTCGCCGGCAGGATCGACGCGACGCGCATCGCCGTAATCGGCCATTCCCTCGGCGGCTGGACCGCAATGGAGCTGGTTGGCGCGCGATACAGCGCCGATCTTGCCCTGAAGGATTGCCGCGGGGAGAAGCGCCCGCCGCAATGCAAGGCTCCGCGGCTGCTCACCAAAGTCGGGGTAGTCGGTGACGGCAGGGCCGATCCGCGGCTTTCGATGGATTTGAAGGATACCCGCATCCGCGCCGCCATCGCGCTCGATCTCGGGCCGGCCGCCGGTTTCCTGCCGGAGACGCTGCAAGCCGTCGGCGTGCCGGTTCTGGTTCTGGCCGCAGGTGTGGAAACACCGGAGATCGCCGCCATCAAAGCCGATTCCGACTATATCGCCCGGCATCTGCCAAAGGCGACGACTGTTTATCGGGACATACCGGATGCCAGCCATTTCAGCTTCATGCAGATTTGCAGGCCGAACGGCGAAAAGATCGTGGAGGAGCTTTCACCGGGCGAAGGTTTCGTCTGCCGGGATGGCGGCGGCAGGGACCGCGCGGCCATCCATGCGCAGATCGCGGAGGCAATTCTCGGCTTTCTGAAAGCGGAAATGCGCTAGGTCGGGTTTCCGGACGCCTCACGACTGGGATAGTCCTGAGGCGTCCCTTTTTTCAAACGGCGCTTACCGGATGGTGCCGATAAACGAGGTCTTCGGGATCGGAACGGGGGGCTGCCGGGTCGAGCCTGCCGCCGATTCGTTCGGCGACGGCCGCGGATTTGCGGTTCTGCGGCGAGACGTAGCTGACAAGCGTGGGCAGGTTCAGGGTCTTGAAGGCCCAGTTGCGCAGCGCCGAGGCGGCTTCCGCCGCATAACCGCGCCCTTCATGGCCTTCGTAAAGCAGCCAGCCCAGTTCCTTTTCCGGAAACAGCGGGCCGTGATTGATGCCGACCTGGCCGACGCATTGTCCCGTTTCGCCAAGCTCGATCATCAGTGCGCCATGGCCGAAAAAGTACCAGTTAGCCTGATCGTGGCAGAACACGCCCCATGTCGAGGGCAGGTCGTAAGGCCCGCCGACACCGATGGAGCGCAGTGACGTCATGAAATCCCGATAGGCGGGAAAGTCCGTCATCGCCAGCGGGCGCAGCGTCAGGCGTTCGGTCCTGAGGGTGGGGATGGGGTGGTTCATCTGCCGTCGTCCTTTGGCGATGCGTGGCCAGGGTTTTCTCCCCCTCATTCCTGTGCTTGTCACAGGAATCCAGTCGACGCGCGTCTGCGCGGCGGGAGAGTCCTTTCAGCCCAAGGACTTGGGCTGGCTGGATTCCTGTGACAAGCACAGGAATGAGGGAGTATCCATGCGCCGGAATATGATCGTGTGTCGTGATATGCCAATGACACCGTTACCTGCGACCTTCAAATCGCAACAAAAAACCCGCCGTTTCCAGCGGGTCTTTTAAAAAACTGTCCTGTTCCGGAATGGATCAGGCGGTTTCGAGGAATTCCGTCGCGCCATCCGGCTCGCGCAGAACATAGCCGCGGCCCCAGACGGTTTCGATGTAGTTTGCGCCGCCGGCGGCGTTTGCGAGCTTCTTGCGCAGCTTGCAGATGAAGACG
The DNA here is from genome assembly GCF_900101425.1 of Rhizobium sp. NFACC06-2. NCBI lineage: Bacteria > Pseudomonadati > Pseudomonadota > Alphaproteobacteria > Hyphomicrobiales > Rhizobiaceae > Rhizobium > Rhizobium sp. NFACC06-2. The sequence goes on along the minus strand of NZ_FMVA01000001.1, from coordinate 645,004 downwards.
TCGATGATCTTCAGTTCCGGCTCGTCCATGCCGCCATAGAGGTGGTTCAGGAACATTTCCTTGGTCAGCGTCGTGCCCTTGCGCAGCGAAAGCAGCTCGAGCATCTGATATTCCTTGCCGGTCAGGTGAACGCGCTGGCCGCCCACTTCAACCGTCTTGGCATCGAGATTGACGATCAGCTCGCCGGTCGCGATGACCGACTGTGCATGGCCCTTGGAACGGCGGACGATGGCGTGAATGCGGGCAACAAGCTCGTCCTTGTGGAACGGCTTCGTCATGTAATCGTCTGCGCCGAAGCCCAGGCCGCGAACCTTGTCCTCGATGCCGGCCATGCCGGACAGGATGAGGATCGGCGTCTTGACCTTGGAGAGGCGAAGCGTTCTCAGAACCTCGTAACCCGACATGTCGGGCAGGTTGAGGTCGAGAAGAATAATGTCGTAATCATAGAGCTTGCCGAGGTCCACGCCTTCCTCACCGAGGTCGGTCGTGTAGACGTTAAAGCTCTCCGACTTGAGCATCAGTTCAATGCTCTGCGCTGTCGCGCTGTCGTCTTCAATAAGTAGAACCCGCATAATTATCCCCTTTGCCGCCCGCGAACCGGTAAATCATTGCCTCGCGCGATGCGGATCCAGACGTTGCCTGATTTGCAGGCTGCCACCAAATGGTTAACAAATTCTAATTGCCTTTGGCAAGGTGTATCGAATTTATTAAGCAAAGTAGGCATTTCGCTGTTTTTGCACGTGAATCCACCATCGCCAAAATTGAAGCTTAACGTGAGGAAATCCCGTTAAGTGATTCAATCGACTCTTACATCGTCGGGTCCATTTTTTTGGACCTGGCATTTACCGACCCTTAAATGATCGTCGTTATCATTAACGATGCCCGTAAACGAAAGGTTAACGACGGCGGTTTTTTATTAACGTCGGGTAACTTTTGGGAATCATTCCGGGACAGGGGTCAACCCTTACGGAAAAACGGGCGGGTTAAACGGGCCGATCAGGGTGGCATAGTGCCTTTTTGATCCGGGTCTCGCTATCCATGGAGTATTGCGTATGAAGTCGCGTGACAGCCTGGTTCGCCTGAAGGAATTTCAGGTCAATGAAAAACGCCGGCAGCTTAACCAGCTGCAGCAGATGATGTCCGAGTTCGAGCGGATGGCAAAGGAACTGGTGCATCAGATATCTCTTGAAGAGAGCAAGTCGGGCATTACCGATCCGACGCATTTCGCCTATCCGACCTTCGCCAAGGCCGCGCGCCAGCGGGCGGATAATCTTCAGGTCTCGATCCGTGAGCTGAAGGCCCAGCAGGAAGCGGCCGAAGCTTCGCTGGAAGAAGTGCAGGCCGAATATGAAAAGGCCGCCGCACTGGAAAACCGCGACGGAGCCATCCGCGCCCGCGCCTGACCTATAGGCGCAGGAAATTACGAAGATCGTCCTCATTGACGGCTGCCGGTGGATCAGGAGGCGGCTTTCAATGACGGGACGCCATGCATTTTTTCGAAAGGCCGCTCCTTAAGGGCGGCCTTTTGTTTTGCCGCGTCGCCGGTGTTTCCCGCCGGGACGGTCAGGCCTGATTTCGATTGTCGGGAGGTGGGGAAAGGGGTATTTTACGGGGGTTCCGACCGTGAGCCGGAGGCTTTTACGCGCACGCGCCCCGTGCGGGTGCGGGCGGCACTTGCAGGGAGGAAAAAATGGCCCGCCAATATATCGATTGCCGCGAATTCCCCAGTGACAGCAGATGCACCGTCGCCATCTCCGCCGATTCTCCGGAGGAGCTTATGGAAGCGGCCGTGCAGCACGCCGTGGCCGTGCACGGCGCAAAGGATACGCTTGAATTCCGTGAAGAAGTCCGCCGGAGCATGCATGCCGGGACGCCGCCATTGAAGGTGGCGTGACGCGGCGGATCGACGCTCTTTTGTATGAATACCGCGATTTTTGGCACGGTTGTGAGGGATTAAGCGTAAGCCGCTTGTTTCTTCTCCCCGCCGGGGAGAAGGTCGCGGCAGCGGGATGAGGGGGCAAGTTCTCGATTTATCGCCAACGTTGCCCCCTCATCCGACCCTTCGGGCCACCTTCTCCCCGGCGGGGAGAAGAAACATGCCGCGACGCTTGCAATTATTCTGCCCTCAGACAGAAGGTAAAGCGCCCTCACCCCTGGATCACATCCGCCCATTCGGCATGGCGCAATGTCTGGGCCTTGAAGAACGGGCAGAGCGGAATGATTTTCCAGCCGCCCCTGCGGGCTTCATCGATCGCATGGGCGGCGAGCGCCTGGCCGACGCCTTTGCCGCGCAGCGCATCGGGCACGCCGGTATGATCGATGATGATGAGGGAAGGGGAGGTGCGCGAATAGGTCATCTCCGCCTTGTGGCCGTCGATGGTCGCCGAATACTCGCCGTGCGATCCGGTTTCGGTTGTCTTGATGTCCATGATGAGCGCCTTCCGCATTGCTGTTCGTTGTCGCCACTGTAACGGCTTGCATCCGAATTGAAACAGCGGGATAGCGAACGCAGCGGACACAAACCGGCGACAATCGCCGGCTTTGTGGGGCAGTTCTCAGGGGGAAATCCGAAATCAAACCGAAAACCCCGTCGATAATCCGGCGGGGCGTTCTGGAAACTCGGTCTGGGCGCGTTTTTGCGCCAGCGCACTGTTTTAGTGGCGATATTGCTGAATGCGCGTGGTGCGCAGGCCGGCAAGGCCATGATCGGCAATCGAGGACTGCCAGGACAGGAATTCTTCGACGGTGAGCGTATAACGCTCGCAGGCTTCCTCGAGGCTCAACAGTCCACCGCGTACCGCTGCAACCACCTCCGCCTTTCTGCGAATGACCCAGCGACGGGTATTGGCAGGCGGAAGATCCGCAATCGTCAGAGGGCTGCCATCGGGGCCGATGACATATTTAACTCGTGGGCGTATCATTTCGGTCATTGGACACTCTATACAAACTCAAGACCATATGACGGGAACTCTATCCCGGTACCTTTAAAAATTGCCTAAGCAGCTCGTGACAATTTATTAAGAATTTGAACGGTTTCGCCTGATTTGTTCGAGTCGCCTTATTTTGCCGGGAAAAAATTTTTCCAAAAATCGCAATTTTTCTCTCTCACCGGTTGTTTCCGTCAGAGTGCCGCAAGCGAAAGGCACGTTTTCCCGCTGCCCTGGGTAAATTCCGCCGTTCCCTCATGCTGCAGCCGCAGGCGGTCGCCGGCATCGAGGGAAAGGATGGAGGTTGCCGACTGCGATGTGCCTGATGTCGATGCATTGCCAGCGATGCCGAAGCTGGCCGCCGCGCCATTGATGAAAAGCGTCACCCGGTGGCCGGAAGAGGAGACCACGGCGAGCGTCAGGGCCGCCAGATAAGGGCCCTTTGCCGGCACCACGAGTTCACGCCCGCCGCCGCTCACCGCATCGCCGAGCGCAAAGCCGCCCTCGGCGATGGAGAGCACGGAAAAACCTGCCGCCGCGCCATTGGCGGGTTTCGTCGTGCCCGCCGGCAGGCCGGCAACGGCGAGCGGGCGGTTCGGCATCGAGACCCGGCCGTCGCCGCTGCACAGAAGTGCGGTGTACCATGAGGCACCATCCTTGCTGGTCTTGATCGAAAACCCGTCGGTGCCGGCAAGGCCCATTTCCGCCCGGCCGCTCCAGCCGGACTGGAACAGCAGCGAGGCGGTATCGCCCTTGCCCGCCTTGTTGATCGTCATGCGGTGGCTGCCGCCTTCTTCGGCGTGGCTGAAGAGGCTGGCGGGGGAAGTGAGCGCCAGCCGGTTGGCGGCGTCGGCCTCGGTGCCGATGCCCAGCCTTTCCAGCCGGCCGGCGGCTGGCAGCGGCATGTCGCGCCAGTTGCCGTCGCGCAGGATGCGGTATCTGCTCTCGGCCGCAAACCATGCCGTCCAGCCGGGCTGCGGCGCGATCAAGAGCCAGGCGCCATCCTGCCGGAAGGCGAGCCTGCCGCCCTTGCCGGCCCAGTCGCCCGCAGCATCGGCGGAGAGGAGGAAACAATCCCCTTCCTTAGCGTTATCGGGCGGTGTGGTGATGATGGCCTGGATGACCAGTTGCACGATCGCATCCAGCCTTTGCAGGGCTTCGTTATGGGTGACGTGTTTCTGTGCCTGCGAGGGGAGGATATAGGGAAGCCGAAGTCTCGCCGTCTGTTCCGTCATGATTTGCCTTCCGCGCTGCGGTGTTTCGTTGCGGGGCATTGTGGGGCAGTGGCGTGGGGTGGGGATGAGTGGGGATGGGATTATTTTTTGGTGGACCTTGGCGGGTGTGGCTTCACCCCCCTCTGTCCTGCCGGACATCTCCCCCTCAAGGGGGGAGATCGGCAGGAAGCGCTACCGCCACTTCATTCGCAAACGTTGAGATGGGCGAGACCTCACCGCAGATCGATCTCCCCCCTTGAGGGGGAGATGCCCGGCAGGGCAGAGGGGGGTGAAGCGGCATACGCCGAAGCTCACCAATGGCCGCAGCAAACGCCGAGCGCCTGTTACCCCGCGTGTTCCACTGCCATCGCCCCTTCGGCAATGAAATCCGGATTGGCCAGCGCGTCCTCGCCATCGCCCCTCACCGCATATGCAAGCGGCCTGCCCTCGCAATCGAGCGTCCTGCCGCCGGCAGCGCGCAGCACGGCGTCGCCGGCGGCCGTGTCCCACATCATGGTGCGGCTGAAGCGGGGGTAGATATCGGCTGCGCCCTCCGCCAGCATGCAGAATTTCAGCGAAGAGCCGACGGAGATGCAGTCCTTCAGCCCATGTTCGGCCACGAAGGCTTCCGTTTTCGCCGTGCAATGCGAGCGGCTGATCAGCGCCACGGGGGAGGCGCCGCGCTGGCGCGCGCGGATGGGGTGGCGCGACAGGATGGCGCCTTCGCCGGAAATGGCGAGCTTTTCGGCGGCATTATCCTCGCCCGTCCAAGCCTGCCCGCGGCAGGGAGCGTAAACCACGCCGGCCACCGGAACGCCGTTGCGGATGAGCGCGATGTTGACGGTGAAATCGTCCTTGCCGGAAATGAATTCCTTGGTGCCATCCAGCGGATCGACGAGAAAGAATTCCGTACCGGTTTCCGGCAGGATGCCGCTCGATACCGCCTCTTCGGCAACCACGGGGATATCGGGAAAATGGGCGGCCAGCGCCGCAAGAATGATCGCCTCGGCGCGCTGATCGGCCTCGGTCACCGGCGAACAGTCGTCCTTATACGACACATGCGGGCCGGCACGGTGAACCGCCATGATGGCCTGCCCGGCGTCCAGCGCCGCTTTCGTCAATATGTCGATCATCTCTTTGCCAATTGATCCCGTCTGCGGGATATCGCCGTTCCGATCTTCGCTACTCCTTTGCCCGCTGCCCGTCAAATAATGGCGTCGGACAATGCTGAAATAAGCATCCGGCCGTCATTTTTTCAGCACTTCCTGCCAAAATCATGGCTCTTTTGACCGGGAAAGCGGCAGTCCATGTGGAAATTCCAAATTTTGTGCAGGATCGCCCGTTTTTGACTTCACATTTTTAACGAACACGATATGCATTTTGAGGGTGGGGGTCTGCCTGCAAGGGCGCCCCTATAATTAACATAACGAGGCGTGGCCCATTCGAGGTCGTGCCCGGGGGAAAGACATGGAGTATTTTATCCAGCAGCTCATCAACGGGCTGACTCTTGGATCGATCTACGGCCTCATCGCTATCGGCTATACGATGGTTTACGGCATCATCGGCATGATCAACTTCGCCCATGGCGATATTTTCATGCTCGGCGGCTTCGCCGCGCTGATCGTTTTCCTGATCGTGACATCCTTTGTCGCCGGCATTCCGGTGGCGCTTCTTCTGCTTCTGATGATGGTCGTCGCCATGCTGATGACCGGTCTGTGGAACTGGGTGATCGAACGCGTCGCCTATCGCCCGCTCAGAGGCTCCTTCCGTCTTGCACCGCTGATCACGGCCATCGGCATGTCGATCGCGCTGTCCAACTTCATTCAGGTGACGCAGGGTCCGCGCAACAAGCCGATCCCGTCGATGGTGACGGAAAGCTATCATTTCGGCGCCATTACCGTATCGCTGAAGCAGCTGATCATCATGGTCGTTACCTCGGTGCTGCTCTTCGCCTTCTGGTATATCGTCAACAAGACCCCGCTCGGCCGGGCGCAGCGCGCCACTGAACAGGATCGCAAGATGGCGGCACTGCTTGGCGTCGATGTCGACAAGACGATCTCCATCACCTTCATCATGGGTGCGGCGCTCGCCGCTGTCGCGGGCACCATGTATCTCATGTATTACGGCGTTGCCTCTTTCAGCGATGGCTTCATTCCCGGCGTCAAGGCGTTTACGGCGGCCGTTCTCGGCGGCATCGGCTCACTTCCGGGTGCTGTTCTCGGCGGTCTGCTGATCGGCCTCATCGAATCGCTGTGGTCGGCCTATTTCTCCATCGCCTACAAGGATGTCGCGGCATTCGGCATCCTGGCTTTCGTGCTGATCTTCAAGCCGACCGGTATTCTCGGTCGTCCGGAAGTCGAGAAGGTGTGATCCCATGACCAATATCGCTTCCGACAACGCTGCTTCCAGCCCGAGCCTGATGGCGGCGGCTGTGAAGGAGGGCCTGATTGCGGGCCTCATCTCGTTCGGCATGTTCATTCTTTATGTCGGCATCGTCACCTATCAGGATATCAACAACCAGCTGATCTGGGGCACCCGCTGGGGGCTTCTGGCGGTCTTCGTCGGCATTGCCGCTGTCGGCCGTTTCCTCGTCGTCGGCTTCATCAAGCCGTCGCTCGATCGTCGCAAGCTGGCCAAGGCCAAGAGCGGCGTGCTGGAGATTTCCGAGGAAAAGGGCTTTTTCCACAAGCACTTCCTGAAGCTGGCGCTGGTCCTGCTGCTGCTTTATCCCGTTATCGCCGTGCAATTGTTCGGCTTTCAGGGTTCGCTGAAATTCGTCGACAATTTCGGCATCCAGATCCTGATCTATGTGATGCTGGCCTGGGGTCTCAACATCGTCGTCGGGCTGGCCGGCCTCCTCGATCTCGGTTACGTGGCCTTTTATGCGGTCGGCGCCTATTCCTATGCGCTGCTCTCCAGCCATTTCGGCCTGTCCTTCTGGGTGCTCCTGCCGGTCGCCGGCATTCTCGCGGGCTTCTGGGGCATCATCCTCGGTTTCCCGGTGCTTCGTCTTCGCGGCGACTATCTGGCGATCGTGACGCTCGCCTTCGGTGAAATCATCCGCCTCGTGCTTTTGAACTGGACGGATGTGACCAAGGGCACCTTCGGCATTTCCGGCATCGCCAAGGCCTCGGTCTTCGGCATCTGGTCCTTCGATGTCGGCGCGTCGAACAATTTCGCCAAGGCCTTTGGCCTGTCGATGTCGTCGGCCTATTACAAGATCTTCCTGTTCTATGTGATCCTGCTGCTTTGCATGCTGACGGCCTATGTGACCATCCGCCTGCGCCGCATGCCGATCGGCCGTGCCTGGGAAGCGCTGCGCGAGGACGAGATCGCCTGCCGTTCGCTCGGCATCGATACCGTCATCACCAAGCTCACCGCCTTTGCGACGGGCGCGATGTTCGGCGGTTTTGCCGGTTCCTTCTTCGCCGCGCGTCAGGGTTTCGTTTCGCCGGAAAGCTTCGTGTTCCTCGAATCCGCCGTCATTCTCGCCATCGTCGTTCTCGGCGGCATGGGCTCGCTGACGGGTATCGCCATTGCGGCGCTGGTCATGGTCGGCGGCACCGAGCTTCTGCGTGAAATGGAGTTCCTGAAGCATGTCTTCGGGCCCGACTTCACGCCTGAACTTTACCGTATGCTGCTCTTCGGCCTTGCCATGGTCATCGTCATGCTGTTCAAGCCGCGCGGCTTCGTCGGCTCGCGTGAACCCACGGCCTTCCTTAAGGAACGCAAGGCCGTCTCCGGCAGCTTTACCAAGGAAGGTCACGGTTGATGGCTTCCGGAACGGCAACAATGACACCCAATACGACTGGCGATACGATCCTCAAGGTCGAACATCTCTCGATGCGCTTCGGCGGCCTGATGGCCATCAACGACTTCTCCTTCGAGGCGAAGCGCGGCGAGATCACGGCGCTGATCGGCCCCAACGGTGCGGGAAAGACCACGGTCTTCAACTGCATCACCGGCTTTTACAAGCCGACAATGGGCATGATCACCATGCGCCAGCAGAACGGCGAGGCGCATCTTCTCGAGCGCCTGCCGGACTTCGAAATCACCAAGAAGGCGAAGGTGGCGCGCACCTTCCAGAACATCCGCCTGTTTTCGGGCCTGACGGTTCTGGAAAACCTGCTGGTGGCGCAGCACAATGCGCTGATGAAGGCCTCGGGTTACACCATTCTCGGTCTTCTCGGCCTGCCCGCTTACCGCCGGGCGGTGGATGCCTCTATCGAAAAGGCCAAATACTGGCTGGAAAAGGCCGATCTGATCGACCGTGCCGACGATCCGGCGGGCGACCTTCCCTATGGTGCGCAGCGCCGTCTGGAAATCGCCCGCGCCATGTGCACGGGGCCGGAGCTTTTGTGCCTCGACGAGCCGGCCGCCGGCCTCAACCCGAAGGAATCGCTGGCGCTCAACGCGCTTCTGCGCGGCATCCGCGACGAGGGCACGTCGCTGCTCCTCATCGAGCACGACATGTCCGTGGTGATGCAGATTTCCGACCATGTGGTGGTTCTGGAATATGGCCAGAAGATTTCCGACGGCACGCCGGACCATGTGAAGAACGACCCGAAGGTCATCGCCGCCTATCTGGGTGTCGAGGATGATGAAGTGGAAGACGTGATTGCGGAAGAACTCGACGGAGGAGCGGCCTGATGTCCGGTGAACCGCTTCTGAAAGTCCAGGGTGTCGAAACCTATTACGGCAATATCCGGGCTCTGGCCGGTGTCGATGTCGAAGTGAAGAGGGGCGAAATCGTCAGTCTGATCGGTGCCAACGGCGCCGGCAAGTCGACGCTGATGATGACCATCTGCGGCAGCCCGCAGGCGCGCGCCGGCCAGGTGATCTTCGACGGCGAGGACATTACCCAGCTGCCGACCCATCTGATCGCCCGCAAGCGCATTGCCCAGTCGCCCGAAGGCCGCCGGATTTTCCCGCGCATGACGGTGCTGGAAAACCTGCAGATGGGCGCCAATCTCGATAACCTGAAATACTTCAAGGAAGACGTCGAAAAGATCTTTGTGATGTTCCCGCGCCTGAAGGAGCGCCAGAGCCAGCGCGGCGGCACGCTTTCCGGCGGCGAGCAGCAGATGCTCTCCATCGGCCGCGCGCTGATGGCACGGCCGAAGCTCCTGCTGCTGGACGAGCCGTCGCTCGGTCTCGCACCCTTGATCGTCAAGGGCATTTTCGAGGCGATCAAGAAACTCAACCAGGAAGAGGGGCTGACCGTCTTCCTCGTGGAGCAGAACGCCTTTGCCGCGCTCAAGCTTTCCGACCGCGCTTATGTGATGGTCAACGGCAAGGTGACGATGAGCGGTTCGGGCAGGGAACTGCTCGCCGATCCGCAGGTGCGCGCCGCCTATCTCGAAGGCGGACGGCACTGAAAGATTTTACTTGCGCCGGAAATTTTGCGGCGCAAGACTGCAAGCGGCGGCCTGTCGTCCTTTCGGCCAAACCTAAAGGATCCATGGCGGGCTGCAAACAATAAAATGCCCGGCGGGAAAACGACGGGACGACAGATAAGGCAGGGTCAGGGCGTTTCAGCCCGGCACTGATGGGGAAAGAGATGCAGGGCCTTTTTTTTGAAACGGATAACGGCGTGCGGTATGTTCTGCGCGCGCTGGTTGTTGTTCTGGGTTTCTGGACGGCATGGCGCACGGGCAAGTCCGTGGCCGATGGCTGGGGCGGTTATACGCGGGTGGTTATCTATACGCTCGCTCTGGGTGTGGTGATGCGGTTTCTGCATCACGCGCTGTTCAACGGGCCGTTCATCAACGGCTTCTATTACGTGTTTGACGTCGTTCTTCTTCTGGTTTTTTCCAGCGTCGGTTTCCGCACGCGCCGGACGAGCCAGATGGTCAATAACTACTATTGGCTTTACGACCGGACATCGGCATTTTCCTACAAGAAGAAAGATTGACAGGCGGATTTTTCCGGCTGCACAATGCTCGTCAGAGTGGAACAGTTTCCTGTTCAGTGAAGGTGGGTACTGAACAGGTCCTTGCAATCAACCCATCCAAAGGAACTGGGAGTAAAGTAATGAAGAAGTCTCTTCTTTCCGCTGTTGCGCTGACCGCCATGGTCGCGTTTGGCGGTTCGGCCTGGGCCGATGTCGTGATCGCTGTCGGCGCACCGCTGACCGGCCCGAACGCTGCTTTCGGCGCTCAGATCCAGAAGGGTGCCGAACAGGCCGCGAAAGACATCAATGCCGCCGGCGGTATCAATGGCGAGCAGATCAAGATCGTGCTGGGCGACGACGTATCCGACCCCAAGCAGGGTATTTCGGTTGCCAACAAGTTCGTCGCTGACGGCGTGAAATTCGTTGTCGGTCACTTCAACTCCGGCGTTTCCATTCCGGCTTCTGAAGTTTACGCCGAAAACGGCATTCTCGAAATCACACCCGCCGCAACCAACCCGGTCTTTACCGAGCGCGGCCTGTGGAACACGTTCCGTACCTGCGGCCGTGACGACCAGCAGGGCGGCATTGCCGGCAAGTACCTGGCCGATCATTTCAAGGACGCCAAGGTCGCCATCATTCACGACAAGACGCCTTACGGTCAGGGCCTTGCCGATGAAACCAAGAAGGCTGCCAATGCGGCCGGCGTGACGGAAGTCATGTATGAAGGCGTCAATGTCGGCGACAAGGACTTCTCCGCGCTGATCTCCAAGATGAAGGAAGCCGGCGTTTCCATCATCTACTGGGGCGGCCTGCACACCGAAGCCGGCCTCATCATCCGCCAGGCGGCTGACCAGGGCCTGAAGGCCAAGCTCGTTTCGGGCGACGGTATCGTCTCGAACGAACTTGCTTCCATCGCCGGCGACGCCGTCGAAGGCACGCTCAACACCTTCGGCCCCGATCCGACGCTGCGCCCGGAAAACAAGGAACTTGTAGAGAAGTTCAAGGCCGCCGGTTTCAACCCGGAAGCCTACACGCTCTACTCCTATGCCGCGATGCAGGCGATTGCCGGTGCGGCGAAGGCCGCCGGTTCCGTGGAGCCGGAAAAGGTTGCCGAGGCCCTGAAGTCCGGCACCTTCCCGACCGCGCTCGGCGACATCTCCTTCGACGAGAAGGGCGACCCGAAGCTTCCCGGCTACGTCATGTACGAATGGAAGAAGGGTCCGGACGGCAAGTTCACCTACATCCAGCAGGGCAGCTAAGCCCTTCTGCGACACCCTATCGAAGCCCGGCAGCGATGCCGGGCTTTTTGTTTGCGGTCTCGGCCATACTAGGGACAACAAGGCAGGAAACTAATCCTCTCGGGAACTGCAATGAGGGATGGCAATGACGACAAAGCGAGCCGTGTCGCTCTTCCTTGTTCTCGCCGTGCTGGCGACGGCGCTCGTCGGCCTGCATTTCTTCAGCAAATCCCGGACGACGCAATTATTCGGCGGCATCATCGCAAGGGTCGAAACAACAAGGCCGATGGTGGCGCTGACTTTCGACGACGGGCCATCGGTGCGTTTTACGCCTGATGTTTTGGCGATCCTGAGGGAGCGCGGGGTAAAAGCGACTTTCTTTTTGACCGGTCAGGAGACCGAAGAAAATCTGCCGCAGGCGCGCATGATCGTCAGCGACGGGCATCAGATCGGCAACCATAGTTACACGCATTCCAACATGATGCTGATGGGGCCGGCGCGGATCGGGGACGAGATCGAGCGCACCGATGCGGCCATTCGGGCTGCTGGTTATGGAAGCGAGATCATGTTCCGCCCGCCCTATGGCAAGAAGCTGCTGACCTTGCCCTGGTATCTTTCCCGGCATGGCCGGAAAACCATCATGTGGGATGTCGAGCCGGAATCCTTTCCCGATGTCGCCGAGGATGCTGCCGCCTTCGCCAGGCACGTCATCGAGCGGACCGGAAACGGCTCCATTATCATCATGCATGTGATGTATCGAAGCCGCGAAGTGTCCCGGCAGGCTTTGCCCTTGATCATCGACGGTTTGCGTCAACGCGGGTTTGAGTTTGTCACCGTCTCGCAATTGCTCGAAAACCGCTGAAGCTCATTCTCTTGCCAGAGCGCCTCAGTCGATCCGCGTCAGAATAAAGTCCGCACGCTCCCCTATGCCGGATTTCGGAAGCACGGAAATATCGTAACCAAGCTCGTCATAGTCGCGGAGCAAACGCTCATATTCCTCGACCGCCGCATCGAAGCCGTGCTTGCGCTCGCTGTCGCCCCTGTAGATTTCCGGCCATGGCGGGGTGAGGAAGACCAGACGGTTATAGCGGTGTGCAGCCCGCAGCGTCTCGATGAAGGCATCGCCGCTCACATGGCGAAGCGCCGAGGCGGCGTCGATCAGGCCGCGATCGAAGAAGACCATGCCTTCCGGCGGGGCCTTTTGCCGGTCTTCGAGCGCCATGGCGATGGCGCGGCGGGCAAAGGCTTCGATGTCGATCCACGGCAGGGCCGTGCCGCCATTGCGGGTTTCCTCAATGACGATGCGGCGGCCGGGCTCTTCCACGGTGGCGAAACCGCGCCGGGCAAGCTCGGCAAGAAGCGTGGATTTTCCGCCGCCGGAGCAGCCGGAAAGGATGATGAAACGGTCCATAGGTGTTTAATCCTGTGTTGGGTTCAGGGGACTAGACGGTGATTTTGGGGTGGTGGGTCGCCGCTTGTTTCTTCTCCCCGCCGGGGAGAAGGTGGCCCGAAGGGTCGGATGAGGGGGCAACGTTGCCGGATTTCGGAGAGCTTGCCCCCTCATCCCGCTGCCGCGGACTTCTCCCCCTCGGGGAGAAGAAACAAGGGGCGGACGCTCGGACTGAAAGCCGATGTTATGCGCTCAAGCGGAAAATATATGTTGGCCGAACCTTACCACACCCAGCGCTGGCGTCACCCCTGATGCAGAATATGCGCCGCCTTCACGGCCGCCGATGCCCGGTTTTCCACCCCGAGCTTCACGTAGATCTGCTCCAGATGTTTGTTCACCGTTCTTGCGGAAAGGCCGAGGATATCGCCGATATCGCGATTGGATTTGCCCTTCGCGATCCACAGCAGCACTTCCGATTCCCGGGCGGTGAGGGAAAAATGCTCGCGCAGCAGGTGGTCGCCGGATTTCTCATTGGCGGCGGTGAGGCGGAAGAGGAATTCATCCGGCCCCATGGCGCCGAGGAAGGACAGCTGCAGGGCGGGCCGCCCGGCCTCGGTGATCGTCAGCGGCACGTCGCGGCCGGTTTCCGCCGCCGCCCGTTCTGCGAGCCAGCGGCCGATATGGCTGGTGACGATCTCCATGCCGTCGTCGCGTCCGGTGGCGGCGTTGACGAGGCGCGTCGCCTGCGGTGTCGACCAGTGGATGGCGCCATTGGCGCGCACGGCAAGCAGGTGGCGGCCAGCGGCATCGAGCGCGACGCGGGCGCTCTGTGCCGAGCGGGCATTGGAGAGATGGACGCGGATGCGGGCGCGCAGCTCGTCTATATTGATCGGCTTGGTCAGATAATCGACGCCGCCGGATTCGAGCGCCCGCACCACATGTTCGGTCTCGGTCAGCCCGGTCATGAAGATGACGGGCACCTGCGCCACCGCCGCATTGGCCTTCAGGCGGCGGCAGGTCTCGAAACCGTCCATGGCCGGCATGACGGCGTCAAGCAGGATGATATCGGGCGTGATGCGTTCGGCAATGTTGAGCGCGGCCTGGCCGGAGGTGGCGATGAGGGCGGAAAAGCCGGATTGTTCCAGTGCATCGGTGAGGAACCCGAGTGCTTCCGGGCTGTCATCCACCAGCAATACGATGTCTCTCGGGGCTGCCGCCGCCTGACCGCTCATGCCTTGCCGTCTCCCGTGTCACTATCCGCAAACCGTTTGAGAAAATGCGCGTAACCGGCCAGATCGAAGGCCTGCACATAGGTGCCGAGCTCCTGCGTGAAGGGCAGGTTTTCCGTGTTGCGGGCAAGATCGGCGAGTTTCGCCTCGATGCCGCGTATGTAGCCTATTTCGCCGAGCCGCTGCAAATCCTGAATGTGGATTGCACCGGGATGGACGATCTGCGCCACGGGCGGCGGCGATGGCGGGGGCGGCATATCCGCCTCGTAAATCCATTTGAGGCCGAGATGCACGGCAAGCCTGTCGCAAAGCTGGCGGATATCGACAGGCTTGGCAATGGCGTCATTGTGGTTGTCCTCGCCCGCGCCCGCCACGGTTCCGTCGCCGATATTGGCCGAGAGCATGATGAGCGGGGCGGTCTGCCCGGCTTCACGCAGTTTCGTCACAAGCTGCCAGCCGGTCATGCCGGGCATGGAAATATCGATAAGGAAGAGGTCGGGCTTCACGCCTTCGATAAGCGTCAGGCATTCCGGCCCGCTTTGGGCGGTCAGCACCACGAAATCGAGCGGCACCAGCACCTGCCGCATCAGCTCGCGATGATCCTCATTGTCATCGACCACGACAATGGTGCGGCGCGGCCCGGAATAGGAGCGGATGGTCTTTTCCGCCGCCGGCGCCGTGCTTGGCCGGTGCACGGCAGAGAGCATGAGGCGCACGCGGAAGGTGGAGCCTTCATCCTTTGTGCTGGAAACGGAAATTTCGCCGCCGAGCGTATTGGTCAGAAGCCTTGTGATGGTCAGGCCGAGGCCGAGGCCCGGCATGGGGCGCACGCTGTCTGCCTCGCCACGCTGGAAGGGTTCGTAGATGCGGGCGAGATCTTTTTCGGCAATGCCGCGGCCTGTATCGGAGACGGTGAAACTCGCCACCTGGCTGCGATAACCGACATCGAAGGTGACGGCGCCCTCATCGGTGAATTTGATGGCGTTAGAGATGAGGTTGACGAGGATCTGCCGCAGCCGCTTTTCATCGGTGCGGACATATTGCGGCAGGGCGCGGGAGCGGTCGTGGCGGAACTCCAGCCCCTTGGCCTGCGCCTGCGGTCGGAACATGTCGACGATCTGGTCGAGGAAATCCTGAATATTGATTTCGTTGGAATAGACCTGTAGACGGCCCGCCTCGATCTTGGAAATATCGAGAAGCCCGTCGATCAGGCCGGACAGGTGATCGGCCGAGCGGCGGATGACCTTGATTGCCGATTGCCGGGGCGGGGGGATGGTGTCGTCGCGCTCGAGAATCTGGGCATAACCCAGAACCGCGTTGAGCGGGGTGCGGAGTTCATGGCTGAGGCCCACCACATAACGGCTCTTGGCGCGGTTGGCGGCTTCTGCCGTTTCCTTGGCGTCCTGAAGGGCGGCGTCGGTCTTTTTGTGGGCGGCGATTTCCTTGAGCAGCAATGTGTTCTGGCGGGAGGATTCCTCTTCCGCCACCACCCGGCTGTCATGGGCAAGCACGAGGAACCAGCAGACGATGCCGGCAATGACGGCGAAGACGAAGAACACGATGAGGATGGTGCGGTTCACCACATCGGCCGTTTCTGGCGAGGCGGTGCCGACCTGATGGGCGATCATCGCCAATATGCCGCCGATGGCGGTGACTGCAATCGCCGCCGCCATGCCGTAGCGGCCGAGCCGGGTAGCGAGTTTGGCCACCAGCTGATCCGGCAGGAAGGATTTCGCGACGGTGGCGACCTGATAGTTCAGCTTTGCCTTCGGCTTGCACATGTCATGGCAGCGGCTGTCCAGCGAACAGCAGAGCGAACAGATCGGCGCGGCATAGGCCGGGCACCAGGCCATGTCTTCCGGCTCAAAAGGATGTTCGCAGATGGAGCAGGTGATGCTGCTTTCTTCACGCCATTTCTGGCGCGGCTTGCGGGCGAGATAAAATTTGCCCTTCGTGCCCCAGGCAATCAGCGGCGAGGCGATGAAAGCGACGATCAGTGTCAGATAGGGCGCGAGCGATGCGGCGAGCGGCCCGAAGGCGCCGAAATGCGCCATCAGCGCGATGGTCGCCGAAAGCGCCATGGAACCGACGCCGACGGGGTTGATATCGTAAAGATGGGCACGCTTGAATTCGATGCCGGGCGGGGCAAGGCCAAGCGGCTTGTTGATGAAGAGATCGGCCGAGATGGTGCAGAGCCACGCCATGGCGATGATGGAGAAGATGCCGAGCGTTTCTTCCAGCAGCCGGTAGATGCCGAGTTCCATCAGAAGCAGCGCGATCGCCACATTGAAGACCAGCCAGACGACGCGGCCGGGGTGGCTGTGGGTGAGGCGCGAGAAGAAGTTCGACCAGGCGAGCGAACCCGCATAGGCGTTCATGACGTTGATCTTCAGCTGCGAGACGACGACGAAGGCGACCATCAGCAGCATGGCGGCCGTCTCG
The DNA here is from genome assembly GCF_900101425.1 of Rhizobium sp. NFACC06-2. Classification (NCBI taxonomy): domain Bacteria; kingdom Pseudomonadati; phylum Pseudomonadota; class Alphaproteobacteria; order Hyphomicrobiales; family Rhizobiaceae; genus Rhizobium; species Rhizobium sp. NFACC06-2. Next base: position 628,671 of record NZ_FMVA01000001.1, on the reverse strand, counting down.
TTGGGGATCATGTAACCGAAGGCGGTGAGATACATCTGCGCCGGATCGGCGGCGCGATCCACCGAGACGCCGGAGCTGAAGGTGAGCACCACGAGGAAGGAGCCAGCGAGCAGCTTCGGCACGCCGACGACGACCCAGCCGGAGCCCGCCAGGAAAACTGCAATGCGGTGGCGCAGGCGGCTTTGCCCTTCGGCCGGCAGGAAGCGCAGGAAGTCCACCTGTTCACCGATCTGCGACATCAGCGCCAGAATGACGGCGGAGGCCGCGCCGAATTCCACGAGGTTGAAATCCGCCACCGTGCCGGGCGGGCCGGAGGCGTGGTGAATGCCGGCAAAAGCCCGCCACAGATCGTATTTTTCCCAGTCCATCAAAGCGATGAACACGAAGGGCAAAATGTTCAGCACGATCCAGAAAGGTTGCGTGACGATCTGGAAACGGCTGATGAGCCGCACGCCATGGGTGACGAGTGGAATGACCATGACGGCCGAGATGATGTAGCCGATCCACAAGGGAATGCCGAGCGCCAGTTCCAGCGCGCCGGACATGATCGACGCCTCGATGGCGAAGAGCATGAAGGTGAAGGCGGCATAGATCAGCGAGGTGATGGTGGAGCCGATGTAACCGAAGCTCGCGCCGCGCGTCAGAAGATCGATGTCGACGCCATGGCGGATGGCATAACGGCTGATCGGCAGGCCGACGGCGAGCATGGCCACAGCAGCGACGAGGATGGCGTAAAACGCGTTGGTGGTGCCGTAGGAGAGCGTGATGGCGCCGCCGATGGCTTCCAGCGCCAGAAAGGAAATCGCCCCGATGGCAGTGTGGGAAATGCGGTTGGAGGAAAATTGCCGGGCGCTCTTGGCGGTGAAGCGCAGCGCATAATCTTCCAGCGTCTGGTTGGCGACCCAGCGGTTATATTCGCGCCTGACGGGGATGATGCGTTGCCGTGCCGCCATACCTATTGAGCGCCTTTCCGCCCGCGGCCGTTCACAGCCGCACCGACATGCCGCCATCCACCGTCAGCACATGGCCATTGACGAAGGAGGCCGCGTCGCTCGCGAGAAACAGGGCGGCACCGGCGATTTCATCCGGCCGGCCCCAGCGCTCCAGCGGCACCCGCAGCTTGGCGAAGGCCACCATCTCAGGATTTTCGGCAAGGGCGGCATTGGTTTCGGTGGCGAACATGCCAGGTGCGATGGCGTTGCTGGTGATGCCGCGTGCGCCATATTCCACGGCGATCGCCCGCATCAGCCCGGTCAGCCCCTGCTTGGCGACGGGATAGATTGCGTCCCCCGGCCGGACGATATGGCCGAGAATGGAGGTGATGGTGATGATGCGGCCGTAACCATTGGTGTTCATGGCCTCCGCGGCATCCCGCGACAGCGAGATGGAGGAGGTGAGATCGGTGCGGATGAGTTCCAGCACGTCCTCGTCGCTGAATTCGGCAAGCGGGCGGCGGTCGCGCGCGCCGACATTGTTGACGAGGATATCGAGGTGGCCGAACTCGTCCATGATGCGGCGGACAAGCGCACTTCCCGCTGTGGTATCGGCGATGTCGAAAGCGGCGTAATCAGCCTTTGCGCCGGCCTTGTGCAGCGTTTCGACCGCCTGTTCCAGCGTTTCAGCATTTCGGCCGGTCAGCCACACATGGGCGCCCGCTTCGGCAAAGGCGCTGGCGATTTCGAAGCCAAGGCCGCGGCCGCTGCCGGTGATGACGGCGGTGCGGTTTTCGAGAGAGAATTTCTGGAGAATGCCCATCGCTCACCTTCTTGCTTGACGTGCCGAAACTTGGAGTTCGCGAAGGAAGAATATGCCGCGTGGGGAAGAGAGCGAAAGGTCGCCCGTCCGGCCCGGCTGTTCGGTGGACAGAAAAATGGCGTCGCCCGGTTCGGGCGACGCCATCAGTTCGATATCAGGCAGCAGCCGACTTTGCGAGCGGCACTTCTGCGATCGTCTTCAGAACGACGGAAGCGATCTGGTAAGGGCAGCCCTGCGAGTTCGGACGACGGTCTTCGAGGTAACCCTTGTAGCCGTTGTTGACGAAGGAATGCGGAACGCGGATCGACGCGCCACGATCTGCCACGCCGTAGGAGAACTTGTTCCACGGAGCGGTTTCGTGCTTGCCGGTCAGACGCAGGTGGTTGTCCGGACCGTAAACGTCGATGTGCTCTTTCCAGTTCTTGGCGAAAGCGGCCATGAGGGCTTCGAAATATTCCTTGCCGCCAACTTCACGCATGTACTTGGTGGAGAAGTTGCAGTGCATGCCCGAACCGTTCCAGTCGGTGTCGCCGAGCGGCTTGCAATGGAATTCGACGTCGATGCCATACTGTTCGCAAAGACGCAGCAGCAGGTAGCGAGCGATCCAGATCTGGTCGGCGGCGCGCTTGGAGCCCTTGCCGAAAATCTGGAATTCCCACTGGCCCTTGGCCACTTCGGCGTTGATACCTTCGTGGTTGATGCCGGCTTCGAGGCAGAGATCGAGGTGCTCTTCAACGATTTCGCGGGCAACCGAACCGACGTTCTTGAAGCCGACGCCGGTGTAGTAAGGACCCTGCGGAGCCGGGTAACCCTGTTCCGGGAAGCCGAGCGGGCGGCCGTCCTGGTAGAAGAAGTATTCCTGCTCGAAGCCGAACCATGCATCTTCGTCGTCGAGGATGGTTGCGCGGCTGTTCGACGGATGCGGGGTGACGCCATCGGGCATCATGACTTCGCACATGACGAGTGCACCGTTGGAGCGGGCCGGGTCGGGATAAATCGCGACGGGCTTCAGCACGCAATCCGACGAGTGGCCTTCGGCCTGCTGCGTGGACGAGCCATCAAAGCCCCAAAGCGGCAGCTGCTCGAGTGTGGGGAATTCGTCGAATTCCTTGATCTGGGTCTTGCCGCGCAGGTTGGGGACCGGCTTGTATCCGTCCAGCCAGATGTACTCGAGTTTGAACTTAGTCATTACGAACCTCTCATAGGTAACAATGCGAAGCCTTGAGGCCTCCCGTGGCTTTGGCCACCGAAGCGCATTCGCGTTCAAGGGCTGACCCCTTAGATGCATGCCGCGTGCCAGATTGGCGATATCAGGCGATTTTTTCGAAAAATCTTTCAGGGGCCCTGTTGCGCAGGAGCCCGGATATCGCGCGCGGATGGTTCTGCTGCACTGCGGAAGGCAAATTCACCCCTCATGTTTCATCTTTGAATCCTGATAGATAGCCGGCGTCTCCCGGTGGAATGCCCTGCTGCGGTGCAATGATTTCGGTTGCGCGCGAGGGATTGGCATTTGCCCCAAAAACCGGCGCTTTCGGAATGGTTTTTCTTGTAGATGAGACGATTAATGCCTATATTTTTCGCAAGGTGATTTTTTTTTAATCAAACGGAGCGAATCTGGGCTTTAAGGGTTTGCTCCTGATACCAAAGTGCTTCGATGCAAACAGAGTGAGATGACCGAAATGGCGACTGGCTTTCATCGTGAGACGGCAACGATCTATCAATTCCCGATTGGCGGGCGCGCGGGCGTGTCTAAATTCCGCAACAGCGGGCTGAGTGACCTCGAGCGCGAGGCGCGCGAGCCGCATGTGGATTTCGGCTCGTGGTACCACGACGAGGCGATCCGCGACGAAGAGCGGAACGACAAGCCGCATTCCTGATGGCCGCATTCCTGATGTGAGACCGTGCCGTGCATTTCTTCTCCCCGCCGGGGAGAAGGTGGCCCGAAGGGTCGGATGAGGGGCAACCCCTCCATATACCGCGGCGCTCGCCCCCTCATCCCGCCGCCGCGGACTTCTCCCCCTCGGGGAGAAGAAACAGGTTGGAGCCTCCTGCTTCACATAGGAGCGCTCTGGCGATTTAGCTCTCTTCAACCCCTCATGCATCTTTCGCCACCCCGCCTACGTCAATTGACGTATACGGTTTCGCTCTCACGAGATCGATAGTCCCTCCCAGCAGCGGCCGCAGATGCCGCTGAGCCTCCACGAGAGGCCAAACAAGGAGAGGGGTTCTTCCGATGATATTCCGCAAGACGCTTAGTGCCGCGCTGCTTGGCGCGATCCTGTCCACCACCGCCTTCCATGGCGCCTTTGCCGCTGACGACACCATCAAGGTCGGCGTGCTGCATTCGCTGTCCGGCACCATGGCCATTTCAGAGACCACGCTGAAAGACGCCATGCTGATGCTCATCGACGAGCAGAACAAGAAGGGCGGCGTGCTTGGCAAGAAACTCGAAGCCGTCGTGGTCGATCCGGCCTCCGACTGGCCGCTGTTCGCCGAAAAGGCCCGTCAGCTGATTTCGCAGGACAAGGTCGCCGCCGTTTTCGGCTGCTGGACGTCCTCCTCGCGCAAATCCGTTCTGCCGGTCTTCGAGGAACTGAACTCGATCCTGTTCTATCCGGTTCAGTATGAGGGTGAAGAATCCTCGCGCAACATCTTCTATACGGGTGCCGCCCCTAACCAGCAGGCCATTCCGGCCGTAGACTACCTCGCCAATACCGAAGGTGTGGAGCGCTGGGTTCTGGCCGGCACGGACTATGTCTATCCGCAGACCACCAACAAGATCCTGAAGGCCTACCTGATGTCGAAGGGCGTCAAGGAAGAGGACATCATGATCAACTACACGCCGTTCGGTCATTCCGACTGGCAGACGATCGTATCCGACATCAAGAAATTCGGCTCGGCCGGCAAGAAGACCGCCGTTGTCTCCACCATCAATGGTGACGCCAACGTGCCCTTCTACAAGGAACTGGCGAACCAGGGCATCAAGGCCGAGGACATTCCCGTCGTTGCCTTCTCCGTGGGTGAAGAAGAGCTTGCCGGTCTCGATACCGCGCCGCTGGTCGGCCACCTTGCCGCCTGGAACTACTTCCAGTCCGTCGATGCGCCGGTCAATGCCGAATTCATCAAGACCTGGCACGCCTTCACCAAAAACGACAAGCGCGTGACCAACGACCCGATGGAAGCCGCCTATATCGGCTTCAACGCTTGGGTTAAGGCTGTCGAGGCCGCCGGCACCACGGATACCGACCAGGTTCTCGACTCGATTATCGGTGTCTCGGTGCCGAACCTTTCGGGCGGTTACTCCACCGTCATGCCGAACCACCACATCACCAAGCCGGTGCTGATCGGTGAAATCCAGGCCGATGGCCAGTTCGAAATCGTGCAGCAGACGCCGCAGGTCGTGGGGGACGAGTGGTCGGATTATCTGCCGGACTCGAAAGATCTGATCTCGGACTGGAGGAAGCCGATGTCCTGCGGCAACTTCAATGTGGCCAGCGGCAAGTGCGGCGGCAAGGGTAGCTGATTAGCGGAAGCGGTTGCCGCCCCCGTTGTTGGGGGCGGTTTTCTCATTGGAAACGGAACAAGCGTGCCCCCCTCTGCCCTGCCGGGCATCTCCCCCTCAAGGGGGGAGATCGACCTGCGGCGAGGTCCCGCCCATCTCAGAGTTCGAGAATGAAATGGCGGGAAAGCATCTTGCCGATCTCCCCCCTTGAGGGGGAGATGCCCGGCAGGGCAGAGGGGGGTGAAGCCGCATATTCAGGTCGCGCCAAATTCAAACGCCCCGTCGTAAACGCCCAAGGAACCCGACATGACGATCCGATCTTTTCTCGGAGCCATCTTCCTCTGGCTCACCCTGGGGATCGCAGCCCACGCCGTCGCGCAAAGCGATCCGAAGGCGCTGATCGACCAGCTCGGCACGGCGGATTTCAAGCAGGCCGAAGTGCTGATCGGGCAGATCGCCGCCACGGGCGATGCGCGTGTCGTGCCGGCGCTCGAGGCTTTTGCGGCGGGCGATCTTTATGTGCGCAAGGCCGACAATCTGGTGTTCATGACGAAGCCGGCAGGTTCCAATTTTACGCTGATCGACCCGCTGACGGGCGAAAGTGCGGGTGAAGCGCCGAAGGCGGCCGTCAGCAAGATCAAGGTCAACAATAATCTGCGCCGGGTCATCCGCGCCGCACTTGGCGGTCTGACCCTGCTCAGCCCCGAAAAATCCGTGCGGCTTTCCGCGGCAGACGCGGTTCTGAAAGCGCCGAGCGCGGAAAATCTCGAATTGCTGGAAGCGGCCATCGCCAGGGAGGCCGATACTGAGGTGCGGACCCGGATGGAGGAGGCGCGGGCTGTCTCGCTGCTCTCCTCCGAACGGTCGCTCGAACAGAAGAAAGAGGCAATCGCCACCATCAAGAGCCTTGGCGGGCGCGATGCCATCGGCATTCTGATGGCGGCTTCCTCGTCGGTGGATCAGAGCCTGAAGCCGGATATCGACAGCGCCATATCGAGCATCGAAAGCTCCCTTGCCTTCTGGGACTATGCGCAGAATGTCTGGTACGGCCTGTCGCTCGGTTCCGTGCTTTTGCTTGCCGCCATCGGCCTTGCCATCACCTTCGGCGTCATGGGCATCATCAACATGGCGCATGGCGAGATGGTGATGATCGGCGCCTATTCCACCTTCATGGTGCAGGAGGTGATCCGCACGCATTTCCCCGGCCTGTTCGACTGGTCGCTGGCGATTGCCCTGCCTGCCGCCTTTCTGGTGACGGCCTTTGTCGGCCTCGTAATGGAGCGCGGAGTCATTCGTTTCCTTTACGGGCGGCCGCTGGAAACGCTTCTCGCCACCTGGGGCATCTCGCTCATCCTGCAACAGGGCGTGCGCTCCATCTTCGGCCCCACCAATCGGGAAGTCGGAAGCCCGAGCTGGATGTCCGGTTCCTTCAGCGTCGGTTATCTCAATTTCACCTGGAACCGGGTGTGGATCGTCTGCTTCTCGCTTTCGGTCTTCTTCGCGCTGCTGGTTCTCCTGAAGCGCTCCGCCTTTGGGTTGCAGATGCGCGCCGTAACGCAGAACCGCCGCATGGCTTCCTCCATGGGCATTCGCACCCCTTGGGTGGATGCCTTCACCTTCGCGCTCGGTTCTGGCGTTGCCGGTCTTGCCGGCGTCGCCCTGTCGCAGATCGACAATGTCTCTCCCAATCTCGGCCAGAGCTACATCATCGACAGTTTCATGGTGGTGGTGTTCGGCGGTGTCGGCAATCTCTGGGGAACGCTGGTCGGCGCCCTGTCTCTCGGCGTGCTCAACAAGTTCCTCGAGCCGACGGTGGGGGCCGTGCTCGGCAAGATCCTCGTGCTCGTCCTCATCATCCTGTTCATCCAGAAGCGGCCGCGCGGTCTCTTCGCACTCAAGGGAAGGGCGATCGAAGCATGATTACCGGCTTCCTCCTGCGCGCGCTCGATCGCCGCATTTCCATCGCCATCGGCATCATTCTCGCCATCGCCGTTCTGGTGCCCGCCTCCAACCTGCTGTTGCCTCAAGACAGCGCGTTCCGTATCCCGACCTATATCATGTCGATGCTCGGCAAATATCTGGCCTATGCGCTTCTGGCGCTGGCGCTCGATCTGGTCTGGGGATATTGCGGCATTCTCTCGCTCGGCCACGCCGCCTTCTTCGCGCTCGGCGGTTATGCCATGGGCATGTATCTGATGCGGCAGATCGGCACGCGTGGGGTTTATGGTCATCCGGTGCTGCCTGATTTCATGGTGTTCCTCAACTGGAAGGAACTGCCGTGGTTCTGGCACGGCTTCGACATGTTCTGGTTTGCGGCACTGATGGTGCTTGTCGTGCCGGGGCTGCTTGCCTTCGTGTTCGGCTGGTTCGCCTTCCGCTCGCGCGTCAATGGCGTTTATCTGTCGATCATTACGCAGGCCATGACCTATGCGCTACTGCTTGCCTTCTTCCGCAACGACATGGGTTTCGGCGGCAATAACGGGCTGACCGATTTCAAGGATATTCTCGGCTATTCCGTGCAGGCGGATGGCACCCGCGCCGTGCTGTTTGCCGTAACCGCCGTGATGCTGGCGATCTCGCTGCTGATTGCGTCGGGCATCGTCAATTCCAAGTTCGGCAAGGTGCTGGTGGGCGTGCGCGATGCCGAAAGCCGGGTGCGCTTCCTCGGTTTCCGGGTGGAAAACATCAAGCTTTTCACCTTTGTCGTCTCAGCCATGATGGCGGGCATTGCCGGTGCGCTGTTCGTGCCGCAGGTGGGCATCATCAATCCCGGCGAATTTTCGCCCGCCAACTCCATCGAAGTGGTGGTGTGGACGGCGGTGGGCGGGCGCGGCACGCTGATCGGGCCGATCATCGGCGCGCTGCTCGTCAATGGCGGGAAAAGCTATTTCACTGGCGCTTTCCCGGAATTCTGGCTGTTTGCGCTGGGCGGGCTGTTCATCGCGGTGACGCTGTTCTTCCCCAAGGGCATCGTCGGCACCCTGCAACACTATCTGGCCCGGCGGCGCGAAAAGCGGGTCGCGCTTGCGGCAGGCGACGCCCAGCCGGGCAATGACAGCGGCTCGACAGTGGCGCAACAGGCGGCGGAGTGAGGCGGACATGAACACGATTTCCGAAAACAGAACGAAAAGCCTGCTCTATCTCGACGGCGTCTCGGTGTCCTTCGATGGTTTTAAGGCGCTCAATTCCCTCTCCTTCGTGGTGGAGCCGGGGGAACTGCGCGCCATCATCGGCCCGAACGGTGCTGGCAAGACGACGATGATGGATATCATCACCGGCAAGACAAGGCCGGATACGGGCACGGTGTTGTTCGAAGACAGTATCGACCTCACCAAAAAGGACGAGGCGGATATCGCCCAGCTCGGCATTGGCCGGAAGTTCCAGAAACCGACGGTGTTTGAGAGCCATACCGTCTGGGACAATCTGGAACTGGCGCTGAACCGCAAGCGCGGCGTTTTTGCGACGCTGTTTTACCGGCTGACGGAGGAAGACAAGGCCCGCATCGAGGAAATCCTCGCTACCGTGCGCCTTAGCCACCGCCGCGGCGATCTCGCCGCCAATCTCTCGCACGGGCAGAAACAATGGCTGGAAATCGGCATGCTGTTGGCGCAGGAGCCGAAGCTGCTGCTGGTGGATGAGCCGGTGGCCGGCATGACGGATGCGGAAACGGCCGAAACCGCCGTGCTTTTGAAGGAAATCGCCAAGACCCGTTCGGTGGTGGTGGTGGAACACGACATGGGTTTCATCCGCGAGCTGGGGGTGAAGGTGACGTGCCTTGCCGAAGGCTCGGTGCTGGCTGAAGGGTCGATTGATTTTGTGTCGAACGATCCGAAGGTGATCGAGAATTATCTGGGGCGGTGATGGTGGTGTTTGCGTTCGCCATACCCCCCTCTGCCCTGCCGGGCATCTCCCCCTCAAGGGGGGAGATCAGATGCCGCACCCACTCGTTCCAACTCGAAGCTGTTGTGGAGCAGGGTGTTCGCCTCTTGCCGATCTCCCCCCTTGAGGGGGAGATGCCCGGCAGGGCAGAGGGGGGTAACGCCGCCCACCGTACCGCCAATGGAGTTTCACCATGCTGAACGTCGATAACATCAACCTCCATTACGGCGCGGCGCAGGCCCTGCGCGGCGTTTCGCTGACGGCGGAGATGGGCAAGATCACCTGTGTCCTCGGCCGCAACGGGGTGGGCAAAAGTTCGCTGCTGCGGGCCGTTACCGGCCAGCACGCCATCAGTGCCGGGACGATCAGCTTTGAAGGGGCGGCGCTGGATGGGCTCGCGCCTTACCACCGGGCCAAGCGCGGTGTCGGCTACGTGCCGCAGGGGCGCGAGATTTTTCCGCTGCTCAGCGTGCAGGAGAATCTCGAGAGCGGCTATGCGCCGCTGCCGCGTAAGGAACGGTTCATTCCGGATGATATTTTCAGCCTGTTTCCGGTGCTGCAATCCATGTTGGGAAGACGCGGCGGCGATCTCTCCGGCGGCCAGCAGCAGCAGCTCGCCATCGGCCGGGCGCTGGTGACGCGGCCGAAAATCCTCGTACTCGACGAGCCGACCGAGGGTATTCAGCCGTCGATCATCAAGGATATCGGCCGGGCGATCAAATATCTGCGCGATTCCACCGGCATGGCGATCCTGCTGGTCGAGCAATATCTGGATTTCTGCCGCGAGCTTGCCGATTACGTCTACATCATGGACCGCGGCGAAATCGTGCATCAGGGGCTGGCCGAAACGCTGGATACGCCGGAAGCGCGGCGTCACCTGACAGTATAAATCGAGACTAAAAAAGCCACACGCCGATCACGGCGTGCAAACGGCCGATTAATATTTTGAAAGCCTATGCGTCTCGGCATGGCTTTCATGCGCAATTTTAGCATTTCATTGAATAAAAGCCTGTGATATTGGCAGCGAAAATGCTGCATGCGAGACACAGGAAAAGTCTATTCGCACGCCGCGACAGTTGATCCCTTACATTCCACGCACGTCCGACGTATCGTCGGGGAAACCGTGCCCAATAAAGGCGTGTCAATGAATCAAGACTTTGCCATTGGCCGGGCCGCCCGGCTGTTCCGCTCCGCCCGCACCCTTTTTCTGGGTCTTGCGATGTGCGCGAGCGCCGGTGTCGCAGCGTCGGCATCGACCTGCGGTCAGTTGCCCGGACCCGGCATGGAGCCGGGCAGGCATGATTTTTCCATTCTCTCCAACGGTGAAAAACGCGACGGCGTCTATTTTGTTCCCTCGGCCTATGACGGAAAAAAGCCGCTGCCCGTGGTGTTCGATTTCCATGGCTCCAACAGCAATCCGCATGGCCAGCTGAACCGCAGCGGCTGGGACAAGCTGGCCGAACGTGACGGTCTGGTGGTGGTGGCGCTGGCCGGCAGCCTGAACGGCGAATTGCCCGGCACCCATGCCTGGAATGTTCCCGGTGTTACCAAGCGTCCGGGCGGGCTGGACGAGGTGGGCTTCATTCGCGATGCCATCACCATGGTGAAGGGCAAGTTCTGTGTGGATGAGGAGCGTTTTTACGGTTCCGGTTATTCCGGCGGCGGGCGCATGCTCTCGCAATTCATCTGCAATGGCAGCGCGGATTTCACCGCTGCCGGTTTCGTCGCCTCGCTGCGCGCGGGTTATCCGCTGGAGACCGAAGGCAAATGGGGACCGGATGTGGCAAGCTGCACACCGGCGCGGCCGATGTCGATCATCGCCTTTGCCGGGCTGAAGGATCCAGCCAACCCCTATCAGGGCGGCGGCAAATCCTACTGGCAATATAGCGGCGAGACGGCGCTGAAGCGCTGGGCCGAGATGGATGGCTGCAAGGGCGCCGCCAAAAGCAAGGTGGGCGAGAGCTTTACCGTCAATTCCTACGATGTCTGCAAGGCAGGCGCACGTATCCAGTCCTATGTCATCAACGACTGGGACCATGCCTGGCCGCGCGCTACGATGAAGGCGGAAGTGCTGGCGGCGAGCGCCGTCGTTACCCGCAAGCCGGGCGGCGAACAGACGCCGAAGGCGGAACCGGCCGTGGAGCGCAAGATGCCCACAGGCGAAGTGACGCGCACGGTTGATGCGGCGGAAAGAATGTGGGATTTCTTCCGCAATACGGAAGGGCAGCTGGTCGTGGATGCCGTCGTCAAGAAGGATTGCGGCGCAAAGGCCTCGTCCACTTCCGCAACCGCTTCGGAGACCGCGTGCAGCCAGAACAGCAAGCCATCGGCCCTTCCGGTCGCCAAGACGCTCAACCTGTCCGGCAGCAGCGCGCCCGTGGCAGAGGACGCATTGTAACCAAAGCGGTTGAAGGGCGCAGCCGGCTGGAGGAACTGTTCCAGGAAGGCTGCGCCAAAATCCGCCTGCCGGATACGTTTTCGAACGAAGCCGAAGCCATTCTCATCAATTCTTCCGGCGGCCTGACCGGCGGAGACGAACTTGAATGGCAGGCGGTTGCCGGCGCCGGCACCTCGCTGGTGGTAACCACGCAGGCCTGCGAGAAGGTCTACAAGGCATCCTCCGGCACAGCCACCGTTACCGCCCGGGTTTCCGCCGGGCCGGGCGCCAGATTGCACTGGCTGCCGCAGGAAACCATCCTTTTCGACCGGGCGTCGCTGACCCGCCGACTGGAAGCCGATCTCGACCAGTCTTCCGAATTCATCGCCGTCGAAGCCGTGCTGCTCGGTCGCCAGGCCATGGGCGAGGCGATGGCGCATGGTCTTTTCCGCGACCGCTGGCGCATTCGCCACGGCGGCAAGCTGGTGCATGCCGAAGAGCTTCTGCTGGAAGGCGAGGTGGCGGCGCTGACCGCGAAACCGGCGGTTCTGGCCGGTCAGGTCGCCTTTGCGACGCTGCTTTATATCGGGCCTCTGGCCGAGGCGCTTCTGCCTAAAATCCGGGCGATTGCCGGGGAAAGCGGCGGCGCCAGCGAATGGCAGGGCAAGCTTGTCGTTCGCGTCTCTGCCGCCGATGGTTTCTCCTTGAGAAAATTGCTTTTTCCGATCATTTCGCTCTTGCGAAACGGCGCGCCAGTGCCGAAAGTCTGGAATCTGTAAACCCTTCGGATCGTCTCGTGACAGGCGTTCTTCGGGGTCTGTCAAATGTCGGATCTGGTCTCCAGCAAACCTTGTTTGCGGAGCAGATGCCAAGCTGTGGGACGACGATGAACCTTAGCCCAAGAGAAAAAGACAAGCTGCTGATTTCCATGGCCGCCATGGTGGCGCGCCGCCGGCTGGAACGCGGCGTGAAGCTGAATTATCCCGAAGCGATTGCGCTGATTACCGATTTCGTGGTGGAGGGCGCCCGCGACGGCCGTGCCGTGGTGGAACTGATGGAAGCCGGCGCGCATGTCATTTCCCGTGATCAGGTGATGGACGGCATTGCAGAGATGATCCACGATGTGCAGGTGGAAGCGACATTCCCTGATGGCACCAAGCTGGTGACCGTTCACGAACCGATCCGGTGACCAGCAGAAGCGAGTCTTTGCGATGAATGATGAAGACCACACTTCCAGCGCCAGTAAAACGCCGATTCAAACCCGTGCTAGCGCAGATGTGAGATACCAGTACCTCCTCGAAGAAATGAAGGCCGCGCGTTTTAGGATCGATGAAGAAATCAGAACTATGAATCAGTTCGAGATTCTAACGATCATAGCGATAGGTCTTATATATTGGCTAATATTGAGTGCAGAAAATATTAGCCACCTATCACTAGGTTTTGCATCATTTTTTCCAGTGTTGATAACGGCGTATGGAATATTTCGTTATCGAGCGCATGCACATGTTGTCAAAGTTCATGAAGCTTATGTCAAAATGCACGTGGAACGAACGGTTTTTGGGAAGATGAGCCTAAAAGGTCTCGTTAAGTATTATGACCGAAAAAAGAACGGTACTCTCAAAACTGCCAGATTTGCTTTCTGGGTCACCACTTTTTGCATATCGCTAAGCTTATTCGTTATCTGTTTGGTCGCGCCGGAGAAAGTTCGCCAGATGGAGGATGATCTCCAGCAAAACCATAAACTTCTGAGGGTAGAAATACTGCTATGAACCCAGGCGAAATCATTGCCGCAGAGGGCAGCATCGAACTCAATGCCGGCCAGCCGACCGTGACCATCGAAGTCGCCAATTCGGGCGACCGGCCGGTGCAGGTGGGCAGCCACTACCATTTTTTCGAGACCAATGCGGGTCTCCTTTTCGATCGCGACAAGGCGCGCGGCATGCGTCTCGATATTCCTGCCGGCACGGCAGTGCGTTTCGAGCCCGGCCAGAAGCGGGAGGTAACGCTGGTGCCGCTGTCCGGCAAGCGCGAGGTTTACGGTTTCCGTCAACAGGTCATGGGGAGGTTATGAAATGGCGACGGCGCATTATCACGGAAGCTGCCAGTGCGGCAGCGTCAGCTTCGAGGTCGATATCGATCTCGACCATACCGTCATTTGCAATTGTTCGCGCTGCAAGCGTCTGGGCTCGACACTCGCCTTTGCGCCGCGGGAGAAATTCACGCTGCTTTCCGGAGAGGACAAGCTGAGCGAATATCTCTTCAACAAGCACAAGATCCATCATTTTTTCTGCTCTACCTGTGGCATCGAAAGCTTTGCCTATGCCGATGGGCCTGACGGTACGCCGATGGTGGCGGTCAATGCCAATTGTCTCGATGGCGTCGATCCAAGAGCGTTGAAGCCGCAGGCTTTTGACGGCGCGGCGGCCTGAACGATGGCGATCAGCAAAAACAGCCTTGCCGCTGCCACCGTCTTCTGGGTGGCTGCAGGCATCTCTGGCCCGGCCGCCGCACAGGAGCCGGATTGCAAGGAACCACAGACACAGGCGGATATGACGATTTGCGCGGGCAAGGATTACGAGAGGGCCGACAAGAAGCTCAATGTCGAGTACCAGAAGCTGCGCAAGCTGCTTACCGAACGTGACAAGGCGGCGGATGCGGATGGCAAGGGCGCGGCCGATGCACTGGTCACTGCCCAGCGCGCCTGGGTGGCGTTTCGCGATGCCAATTGCGCGCTATCAGGCTTTCAGGCGCGGGGTGGTTCGATGGAGCCGATGCTGATTTCTTCGTGTATGGCCGAGATGAGCACAAAGCGGGCGGATGATCTGCGCCAGCTGTCGGAAGGCTTCTGAACGCATGGGGCGGCGGATCGCGATCGTCGGAAATGGGGAGTTGCCGCCCGGCACCGCCCGGCTTATCGACCGTTCGGATATCGTCATCCGTTTTAACGACTGCCGCTCGCTGGGGCTTGGCGGCACGCGCACCGATGTCGTGGCCGTCTGCAATACAGGACGGCCTGGTCGTGAGATGACCGAAGGAGCCGAATGGCGCGAGAGCGACGGCGTGCGACAGGCCGCTGCCATCTGGTCGGTGCGCGATCCCGCAAAATTTGCGGAAATGGAACCTGATATCCGCGCGCGGTGGCCGGAGCTCACCGATTTCTGTGTGGATTACACCGCTGCCTTTGCAGCAATCGCGCGGGCCGGCGGCAAAAGCCACGTCGTTATCCATCGGGAGGTTCATGAACGGCTCGATGTCGCGCTCGAAGCTTACAAGCCGGAACCTTACGTCTGCCCCAGCACCGGGCTTGTCGCCATTGCCCATGTTCTTGAGACTGTGAGCGGCGAGGATGACGAGGTGGCGATTGCCGGTTTCGGCCACCAGGGTTGGAGTGGCCATCCATTTTCCGCCGAAAAGCAGCTGGTTGAAACCCTTGCGGTTGCACGCCGGCTTAAACGAATTTCTCCCACATCGATTTTCTCCGCGTCCGAAGGAGCCTGAGCCCATGCCCTACAAGATTTCCCGCGCCGCCTATGCCGGCATGTTCGGCCCGACCGTTGGCGACAAGGTGCGTCTTGCCGATACCGAACTCTTCATCGAGATCGAGAAGGACCACACGATCTATGGCGAGGAAGTGAAATTCGGCGGCGGTAAGGTCATTCGCGACGGCATGGGCCAAAGCCAGGCGACGCGGGCCGAAGGCGCGGTCGATACCGTCATCACCAATGTGGTGATCGTTGACCATAGCGGCATCTACAAGGCGGATGTGGGCCTGAAGAACGGCCGCATTCACGCCATCGGCAAGGCGGGCAACCCGGATACGCAGCCCGGCGTGACGATCATCGTCGGCCCCTCGACCGAGGCGATTGCCGGCGAAGGCAAAATTCTGACGGCCGGCGGCATGGACGCGCATATCCACTACATCTGCCCGCAGCAGATCGAAGAAGCGCTGATGAGCGGTGTGACCTGCATGCTGGGCGGCGGCTCCGGTCCGGCGCATGGCACGCTCGCCACCACCTGCACGGGCGCATGGCACATCGAGCGGATGATCGAAAGCTTCGATGCTTTTCCGATGAATCTGGCGCTTGCCGGCAAGGGCAATGCCTCGCTGCCTGCCCCTCTGGAAGAGATGATCCTTGCCGGAGCGTCGTCGCTGAAGCTGCATGAGGACTGGGGCACGACGCCTGCCGCCATCGACAATTGCCTGACGGTGGCCGATCAATACGATGTGCAGGTGATGATCCACACCGACACGCTGAATGAAAGCGGTTTCGTGGAAGACACGGTTGCCGCCATCCGTGGCCGCACCATCCACGCCTTCCATACCGAAGGGGCGGGCGGCGGGCACGCGCCCGATATCATCAAGGTCTGCGGCAATCCCAACGTCATTCCGTCTTCCACCAACCCGACACGGCCCTATACCGTCAATACGCTCGCCGAACATCTCGACATGCTGATGGTGTGCCACCATTTGTCGCCGTCCATCCCTGAAGATATCGCCTTTGCCGAAAGCCGCATCCGCAAGGAAACCATCGCGGCGGAGGATATTCTTCACGATATCGGCGCGTTTTCGATCATCTCTTCCGATAGCCAGGCCATGGGCCGCGTCGGCGAAGTGGCAATCCGCACCTGGCAGACGGCCGACAAGATGAAGCGCCAGCGCGGCCGCCTGAAGGAAGAGACCGGCGAAAACGACAATTTCCGTGTCCGCCGCTATATCGCCAAATATACCATCAACCCGGCCATCGCCCAGGGTGTCAGCCACGAGATCGGCTCCATCGAAGTCGGCAAGCGCGCCGATCTGGTGTTGTGGAACCCGGCCTTTTTCGGCGTGAAGCCGGAGATGGTGCTGCTCGGCGGCTCGATTGCCGCCGCCCCGATGGGCGATCCGAATGCCTCCATTCCCACGCCGCAGCCGATGCATTACCGGCCGATGTTCGCCGCCTATGGCAAGCTGCGCACCAATTCCTCGGTCACTTTCGTGTCGCAGGCGTCGCTGGATGCGGGCCTTGCCCAGCGCCTCGGCGTCGCCAAGAAGCTGTTGCCGGTGAAGAATGTGCGCGGCGGCATTTCGAAGGCGTCGATGATCCACAATTCGCTCACCCCACATATCGAGGTCGATCCGGAAACCTACGAAGTGCGGGCGGATGGCGAGCTTCTGACCTGCGAACCGGCAACCGTGCTGCCGATGGCGCAGCGTTATTTCCTGTTCTGACGGCATTTCGTGTTGAGACTTCTCACAAGGTGGATCGGTGGCGGCATGCTGCTGATCCTTCTGTTCCTTCTGCTCGGCACTGTCGTGCCACGCCCGTTTTTCGCCGGGGATGTGAGCGACGGCGCGGCGGGCCGCGAAATCCTGCTGTTATCCAACCCGATTCACACCGATATCGCCCTGCCGGTTGATGACGATCTGCGGCGGGACTTTTCCAAGTTGCAGGAGGGCGGCATTGCCGTCAACCATCCGGCGGCGGCCTATCTGGTGTTCGGCTGGGGCGGCCGGTCGTTTTATACCGAGACACCCACCTGGGCCGATCTGAAACCCATGCCGGTCCTGCGTTCGCTGACGCTCGACCGGTCGGTGATGCATGTGGATGTGACGGGGGATTTTCCCACCGATCTTGCCGGGGTAAAGCGCCTTCGCATTTCCGAAGCGGGTTATCGACGTCTCGTGGACGCCATTCGCGCAAGTTTTCTGCGGGACGATGGCGGGGGCGGCGGCAAGGTGCGGCTGATACCCGGCGTTTCTTATGGTCTGACGGATGCGTTTTTCGAGGCGAATGGCCGGTTCAACGCCCTTGTCGGCTGCAACACATGGTCGGCTGCCATGTTGCGAGAGGCCGGCATTCGCACGGGCTGGTGGACACCGTTGCCGCCATTTCTGCGCTGGTCGGTGGCGCTGCATAATTGATCCTCGCAAGCCGCGGTTTTCCTCCGGCAAAGCCTATTTTTATGCTGCACCGCAGCGCGTCTTGCGCTATGGAAACGGCAAAAGAATTCCGCGCGGATCGATCCCAAGCGATCCTCGTAAAACGCCAGAACAGGAGACAAGACATGCTCGGCAAAAAAGTGCCCGCCGTAACCTTCCGCACGCGCGTTCGCGATGAGGCTGTCGGTGGCCCCAACCCGTTCCGTTGGCAGGACATGACCTCCGACGATTATTTCAAGGGCAAGAAGGTCGTTCTGTTTTCGCTGCCCGGCGCCTTCACGCCGACTTGCTCGACCTACCAGCTTCCCGATTTCGAAAAGCTGGCGGGCGAGTTCCGCGCGCTCGGCGTCGATGACATCTATTGCCTGTCGGTCAATGACGCCTTTGTCATGAATGCCTGGGCAAAGGGCCAGAACCTCGAAAACGTCAAGGTCATTCCGGATGGTTCGGGTGAGTTCACCCGCAAGATGGGCATGCTGGTCGCCAAGGACAATCTCGGTTTCGGCATGCGCTCCTGGCGTTACGCCGCCGTCGTCAACGATGGCGTCGTCGAGCAGTGGTTCGAGGAAGAGGGCTATTCGGACAATTGCGAATCCGACCCCTATGGCGTTTCCGCGCCGCAGAACATTCTGGAAAACCTGAAGGCACGCGCTGCGGCCTGATTTGGGTTTTAAGATTTTTGCGAAGGCCCGGCCGCAATGCCGGGCTTTTTTCGTTTTATGGAACGTGATTGTTTTTTGCGGTGCCGCCTCATCCGCACACCGTCACCCCGGACCAGATCCAGGGTCCAGCGCGATCAAGTCCTTGATCGCGAAAGACTCTTCTCACGGCGCGGACGCGCCGTGGCTGGATGCCGGATCCAGTCCGGCATGACGGGGGAGTGGTTGCCGGACGCCTCAAGTCTTTCTGCCGGCAATGCCGGCCTTTTTCACGCCTTGCATTGTATCCACCTTGAAATCACCCCGCCTATCCGGCAAAAATCAGACCCCCAAGACTGTTTCTGAAACGGATCATCCCATGCTGCGCGTCACCTCCTATCATCCGGCCGGAACTCCTGCCGACGAAGCTTCCGGTTATGTCACCCTGGCGCATGACCAGCGGCATCTGCGCCGCAAGCTGCTGCATCTGCAAAATGACGAGATGGTGATGCTGGACCTGAAGGAAGCGGTGCTGTTTGCCCATGGCGATCTTCTGGTGGTGGAAAACGGCGACTTGATCGAGGTCCGGGCGGCGGATGAAAAGCTGTTCGAAATCAAGGCGAAGGACCGCCTTCACCTGATCGAGCTCGCCTGGCATCTGGGAAACCGGCATCTTTCCGCGCAGATTGAGGAAGAGCGTATTCTCATCCTGCGCGACCATGTCATTCGCGCCATGCTGGAAGGTCTGGGCGCCACCGTGCGTGAGGTGGAAGAGCCATTCCAGCCGGCGCGCGGCGCTTACCACGCCCATGGCGGCCATTCCCATGGTCATGACCACGGGCATCACCATCACGATCACGGCTGAGCCGTGAGTGAAGATCGCGGCGTTGCCGCGTTGCTGCGGCTCATGGCCTGGATGTCGCCGGCCTTTCCCGTCGGTGGTTTTTCCTATTCCGGCGGGCTTGAAAAGGCGGTGGAAGATCGGCGCGTCGGCGATGCGGCGGCTTTGCGCGACTGGCTCGAAACGCTGCTGCGCCACGGCAGCCTGTGGAACGATGCGGTGTTTTTGGCGCATGCCTGGCGCAGCGCCGAGGATGCGGCCGTGTTGAGCGAAACGGCCGATCTGGCGCGGGCGCTGGCCGGTTCGGCAGAGCGATACCGCGAGACGGTGCTACTGGGCGATGCCTTCGTTGCCGCCGCCGGCGCATGGCCGCATGCCGTTCTGGACCTGCTGCCGAAAGACGTTCCTTATCCCATCGCCGTCGGGGCGGTTGCCGCCGGTCATGCGGTGCCGCTCAGGGAAACGGTTGCCGCCTTTTTGCATGCCGGCGCCTCGCAGATCGTTTCAGCGGGCATCCGCCTCGGGGTCGCGGGACAGAAGGATGGTGTTACCATTCTGGCCGCAAGCGAGGCCATCATCGCGGCGATGGCGGCGCGGGCGATGCAATCCACGCTCGACGATCTCGGCAGCGCGACGATCATCGCCGATACGGCAGCCATGCGCCATGAAACGCAGGGCACCCGGCTTTTCCGTTCCTGATCGCGCTGCATGACGATCGTATTGAACGAGCGGATGCCGCCTGTTTCTTCTCCCCGCCGGGGAGAAGGTCGCGGCAGCGGGATGAGGGGGCAAGGGTAGCAGTATTCGGAGAGGGTGCCCCCTCATCCGACCCTGCGGGCCACCTTCTCCCCGGCGGGGAGAAGAAACTCGCGGCACGATCCTTGCATATATTGAAGCGTCCCGCTGAGGGACTATGGTGAGACAATAGCGAAGCATATCGAAGGGAATATGGTTGTGACATCGGGCATGAAATCGGGTAATGGGCCGCTGCGCGTCGGCATTGGCGGGCCGGTCGGTTCTGGCAAGACGGCGCTGACGGAAAAGCTCTGCAAGGCAATGAGCGCCGATTATTCGGTCGCGGTCGTCACCAACGATATCTACACCAAGGAAGATGCCGAGGCGCTGGTGCGCATGCAGGCGCTGCCGTCCGAGCGTATCGTCGGGGTCGAGACGGGCGGTTGCCCGCATACCGCCATTCGTGAGGATGCGACTATCAATCTGCAGGCGATTGCCGGGCTCAATGCGCGGTTTCCCGATCTCGATGTGGTCTTCATCGAATCCGGCGGCGACAATCTCGCCGCGACCTTTTCGCCTGACCTCGCCGACATCACCATCTATGTGATCTCCGTCTGCCAGGGTGAGGAAATTCCGCGCAAGGGCGGGCCGGGTATCACCCGCTCGGACCTGCTGGTCATCAACAAAAAGGACCTTGCGCCCTATGTCGGCGCTGACCTCACCGTCATGGACAGCGACGCGACCCGTATGCGCAACGCCATGCCCTTCGTCTTCACCGATATGAAACGCGGCGACGGTGTGGATCGCATCGTCGGTTTTCTGAAAGAGCAGGGCGGTCTCTGAAATATGGCTATCTCCCGCCGTTTCGGTGCTTACGAGGTTTCCCGTTTTGTCGACGGTGTCTACAAAGCGCCGGTCGGCCATCTCATCCATCGTCGGGGCGCCGAAGCGCTGGCTGCGGCCCTTGCCGGCCATCAGGGCGAAACGGTGGATATGGACGTCAACTGCTTTGCGCTGTCCTGGCCTGACCGCATCTGGCTGTTCGATGCCGGTTGCGGCACGGCCTGGGGTGCAGCCTATGGCCATGCCCGCGCGGCGATGATCGCCGCGGGGATCCAGCCGGCCGATGTGACGCGTGTCATCCTCACCCATATTCATGGCGACCATGCGCTTGGCCTCATCGACGGTGACCAGCCTTATTTTCCCAATGCCGACATATGGGTTCCCGAGGTCGATCTTGGCTTTTTCAGCAGCGCGGAGGCGCGCAAGAGCCTGCCGGCGGCCCGGCAGGGCGGTTTCGACCTTGCCGCGCGGCTGCTCGACATTTGCGGCCCGATGCTGCGGCCGATCCCCATGGGCGTGGTTGCCGAGGGTATCGAGGCAGTCGCCATGCCCGGCCATACGCCGGGGCATACCGGTTATCTGATCGGCAGTGGCGACGAGCGGCTGTTATTATGGGGCGACGTGCTGCATGTCAGCGAGTGGCAGGTGAAAGATCCCGGCGTCGGTTTCGTCTATGATATCGATTCCGCGCTTGCTTATGAAACACGCCTCAAGGCGCTGGCCGAGGCCGCCGACCATGGCTGGCTCGTTTCCGGCGGTCATCTCGGCGGATTTTTCCGTGTCGAGCGGCAGAACGACAGCTTCCGCTTCGTGCCGCAGCCGGGCTGATTTTCCGATTTCGGACATGCAGAAGGGCGAAATACCTGATGGCATCCCGCCCTTCATCCTCTCCCAGTATTTTCAGATCTGCTTCAATGCGGCGACGTCATTGACCTGCACGATGCGTCCGCGCACGGTAACGCCAGCCTTTTTCAGTGCCGAAAAGGCACGCGACAGCGCTTCCGGCGCGAGGCCGAGCTTGCCGGCGAGCAGGCTTTTCTGGAACGGCAGCCGCAGCGAAAAGGATGTCGCGTCGCGCGGGCCCTGATTGATGAGGTAATGGGCGACACGTTGCGGCGCCGTCTGTAGCCGGTCGTTGGCGATGCAATCCATCGTGGCCAGCAGGCTGTTGGAGAGGCAGCGCATGACGGCCTTGGCGATGGCCGGCTCCTGATCGATCAGGCTGCGGATTCTTGCAAGTTCGAACCGCGCCACGGTGCAGCTTTCCGCCGCCTGCGCGCTGTAGCGATAGGTATCGCTGCCGAAAATAAGGCATTCGTTGAAGGTATCGCCGGGGCCGCTGACGCGCACATCCGCCTCGCGCCCATGCCGGTCGAGCCGGTAAAGCCTGATGTAACCCGACAGCACGCAGTAGAAATGCTGCGCCGCTTCGCCTTCCTTGAAGAGCACATGGCGGGCGTTCACATTGGTGATGGTCGCCGCCTCCATCAGCTTCAACGCCGCCGCATCATCCGCTATCCCGATCAAGGGTGCACGCAGCAGAATGTTCCTGTCCCTGTTGCTCAGCTTCACGGTCTTGTTCACGTCCATCCGGCTCCCGCTCATACCTTTTGCCGGGCTGTCCGAAGCGAGACGAAAATGGGGATGTTCGTGTTCCCGCACGCCTATCTGAAAAGAGCTCATCGCATTATCCTTCGACCGGCAATTCCCGATGCGAGGGAGATTAGCAGTTCACCTGGAAAGCGAATTGATTTCGATCAAACAGGATTGCAGTCGTTACGGGAGGAAATGGTTCGTCCATTCGGGCTTAGAAGCACAGGGGGAATATGGAGCGGGCGAGCGCCGCCTGTTTCTTCTCCCCGAGGGGGAGAAGGTCGCGGCAGCGGGATGAGGGGGCAAGGGTAGAGATGTGCGGAGAGCTTACCCCCTCATCCGACCCTTCGGGCCACCTTCTCCCCCTCGGGGAGAAGAAACAGGCGGCGCCGTTTTGCCCTTAAACACTCCCAAAAGAAACGCCGGGCACAGGGCCCGGCGTCTCAATCGTTATTCTGCAAGCTTCACTCCGCAGCAAGCGGTGGCAGCCGCAATATGTTGCTGCCCTTGTCCGCGGCCTTGTCGCCGGTGCCCTTTTCCATGCTGGCGACGCGTGCCTCCAGCGAGGAAAGGGCCAGGCTGTTTTCGCGGGCGATCTCTGAGAGTTTCTCGTTGGAGAGGGCCTCTTCCTCCTCTTCCTTCTTGCCGACGAAGCGGCCGAAGAGGTGGGCGAGCAGGCGCGACAGGTCGTCCATGATGAGGAAGAAGGCCGGCACCACGATGAGGGACAGCACCGTCGAGACGATGATGCCGCCGATCACCGCAATCGCCATCGGCGCGCGGAACGAACCGCCTTCGCCGACGCCGAGCGCGGAGGGCAACATGCCCGCCGACATGGCGATGGAGGTCATGATGATCGGGCGGGCGCGCTTGCGGCCGGCCTCGACCATGGCATGCACCCGTTCCATGCCGTGGCGGCGCATTTCGATGGCAAAATCCACCAGCAGGATGGCGTTCTTCGTCACGATGCCCATCAGCATCAGGATGCCGATGAGAACGGGCATGGACAGCGCGTTCTGCGTGATGATGAGCGCGACCGCCACGCCGCCGATGGCAAGCGGCAGCGAGAACAGGATGGTGAAGGGCTGGATGACATCCTTGAACAGCAGGATGAGCACCACCAGCACCAGCATCAGGCCGAGCAGCATGGCGTTGACGAAGCCCTGCTGCATTTCGCCCTGCACCTTGGCGTCGCCGCTTTCGGCAAGGCGAACGCTTGCCGGCAGGTCGGTTTCCGACACGATGCGCTTGAACTCGGCCGTCGAGGTGTCGAGCGCCGTGCCGAAGGGCACGTCGGAGCCGATGGACACGACGCGGTTGCGGTCGTTGCGCTTGATCGAGCTTGGACCTTCCGAATAGTCGATATCGGCAACGCTATAGAGCGGCACCAGCGACCCGGAGGCGGTCTTGATCTTCAGCGCGCGGATGGTGGCGAGATCGCGGCGGGTATCGAGCGAGGCCTGCACGCGGATCGGGATCTGCCGGTCATCCAGCGAAATCTTCGTCAGCTGCGCATCGATATCGCCGATGGTGGCGACACGCACGGTCTGCGAAATCTGCTGCGGCGTGATGCCGAGACGGGCGATCTCATCCTTGCGTGGGCGAATCTGCAGTTCGGGGCGCGGCAACGCACCTTCCGAGCTGACATTGGCGAGGATCGGCGAGGCGCGCAGGCGGCTTTCGAGAATACCGACGGCGTCGTTCAGGTCCTTCTCGTTTGAGGAGAGGAAGTTGAAGGAGAGCTCGCGTTCCGCACGGTCGTTGAGCTTGATGATGCGCACATCGGGAATGCCGCGCACCTGCGCGAAAATATCCCGCTCCACATCCCATTGCGGACGTGTGCGACCCTTTTCCTCCACCTTCGGCAGATATTGGCCGATGAGCGGAATGGAGCCGAGGCCTTTGTTGACAAGGGTTTTCAGCAGCGAATGGTCGATATGCTGCAGGATGACGTTGACGGTGGCGCGACGCAGTTCCAGGTCCCCCTTGGGCGAAGCGCCGCCGAGGATAAAGACGCTTTCCACGCCATCGATGTCGCGGATGGCGTGATAAATCTGCGTTGTCGTGTGGTCGGTTTCGTCGAGCGTCGCATTGGGCGGCAGTTCCACCGAAAGCGTCACGCGTGAGGCGTCGTCCGGCGGCAGGAAGCTGCCCGGAACGCCGGCGAGAAGAATGACGGAAGCGACGAGGAAGCCGATGGCGCCGAGCAGCGTCAGATAACGCGCCCACCATTTGCGGGTGGTGGCGGTGACCATGCGCGTATAGGCCTTCATCAACCGGCTGTCATTGTCGTGGTGATCGTCCATCGCATCTTCGGCGCGCATCAGATAGGCCGCCATCAACGGTGTGATGAGACGGGCTACCGCCAGCGAGAAGAACACCGAGAAAGCGACGGTGAGGCCGAATTGGATGAAGTACTGGCCGGGAATGCCGGGCATGAACGAGACGGGCACGAAAACGGCGATGATGGTGAAGCTGGTGGCGATGACGGCGAGGCCGATTTCATCCGCCGCTTCCAGCGCTGCCCGATAGGGCGTCTTGCCCATCTTGATATGGCGGGCGATGTTCTCGATTTCCACGATGGCGTCATCCACGAGAATACCCGTGGCGAGGGTCAAGGCCAGGAAGCTGACGAGGTTGAGCGAGAAGCCCATGATATCCATGATCCAGAAGGTCGGGATCGCGGAAAGCGGCAGCGCCACGGCGGCAATCAGCGTTGCACGCCAGTTGCGCAGGAAGAGCAGGACGACGATAACGGCAAGGATAGCGCCTTCGATCAGCGTATGCAGCGCCGCCTCGTAATTGCCATAGGTGAAATAGACGGCGTCATCGACCATTTCGATCGAGACGTCGGGATGATCCTTGCGCACCTGATCGAGGCTTGCCGCCACGGTTTCGGCGACCGAGACCTCGCTCGCGCCCTTGGAGCGGAACACCGCGAAGGTGACGGCGGGATTGCCGTTGAAGCGCGAGAAGGATTTCTGCTCCTCATAGGTGTCGGTGACCGTGCCGAGTTCGGAGAGCTTGACGAAACGACCGTTGGACAGCGCTATCGTGGTATTGGCAAGCTGGCTCACGTCGCGCGTATCGCCGAGCGTGCGGATGGTCTGTTCGTTGCCGCCAACCTGGCCTCGGCCCGAGCCGAGATCGACGTTCGTGCCGCGCAGCTGGCTGTTCACCTCGGTGGCGGTAATGCCATAGGCATCGAGCTTTTCGGGGTTCAGCGAAACGCGCACTTCGCGGTCAGCGCCGCCATAACGGTCCACCTTGCCGATGCCCGACTGGCCCTGGAGCGAACGCTTGATCGTGTCATCCACGAACCAGGACAGTTCTTCCAGCGTCATGTTGGGCGAGGAGACGGCGAAGGTCTGGATCGCCTGACCCTCGACGTCGATCTTGCTGACAATCGGTTCCTCGATATCGGCGGGAAGATCGCTGCGGATCTTGTCGATGGCGTCCTTCGTATCCTGAACCGCTTCTTCCGTCGGCTTTTCGATGCGGAAGACGACCGTGGTGGTGGACTGGCCATCGACCACGGTGGACTGGATTTCGTCGACGCCGCTGATGGCAGCGACGGCGTCCTCTATTTCCTTCGTCACCTGCATTTCCAGCTCGGACGGCGAAGCGCCGCTCTGGGTGACCGTGACGGCCACGACGGGAACGTCGATGTTCGGAAAACGGGTGATGGGCAGGGTGTTGAACGCCTGCATGCCGAGGATCATCAAAAGCGCGAAGCCGAGCAGCGGCGCAATCGGGTTACGGATTGACCATGCGGAAAAGTTCATCTCATTCCCTCAGTCAGTTGGACGCAGCCGTCTGGGCTTCCACCGGTCTGATCCGGTCCCCATCACGCACGAATGCCCCAGCTTTCTCGACAACCTTGTCTCCAGCGGCAAGACCGCTGACAATCTCGATAAAACCGCCGTCTTCGATGCCGGTCTCGATCTTTACCTGTTTGACGACGTCGCCTTCCACCTTGCGGGTGGTTGAACCTTCACGCCCGGAGGTGACGGCCGACAGCGGCAAGGCGAGCGCATTCGTCTCCTCGACGATGATCGCCGCGCTGGCATACATGCCGGATCGCGCCGGGCTACCTTCGGGCAACACCACATGCACGGAACCGAGGCGCGTGGTCGGATCGACGGTGGGCGACACGAGGCGCACCTTGCCCTCTATTTTCTCAGCTCCGCCGGCAACCGTCAAATAGGCTTTCTGGCCGACTTTCACCTTCTGGATGTCAGTCTCGGACAGATCGGCCACGAGTTCGATCGCGCCGTCCTTAATGACGGTGAAAAGCGGATTACCGGCGCCGCTGGCGATGGCCCCAACCTTGGCGTTCTTGGCGGAAACGATGCCGGCAACGGGGGTTTTCACGCCGGTGCGCGTCAGTTTCAGATCGATGTCGGCGATCTGGGCATCGACCACCTTGATGTCGGCTTCGCCGGCGGAAACGGCCTGGCGGGCGGCATTCAGCTTGGCGGCGGCGACTTCCGCCTGCGCCTGCGTCTGCTCAACCTGGGAGACGGAACCGGAACCGCTCTGGCCGAGCTTTGCGGCGCGGTCACGCTGGCGGTTCGCGTCGTTCGCACTCGCCTCCGCTTCCAGAACCTGTGCTTTCGCCTGCGCAACGGCAGCCTGTGCCTTGGCCTTATTGGCTTCAAGCTGGCTTTTCTGAAGGATCAGACTGTCCGATGAAAGGACAGCGAGGACGGCATTTGCCTCCACTTTGTCGCCAATATCGACGTTCAGCGTGTCGATCGACAGGCCGTCGACCAGTGGCTGGACATAGATTTCATCGACCGGGCGAATGGTGCCGGTCGCGATGATGCGGTCCACGAGATCGCGTTTTGCCGCATGCGCGACGATGATCGAGGGCAGGTTCTGCTGTTTGACCGGCGCCTGCGCCTCTCCCTCGGCGGCTGCGGAGAGGGGAAGCGCCGTTGCGGAAAGAAGAAGGAATACAAAGCGGTTAAACGTGACTTTATGCTGCATGTGTCTTGGCTCGCGCAATATCCGATCGCATGTCCTGCAGCCCCAAGGCTCATTTAGAAGGTCATGCGATAGCTAATGTGAAACAAGGGATCACAATACTTCCTTTTCGATCCTCCCGATTCAAACGCCCCTCAACGCGAATCTTAAGCACCTTTGCCCTGTGCTTATTTTACAAGATCAAATTTGGCAGTCTTGTGGGCGGGACTGTAATTCTTGTTGTCGTACAAATCAATCCGCATAGCCGCGATGGTTGATATACATTTTTGTATAGGTGGGGATATTGTAATTCGTCAAATGGGTTACCAGTGAAATAGGCGCATTCCGGCAAAGCCTCCAAAAGAAGATCGACGCCAGATGGGAAATCGAGTTAAGCGATTCTCACCGACGTCATCCTCGGCCTTGTGCCGAGGATCTGCAACGTTGTGATTTTGTTGACGTGGTTAGATCCTTGGGACAAGCCCAAGGATGACGTCGAGAGAGTTGTCGCCCTGGTACCAATCATAAATCAGAACGCGCGGACCTCCCGCGCGCTCCATTATCTAGGCGTCACTTCGAACTATTTCAGCGCCGCATCGGTGATTTCGGTGGTGAAGGCGCCTGTCGGTTCCTTGGTGATGACCGGATCGGAGCCGCCGCCCAGCAGCGTCTTGACCGTGCGGTCATAGTCCGCCTTGTCGAGCGCGCCTTTCGAGCCGGCGGTGAGTTTTGCCACTTCGCCCATCATGCGCTTCTGGTGTTTTTCGGTCTGGGCGCCGGAGGCGTCGTTTTCGAGAACGATATCGGCGGCGTCGTCAGGGTTTTCTTCGGCCCATTTCCAGCCCTTCATGGAAGCGCGGACGAATTTGACCATGTCGTCCTTGAACTTGGCGTCCTTCAGCTTGTCTTCCAGAACGTAAAGCCCGTCTTCCAGCGTCGCGACGCCTTCCGCCTCGTATTTGAAGGTGACGAGTTCCTCCGGCTTGATGCCGGCATCGATGACCTGCCAATATTCATTATAGGTCATGGTGGAAATGCAGGCGGCCTGTTTCTGCAGCAGCGGATCGACATTGAAGCCCTGTTTGAGAACAGTCACGCCATCGGCGCCGCCGGTTGTCGGGATTTTCAGGTGCGCCATCCAGGACAGGAATGGATATTCATTGCCGAAGAACCAGACGCCCAGCGTCTTGCCCTTGAAATCTTCCGGCTTGGTGATGCCGGTTTCTTTCAGGCAGGTCAGCATCATGCCTGACGATTTGAACGGCTGGGCGATATTGACCAGCGGCACGCCCTTTTCGCGGGTGGCGAGTGCGGATGGCATCCAGTCGACGATGACGTCAGCGCCGCCGCCGGCCAGAACCTGCGCCGGTGCAATATCCGGGCCGCCGGGCTTGATGTCGACATCGAGGCCTTCGGCTTCGTAAAAACCCTTGTCCTTGGCGACGTAATATCCGGCGAACTGCGCCTGGGTGACCCATTTGAGTTGAAGGGTGATCTTGTCGGCGGCCTGCGCTCCGAATGCGGTCAGGAGTGACGCGCCGGCAAGAAGCATGGATGCAAGTTTCATTTTCATCGCTGTTCCCTTTTTCGTTATTTACGTTCGTCCCCCACGGACGGACGGATGCCAGAAGGTGACGGCCCGCTCTGCGAGCGCCACCAGACCATAAAAGCCGGAGCCGGCGAGCGCGGCGACCGCGATTTCGGCCCAGACCATATCGACATTGCTGCGGCCCATTTCCGCCGAGATGCGGAAACCCATGCCAACGATGGGCGTGCCGAAAAATTCCGCGACGATGGCGCCGATCAGCGCCAGCGTGGAATTGATCTTCAGCGCGTTGAAGATGAAGGGCCAGGCGGCGGGCAGGCGCAGTTTCAGCAATGTGTGCCACCAGCCAGCGGCATAGGTGCGCATCAGGTCGCGTTCCATGTGGCTGGAAGCGGCAAGCCCCTGAACCGTGTTCACCAGCATGGGGAAGAAGGTCATGATGACGACGACGGCGACTTTCGACTGCCAGTCGAAGCCGAACCACATGACCATGATGGGTGCTACGCCGACGACCGGCAGAGCCGAGACGAAATTGCCGATGGGCAGCAGCCCGCGCTGGAGGAAGGGCGACCGGTCGATGAGGATGGCGACGGCAAAGCCGAGGCCGCAGCCGAGCACATAACCCGTCAGTACCGATTTGATGAAGGTCTGGCGGAAATCCGCCCAGAGGATCGGCAGGGAGCCGGCAAGGCGCGCGAGGATGGCGCTGGGGGCCGGCAGCAGGATGGGCGGCACGGAAAAACCGCGCACCACGCCTTCCCAGAGTGCGAGGATGGCAAGCCCGAAGAGGAGCGGCACGGCGATGCGGCCGATGCGTTTTGCCGCTGGCGTGGAGACGCGGCGGCGCACCAGCCATTCGTTGAAGGCCCAGGCGGCAAGCCAGAGCAGGATCGCGCCGAAAAACCAGCCGGGATGGGTCATGGCCGGGCTCCCATTCTCTTGAGGACGGCGGCATGGGCGATGCCGATGATGGATACGAGCAAGGCGGCCACACCGGCGGCCATGAACAGCGCCGCCCATATCTGCACCGTCTGGCCGTAATAGGAACCGGAAAGCAGGCGCGCGCCAAGCCCGGCAACGGCGCCTGTCGGCAATTCACCGACGATGGCGCCGACCAGCGCAATGGCGGCGGCGATCTTCAGCGAGGTGAAGAGATACGGCAGCGCCGAAGGCCAGCGCAGCTTCCAGAATATCTGGCCGGGCGAGGCATTATAGGTGTGCATCAGGTCGAGTTGGATCGTCTCCGGGCTTCGGAGGCCCTTCACCATGCCGACGACGATGGGGAAGAAGGAAAGATAGGTGGAGATCAGCGCCTTCGGCAGCAGCCCGGAAATGCCGATGGAATTCAACACGACGATGATCATCGGCGCGACGGCGAGGATGGGGATGGTCTGGCTGGCGATGATCCACGGCATGACGGAGCGGTCCATGGCGCGGTTATGCACGATGGCGACGGCAATCAGGATGCCAAGTACCGCGCCGATGGCGAAACCGAGCAGGGTGGCCGAGAGCGTAACGCCGGCGTGGTAAATGAGGCTGCGCTTGGAGGTGACGGCCTTGTTGACCGTGGTGTCCCACAGTTCCGCGGCAATCTGGTGCGGGGCGGGGAGAACCGGACGCTCCTGGGCGAAGGTTTGCGGCAGGAGTTCGAAGAAGCCCGGCGTCTGGCCGGCGCGGGTGGCCTGGTCGCGGGCGAAAGGCATGTTGAGGTAGATGACGGCGAGGTGCCAGAGGATGAGGATGGCGAGAAGGACGGTTAGGATGGGGAGGATGCGGTGGCGGAGGAGGGTCATGGGTTTTCGCTCCCTCGCTTTTGCCGCGGGTGAGGTTTAGCGGTGCCTTGTGGGTGTGGCTTACCCCCCTCTGTCCTGCCGGACATCTCCCCCTCAAGGGGGGAGATCGACTCGTGGTTGGGTCTCGCCCATCTCAACGCTTGCGAATGGAGCGGTGGTAGGGCCTCCTGCCGATCTCCCCCCTTGAGGGGGAGATGCCCGGCAGGGCAGAGGGGGGTGAAGCTTGCGATGACCTCACCCCTCATAGCTATGCCCCGCCTTCAACCCCTCACGCACCCGATGCGCAATCGCCAGAAACTCCGGCGTCTCACGAATCTCAAGCGGTCTTTCCCGCGGCAATGTGGATTCAATCACATCCGTCACCCGACCCGGCCGCGGCGACATCACGACGATCTTGGTCGAAAGATAGACCGCTTCGGGAATGGAATGGGTGACGAAGCAGATGGTCTTGCCGGTCGTATCCCAGAGTTTCAGAAGCTGTTCGTTGAGGTGATCGCGCACGATCTCATCCAGTGCGCCGAAGGGCTCGTCCATCAACAGCAGGTCGGCATCGAAGGCGAGAGCGCGGGCGATGGAGGCGCGCTGCTGCATGCCGCCGGAAAGTTGCCAGGGATATTTCTTGCCGAAACCGTTGAGATTGACGAGATCGAGCGTGCGCTCGATGCGCTCGCGCTGCTCGGCCTTGGTATAGCCCATGATTTCGAGCGGCAGCGCGATGTTCTTTTCGATGCTGCGCCAGGGATAAAGGGCGGCGGCCTGAAAAACGTAACCGTAAGAGCGGTCCCGGCGGGCGTTTTCCGGCGTCGTGCCGTTGACGGTGATGTCGCCGGATGTGTGTTTTTCCAGATCGGCGATCACCCGCAGAAAGGTGGTCTTGCCGCAGCCGGAAGGGCCGATGAAGGAGACGAAATCGCCTTTGCCGACCTCCAGGTCGACATTGGAGAGTGCGTGCACCGGGCCATCGCCCGTTTCGAAAGTGAGGCCGAGGTTTCGGGCGGAAACGACGGAATAGGGGGAGGCCTGGTTCATCTGGGCTTGGTTTCGCTTTCCGTCAGGGCCGCGCGCGCCAGCGGCAGCATTTGGGTTTCCGTAAGCCTTGCGATCGTTATGCCGGTGTGGCGGTCGAGATCGAGCCAGCGCACTTCCTCTATTTCCGCCTGCGGGGCGACCTCTGTCTGAAGTCTGGCGATGAATGTGTGGGCGACGACGTCCGCCCCCGTCTCATTGGCGGCCTCCTCGCGAAAGACGCCTTCATAACGGGCGGCATTTTCGGGCAGCGTCAGGCCGATTTCCTCGGCAAGTTCGCGGTGAAGCGCCTGTTCCGGCGTTTCGCCCGGATCGATCTTGCCGCCCGGCTGCATGAATTGCGTGGTGCCGCGCTTGCGCACGACCAGCATCTGCCGCCGCTCATTGAGGAGAACGGCTGCGGCGATGACGATTTCGCGTTTCGGCCCGGCGCTCACGGTCATACACCCGATGCCGGAATGCCGCTGCGCTCCACCTTGCGCGGCGCGACGAGTTCCTTCCAGGTGGAAAGCGCCCGGCTGACGGCTGGATAAGCATCGCGGGCGATGAACTGGCCGTGACCCGGCTGCGTTTCGATGGTGGCCTCCTCGATGCTAACGAGACCGCGCGACAGGGTGTAGCGCGGCAGGCCCTTCACCTTCTGGCCTTCGAACACGTTGTAATCGATGGCCGATTGCTGGCTCGCCGCGCTGATGGTCTTTTCCAGCGCCGGATCCCAGACGACAATATCGGCATCGCTGCCGACGAGGATCGCGCCCTTTCTGGGGTAGATGTTCAGAATCTTGGCGATGTTGGTGGAGGTAACGGCGACGAATTCGTTCATCGTCAGGCGGCCGGTCGCCACGCCATGGGTCCAGAGCAGCGGCATGCGATCTTCCAGCCCGCCGGTGCCGTTCGGAATCCTGCGGAAATCGCCAAGGCCGAAGCGTTTCTGCTCGGTGGTGAAGGCGCAATGGTCGGTCGCCACGCATTGCAGCGAGCCGGAGGCGAGGCCCGCCCAGAGGCTGTCCTGATGCTGCCGGTTGCGGAAGGGCGGCGACATCACCCGGCGGGCGGCGTGATCCCAGTCGGCATTGGCATATTCGCTTTCATCGAGGATCAGGTGCTGGATCAGCGGCTCGCCATAGACCCGCATGCCGTTTTGGCGGGCGCGGCGGATCGCTTCATGCGCCTGTTCGCAGGAGGTGTGGACGACATAAAGCGGCGCACCCGCCATATCGGCGATGATGATGGCGCGGTTGGTGGCCTCGCCTTCCACAGAGGGCGGGCGTGAATAGGCATGCGCCTCCGGCCCGACATTGCCTTCCGCCATCAGTTTTTCCTGCATCTGCGCGACGATATCGCCGTTTTCCGCATGCACGAAGGGAATGGCGCCCAGTTCGGCGCAGCGCGAGAAGGAGGCGAACATCTCGTCGTCATTCACCATCAAGGCGCCCTTATAGGCCATGAAGTGCTTGAAGGAGTTGATGCCCTTTTCCCGAACCACCGACTTCATTTCGTTGAAGACCTGCTCGCCCCACCAGGTGACGGCCATGTGGAAGGAATAATCGCAATTGGCGCGCGTCGCCTTGTTGTCCCATCGCTGCAGGGCATCAAGAAGCGACTGCCCGGGCTCCGGCAGGCAGAAATCCACCACCATGGTGGTGCCGCCGGCAAGCGCCGCGCGCGTGCCGCTCTCGAAATCATCGGCGGAATAGGTGCCCATGAAGGGCATTTCCAGATGCACATGCGGATCGATGCCGCCGGGCATGACGTAACATCCGGTGGCATCGAGTACCGTGCCGCCGGTCAGATCGGGGCCGATCTCGGTGATCCTGCCGCCTTCGATCTTCACATCGGCTTTATAGGTGAGGTCGGCGGTGACGATGGTGCCGTTCTTGATGATGGTGGCGGTCATTGGTGCATGTTCCCGGTAACGAGGACTGGCGAATAACGGTCGGGATGATCGGGCAGGAAAGTCTCGGCGTTCAGGACGGCCAGGATGGTATTGAGCACAGAGGAGCGCTCTTCGAAAACCTCATGGTTCCAGAACCGCAGCACCGCATAGCCCTGTTTATTCAGCCATAGCGTCCGCTGCCGATCATGTGTGGAAGAGGCGTGCTGCGATCCGTCCAGCTCGACGATCAGCATTTTCTCGCGGCAGACGAAATCCGCGATGTAAGGGCCAAGAGGAA
The DNA here is from genome assembly GCF_900101425.1 of Rhizobium sp. NFACC06-2. Classification (NCBI taxonomy): domain Bacteria; kingdom Pseudomonadati; phylum Pseudomonadota; class Alphaproteobacteria; order Hyphomicrobiales; family Rhizobiaceae; genus Rhizobium; species Rhizobium sp. NFACC06-2. Next base: position 595,078 of record NZ_FMVA01000001.1, on the reverse strand, counting down.
CTTGCCGGCTGAATTTGAAGCCGTTGAGTCCTCGACTCTTGAGTTCGTACCAGAGGCGATATTCCGCATCGGTTTCGTTGCGGCGGAGTTTCCGCGCTTGCGTGGTTTTGCCGGAATGGCGTTTCGATACTTTTTTGCCCGTGTGATCGGCCATGACGCTTGCCCCCTCATCCGACCCTTCGGGCCACCTTCTCCCCGGCGGGGAGAAGAAATGGGAGGCACCGTCGCAGGTTTTTATGACGTCGGTGGTGGTGGTGGCGAAAACATTGCCGCGCGTTTCTTCTCCCCGCCGGGGAGAAGGTGGCCCGAAGGGCCGGATGAGGGGGCCTGCCATCGTGGGTACGATCATTCAACGATCTCCGCAGTCTCCAGCACCGCATGCAGCAGCACATCGCAGCCGGCGGCTGCCCATTCCGGCGAAATTTCCTCGGCTTCGTTGTGGGAAAGCCCGTCCACGCAAGGGCAGAAGATCATGGTGGAAGGGGCGACCCTTGCCGTCCAGCAGGCATCGTGGCCGGCGCCGGAGATGATATCCATGTGGCTGTAGCCGAGTTTTTCGGCGGCGGAGCGCACGCGCCCGACCAGAACGGGGTCGAAGGTGACGGGATCGAAATGGCCGATCGCCTCGATCGAGCAGCCGACGCCGAGTTCTTCGGCGATCTGCGGCACCTCGCGTTCGAAGATGGCGCGCATGCTGTCGAGTTTCGCCTGTGAGGGGGTTCTAAGGTCGATGGTGAAGACCACCTTGCCGGGCAGCACATTGCGGGAATTGGGCGTGAAGATCATCTGGCCGACGCCGGCGACGGCGCCGGGCTGGTGGGCCATGGCCACCTCCTGCACCTTTTCGAGAATGCGGGCGGCGGCAAGACCGGCATTGATGCGCATGGCCATAGGCGTGGAGCCGGTGTGGGCTTCCTTGCCGGTCAGCGTCACTTCCAGCCACCACAGGCCCTGGCAATGGGTGACGACGCCGATCTGTTTGTTTTCCGCCTCCAGGATCGGCCCCTGTTCGATGTGATATTCGAAATAGGCGTGCATTTTGCGCGCGCCGACCTCTTCCTCGCCCAGCCAGCCGATGCGCTTCAGCTCTTCGCCATAGGTTTTGCCGTCGGTATCGGTGCGGCCATAGGCATAATCGAGATCGTGAATGCCAGCGAAGACGCCGGAGGCCAGCATGGCCGGGGCAAAGCGTGCGCCTTCCTCGTTTGACCAGTTGGTGACGGTGATCGGGTGTCTGGTTTTGATGTTCAAGTCATTCAGGCTGCGCACCACCTCCAGCCCGGCCAGCACGCCGAGCACGCCATCGAATTTGCCGCCGGTCGGCTGGGTGTCGAGGTGGCTGCCGATATAAACGGGAAGCGCATCCGGGTCCTCGCCGGGGCGGGTTGCGAACATGGTGCCCATGCGGTCGACGCCCATCGTCAGGCCCGCCGCTTCGCACCAGCGCTGGAAGAGGCGGCGGCCTTCCGCATCCTCATCCGTCAGCGTACGGCGATTATTGCCGCCGGCAATGCCGGGGCCAATCTTCGCCATATCCATCAGACTGTCCCACAGACGGTCGCCATTGACCGTCAAGTTCTTACCCGCCGCCATGAAGTGTCGTCCTCACCTGTTTTGTTTTTATCGAAGCAAAGCTTGTGCCGTTCCCTTTTTTGCCGGTTAAGATAACAGCCATTGCCTTGTGATGGCGATGGGGGATAAATTGACCGGCTGGTAAACATTGCAAATTCGCGGTGCCGTCAGCAAGGGATTTTCGTGACGAATCGCAGTAATTTTGCCTAAACTGTACGCGTAGATTATTTTTTAAGCATACTGTAACGGCAATTGCATGGAAAAGAAACAGAGAGCTGAGAATGGCCATACCGCGCGCAGCGAAAACACAGAAGCGGACCCGCATTCAGGAAGAAAAGCAGGAAGCGATTCTTGAAGCCGCGCTCAGTGTTTTTTCCACAAACGGGTTTCGCGGCTCCACCATCGATCAGATTGCCGAGGCGGCCGGCATGTCGAAACCGAACGTGCTTTATTATTTCCGCACCAAGGAGGCGATGCATCGCGCGCTGATAGAGCGGGTGCTGGACACATGGCTTGACCCGCTGCGCGCTTTCGATGCCGAGGGCAATCCTGAAAGCGAGATTCGCTCCTATATTCGTCGCAAGCTGGAAATGTCGCGCGATTTCCCGCGTGAAAGCCGCCTGTTCGCCAATGAAATCCTCCAGGGCGCGCCGCATATCGAGGATGAGCTGAAGGGGCCGCTGAAACAACTGGTGGATGAAAAGGCCGAGGTCATCCGCGCCTGGGTGAAGGCCGGACGGATGGCCAAATGCGATCCTTATCACCTCATTTTTTCCATCTGGTCTACCACGCAGCATTATGCGGATTTCGATGTGCAGGTGCGGGCGGTGCTGGGCGAGAAGAATGGCGGCGAGGGCCGTTTTGAGGATGCGGCCCGGCATCTGGAGCAGCTTTTCATGGGCGGATTGCGGATAAACGGCTGAACCGGGCTGTTCTCGCGCCTAGAGTGTTTTCGCGTTCTTCGAATCGCGAAAACACTCTAACTCTTTGTTTTGGCGCATTTCCGGACGGAAAACCGGGTCCACTTTTCCTGGTAATGCTCTAAGTGATCGATTCTTTATGTAAAAACATGAGGAAAATTATCACCTTTATACTTTACTCCAAAACTCATCTTTATTATGGTGCCGGCATCCCGAACGTCCGGGGCATTGAAAAATCAACCGGCAGGTGAGGGAATGGCACGCAAGGAAAAGAAGAAGGCCGAACGTGGCGGCAAGCATGGCAAGGGCGTTCCCCAGACCGAGCGGGATGTAGTCGAACAGCAGCTTTCCGGTCCCAAAAGCTTTCTTTATGTCGGCGGCCGTGACTGTCAGGTTGCGCATCTTCGCCAGATCGCCAGCAACTTCGGCGCGGAGCTCATTCATCACGATGGCGGCCTGCGTGAAGCCGTCTCCCGCATCGATACCGTACTTCCCTCCGTCGACTGCGTTTTCTGCCCGATCGACTGTATCAGCCACGATGCGTGTCTGCGGGTGAAGTCCGGTTGCAAGAAATTCGGCAAGACGTTCATTCCGCTGCGCAACGGCAGCAAATCCAGTCTGGAGCGGGCGCTGCAGACCATGAATGAACGGACCTCCAGCGATGAGCGACGAGCGCAATAATTTTAAGGGTGAAGAGCCGGCGGCGGAAGCCTGCCGTGTGGAACTGCACAAGATGGCCGAACAGGCTGCCGATCCGGCCCTGACGGATATCTATGAAATCATCGGTGAACGCGAAAGGCGCAACCGCCTTGCCAGAAGCGGCGGCAATGTCGTGACCTTTCCCTATCTGCGCACCCGCCAGCCCGGTGAAACGCCGTCCTTCGAGATCGGCACGGCGGCCGAAGAGGGCCGCAATATCCTCTCGTTTCGCTGGACGCGGCGCAAAGGCTAAAGCCGAAGCATTTCCAGTCAAAGTGCGAAGCGGTTTTACGTCCGGAAATGCGTAAAACAAAGAGGCAGGGCACGTCCGACGGTTCGGTTTAAACCGAACGCGCTCTAGCCCTTCGGCTTCAGAAACGCTCCCGCGCACAGCACCAGCCATCCGCCGATCATGCCGAGGCCGCCCGTGGGTGCGGCGTAGGGAAACAGGCTGTGGCCGGAAAAATGCCTGGTAACGAGATCGCCGACAAAGATCGCGGTGCCGAGGCCGAGGATCAGGCCTGCCGGAATGGCGGTTCTGATGCGATCCCCGCCGATATGAAGCGCCACCAGCACCGGTGCATGCGCCAGCGCCATGGCCGAGGCATTGCCGAGCATATAGGTTTCGCCGGTATGCGTGGCGGCGGCGGCAAGCATGACGCCCGCAGCACCCAGGAGGCCGCCCAGCAATAGAATGAAGGCCCGCAATCTTTCGCGCGGCAGGCTTGCGATGGTCGCGCTCTGCGTGGTCATTGGCTGTCCGCCTCCTGGTTCTGCATGTGAAAGGCCAGCCGCTCGACCGGCGTCCAGATGATCTCGCGCAGCTTCGGGTTTTCGATGGTCTCGTCCATGGCGCGGCGGAAGCAGAGCAGCCATTCATCCCGCTCGGCCTGGCCGATAGGGGCGGCGAAATGACGCCGCCGCAACATCGGATGGCCGTGTTTTTCGACATAAACGGGCGGTCCGCCAAGATATCCCGTCAGATAATCGTAAAACTTCGCCTCGCTGCCGGAAAGATCGGCGGGATGGATGGCGCGGCAGCGCGCCGCTTCCGGCAGGGTATCCATCAATTCGTAAAAGCGCCGGGTCAGCGCCCTGACGGTCGCATCGCCACCTATCGCTTCATAAAGGGTAATGGTCTCGCCGCTCATCGTCCGCCTCTTGTGGCCCTCCGGTCCTTATCGCTCCATGGAGCCGGAAGAGCAACAGGGCACGGGCGGGGTGCGACATTTGGGACAGGTCAAGGAGGACAGATGCCGGGCAAGCCCGGCATCGCGCAAAGCGTCACCCAAAATTGCGAATGAGATCGAGCCCCTTGTTCAGAAGCGTTTCGGCCTCGTCCTGATTGGCGGCTTCGACGTAGCAGCGCATTTCGGGAGCATTGCCGGATGGGCGGAAATGGATGGTGCTGCCATCGGTGAGCGCGACGCGCAGGCCGTCGATGTCGCTCAGCGCCTTCACGGTGCCGACCGGTGCGAGGAAGGCTTCGAGATTGCTGCGCGAGGCGCGCAGATGCGTCATCAGGGCGGCGCTCTTTTCCTGCGCGAAATTTTCCAGGCGATCGGCGGCGGCGACCGGCAGGTTATAGGCAGCGGCGATCTGCGACAGCGGCTTTTTCTGTTCTGCCGAGAGAAGCAGCACGGCGAGAACCGGCAGGAAGCTGTCACGCGTCGGCAGCGGCGAAAGCGCCCTGCCGTTCAAGGTGAAGGCGGAGGCCGTCAGCAGGCCGCCATTGGCCTCGAAGCCCATGACGCCGTTCTTGCCGGCGGCGAGCGCCTCAGCCATGCCCGCGATCACGAAGGGGGAGCCGACTTTGGTGCGGACGACGTCGAACGAACCGCTCGCCTCGATGCCGGAATTGGAGGTGACGGGGGTGACGACCACACCGGCGCCGAGGAAATTGGCGGTGATCAGGCCGATGAGGTCGCCGCGCAGCGGCACGCCGTTTTCATCGGTCAGCAGGGGACGGTCGCCGTCGCCATCGGCGGAAACGATGGCGTCGAGACCGTGCTCCGGCGACCATTTCTTGAGAAGGGCCAGCGTTTCCGGCGAGACCGCTTCGGTATCGACAGGGATGAAGGTCTCGGAGCGGCCGAGCGGAACGACATCCGCACCATAATGAGCAAGCACGTCGACAAAGAGATCGCGCGCCACCGTGCTGTGCTGGTAAACGCCGATCTTGAGGCCGGAGAGCGCCTTTTCCGGCAGCAGCGCAATGTTGCGCTCGTAGAAAAGTTCGGTTGCCGCGGCGGAATGGTCCTCGGCGGTCGCCGCTTCATCGCTGATGCCTTCGGCTTCGATTTCGGCGGCAAGAGCGGCAATCGCCGTCTCGTCCTGCTTGTCGATTTCACCGTCCGGGCGGTAGAACTTGATGCCGTTGCGGTCGGCCGGGATATGCGAGCCGGTGATCATCAGCGCGCCGGCCTTGAGCGACAGGCCGTAAAGCGCCAGCGCCGGTGTTGGCACGGTGCCGCAATCGAACGGGGTCAGCCCGGCTTTTTTGAGCGCGGCGATGCAGGTGGCGGAAACATCCGGGCTCGAATCGCGGAAATCGCGGCCGACGAGAATGGGATCGCCCGCCTTTGCCTGGCCCGATGTGAGAAGGTGCCTCGCAAATGCCGTGGCATAGACGGCGGAAGCTTTTCCTTTCAGATCGACGGAGAGGCCGCGAAGGCCGCTCGTTCCAAATTTCAGGCTCATTCCAAACTCCGTTTCGATAAAATCTTTGAGGGTCAAATGGATAATGCAAAAATATAACGGTTGAAAGAACCGTATCGATCCATTCAAGTCAATCATCCCTTTCAACGTGGCCGCGAATAGGCGATGATGGCGGGACTGATGCGGGTAACCTAAAATTCACCCGTCATATTTAAACTTGTCCGTCGATAGCGGCTCTGGCGACGATGGGAACCCTCTGTTGCCGGCCTTTTTGTGGTTCGTTCGAGTTGGATTGGCTGATGTACAGGCTTCAAAAGGCGGGACATAAGCAGGCACGTCCGCTCGATGAAAAAACGGCGCCTGCCGCGAGAACCCATGGTTCCCTGCTGGACGATCTGGTGGATGAGGACGAGGTTTTCGAGCGCACGGTGCTGAAGGAGCATCTGGAGCCGAAGCCGGCGAAGACCGTCGCCGAGCCGGCTGCGGCCGAGACGCCGGTGAAGGCGGCTTCGCCGAGCGGCAGTCTGGCGGCTGCGCTGCCGGGCCTGAAACATATCGACAGGATCGGTGTGGATGACGTCATCCTCTGGCTTCGCAAGGGCATCGTCTGGATCATGCTGGCAATCGTTCTCTGCGTTGCCGGCGCGCTGACCTATGCCTCCATGACGCCGCCGCGCTACAAGGCCTATACGGATATCGTCGTCAATCCCTCCAACCTGAATGTCGTCAATGACGGCGTGTTTTCACCCAACCAGCAGCGCGACACGCAAATCCTCGAGGTGGAAAGCAAGCTGCGCACCATCACCTCGCGCAACGTGCTGGCGCGGGTGGTGGACGAGTTGAAGCTCGATCAGGATCCTGAATTCATCAGCCCGCCGCCGCTCGCCCGGCTGAAGGCGATGTTCTCATCGAAACCGGAAGATGACGACAACCGGGTCGGCGCGCTTCGTTCGCTCGGCGATCGGGTGGCGGCGGAACGCGACCCGCGCTCCTTTGTCGTGACGCTTTCGGTCTGGACCAATGATGCCGAAAAATCCGTGACTGTCTCCAAGGCCATCGTGAAGGCTTTCGAAAGCGAGCTATTCCAGACAAACTCCGACAGCAGTCAACGCGTCGTTGACGATCTCAGGAAGCGGCTCGAGGAAATGCGCGAGAATGTGACCGCCGCCGAAAAGCGCGTGGCCGATTTCCGCCGCGAGAACGGCCTGCAGGAAAATAACGGCCAGCTCGTCAGCAATCTGGCTTCCGGTGAGCTGAACGCTCAGGTGCTTGCGACCCAGCAGCGCCTCATTCAGGAAGAATCGCGCCTCAAGCAGATGGAGGCGGCGATTGCGCAGAACCGCACCCAGAGCGACGCCATATTCGACAGCCAAACGATGAATACGATCCGCGCGCAATACAGCACGCTGCAACAGCAGATCGGTGCGATGACGCTGACCTATGGCGCGCGCCATCCGCGTCTTGCGACCGCGGGTGCGGAGCGGGCGATGCTGGAGCAGGGAATGGCGGATGAGGCGCGGCGTATCCTTCAAGCGGCAAAGATCAATGTCGCGGAGGCGCGCTCCTCACTCGATGCCCTGCGGCTGAAAGCGGTGGCTGAACGCGCCAATGTCTTTACCGACAATGAGGCGCAGGTGCGGCTGCGTGATCTCGATCGTGACGCCCGCTCGGCGGCGGCGATCTATGAGACTTATCTCACCCGCTCACGCCAGCTGGCCGAACAGCAGTCGATCGATTCCACCAATGTACGGGTGATTTCGCAGCCGGTTGCGCCCAATTCCAGAAGCTGGCCGCCGGGCAAGCTGACCTTCCTGATTGCCGGCGGCATGGGCGGCCTGTTCCTTGGTCTCGCAATTGCCGTGGCGCTTGGGCTCTGGGGTTATCTTCGCCGGGACGATCACGCGGATGTCGCGGCGCGGTAAGAGAAGGCGGCTGCGTGCCGCCTTATTCTTCCGAAATCAGACCGTCATAAACCTCGAGCAGCGCGGCGGCGATGGCCGCGCCCAGCGCATTGCCGGCATCGCGAATGCCCGCCTCGTCGCCGTCGCGAACCGAAATGGCAAGGTCGGACGCTTCGTTGGCGACGATTTCTTTCGCCCGTTCTATCGCCCAGAGGCCGAAATCGCCGCGATTGTCGATCGAGATTGTTTCCATGGCCGGAGCCCTTCCGTGGTTTGATTTCCGCGTCCCTTAACCCATCGGCTGGAAAACCGGAATAGGCGGAAAATGTGGCGCACAACCTTCAGGCGTGTAAAATGGCTGCCGCATACGGGGATTTATAAAAATATTAATGATAGTTCTTCGTAGTGTTTGAAGCCTTATACCCTAAGCATAAGCGTGAATATAACAATGAAACGATGCCTATCTTGGACACCGGACAGATCATGACAGGGAGAGAGATGCCGGATGTGGGAGCGCCGGGCCAGGTCTGGCCGGTCATTCCCCTTGCGGCGTTGCCCATCACTGACGCGACCATCGATGAAACGGCGCGGGATTTCATCCTGCGCGCGACGACAGAGCGCGTGGCCGATGCAAGACCGTTTTATTCGACCTCGGCGAACGGCCAGGTCATTGCTCTCTGCCATCACGACCGGGAATTCGACGCCATGCTGCGGCAGGCGGACCAGATTCACGCCGATGGCATGTCGCTGGTGATCTTCTCCCGCAAATTCTGCCCGAAGGCATTGAGAGAACGGGTTGCGACCACGGATCTCGTTCATGCGGTTGCGAAGCGCGCCGAAGAGACGGGTAGCCGGTTCTATTTCCTCGGCGGCTCCGAAGAGGTGAACCGTGCGGCGGTCGAGGAAATGCAGAGGCTTTATCCGCGCCTCGTATTTGCGGGGCGGCGCAACGGTTATTTCAGCCGGGCCGAGGAAGAGGCGATCCTCGCCGATATCGCCGCGTCGAAAACGGATATTCTCTGGGTTGGCTTCGGCATACCGCTGGAGCAGCGTTTCGTCTCGCGCAATCTGGAGAGGCTTTCCGGTGTTGCCGTGATCAAGACCTGCGGCGGCCTTTTCGATTTCCTTGCTGGCAAGAACAGCCGGGCGCCGCAATGGATGCAGGATATGGGGCTGGAATGGCTCTACCGGGCCATGCTCGAGCCAAAGCGGCTCGGAAAACGTTACCTGCTGACCAATCCTATCGCCATATATTCGCTGCTGAAGCATCGCTTCGGGGCGTCGGGTGAGGGCGGTTAAAGCTGCGACGAGCCTCTTCCGCAGCAGGCATATCGCATTGCATCACTTACATCAGTTTTCCCTAACTTATTGAGGAAACGGGCTTTGCTGCGGAAATTCGTTGCAACTGCGAAGGAGCGCGCTACACTGTCCCAATATTAGAAATTTATTCGAATCAGAGATATTTGGGGACACCCATGGTGATTACGTCCATTTCTCTTTTCATATATGGAATTGGCACCGCCGCCTCTCTCGCCATGACCTATATTGAAGGTGCACGCCGCGACAAGAGCTGGGATTTTTACCGGGTGACCGGCATTGTCCTTTGTTTCTTCTGGCCGGTGCTGGTGCTGCTCCTCGTTCTTGCTACGGCCTTTTCATCGCTCGGTTTGCAGAAACGGCGCATGAACCCGCTGTCGTTTGGCCGGGAAAAGACCCTCAGCTAACCCCGTGGCGGGAACGATTGTGGGTCAACTCTTCTTCGCCGGAGCCTTGTAGGGCGTGAGCGTTATTCCGAGGCTTGCCATCACACGGCCGATGGACATCAGCGGCGGATGTGTTGCGGGCAGGAATGTGCCGGTTTTCAGCCCGGCGGAAACGGCGCGCACCAGAGACAGGCACAGGCTGACGGCGTTTTTGGCGGCGAGAAGCAGCCCGCCCTTCAGGCCGGGGCGGCGGGCGCGATCGATGCTGTAATTGATGATGCCGGTGCGGAGCGAGCGCTCCATGATCCAGCGCGGCGCCATGCGGCTTTCCGGCACATATTCGACGATGACGGCGCGGGCATTCCAGGCAAACTTAAAGCCGGCCTTGCGGCAGCGGGTGAAGAAATCCATGTCGCCGCCGCCGAGGAAGTTGAACTGCACATCGAATTCCGGTTTCGGCAGGGTCTCGAATACCCGGCGCGCGATCAGGCAATTGCCCGATCCGTGGATTTGCTCGACAAGACCTGTCGGCGCTTCGATGGAGCCGAACAGCGGATGCGACAGGACCGCCTTCGAAGCCGGTGCGTCGAATTCGCGGTTGACCGGTCCGCCGACGATATCGACGCCGAAGGATCTTGCCGCCGACACCATTTCTGCCAGCCAGTCCTGGGAGGCGGCCTCGTCGTCATCGATCATCAGGAACCACTCAGCCGAAGCATAGCTTTGCCGGGCGGTGCGGAAGGCGGTGTTGATGGCGTAACAATTGCCCTGCGTCGGTTCGACCAATGCCTCGCCGGCCATGCCGCTTTCGGCGAAAAAGGCGCGCGCGACCGCAAGGCCCGCCTGGCCCGCGCCGTCATTATCGACCACGACGATGGCGAAGGGAAAATCGACCTTCTGGGCTGCGAGTGACCGAAGCGTCTTTTTCAGGCCTTCCGGCCGGCGGAAACTCGGAATGCACACCACCGCTTCCGGCATGATCTCGGACATGGAAACTCCTAAATTCCGGCAAGCGCTGCGGCGGAAAAAACGACGGCCCTGAGGCTCTGGCGCGGGCGATTGAGGAAGGTATCGGCAAGCGCCGAAAAGGCCTCGCGGTAGCGGCGGGCGCGGAAGGCCTGCGCCACGGTATAGGCATTCATGTGGTTTTCGGACCGGCGGCGAAGCCGTCGCAGCTCCGGCGGCGAAACGGCGGCGACGATGGCCGGGTCGGAAAACACGGCCTCGATTGCCGGTTCGCAATCCCGGAAGGTCAAAAGCCGGTTCATCATCACGCTCGTTCTGTGCACGCGGTAATCCAGCACATGGCAGCCGGGCAGGTAAACGAAACGGCCGGCGGCGGCGAGCCTGCACCAGCCATACCAGTCTTCGGCATAACGCAAAGTCTCGTCGAAACCGCCGAATTCCTGAAAGATGCGGGTCCTGACCAGCATGATGCCGCCATTGACGATGAAGTTGCCGCCGAGCAGCGGCTGGAGAATGAAACCATCGGGTTTTTCCCGGCGGCGAATGAGGTTGCGCCGACCGATCTTGACGCCGTTTTCATCGATGCGCTCGTAATCGCCATAGACGGCGACGACATCCGGCTCGGAAATGCCGGCGCAAAGGGCCGCGATGGCGCCCGGTTTCAGGCGATCGTCGGCATCGAGAAACATCGTCCATTCGCCGCGCGCCTGCGACAGGCCGAAATTTCGCACGGCGGAAACGCCCTGCCTTCCCTGCGGCCGGGCCAGCAATTTGACGCGAGGATCGGAAAAACCCTCCACCTTTTGTGCGGTGGTGTCGGTGGAGCCGTCATCGACCACCAGTACTTCGCCGATGGTCTCGCCCTGCAGCAACACGCTTTCGATCGCTTCCACGATGTAACGCTCGCCATTGCGAACGGGAATGACAATCGAAACGGAAACCAAGACTTCAAACTCCATGCGGCGTGGGCCAAGAATTCGCACAGCGAAGTTACTACCGCATTAAGCGGGTCTGGCCAATTATGACGTGGTATAACGTCGGTTAACCTTGCAAATCTTTAATATCCTTTTCCTATGATCGGAATGTTATGTTTTGGGAATAAAGGTTGCGGAGGCGGGTGCATGCGGATTGGGCGGCGGAATTTTATGGGCGGTGCGGCAAGCGCTGGCCTGCTGCATGCCGTGGCCGGCCCGGCCTTTGCCGCGCAGAAGAAAGCGGCGAGCAAAACCGCCCCTTACGGCGCGGCCGTTTACCTGCCGGATCTCACCGCCGATAGCCGCATCGGCGAGGCGGTGGTGAAATATTGCTCGCGCATCACCCCCGTTACCGAAATGAAATGGGAGGTCCTGCGGCCTTCGGCGGAGGTGTTCGATTTCGCCGCTGCCGATGCAATCGCCAATTTTGCCCGCCAGCACAAGCTTTCCATGCACGGCCATCCGCTGATCTGGTATGCCTCCAACGCGCCCTGGCTTGCGAGCATCGGCGGCGGCGTGAAGGTCGAGAAGCTGATGGAGAAACACATCGTCACCGTGATGGAGCGTTATAAGGACGTCATCCATAGCTGGGACGTGGTCAATGAGCCGATCCCCGACGTGCCGGGCAATGTGCGCGCGCGGCGCGATGCCTGGTATTACGGCGCCGGGCCGGACGCCATCAAGAAGGCTTTCGACATCGCCCATGCGGTCGATCCGAAAGCGCAGCTCGTGCTCAACGAATATGATGTGGAATTTGCCGCCGAGAAATCGCCGGCCAAGCGCGCGGCCTTCCGCAATCTCATTCTCGAACTGCTGGAGAAGGGGGCGCCGATCAACGCCGTCGGGCTGCAGGGGCATTTGCGCGGCGGCTGGCCGATCGCCAAGGACGAGCTTGCCGCCTTCACGGCGGAAATGCGCAGTTACGGTCTTGCCGTTCTGGTGACGGAACTCGATGTGATGGACCAGACGCTGCCCGCGCCGGAAGCCGAACGCGATATGCTGATCAACGGCCAGGTCCGCGAGTTTCTGGAGGCGGCTTCTGCGGGCGGCGCGCTTTCCTCCATCACCACATGGGGCATCTCGGATCAATATAGCTGGATCCGCTGGGCCTATCCGCGCCGGGACGGCACCGCCAACCGGCCGTTGCCGCTGGACTGGAGTTTCAACGAAAAACCCATGATGGCCATCATCAATGAATTCCGGAACCGTGGTGCATGACTATGAATGCTGAAATGCCGCTTCCTCCCGTGCGAAAGGCGCTGCAAATCAACCTGCACCCCTTCGATGCCCCGCATGCGGCCCTGACCCTGCCGCATCAGCTCAGGGTCTGGGGCGGACAGGTGGACCGCATTCTGCTGACCGTCGATACGGGGCAGGTGGGCGCCGGCCGCTACAAGGGCAACGGTTTCGATGCGGCGCGCCAGCGTCTCTTCGACATGCTGGAAGAAATGCAGACCAATTATCCGCATCTCTCCGTGGATATCGTCGATTACAGCGATGCGGCGCGCAGCGCCGTGACGGAAACCTTCTTTCCCCGCTCGCCGATCCCCTATCCCGCCAAGGCTTTCGATGGCGGGCCTTTCCATGTCTATTTCTACGGGCTGAAACGCGCCAATGCCCGTTATGTGCTGCATATGGACAGCGACATGATGTTCGGCGGCGGCAGCCAGAGCTGGTTCGGCGAGGCCATCGCGCTCCAGAAGGCCAATCCGGATGCGCTGTGCATCACGCCCTTTTCCGGGCCGCCGACGGTGCGCGGCGATCTGGATATTTCCCGCCATGTCGGCATGCCCGGCGTAAAGAACATACCTGCGCCGCGCAAGCTGCCGTCGCGCATTCCCACCTGGCGTTTCGCCACCGTTTCCACCCGGCTTTTCATGATCGACATGGAACGTTTTGCGAAACGCATCGGCTCGCTGGAACTGCTCAAGCCAGATGTCAAACGGCGCATCCGCTCCTATGCCTATAACCAGCAGCCTGTCTCGATGCCCGCCGAGGAGGTGCTGAGCACGAACATGATGCGCACGGGTGCTTATCGTCTCGATTTTCTCGGCACGGGCAAGGGCATGTATTCACTGCATCCGCCCTATCGTTCGCCGGAATTTTATGCGGCGCTCGCCTCCATCGTCGAACGCATCGAAAAGGGCGATATTCCGGAAGGCCAGCTCGGCGATTTCGATATTAACGAGTCGATGGTGGACTGGACCAGCGCGCTGGCGGCCAAGACGCGCTCCAAACGTTACGCGAAAGCGCTGCGCCATCTCATCTCGGCCAATGTCGGGCGGTTCAGCAAGGCTTGAGGGTCTCGATCCGTCTACCGTCGTGAGGCGGGGCGGGGGCTCAATAGTCGGTGATGAGCTTGCTCCAGCTCTCCGAGCACAGTCCGCCAATATAGATGTCGCCGGCCAGCGCCCTTTCCCGCAGGGCGTCATCGCGCGTCGCCATGCAGAAATAGCCGTCATGGCGGAAGCTCATGTGGTTCTGGCGGTAAAGCGCGTTGATGAGAAAGGGCTGCGCCATGCCGGTGACATGGGCATAGTTCTCGTCATCGAAATGGCGGAACAGGGTGTTGAGGACATCGTTTTCGCAACCGGCATCGCAGACGAGATTGAGCACATAGGCCGTTCTGCCCCGCTGGCCGAAAAAAAGCGCAGCGCCCATGGCATGGCCTTCGGCATTCTCGATCACCACGCCTTTCAGTTCGCCGAGGCTTTCATTGGCCCTGCTCATCTCTATCAGCCAGTGGAATTCCTCGTGAGACCATTCCGGGCGAATGGAAAAACGCTCGATCATCGCGAGCGCCCTGCGGCGGAAGGTTTCGTAATCCACGGTTCTCACCGTAGCGCCGGCGGCCTCCTGCGGTCTCAGACCCTTTTTCCACCGCCGCAGAATTCCATCCACAAATCCGAGCGCGGCGAGCGCCAGCGTGGTTTTGGCCAGTTTCGAACGGCGCGGCATGCGCAGCGCGATGGTGCAGAAGGGCTTGAGCGCCTTGTGCCATTGCAGGCTTTCAATCGGCAGCATGTTGCCGCCGGTCGCCACCCAGTGATCGGCGCTGACGGGTGAAGCCGTATCCGAGAACAACATGTCGTGTTTGGAGGCCCGCATGCCGCGGGACAGGCGCGCCGCGCCGAGTGCGCCGCGTTTGCCGTCCGATGCGAAGGCGCAGAGCAGCCTTGCGGTGATGGTTTTTCCATTCGCAACGAAGCGCATGGGCACGGCGAGGATGACGCTGGTGACCCCGTTCTCCCCGGCATCGTAGACAACGCTGCCGTTTTCCGGGCTGAAGGCGGGGCTGCCGAAAAACAGTTTTTCGATATAGGAGCCGAAATCGAAGTTCCGCTCCTTCCCGGTCTTTCTGAAAGCGCTGTTGAGCACGGCCTCGACAGCCGGGACGTCTTCCCTGCGCATGGGGCGGATGCCGGACACACCGATTTGAACCGGGCGTTGTGTCAAGTGACCGCTATCGCCATCGTCCATATGGGTGTGTATCGGAACGTCCACCGTCGGCCCCCACCTTTTTACGCATTGACGAAATCAACCATAGGCAGCGTATATTTGAATGTCTTAATATAGATATAAAACCCGAAATCCGGTGGGATGTGAAATGTCCAATAAGATATAAAATTGTTTTATATCAACGCATTAATTTAATGTCGCTGCATTATTTGAGGTTAACAAAATATACTTAAGTAAGCAACCGATGGATGAAATATGGAGCATTTTTTGTGGATGTTTTTTTGGGGTTTTGAAGTATAGCCTCTAGAAGCAGCGGCTTTGTCCCCTGTCTCCCGGCTCCGATTCCCCGAGGAAAAGCGCACAATCGCGGTGCTATTTTCCCGTGCATGAAGGATAACTAAAAAATAGGATTTGCGGGGGATATTCGTATTATCGAATATGCGAAGCACGAGTCTCGATGCGGGTGGCTTCAGGAAAGAGGGAGAGAAAAACCCCTTATGGATGCAGCGCATGGCGAACAGGGGCGTGGTTACTGGCGGGACGCGTTGTTTTACGTGACGTTCCTGTTTTTCACGGTCGGCTTTTCGCCCTATATCTCGCTCTCATCGACCTATCAGGGCTCCGCCATGGCGGCCGGGTCCAACCTGCTCAACCAGTTGACCGCGATCATCCTGTTTTTCAGTTTCCTGGCCTTCATGGCGAAGGAGCGGTCGTTTTCCATCCTCTTCATGCCGCGCCTGCTGATGGCGGCGATTTTCGGCTGGTTTGTCCTGACCTCGCTTGCGGGCGAAGCGCCGCTATTTTCGCTCAGGCGGCTGGTCATGTGCGCCATCATCTGCGTGCTTGCCGGCGGCTTCCTGCAATTGCCGCGCACCGAGCGGCATTTCACGACGCTGCTTGCCACATGCGCCCTGATCATATTGTTCCTGTGCTATTTCGGAATCACCGTGCTGCCCTCGCGCTCGATCCATCAGGCCAGCGATGCGCTGGAGCCGCTGCTGGCGGGGGACTGGCGCGGGGTTTTCCGCCATAAGAACGAAGCCGCCTCCGTCATGGCGGTGTTGATTATCGTCGGTATTTATCTCTGCAAGCGCTGGTCCTTCATCGGCGGGCTGTCGGTACTGTTGCTGTCGCTGGTCTTTCTGGTCAAGTCGGGCGGCAAGACCGCGCTCGGGCTGATGCCGATCATCATTGCGGCAGGCTGGTTCATCCTGCGCTGGCCGCGCTGGCGTTATACGGTCGTCACCCTGTTTCTGGCGGTTTTTGCGCTGGTGACCGTCGGCACCACGGTCGATCCCGTCTTTTCGCAGATGCTGACGAAGCTGGGGCTCGACGCCAGCTTTACCGGCAGACGGGATATCTGGACCGTCGCCATCGATTACATCCGTCAAAGCCCGCTCCTCGGATACGGCTATCAGGCCTTCTGGCGCAGCGATGCCCTGATGTCGAGTTTCACCGAGAATAATACCTGGGCGACGACCGCGCCGGATTCGCACAATGGTTATTTCGACCTTCTGCTGGCCGGCGGCGTGCCGGGGCTGGTGCTGGTGATGGTGTGGATCTATCTCCTGCCGTTGCACTATCTCGGCAAAATGAACGAGGCCACGCGCAACAGTCCGCTGACGCGGCTTTATGTCGGCGTATGGCTTTATGTGTTGCTCTACGGCTTTCTGGAAACGCTGTTTTTCCTCAGCACCGGCTTCGTCTGGTTCTTCCTCATCGTCGCCGTGATGGGTCTGCACCTTCAGGCCAATGCCAGCCTCGTGGAGGACGAGGTGGATGGGGAACCGGAGAGAGCCGTCGGTGGAGCGGGCATTGCCCCGATACCGCTGCAAGGGCAGGTTTCCCCTGTCGTTCGCTCCAGATGATATTTTGAAATGATTTTTCGTTGCAAATATGTAAAAGAGCCGATTGTTGCGCGCGTCTGCGGCTATTTTCGCTAAACATGCGCGGCTCAAGTCTTTGTTATTGTGCACGTCGCACCGCGAAACCCCGGCTATTGGCGCGGCGGCACTAAAAAAACGGATCGGCTAGGTCAATCGATGGCAGATACAGGCGCCTGCGCGCTCGAGGCGGATGACATCCACAAGAGCTTCGGCACGCATGAAGTTTTGAAGGGCGTTTCCTTGCAGGCCCACAAGGGCGATGTCATCTCGATCATCGGGTCTTCCGGTTCCGGCAAAAGCACCTTTCTGCGCTGCATGAATTTTCTCGAAACGCCGGATCGCGGCCGCGTCATCGTCAATGGCGAGGAAATCGCCACGAAAACCGGCCGCGACGGCAAGGCCGTGCCGAAAAGCTGGCGGCAGGTGGAAAAACTGCGCACCGGCCTTGGCATGGTGTTCCAGAATTTCAATCTCTGGGCCCATCGCTCCGTTCTCGAAAACGTCATCGAGGCGCCCGTTCATGTTCTCGGCGTCAGGCGGCAGGAGGCGGTCGAAAAGGCCGAAGCCCTGCTGAACAAGGTCGGGCTTTATGACAAGAAAAACGCCTATCCGGCATTCCTGTCCGGCGGGCAGCAACAGCGTGCCGCGATTGCGCGTGCGCTCTGCATGGAGCCGGCGGTGATGCTGTTCGACGAACCCACTTCGGCGCTCGATCCGGAACTGGTGGGCGAGGTGCTGAAGGTCATCCGCGATCTGGCCGAGGAAGGCCGCACCATGCTGCTCGTCACCCACGAGATGCGCTTTGCGCGCGATGTATCCTCGCAGGTCGTGTTTCTGCATCAGGGCAGGGTGGAGGAGGCGGGGCCGCCGGCGCAGGTGTTCGGAAACCCCTTGAGCGCCCGCTGCCGGGAATTTACCGGCGCACTCGCCAATTGACCCTTTTGCCTGACAATCCGTATTTAACAGGAGAGACTTGAATGAAATTTTTCGCCACGCTGCTTGCCGGAACGGCATTTGCGTTTTCCGCCTTCACCGCCAGCGCCGACGTGCGTTTCGGCATCATGAACGAGGCCTATCCGCCCTTCTTCGCCAAGGATGCCAGCGGCAAGTGGCAGGGCTGGGAAATCGACCTCATGGACGCCGTTTGCGCGGAAATGAAGGAAAAATGCTCGATCGTCGAGCTCTCCTGGGATGGCCTCATCCCGGCGCTGCAGACGAAGAAATTCGACGTCATCTGGTCGTCCATGTCGAACACGGAAGAGCGTCAGAAGATCATCGATTTCACCGATAAATATTACAACACACCGAGCAAGCTGATCGGCGCCAAGGGCGAAAAGGCGGGTGCGACGGCCGAGGACGTCAAGGGCAAGACCATCGGCATTCAGGTGGCCACCATCCAGTCCGAATATTACAAGAAATATTTCGCCGGTGTCGCCGATGAGAAGACCTACCAGACGCTGGACGAGGCGTTTCAGGATCTCGCGGCCGGCCGCATCGATTATGTCTTCGGCGATTCCATCGTTCTCGACGCTTTCGTGAAGAGCGATGCGGGCAAGGATTGCTGCGCCGACATGGGCGATGTCGCCGACGACAAGGAGATCCTCGGTCTCGGCGTTTCCGGCGGCCTGCGCAAGGAGGACACCGAACTCAAGGCCAAGCTGAATGCGGCAATCGCCGCCGTGCGCGCCAGCGGCAAATATGACGAGATCACCAGGAAGTACTTCAGCTTCAATATTTACGGACAGTAATTCGGTCTGATCGGTCACGCATATGGCAAGCCTTGAAACCACGTTGCAACTTCTGTCTCCCTATCCTCCGGGATGGGGCGGCACCCTGTTGAAGGGTGCGGCGTCGACGCTTGCCATTTCCGCCGGCGCCTATCTGATCGGCCTTGCCATCGGCATGGCCGGGGCGCTCGGCAAGCTTTCGGGCAACAGGCCGCTTGGCCTGCTGCTCAACCTCTATACCACCGCGATCCGCGCCGTTCCCGAGCTGATCCTCATCGTCGGGCTTTATTATGCCGGTACGGACGGCCTCAACCGGCTGCTGCTGCTCGCCGGCATGCCGCCGCTGGAGGTGAACGGTTTCGTTGCCGCCGTTGCGGTTCTGGGTTTCGTGCAGGGGGCCTATATGACCGAGGTGCTGCGCGGTGCGATCCTTGCCATTCCGAGCGGCCAGATCGAGGCGGCGCGCGCCTTCGGCATGTCGCCGGCCTTACGTTTCCGCCGGGTGGTCTTGCCGGCGCTTTTGCCGAACGCCTTGCCGGGGCTCGGCAATCTCTGGCTTGCGGTGACCAAGGATAGCGCTCTGGTGGCGGTCGTCGGTTATCAGGAACTGGCGCTCGCGACGCGTCTCGCCGGGGCCAGCACCAAGCAATATTTCCTGTTCTTCCTTGCCGCCGCCCTGCTTTACCTTGCCATCACGCTCGTTTCGAACCTCGTTTTTTCGCTGATCGAGCGCCGCGTGCGGCGCGGCCAGCCGGCGCTGGCCTGAGGAGGGAACGGCATGGATTTCTCATGGGTCGCGAAATATTGGCCGCTGCTTCTTTCGGGTGCATGGCAGACCGTGGCGCTGCTCGCCATCTCCGTCAGCATCGGGTTTCTTCTGGCCATCGGGCTTGCCTTTGCGCAGGTGAGCGGCGGGCGGATGACGAAAATCCTGGCGCGGGCCTATTGCACCTTCTTCCGGGGCACGCCGCTGCTCATCCAGCTCTGGCTGCTTTATTACGGCGTCGGCTCGCTTCTGCCGATGATCCCCGGCCTGCGCCAGAGCTTCATGTGGCCGGTGCTGCGCGAAGGGTTCTTCTTTGCGGCCGTCAGCTTCACGCTGAATTATGCGGCCTATGAGGCGGAAGTTCTGCGCGGCGCGCTGCTGGCGGTGCCGAAAGGCGAGCTGGAGGCGGGCAGGGCTTTCGGCATGGGCGGTTTCACCCTTATTCGCCGCATCTGGCTGCCGCGCGCCATCCGCATCGCGCTGCCGACCATTGCCGGTGAGGTGGTGATGCAGCTGAAGGCCACGCCGCTTGCTTTCACCGTGACGGTGATGGACCTCTACGCCGTCGCCTACAAGGTGCGGCAGGATACGCTTCTGGTCTATGAGCCGCTGATCGTCGTCACCGTCTTCTATCTCATTCTCACCGCCATCATCGCCCGCTGTTTCGGCCTTGTCGAACAGCAGGTGCCGGTCAGGCGATAAACACTCAGGGAGTATGACCATGAGCACAATCCGTATCCTCGACGGCGGCATGAGCCGCGAATTGCAGCGGCTCGGGGCCGAGCTGAAACAGCCGGAATGGTCGGCGCTGGCGCTTATCGACGCGCCCGATATCGTGCGGCAGGTGCATGCGGAATTCATCGAAGCCGGCGCCGATGTCGTCACCACCAATTCTTATGCGCTCGTCCCCTTCCACATCGGCGAAGAGCGTTTCCAGACGGATGGCGCATCGCTGATCGCTCTTTCCGGCAGGCTGGCGCGCGAAGCGGCGGATGCTTCCGGCCGCAGGGTGCTGGTGGCGGGTTCGCTGCCGCCGATTTTCGGTTCCTATGAGCCGCAGAATTTCGATGCCACGCGGGTGCAGGCTTATTTGAAGGTGCTGGTCGACAATCTCGCGCCTCATGTCGATGTCTGGCTCGGTGAGACGCTCAGCCTGATCGCCGAGGGTGAGGCGGTGCGCGAGGCCGTTGCCGCAACCGGCAAACCGTTCTGGATTTCCTTCACGCTCAACGACGATGCGGCTGCGGCCGGCGGCGAGCCCGCGCTTCGCTCCGGTGAAACGGTCAGGGCGGCCGCCGAATGGGCAGCGCAATCGGGTGCCGCCGCGCTTCTGTTCAATTGCAGCAAGCCGGAAGTCATGAAGGCCGCCGTCGAGACGGCCGCCGCCGTCTTCGCGGAAAAGGCTGTTTCGCTGGAAATCGGCGTCTACGCCAATGCCTTCGAAGGCGAGCAGGGCGATTCCGCCGCCAATGAAGGGCTGCATGGCACGCGCGCGGATCTGACCGGCGATGTCTATTCCCGTTTTGCCTGCTCCTGGGCGGATGCGGGCGCGACCATGATCGGCGGCTGCTGCGGCATTGGTGCGGCGCATATCCACACGGTTGCGACAGCGCTGCGGCGCGCGGCGGCCTGAACGCCCGGCGTCACTTTTGACGCCACGTTCTGCCGGCGCTTCGGATGTTTTCCGGCAGCGTTGCGGAATACGCCATCTGGATTTTTAATCTTGCCGGGACGCTGGCGCGCAAGGGCCAGCATTGCCGCCATCGTTCAGCGATGGGCGGCCACGCGAAGGGCGCGGCCCTTTGCGCCGGGCGGTTGACGACCGGTCTGCGGGGGCAAAAAAACCGGCGCTTTGCCCGCCGTGGCGTGAAGAAATTGTAAAGTTTTTGACTATAATCATTTTACTGGAAAATAACCGGGAGCGACGGCTGAAAATTCGCTCGCTTCCGCTTTTTTTCAGGGAATTCGGCCTGGCGTTTCCGTCTGCTGGCGGGTCACCGCGCCAACCGTGGTGAGCGGCCTCGCCGTATTGGAAGGGACAGGCGGTTTTCTGCGGCGCATGCATGATGCAGATGCGGCCAGAGCCTATGATGCGGCTAGTGAAGTCTCGATGATCGGGGCGTTCGACGTGCAATGTCAGTCTTGCCGAACACCTCCGGCACGGGGAAGGAGCGGTTTTTTCAATGACGTGAGGCTTTCCGTGTCGTTTCTTCAAAACGCCAGTATCCGCACCAAAATCCTGTCGCTCATTCTGCCGCTCTGCATCGTCGGCCTTGGCGCCGCCGCCTTCATGTCCACCCGCTACAAGGAAGCGGACACGGCCTACTCGCTCTTTATCGCCAACGACAACGCAGCTCTGGTGGAGCTTGCGCGTGCCAACCGAAATCTGATTGCCTTGGCCTATGGCGCCTATCAGGTCATGGCGTATGACGGGAACGGGCTGGAGATAAAGGCCGCCAAGCAGGCCTACAGTGACAGCAAGGGCGCGCTCCTCCAGCGTCTCAATAATGTGAAAACTGTTTTTCCCGAAGAGTCCGCCGCCATGGAAGCCTTCATCGCTCAGTCGCAGGCCATAACCGCCATGACGGATAAGGCTGTCGAACTTGGTATGGCAAACCGTAATGACGAATCCGCTGCCCAGTTGCTCAAGGCGGACGCCTCCATTCACGCGACCTCGGTTGCCATGACGGCGCTGCTGGACAAGCTTGCCGAGGGCGTCGTCCAGGGAAGCGACGAACTGACGGACCAGACCAATTCGACCATCTTCACCTCGCTGGTGGTTGTCGGCATCGCATTTGCGGTCGGCATCATTCTGGCGCTGTTCGTGGCGTCCCGCGGCATCACAACCCCGATCGCCCGCCTGCGCGAGCGCATGGTGTCGCTTGCCGGCGGAGAGACGGCGACGGAAATCGACGGCATGACGCGCCGCGACGAAGTGGGTCAGATGGCGAAGGCCGTGCAGGTCTTCCGTGAAAACGCCATCGAGCGCATTCGTCTCGAGCAGGAAACCGAAGCCAATCGCAGCCTCTCGGAGAAAGACCGGATGGAGCGCGAGCAGCAGAAGGCAAGAGAAGCGGCCGACGTCAAGTTCGCCGTCGACAATCTCGCAGCCGGTCTCGCCAAGCTTTCGGAAGGCGATGTTTCCTATCGCATCGGCCAGCCGTTCACCGCCACGCTCGACGCCGTTCGTAACGATTTCAACATGTCCGCCGAAAAGCTGCAGGCGGCCCTGACCAAGGTGGCCCAGAACGCCAGCGGCATCGGCGCGGGTGCGGACGAGATCAAATCTGCCGCCGACGATCTGGCCAAGCGCACCGAACAGCAGGCTGCGGCCGTGGAGGAAACCGCCGCCGCTCTGGAAGAAATCACCACGACAGTCAGGGATTCCACCAAGCGTGCGCAGGAGGCGGGCCTGATCGTCAGCCGTGCCAAGGCGGGCGCCGAACAATCCGGCGATGTGGTGCGCCGCGCCGTGGTCGCCATGGAGCAGATCGCCAAATCCGCCAATGAGATCAGCAACATCATTGGTGTGATCGACGAGATCGCCTTCCAGACAAACCTTCTGGCGCTGAATGCCGGCGTGGAAGCCGCGCGTGCGGGCGAGGCCGGCAAGGGTTTTGCCGTCGTCGCGCAGGAAGTGCGTGAGCTTGCCCAGCGCTCCGCCCATGCCGCCAAGGAGATCAAGGCGCTGATCAACGCCTCGAACGATCAGGTGCAGCAGGGCGTTCAGCTGGTGGGCGACACCGGCAAGGCGCTGGCGACCATCGTTTCGGAAGTGCAGGAAATCAACCGGCACGTCGTCTCCATCGTAGAGGCCGCGCAGGAACAGTCTTCCGGACTGCAGCAGATCAATACGGCGGTCAACCAGATGGATCAGGACACGCAGAAAAATGCGGCCATGGTGGAAGAAACCAACGCCGCAAGCCACAGCCTCGCCAAGGAAGTGGCGTCGCTCAACCAGCTGCTCTCCCAGTTCCGGCTCGCCGATGGCGCGTATCAGCCAAAGAGCCAGCCTGCGCCGGTCCGCAGCGCCGGTGGTAGCGACAAATATGTCGCCTCTCCCGTCCGTGCACTGGGCCGCAAGATCGCCTCGGCGTTTTCGGGCAATGCCGCCGTCGATACATCGAAGGGCGACTGGCAGGAGTTCTGAGCGGCGATCCGTTTCCAACATGCGTTTCGGCGGGGAGACATCCCCGCCGGCGTTCAACGGCAATGCGGCGCAATCGAGAGCCGTTCCGGTAAAATCGATGTCCATCGCGTGACCCCCGACATCTTCTCCCCGGGTCAATCATCCGCATCGACGCCATCGCCGGGAGGGGCATCAGCATCGGTTCACGCGAGAAAACATCCATCTGGTGAAATCCGAACTTTTTGCTGCCGGGCCTGAGCATATTCATGCTCGATTTACTTTGTTCGATGCATTGAACTTAATAAGTCGCGAGACTCGCGGAAAAGAGTGGTTTCTCGCGACGTCGTTTTGCGAAGGTGGGTTTTGGCGTTGATGCGCGCGCAGCGATCTTTCCGGAATCTTTCCGGCTGTTCAGGCGAAGATCAAAGCGGCCGTGGGGTTGAGGAACATGTTCAGTCGTTTTTGTTACACGTCATCATTCAGGCGGCACCTCTTGCCCATCGTCGCAGGGACGCTTCTGCTCGCCGGCAGGCTGGAGCCGGCATTGGCCATGGACATGGAATCGCGCGCCCTGTGGGGTGCATCGGCGATGGCAGAGGCCGATTATCATCGCAGCAATCCCTGCGCGCAGTGGAAGGTCGATGAACAGGCGGTCAAGAAAGTAATTGCCTGGAGTGGCCGAACGCTTGAGGAACTGCGCGCATCCGAGGATTATCGCGAGCAGCGCGACGCCATAAAGGGCGTGACCAAGCAGTATGGTATCGACATGGCCTGCGACGCGGGCGGCGCCAATTTCGCGGTCGGTGACCATGATTACGGCGTTCTGCGCCATGCGGGCTGGTAGGCCGCCGATCTTGATGTCTCACGGTGACGGCAGCAAACACGCATCTGTGCGGGCATCCGCAAACGATCTTGATGTCGGCCGACTGATCTGACGCGTCGAGGGCGGTTCGGCGGGCACTTACCCTCCGTTGGTTTCTTTTTCTTTCTTCGCTTGATCGTGATGCCACTTGATGGCGAAGTACATGCCCGTACCCAGCACGATAATCTTGAACGGAAGGAAGACTATAGGGAAGAAATCCACCCAATCCCAATCCATCATTTTAGTATTTCCAGTCTATTACTTGACGAAATCTGCCTGGCTAGCGCTATCTTAAAATGGTTGCTTCAACAACGTCATTTTAGGGATTCAGGCAGGGTCTTTTTGACGCAGCCTTCGCCGGTTCGCTTCACCCGAGGCTCTCGACGCTCATCCTCGACAGGCTTCCTGGGATTGTTTCAGGGGTCGTATGAAACGCTGAAGCCCCTGAGAAATGGCGCACCCGACAGGATTCGAACCTGTGACCTTTGGAATCGGAATCCAACACTCTATCCAGCTGAGCTACGGGTGCAGCGGTCACGCTTGAATCGCGTGCAGCGGTTGGTTCATACCCCAGCTTTGTTTTCGCATCAATGTCTAAAAATCAGAGATTTGCGAAACGTTGCCTGTTTTTGGGCGGGGTGGGGTGCGGGGCCTGTTTTGGGGTGGTCGCGGGTCTTTGCGCGGTGGTAGGGCGATGCGTCGTTTGACGTATTGTCTTTTTGCCGGAACAGGGTTTCCCTTATAAGTAGTATGTTATTGCCGGGGCGGGCCGCTGTTTTGCCGCTTTCACGAAGAGGCGGTCGGATGAGGGCAACACCTTTCAAATACGGCGCGGGACGCGATTTTATCCCCTCAAAATTGGCGGGTAAATAGTCATACTTTTTTCGTTGGCGGGGTGACCATACAGAGTCCGGATTTGCTTTTCCGGCGATTAACTGTCAAATTATTATACAATATTAGTATCATCTACATTTATTTGGGATACAGTTTCATGACGTTGTCGGTTATAATTTCGACAAGGTAAAGGAACGAATCAGGCGGGGGATCGGATGGCTTTGCGATTGGCACACAGCAACGGGCCGCGGACGGAAAAGGCCGAAAGCGGCAGCGCGGAAGCGGCGCATATCACGGCTATCGACTATGGGTTGCTGACGACTGCGATCAGCTATCATTTGCGGCACTCGCAACTTGCCGTGGCAAACGGTTTTGCCGATGTGCTGGCGGAGCAGGGATTGCGGCCGGCTGATTTTTCCGTACTCGTCATCGTCGGCGGCAATCCGGGTCTCAAGCAGAGCGATGTGGCCGAAGCGCTCGGCATACAGCGCGCCAATTTCGTCGCCATCGTCGATAGCATGGAAGAGAAGGGACTGCTCGTCCGCCGCAAATCGGAAGAGGACAGGCGCGTTCATTTCCTCGACATGACGGAGGAGGGCAGCAGCCTCCTCGACCGGCTTTCCAACACCTGGCGGGATCGTGAGGAAAAGCTGATCGACAGGATCGGCGGCAAGAAGGCCCGCGACCAGCTTCTGGCGCTGCTCGGACGCCTGCGCGACTGAGCTTCGACGACAGCGGGGCAATCCGGGCGCTGGCCGCCGCAGGGTGCGGCCTGTGACGCGGGTGTTCCGTCTTGCCATTGCCTTCGGCACCGGCGACGGTCTTCCTGCGCGGGTCTTTCACGCCAGCCTGATCGGCAGCGGGGCTGAATTGCGTTGCAATTTTCCTGTGAAACCGCCAAGACGCATAAGCATCTTCACGCCTTTGGACGTGGAACCGCAATCATGCGATCGACTGGAAAGGCCCGGGACGGGAATGCCATGCTGAATATCGATACGAGTCATCCGCTTTATCGTCCCCTATGGGTCCGGTTGCTCATCGTCGGCTTTTGCGCCGCGTGGGCCGTCATCGAATTCGTCAATCGCGAGTTTTTCTGGGGAACCATCGTTGCCGGCATCGGCGCTTATGCGGCCTATGAATTGCTGCTGAAGTTCAAACCCGCAAGCGATGCTGCCAAAAGCGGAAATGGTGCGGATGAGCCTGCCGCCGAAAGCGCGCCCACCGACAAGAACGATGTGGGCTGAAGCGCTTCCTGTCTTTCGTTTCATGTATTTTACGAGATAAGGCCGTCCGGCGCTTTACCGGAAATGCTCCCGCGCCCGCAGCATCCGTATCGCCTGGTCGATCAGGAGATTGGCCGCCGTCATGCGCAGCGTCGCATTGTGCCGGAACTGCGGTTTCACCCGGTCGGGATGATTGAGGCGGGCAAAGGCGCGGCGCTTTTCCGCAAGCGTTGCGGCCGTGTCGGTGTCGTGGATCGCCAGTTCCGCCGAAACATCGGCAAGCGACGTCTTTTCGAGATGGGCCGGCATCGGTTCCGGTTCGGGCTCCGGTTCGGGCGGTGGTGCGGGGTCGGCCAGGAAGGCGAGATAGGCATCGAGATTGCCGTTAGCGGGCGGCGGCGTTTCAATATGTGTATCGATAACGAAGCCCGAGCTGAAACCGGCAATGCGGTGGCCGGCAGGCGGTGGCGGCTCGGCGCCTTCCTCTTCCGTTTCTTTTTCGTGTTTCAGCCTGTCGACGACCGACTGGAAAACGGATTGTCCGAAGAGCATGCGGCTTTTCCCTCGCCGGTCTGACTATCCGGCCTTTATGGATCATGAAGGTGGTGTCTGGCTTGCCGCCGTCACGGGCCGGTCAGCTTGCGGCTTTCATCCAGAACCAGATCGTAGAGCAGGCGGGCGCTGGGCGGCAAAACACGGCCCTTGGTGGTGATGATGCTGTAAGGCTTTACGACGAGCTCGAAATCCGTCGGCAATATCCGGGTTCGGCCGATATCGGCCTGCTGGCCGGCAACGAATTCGGCCATGTCCTGCGCGATCGGGGCGATGGCGTCCGTGTTGCAGACAAGTGCAAGGGTGAGCACCACGGATGGCGTGTTGATGACGTTGCGCGGCATGGCGACGCCATGGGTGAGGAACACATCCTCCATGGTTCTGCGCAAAAGCGCGCCGGGCGGCTGGAAGACCCAGTCGTAACCGGAGAGATCCTGCAGCGTCACGGGCTCGCCGCGAAGCAGCGGGTGGCCTTCGCGCACCACAAGACAGGCGCGCTCTATGCCGATTTCATGGATGGAAAAGAGGCCGGGATCGAAATCGTCCGGTATCCGGCCGATGATGAAATCGTGCCGGGCCGCCAGCAGTTCGCGGGCCAGCACGTTGCTGCTTTCCACCTGCACGTTGATTTCGATGCCGGGATAAGTGTCCATAGCACGCCTTATGGCGGGGACCACGAGGCTGATCGCAGGTGCTGTGACGGCGCCGATATAGACCGAGCCGCCGCTACCGGATTTCATCTGGTTCAGCTCGCGGCTCGCCTCGCGCAGTTCCAGCAATATGGTGCGTGCCCGCCGCGCCAGCGCCTCGCCGAATTTCGTCAGCACCACGCCGCGCGAGGCCCGCTGACAAAGGGGTGATTTGACGATCGCCTCCATTTCCGAGAGCATGCGAGAGGCGGCCGGCTGCGTCATGTTCATGGCGGCGGCCGCCGCGCTGACCTGCCCGTGCTCCTCGATCATGACCAGCATGCGCAGGTGGCTCATCTTCAATCCGGCCCGCAGCAAAGGGTTGTCCTCAAAGACGAAAAGGGCATCCGTTGTTTGCGCCTGCTCATACACTTTTTGGTTGTTCATTCGTGGTTTTATACCCCTCATCGGTTTTTGTATCGATTTAATATATCATAATTGATATATGGAAACTGATTTATTCTATTTGACAGTTATATGGATTCAGAACAATTTGCGGAATGCCGGGGAGGAGCGGCAGCTGTTCCATTTCGCAATTGCGAAATCGGGGTGAGCGCAATGCGGCTTCTTCCTCTGACGGCATGAATTTCATGGTGCACCGCAGCATGCGGGCTCCAGAGAAGGGCTCAAGGGAGAGAGTTAATGAAGTCCATTATTTCGCTGATGGCGGCTTGTGCCATCGGTGCTGCTTCTTTCGCAGTGCCGGCTTTCGCACAGGACAAGGGTTCCGTTGGTATCGCCATGCCGACCAAGTCGTCCGCACGCTGGATCGACGACGGCAACAACATCGTGAAGCAGCTTCAGGAAGCCGGTTACACGACCGACCTGCAATATGCCGATGACGATATTCCGAACCAGCTTTCCCAGATCGAAAACATGGTCACCAAGGGCGTCAAGGTCCTCGTGATCGCATCGATCGACGGCACGACGCTGTCGGACGTGCTGAAGCAGGCCGGCGAGCAGGGCATCAAGGTCATCGCTTATGACCGCCTCATCCGTAACAGCGGCGACGTCAGCTACTACGCCACCTTCGACAACTTCCAGGTTGGCGTTCTGCAGGCGACTTCGATCGTCGACAAGCTCGGCCTGAAGGACGGCAAGGGTCCGTTCAACATCGAGCTCTTCGGCGGCTCCCCGGACGACAACAACGCCTTCTTCTTCTATGACGGCGCGATGTCGGTTCTCCAGCCTTACATCGACAGCGGCAAGCTCGTCGTGAAGTCCGGCCAGACCGGCATGGACAAGGTCGGTACGCTGCGTTGGGACCCGGCAACGGCCCAGGCCCGCATGGACAACCTGCTGTCCGCTTATTACACCGACGCCAAGGTTGACGCCGTTCTGTCGCCTTACGACGGTCTCTCCATCGGCATCATCTCCTCGCTGAAGGGCGTTGGTTATGGCACGAAGGACCAGCCGCTGCCGGTCGTTTCCGGTCAGGACGCTGAAGTTCCCTCGGTCAAGTCGATCATTGCCGGCGAACAGTACTCCACCATCTTCAAGGACACCCGCGAACTCGCCAAGGTGACCGTGAACATGGTCAACGCCGTGATGGAAGGCAAGGAGCCTGAGGTAAACGACACCAAGACCTATGAAAATGGCGTCAAGGTCGTTCCGTCCTACCTGCTGAAGCCTGTTGCAGTGACCAAGGAGAACTACAAGCAGGTTCTCGTCGATGGCGGTTACTACAAGGAAGACCAGCTGAAATAAGCTCGACACACATGCGGGGATGACTTGGCGTCATCCCCGTTTTTCCATAAAAATAAAAACGCCGGAATTAATCGGGCGCTGGATTGCGATATGGCCAATACCATTCTCGAAATGCGGAACATCACCAAGACGTTTCCGGGCGTGAAAGCGCTTGAGAACGTCAACCTCAAGGTTAAAGAGGGTGAGATCCACGCACTCGTCGGTGAGAACGGCGCGGGAAAGTCGACCTTGATGAAGGTCCTTTCCGGTGTTTACCCCGCCGGCACCTATGAGGGCGAAATCCACTATGAAGGCGCAGTGCGGAATTTTCGCGCCATCAACGACAGTGAAGATATTGGTATCATCATCATTCACCAGGAGCTGGCGCTCGTGCCGCTTCTGTCGATTGCGGAAAACATCTTCCTTGGCAACGAGGTCGCTTCGAACGGCGTCATCAGCTGGCAGCAGACCTTCAACCGTACCCGCGAACTTTTAAAGAAGGTGGGTCTGAAGGAATCGCCCGAGACGCTGATCACCGATATCGGTGTGGGCAAGCAGCAGCTGGTCGAAATCGCCAAGGCGCTGTCGAAGAGCGTGAAGCTGCTCATTCTCGATGAGCCGACGGCTTCGCTCAACGAGAGCGATTCCGAGGCGCTGCTCAATCTCCTGATGGAATTCCGCAATCAGGGCATGACCTCGATCATCATCACCCACAAGCTGAACGAAGTGCGCAAGGTGGCCGACCAGATCACCGTTTTGCGCGACGGCATGACGGTGAAGACGCTCGACTGTCACAAGGAAGAAATCAGCGAGGATGTCATCATCCGCAACATGGTGGGGCGCGATCTCGAAGACCGTTATCCGCCGCGCGATGTGCCGATCGGCGAGACCATTCTCGAAGTCAAGAACTGGAACGCCTATCACCAGCAGCATCGTGACCGCCAGGTTCTGCACGACATCAACATTACCGTGCGCAAGGGCGAAGTCGTCGGCATTGCCGGTCTGATGGGCGCGGGGCGCACCGAATTCGCGATGAGCGTGTTCGGCAAGTCCTATGGCCACAAGATCAGCGGCGAAGTGCTGATCGACGGCAAGCCCGTGGACGTCAGCACCGTGCGCAAGGCGATCGATGCCGGTCTTGCCTATGTCACGGAAGACCGCAAACATCTCGGTCTCGTGCTCAACGACAACATCCTGCACAATACCACGCTTGCCAATCTGGCCGGCGTGTCGAGTGCCAGCATCATCGACGACATCAAGGAAATGAAGGTGGCGAGCGATTTTCGCACGCGCCTGCGCATCCGCTCATCGGGTATCTTTCAGGAAACGGTCAATCTTTCGGGCGGCAACCAGCAGAAGGTCGTGCTCTCCAAGTGGCTGTTCTCCAATCCTGACGTGCTGATCCTCGATGAACCGACCCGCGGTATCGATGTCGGCGCGAAATATGAAATCTACACCATCATCAACCAGCTCGCTGCCGACGGCAAAGGCGTTCTGATGATCTCATCGGAAATGCCCGAACTGCTCGGCAATTGCGACCGCATCTACGTCATGAACGAAGGCCGCATCGTCGCTGAATTGCCGAAGGGAGAGGCGAGCCAGGAAAGCATCATGCGCGCTATCATGCGCTCAGGGGAGAAGAACTCATGAGTTCGGCAAACACCACAAACGAAGAAAGTAACGTCGTCTCGATCTCGTCCTATATTCGCGCCAATATTCGCGAATACGGTATGCTGATCGCACTCGTCGCCATCATGGTTTTCTTCCAGTTCTACACCGGCGGCATCCTGTTCCGCCCTGTGAACCTGACCAACCTCATCCTGCAGAACTCGTTCATCGTCATCATGGCGCTGGGCATGCTGCTCGTCATCGTGGCCGGGCATATCGACCTCTCGGTCGGCTCCATCGTCGCCTTTGTCGGCGCGATAGCGGCCATATTGACCGTGCAATGGGGCATGAACCCGTTCCTTGCGGCGCTGATTTGTCTCGTCATCGGCGGCATCATCGGTGCTGCACAGGGTTACTGGATCGCCTATCACCGCATCCCGTCGTTCATCGTGACGCTGGCGGGCATGCTGGTGTTCCGCGGCCTGACGCTGTTCGTGCTCGGCGGCAAGAACATCGGTCCGTTCCCGACCGATTTCCAGATCATCAGCACCGGCTTCCTGCCTGATATCGGTGGTATTGAAGGTCTCAACACCACCTCGATGATCCTGACGGTCTTGATTACCGTCGTGCTGTTCTATCTCGCATGGCGCCGTCGCGTCGTGAACGTGAAGCACGGTATCGATGTCGAGCCTTTCGGTTTTTTCATCGCCCAGAACCTTTTGATCTCGGCCGCGATCCTGTTCCTCGGCTACCAGCTTTCCACTTATCGCGGCCTGCCCAACGTGCTGATCGTGATGCTTGTTCTCGTTGCGCTCTACAGCTTCGTGACCCGCCGCACCACCATCGGCCGTCGCATCTACGCCATGGGCGGCAATGAAAAGGCGACCAAGCTTTCCGGTATCAATACCGAACGCCTGAGCTTCCTGACCTTCGTCAACATGGGCGTTCTGGCCGGTCTTGCCGGCATGATCATCGCGACACGCCTCAACTCGGCGACGCCGAAGGCGGGTGTGGGCTTCGAGCTTGACGTTATCGCGGCCTGCTTCATCGGTGGCGCTTCGGCATCCGGCGGCGTTGGCAAGATCACCGGTGCGGTCATCGGCGCCTTCATCATGGGCGTCATGAACAACGGCATGTCGATCGTCGGTCTCGGCATCGATTTCCAGCAGATGGTCAAGGGCCTCGTGCTGCTCGCCGCCGTGTTCTTCGACGTTTACAACAAGAACAAGGGCTGATCGGCTCACCCCTATCGCAGTCCAAAAAGTGGCCGGTTTCCGGCCACTTTCATAAGATGCAGGCCTTATGCGCCGCGTAGAAGAGATAAAGGCGCGTTGCGCCGGAGGAAGGAAATCCCGTGCTCATTTCACAGATCAAAGATGCCAGTGGCAAGATCACCGTAGCCGTTCGCGAAGAAGGCGGGCAGGCGCAGGCCGTCAAGGGTGCGGCGTCGGTTTATGCGCTTGCCATGGAAGCCGCCAATGGCGGCAAGAGCCTTGCCGATGTCATTTCCGCCCATGGTCTCGGCGATGCCGTCGATCTCGAAAAGGCCTATGCCGAAGGCCGTTTCCTGCCGCCGATCACCCATCCCGATCCGGCTCATCTGCATCTGACCGGCACAGGGCTTACTCACCTTGGCTCCGCCGCGACCCGCGACAGCATGCACAAGAAGACCACGGAAGCGGCGGAAGAAAGCCTGACGGACTCCATGAAGATGTTCCGCATGGGTCTCGAAAACGGCAAGCCCAAGGCCGGTGAAAAGGGCGTTCAGCCCGAGTGGTTCTACAAGGGCAACGGCCATGTGGCGGCAGCACCGGGTGCGGCGCTCACCTCTCCCTCCTTCGCGCTCGATGGCGGCGAAGAGCCTGAGATGGCCGGCATCTATGTGATCTCCGACAAGGGTGAAGCGGTTCGCATCGGCTTTGCCGTCTCAAACGAATTTTCCGATCACGTTACCGAGCGGATCAACTATCTCTATCTCGCCCATTCCAAGCTGCGTCCTGCAAGCTTCGGCCCGGAAATCCGCGTCGGTGCCCCGCCGTCGGATATTCGCGGCACATCGCGCATCCGTCGTGGCGACAAGGTCATCTTCGAAAAGCCGTTCGTTTCGGGCGAGGACAACATGTCCCACACCTTCGCGAACCTCGAATATCACCACTTCAAATACGGCCTGTTCCGCGCGCCCGGCGACGTCCATGTGCACATGTTCGGCACTGCGACGCTCTCCTTCGCAGAAGGCATCAAGCCGGAAGCGGGCGACGTCTTCGAGATCGAAGCCGCCGGCTTCGGCCTGCCGCTGAAGAACCCGCTGGCTGTGGATGCGGAAGAAGAGATCACCGTTCGCCAGATCTGATCTGGGGACTGCGCGTGAAAAATGGTCGGGGGCGGGTCATCCCTCCCTCGACGTCATCCTCGGGCTTGTCCGGAGAATCTGCGACCGATTGATTTTACGCGACGTGGATAGATCCTCGGGACAAGCCTGAGGATGACGCCAGATGATAGCTCTTTCATCCGATTATCCCTTTGTGCGTCGGGCAACTTTCAGGCGCTTGCCTCACCCGAACCCCCACAGTTTGCCTTCAGGTGGGAAACATCCGCCAAAGCAATAACGGATCGACTTTGCCAATAGTCATCTTGTCTTAGGTGAGTAATGCTTCCAGACCGCGCCGGAAAGCTGACATAGCCGGCGCTTTCTATTGGCATCTTGATCCATGCTGCGATGACGAAGGTAAGGGCAAAGCCATGGGTAACGATGATCTGTGTTGGGCATGGCCGCGAAATAATGGTGTTAACAGAGCGATACACTCTTTCCGCCACCTCACGTCTCGTTTCGGCATCGGCGATTCCGCCTCGGTGATCCATCCGATTGTGGTCCTGAGCGGGGATTTGGCGGGCGTCGAGCCATTCCTGTGGCATGCCGCCAGCCGAACCGTAGCTGATTTCTCGCAGGTCATTTGTTATTTCAAAAGGGCGCTTGAGATGTTCAGCAACGATTGCCGCAGTCTGGGAGGCCCGGAGAAGATCGGAACTGAAGATTTCGATTGATGCACTGCCAATCAAGGTCATAAGCTTGGCAGCTGTTGCTTCCGCATCTGCCACGCCTTTGGGTGTCAGCTGGGTGTCATACCAACCCCCCACCTTGTTTTCGACATGGTGGATGGACTGAGTGTGCGTGACGACAAAAATGTTCTTCATAGCGTTTCTTCCGGGTATTGGGCTTACCCGAACCCCCACAGTTTGCCTTCCCCAACCTCCACCGAATTACCAGCCGGATCGCGGATATAGACGGAATAGCTGTCATTCGGCCAACGGTGATAATGTTCGATGGGAATTCCGAGCGCTTCGAAGTGCGCCTTCCAGCCGTCCACCTCGGACTTGTCTCTGGCGTAAAAGCAGAAATGACCTTGCCCCACCGCGCCGTGGCGGGGGATCGGATTGTCGGGGTCGGCCCGGCGGGATTGCTCGGGGTCGAAGAGCAGCAGCATCTGCTGCCCGCACTTGAAGAAGATGAATTGCCCCGGCAGCCTGCGCACCACTTCCAGCCCAAAAACATCCCGGTAAAAGGCTTCGGCGGCGTCGAGATCGTCGGTGTAGAGCGCGGTTTCCATAATGGCGGTTGGCGGTTGCATGGTTCCTCCCGGCGGGTCAGGGGTTTCCGGCGGCGGATCGCGGCGGAAACCTATTTGTCTGTTGTGCAGGTCAGCACCGTCAGGTCGTGTTTGCCGACGCCACGTTCCAGAACGGTCCAGCCGCAGTTGACATAATAGGCTTCGAGACCCCGCTGGCAGCAGAGATAGCTGGTCTCGTGGCCAAGTTCGGCTGCCCTTTGCGTCGCGGCCTGCATCAAGGCTCGCGCCACGCCCGAGCGCCGGCGGTCTTCTTCCACCCACAGGGCTGCGACCCAGGGCAGATATTGCGGACGTTCTTCCAGATCGCAATGGATGAGGAATGCGGAGCCGACATAATCGCCGCCGTCATGGGCGACGAAGCCGGTGGGCAGCGTATGGGGGTTGGTCATGTCCTTCAGGTGATCGGCCACGTCGCCCACCTGAAGGCCGCTATCCTGCCACCATGCCGTCCAGACCCGTTCGGCGATGACGGGTCCATGCGACTGGCAGTCGCGATAGTCGGAAATGCTGTACAAAGCCGTCCCCCGGCCGGCTTTCCTCCCGCAGGCTGAAGCCGGATCATGCTTTCAAATCGATGCGGGGATTAAACCGGGTGGGACGGGGTTTCGCAACCGTCAAGTTGTCGCGCCGGATCAGGGTTTCGTTGCCGTCACATGCAGCCATGCGGTCGGGAGTTTGTCATAACCGCTGCCCTGCCTTGCCTCGATCTCCACCACCGCCCAGTCAAACTGTCTGTAAACGTCTTCCAGCCAGGGCTTCGAAGGATAATTATAATAACGGCCGAACATGTCGCGGCCTTCCGCTTCTCCTGCCTTGAAGCTGGCATAAAAAACGCCGCCCCGCTTCAGCGCGGTGTGGATGCGGCCGATAATGCCCGGCAGGGCAGGGCGAGGTACATGCAGCAGGCAGGCATTGGCCCAGACGCCGTCATATCGCGCACTCTCATCGATATCCTCGAACAGCAATGTCCGGACGGGAATGCCGAGCCTGGCTTGCGCCGCTTTGGCGATTTCAGGCGTTCCGTCGGTGGGGTGGACATCGTAACCGGCGGCCAGCATGAATTCGCTGTCCTGCCCGCCGCCGCACCCCAGCTCGAGAATGCTTGCACCCTCTCGCAGCCGCGCCAGGAATGTTTCCAGATGCGGGCGATCCGCCGCCTGCCCGCGCGAGGTATAGGCCGCGGCGTTACCCGTATAAAAGCCGATTGTGTCGTCGTCCCTGCCGGCCATCATCTCAACTCTGCGACTGGCTCTGGCCCTGCGATTGCTGCACGGTGACCGACACATTCAGCGTCTCACCGGCGGGGCCTATGCGCATGCCAGATATCGGCGCGCAATCGCGGTAGCAGAGGCCCGATGCGATGCGCACATAGCGGTCGTCGGGGCAGATATTGTTGGCGGCGTCGAAGCCCACCCAGCCGAGCCCCTGAAGATGCACTTCGGCCCAGGCGTGGGTGGCCGTCTGTTCCTCCACTTCTTCCATCATCAGATAACCGGAAACGTAACGGGCCGGCAGGCCCATCAGCCGGGCGGCGGAAATCAGGATATGGGCGTGGTCCTGGCACACACCCTTGCCCGCTTCCAGCGCTGTTTCCGCCGTGGTTTCGATATCGGTCGCGCCCGGCACATACTCCACCTTGCGGTGAATATTTTCCATGAGGTCATGCAGGCGGGCCAGCTCGCTGTCGCCGGCGCTCACCTTCACCAGTTCGCGCACGAGCTTTCCCGGTTTGGTGCGCGGCGTCTCGCGCAGGAAAAGCCACAGCGGCGCATTGCCGATGTGGTAACCGAACACGCCCGCCTTGTCCTCGGTGTTCACGGTGCCGCTCGCCACCACCTTCACCTGCTGCTGCGGACCTTCCGTTTCCACCAGCGCAACGCGGTTGCCGAAATGGTCGTCATAGGCCACTTCGACGGTGGCGCCATCGACCGAGACATCCCAGTTCTCCACCGTCTGGCCCGGGCCGGTCTGTGGCGTCAGGCGCAGCCGCTGCAACGCATAGGGCATCGGCTCGTCATAGACATATTCCGTCGTATGGGTGATTTTCAGACGCATAAGCTGTCCCCGTCCACGCGCTTATTGATAGAAGCGGTAGCCTTCCGTGATTTCCTGTCCCAATTGTCCGTTGCGGTTGACAAATCTCTCCAGAAATTCGTGCAAGCCTTCATCCATCACCCGGCTGATGGTGGTCGCGCGCAGGCTGTCGCGAATGCTCTCGGCCGTGTCGTGCGCCTTGTGCCTCTCGCTGTAATCCTCGGCGATGTAATTGAGGTTGCTGGCGATCTTTTCATAACAATAGGCCAGCGAGCGCGGCATGCGGCCATTGAGAATGAGGAAGTCGGCAATGTTGGAGGGCTTGTATTCCGCATCGTAGACCCAGCCATAAGAGCGGTGCGCCGAGACCGAACGCAGGATGGATTCCCACTGCGCATTGTCGAGCGACGACCCCACATGCGCGACCGCCGGCAGCAGCACGTAATATTTGACGTCGAGAATGCGGGCCGTGTTGTCGGCGCGCTCGATGAAGGTGCCGATGCGGGAGAAATTATAGAGATCGTTGCGCAGCATCGAGCCGTGGAAAGCGCCGCGCACCAGGCCGGCGCGGTGTTTGATGCCATCGATGATTTGCGGCATGTCCGCCGCCTTTATCCTGCGGTCGAGACTGGTCTTCAGCTCTATCCAGAATTCGTTGGTCGCTTCCCATGTCTCGCGCGTCAGCGCGGTGCGCACCATGCGGGCATTGTTGCGGCCCGCCTCGATGCAGGAGAGGACGCTCGACGGGTTGGCCTTGTCGCGCAGGAGATAATCGATCGCATCCGCCGTCGTTACCTTGTCATGCGTTTCGAGAAACGCCTCGTGGACTCCCGCACTTTGCAGCACGCCGTCCCAGTCTTCATCGCCGCTACCCGAGCGCGTCAGTGAAACGCGCAGACCCGCATCGATCAGCCGGGCGATGTTTTCAGCGCGCTCGATGTACCGGAACATCCAGTAGAGCCCGTTTGCCGTTCTGCCCAGCATGGCTTAGTCCTCCAGTACCCATGTATCCTTGGTGCCGCCGCCCTGGCTGGAATTGACCACCAGCGAGCCCTGCTTGAGCGCGACGCGGGTCAGGCCGCCGGGAATGATCTTCACCTTGTCCGACACCAGCACGTAAGGGCGCAGATCGACATGGCGCGGCGCAATGCCGTTCTTGACCATGATCGGCACGGTGGAAAGCGACAGCGTCGGCTGCGCGATATAGTTGGAGGGGCGGGCTTTGAGCTTTTCGGCAAAGAGCGCCCGTTCCTTTTTCGATGCGGTGGGACCGACCAGCATGCCGTAACCGCCCGAACCGTGAACTTCCTTGACGACGAGATCGGCGAGGTTGTCCAGCACGTATTTCAGGCTGTCCGGCTCCGAACAGCGCCAGGTCGGCACGTTTTCCAGAAGCGGCTTGCGGCCGGTATAGAACTCGACGATCTCGGGCATGTAGGAATAGATCGCCTTGTCGTCGGAAATGCCGGTGCCGGGGGCATTGGCGATGGTGATGTTGCCGGCGCGGTAGACATCCATGATGCCGGGCACGCCAAGCGCCGAATCCGGCCGGAAGGTCAACGGGTCGAGGAAGTCGTCATCGACGCGGCGGTAAAGCACGTCGATGGCCTCATAACCGCGGGTGGTGCGCATCTTGACCTTGCCGTCCATGACGCGCAGGTCGGAGCCTTCCACCAGCTCCACGCCCATCATGTCGGCGAGGAAGGAATGTTCGTAATAGGCGGAGTTATAGATGCCGGGCGTCAGCACCGCGACGCGCGGCTTGCCGGAACAGCCGGGCGGGGCGAGCGAAGCGAGCGACTGGCGCAGCAGATAGGGGTAATCCTCCACCCGCCGCACCCGGTTCTCATGGAAGAGTTCCGGGAACATCTGCATCATCGTCTCGCGGTTTTCCAGCATGTAGCTGACACCGGAGGGTGTGCGTGCATTGTCTTCCAGAACGTAGAACTGGTCTTCGCCGGTGCGGACGATGTCGGTGCCGACAATGTGGGTATAAACGCCGCCGGGCGGGGTGAAACCGATCATTTCCGGCAGGAAGGCTTCGTTTTTCTCGATGATTTCGCGGGGAATGCGGCCGGCGCGGATGATTTCCTGCTTGTGGTAGATATCGTCGAGGAAAGCATTGAGGGCGAGGACGCGCTGTTCGATGCCCTGGGCCAGTTTGCGCCACTCGCGGCCGGAGATGATGCGCGGGATGATATCGAAGGGGATCAGTTTTTCTGAACTGTCGGCATGGCCGTAGACTGCGAAAGTAATACCGGTTTTTCGAAAGATGTTTTCCGCGTCTTTTGATTTCTGGATCAGGTGCGCCCTGTCCTGTCGGCTGTACCACTCGTTATAGTTTTCATATGGGCTTCGCGGCGTGTTGTCCGCATTTATCATTTCGTCAAATGCCAACTTCGATGTCCCCTTTTTTGCCATATGAATACAACGCCAAATGCAATGCAAGAACTATGCGGACCTCCCTGCGAAGATTTTTCACCACTCTAGAGTTTTAAAAAAGAAGCGTTTTTTCGGTTTCAGCCTATAAATGCGGCATTGGCAAATTGGTTGCGCGGTGGCGAAGGCGGTAGTGGTATGATGGTGCTGTGCGCGCCGTGGGCGAATGCATAAATTTTGGTCGGTCGCTTTCGGTTGATGAATATCGGGCTTCGCATCAGAAAATCTGAAAGATGCGATCACGAAAACACCTTTGACCTTTTGTCGGGATGTGGATACCGCCTTGCTGAACACCCGGTTCGATCATTCGCCGGTTTGCGTGAAGCCGCAGAAATATCAATTCGCCGCCTTTCCCGCACCGTGTCCGGTTACGGGCATCGTGCGGCACAGGGGATGTTCCCATGTCGCTCGACCGTCTGGCTCCGGCCATCTTCGTTTTTCTCTGGTCGACCGGCTGGGTCACCGCCAAATATGCGGTCTATTATACCGGACCGCTGACCTTTCTCTGTCTGCGCTATCTGCTGGCGGGGGCGCTGCTGTGGGCGATCTGCCGCTTTTCCTCTATCCAGTGGCCTGAGCGGCGTGTCGATCTCTTCCGGGCGATCCTGTCCGGCGTCTTCCTGCACGGTCTTTATCTCGGCATGATCTGGTGGGCGATAGGGCAGGGCGTGCCGGCGGCGATCGGCGGCATCATCGCCGGTCTGCAGCCGCTGATGACGGCGGTGGCCGCCCGCTACATGATCGGCGAAAGGATCTCGCCCTTGCAGCGCGCCGGCCTGCTCATCGGCTTTGCCGGCATCGCCATTGCCGTGCTGCCGAAGGTCATGGCCACCGGTGCTGTCGGCCTGTCGGTGCCGCTCTACGCCGTGGCGGTGAATGTGCTGGGCATGACGTCGGTTACCTATGGCACGCTCTACCAGAAGAAATATGTCCATGGCGGAAACATCATGGCGGTGGCCACGCTGCAATATGTTGGTGCGCTGTTAGTCACCGTGCCCTTCGCGCTTCTGCTGGAGGATGGGCATGTGGACTGGAGCCTCGGCCTTGCCGCCACGCTTGCCTGGTCGGTGGGTGCGATCTCCATCGGCGCCGTGGCGCTGCTTCTTTATCTCATCCGACGCGGGCAGGTCTCGCGGGCCGCCTCGCTGATCTATCTCGTGCCGCCGCTTGCGGCCGTGGAAGCGGCACTGCTTTTCGGCGAAACGCTGACGCCCGCCATGATTGCCGGCACCGTTCTGGCGGTGACGGGGGTTTATCTCGCCAATCGCAAACCTGCCGCAGCGGTTGTCGCACGTTAGAGCCTTTTCGCTTTTCTTCGAGCAGCGACAGCGCTCTAACTCTTTGTTTTGCTGCATTTCCGGACGGACAACCGGTCTCCACTTTT
Source organism: Rhizobium sp. NFACC06-2 (assembly GCF_900101425.1). Taxonomy (NCBI): domain Bacteria; kingdom Pseudomonadati; phylum Pseudomonadota; class Alphaproteobacteria; order Hyphomicrobiales; family Rhizobiaceae; genus Rhizobium; species Rhizobium sp. NFACC06-2. Next base: position 554,781 of record NZ_FMVA01000001.1, on the reverse strand, counting down.
CCTGGAAATTCTCTAATTACCACAACCTCATATTAGGGCTTTGTTAACCATAAAATTATACCTCTCGTTAATCCAAAGATTTGGCGGGGGTTACATGTCTATTTCACGTCGTGGTGTTCTGTTCGGATTGCCGCTGTTTCTGGCCGGCTGCGCGAATACCGGCATCGGCCAGCAGAGGCTGAATTATGCGGCAAAGCCGGAGGAGAAATTCCCGCTTCCCGCCATGCATCTCGACAAGGTCAAGCCGGAACTGCGCCGGCAGGAAGTCACCTACGATACCAAGCACCCGGCCGGAACGGTCGTGGTGGATACGCCGGCGCGGCGGCTTTATTACGTTATGGGCGATGGTCGCGCCATGCGTTACGGCGTCGGTGTCGGCCGGCAGGGTCTTGCGCTGAAGGGCGATGCCTATATCGGCCGCAAGGCGGAATGGCCGTCCTGGACGCCAACCGCGAACATGATGCGCCGCGATCCGCGCAATCTGAAATTTGCCGGCGGCATGGCGGGCGGCCCGAACAATCCGCTCGGCGCACGCGCGCTCTATCTCTATCGCGGCGGCAACGACACCATGTTCCGTCTGCATGGCACCAACCAGCCGCAATCCATCGGCCACGCCATGTCGAGCGGCTGCATCCGCATGCTGAACCACGACATCATCGATCTTTACAGCCGCGTGCCGGTCGGTTCGAAGGTCGTCGTCTTGCAGGCGTGAGGAACAGGCGGATTTTTCCGCCTTTGCCACGCCAGAAAATGCCTGTATCCTTGAGTTGATTTTTTCGGCAGACGGTCAATTTTATGCTGGAAAATCAACCATGTGTAGAATGCCTCCCTTTCTGTATTTAAGGGAGTTCTGCTATATCGGAAACGTGATTTCCGGTGTTCGAGACGTGTATCCATAAAGGCGTAAATGCACTGTATCGAGCGCGGCACCACTTCAACGGGGACACATGAACATGGCAACTTTCGACTCTCTTTCCCGCTATCGCCCGCAGGCACTCGGGGCGCTGCGCATCATGACGGCGCTGCTTTTCATTTCGCATGGAACGCAGAAGCTGTTCGGTTTTCCGGCATCGCAGATGGATGGCTCCCTGCCGACGATGCTGCTGGTGGCGGCGCTTCTGGAACTCGTCGGCGGCATTCTCGTGCTGATCGGCCTGTTCACACGCCCGGTCGCCTTCATCCTGTCCGGCCAGATGGCGGTCGCCTATTTCATGGCGCATGCGCCGAGCAATTTCTTCCCGGCCCTGAACGGTGGCGATGCCGCCATCCTGTTCTGCTTCATCTTCCTCTATCTGTTCGTTGCCGGTCCGGGCGCCTTCTCGGTGGATGAGCGCCGGGCCTGATTGCCCGAGCCGTCATCGATCTCTTTTGCAGAAGCTCCGCATGGTCACGCCGTGCGGAGCTTCTTTTTTGAAAAGAGGATTGAAACTTCGGTCGTGACCGAAGCATAGATGCTTGTTTTCGGGTTAAGAACGGGCCATCCTGAACGCAGTTGGAAAATCGACCCGTGACCTCCCAGAACCCCATCGCCCGCGAATTGCTGCTTCTCGCCCTGTTGTCCACCCTGTGGGCCGCATCCTATACCTTCATCAAGATCGGTGTGGAGACGATACCGCCGATCACCTTCATCGCCTCGAGAACCCTGATCGCCGGTCTGCTGCTCTTTGCGGTGATCCGGTTGCGCGGGCTGCGCCTGCCCACGGATGTGGCGACGTGGCGGCTGTTCTTCATTCAGGCCTGCATCAACAGCGTTCTGCCCCTCACCTTGATCGCCTGGGCGGAACAGAGCATCGATGCCGGTCTTGCCGTCATTCTCAATGCGACGACGCCGATCTTCACCTTTCTTCTCACCGCACTCGTTATCCGCCATGAGCCGGTCAGCGGGCGCAAGCTGTTTGGCACCATTGCCGGCATGACGGGCGTGTGCCTCATCATCGGCGTCGAAGCGCTGAGCGGCGCGGGGGAGGCGATATGGAGCCAGCTCGCCGTGCTGACGGCGGCTTTTTCCTATGCCTGTGCGGCTATTTTCAGTAAAAATTTCAAGGGGCTCGATCCGATCATGCCGGCAGCGGGTTCGCTTATCTGCGGCGCTGTTTTCCTGTTGCCCGTGAGCCTGATCGTAGACCGGCCCTGGACGCTGTCGCCTTCGGCGGCCTCACTGACGGCGCTACTGTGCCTCAGCATCTTTTCGACCGCGCTCGCCTTCATGATCTATTTCCGGCTGATGCAGACGCTGGGCTCCGTCGGCACGACGTCGCAGGCCTATCTCAGGGTGCCGGTCGGCGTCGCCATCGGCATGGCGTTTCTGGGGGAAATGCCGACACCTGCCATGTGGGTGGGGCTCGTCTGCGTCATTGCCGGCGTGCTGGCCATGACCCTGCCGTCACGGCGTCGTGCGGTCGCACAGGGCGGGTGAGGGGAAAGCAAAGCCCCGCTGGCCGGCTGTGGCTGCGGGGCTTGATTATTGGCGAGCGCGTGCCGCTTGTTTCTTCTCCCCGGCGGGGAGAAGAAACGCCCGGCAATGCCGGGCGTCCTTAATCCACTCAGAGCAACTTAGCGGTTGCGGCCGCGATGGCCGTTGCCGGAAGCGCGCTTTTCCTGGCCGTTGCCGCCGGCAGGGGCGTGGCGGTTGGCGCCGCTGCCGCCGGGCTTGCGGGCCGGGCGGCGGTGCTTGCGCGGGCCGGCCGGGCGGCCTGCGTCGCCTTCAGCCTGCTTGACGCGCTTGAAGTCGGAGGTGACTTCCAGATCGTTGTCCGCGTCGCGCGGTGCCTGGTGGCGCGACGGGCGGGATTCGCCGTTGTGACGGCCGCCTTCGCGGGGACCACGCTGATGGCCGCCATTGTTGTTGCGGCCGCCGCGGTTGTTGTTGGGGCGCGTTGGGCTCGCAAGACCGGCCGGGCGTTCGCCGGAGGCGACCGGAATATCGATCTTCATCAGCTTTTCGATGTCGTGCAGCAGGCGGGTTTCGTCCGGCGCGCAAAACGCAATGGCGATGCCGTCGCGGCCGGCGCGGGCGGTACGGCCGATGCGGTGGACATAGGCGTCGGGCACTTCCGGCAGGTCGTAGTTGAAGACGTGGGTGACGGCCGGAATGTCGATGCCACGGGCAGCGACGTCGGTTGCCACCAGCACCTTGATCTCGCCATCCTTGAAGCCCTTGAGAGCGCGCTCGCGCTGGCCCTGGCTCTTGTTGCCGTGGATGGAGGCGACCTTGAAGCCGATATGTTCGAGATGCTTGTAGAGCTTCTCAGCACCGTGCTTGGTGCGCAGGAACACGATGGCGCGGCCATCCGGGTTTTCGTTGAGCGACTTCTTCAGAAGCTCGGTCTTGTCGTTCTTGCCGGCGACGAAGTGAACATATTGCTCCACCTTGTCGGCTGCCTTGCCGGGCGGGGTCACTTCCACCTTGAGCGGATCGGTCAGGTAGCTGTGGGCGAGATCGGCGATCGCCTTCGGCATAGTGGCCGAGAAGAGCAGCGTCTGGCGCTTGGCCGGCACCATCTTCGAAATCTTGCGCAGATCGTGGATGAAGCCGAGATCGAGCATCTGGTCCGCTTCATCGAGCACCAGATAGGTGACCTTGGAGAGCGAGATGGCGTTGCGGGCAATGAGGTCAAGCAGGCGGCCGGGGGTCGCCACCAGAATATCCGTGCCCTTTTCGAGCTGGAGCTGCTGCTTGTTGATCGATGCGCCGCCGACCACCTGGTTGATGCGCAGCGGCGTCTTCTTCACGAAGGAGCGCAGGTTTTCGCCGATCTGGTTCACCAGCTCGCGGGTGGGGGCGAGGATGAGCGTGCGGCAGGTGCGGTTTGCCGGGCGGTCCGCCTGCTTCATCAGCATTTCGATGATGGGCAGGCCGAAAGCGGCGGTCTTGCCGGTGCCGGTCTGTGCGAGGCCGATCAGGTCACGGCCTTCGAGCAGTAGCGGAATGGCCTTTGCCTGAATGGGAGTAGGGGTCGTATAGCCAAGCTGGGTAACGCTGGCCACAATCTTTTCGGAGAGGCCGAGTTCGCTAAAACTGGTCAATATAATGCCTTTCGGGGCGCCAAAAACCAATCGTCCGGAACAGGGCTGCTGTCCGGCGGTTTCGGCGTCAAGAACCCCGCGTGAATTGGGAACTTGTGGGTTGGAATAACTTTCTGCGCATCAGTGCGGCACATGCCGTCTTCTGTATTCTTTGCGCTTTTCCTTCATGCGGGCCAGATTCCTTTTTTTAAGGACGTCTTTCCGGTCATACGCTGCAGCTCACGCGGCTGCCGAAGGTGAAAGCTTGAGGGCCATGTGGGCGTTTTGTGCGTCAAAGTCAAGCGATAGTTTTGTAACGCCGCCGCTGAAGGGTGCATGGCAGCCATGCGTACCGGTAGCCGGCGATTGCCGGGACAGCGTGGGTGCCAGCGAAGAATTATGGTTAAAAAAGGGTAACGACACCGTCGGATACATAGCAAAGATCGATTTTCTCACATAACGTTTTTTGCGACGGCGTCCGGAAATATTTGATTCGACAGGAATGGACTGCAAGGTGTGGAGTATCGATTGACCGAAGGCTGCGGGTTGCTGGAAAAGGCTTGCAGGGCCGTTGCCGCCCTGGACCTGCCCGCGTGCATCAAGGACAGCGAACTTCGCTATATCGCGGTCAATTCCGCCTATGCCCGGATCATGGGGCGCCCGCCCGGGGCATTCAAGGGACACACCAGCCTTTCCCTTTCCGCCGATATTCGCGATGCCGAGCGTGAGGACAAGGAGCGCCGTTCGCTGGTCTTTGCCACGGATGAGATGATTGCCTGCCATGGTGGGGGCGCGTCCGGGCCATACACGCTTCGCTGCGAACGTTTCACCGGTGACGACGGCAATCTGTTCCTGTTCGAAGCGTTCGAGGATATGCCGTCCGCCACCGCGGAGGTTTTTCCGGCAGCCGACAGCGCTTCGGAGCTGCTGTTCGGCAGCGGCGTGATCGATCTCGTCGATGCGGGTATCGTGATTTATGACCGCGAAAACCGGCTGGTCTACTGCAATACCCGCTTCAGGGAATTCTATAGCGCGCTCGGTGTCGACCTGAAGGCCGGTGTCCCGCTCGAGACGCTGATGAGGGCGATTTATTTTTCGAGCGGCTACCGCGATGCGAAGGACGGCGATCCGGCGTTCGAAGGGTGGATGCAGGAGCAGCTGCGGGATTTTTCCCTGCCCTATCTCGAAAGGGTGGAGCAGTTTGCCGATGGCCGCTGGGTGCGCATGGTCAACAAGCGGCTGGAAAACGGCATGCTGGTGGGGCTGCGGGTGGATGTCACCGAGTTCAAGGCGCATGAGACGCTTCTGAGCACGCAGATCCGCGAGACCTGGCTTCTGCGCGCCGCGCTTGAGCAATTGCCGGTCGGCGTGTTCCTGCGGGATCAGGACAGGCGGCTGACCTTTGCCAATGCGGCCTATGAGAAATTTCTGGGCGGCAGCCTCGCCGACCATATCGGCAAGACCGAATGCGAGATGTTTCCGGAGGAAGGCCCGCAGTTCCAGCGGGAAAACGAGCATATTCTGCGAACCGGGGAAGCCATTGAAAAGACCGGAAGCGTTCCGCTTGCGGATGGCGGCGCCATTCCCGTCATCACAAGGCTCGGCCGGGTCGCGACGCCGGATGACGACTATTATCTGGTGGGCTCGGTCACCGATGCCAGCCTGTTGCAGGACCGGGAAAAGGCGCTGATCGCCGCGCAGGCCGAGGCTGAGGCGCTGCACCGCCAGCTTGAAGCGGTTCTCCATGCCCTGCCGGTGGGCGTGCTGCTGCTCAGCGCCGATCTCATCATCGAATATGTCAATCCGTTCTTTTATGAGGTCTGGGGCGAGATCGGCGGCGAGAAGTCGCTTGTCGGCAAAAGTTATCGCGAATTCATGGAGATGAATTTCGACAGCGGCCTTTATGACTATGGCGACAGGCCTTTCGATGAGGTCTATGGCGAGCGGGTGCAGCGGCTTCTGAAGGAGGAGGTCTTTGCGCCCCGCGAGGTGCGCAGCAAAAGCGGCAAGGTCACGGTCATTTCGAAAACCCGGCTCGAAGGCGGGAAAATCCTCAGCACCTATGCCGATGTCACCGATGTGCGCATGCGCGATGTTGAGATCAGCAAGGCGAAGGCCGAACTGGAGCGGGTCGGCGAATATATGCAGGGCGCCACGCGCGCCATGGCGCAGGGGCTGGTGCTGGTCGAGCAGGGCACCATCATCATGTCCAACGAGGCGATGGCGCGCATGTTCGCCGTGCCGCCTCATCTTCTGGAAAAGGGCTGCAACTGGTCGGGTTTCTTCGCCCATTGCGCCGGGCGCGGCGATTTCGGCACGGCCGGGGAGGCTGCGGAGACGCTGCGCGCCTGGAGGGAGAATATCGCCGCCAACCGGCCGTTTTCCTGGCTCATCCATGTCGCCGGCAAAAGCTGGCTCAATCTGGAGGCCACCAACAGTTCCGGCAATTACTGGCTCATCATCGTCACCGATGTGACCGAGATGAAGCTGCGTGAAGAGGAATTGCAGCGGCTGCTATCGCGTGCAGAAGCGGCGGATCGGGCCAAATCGGAATTCCTGGCCAATATGAGCCATGAAATCCGCACGCCGATGAACGGCGTTCTCGGCATGGCGGAGCTTCTGGCCAAGTCCAATCTCGATACGCGCCAGAAGACCTTTACCGATATCATCGTCAAATCCGGCAATGCGCTTCTGACGATCATCAACGACATTCTCGATTTCTCGAAGATCGAGGCCGGGCAGATGAGGCTGCGCAGCGTGCCCTTCGATCCGGCGGAGGCGGTCGAGGATGTGGTGTCGCTGCTGTCCTCGGCGGCGCTGGAAAAGGACATAGAGCTGATCGTCCGCATCGATGCTTCCGTCTTCGGCAAGGTCATCGGCGATGCCGGCCGCTTTCGGCAGATCGTCACCAATATCGTTGGAAACGCCGTCAAGTTCACGGAAGTGGGGCATGTGCTGGTCGAGCTTTCGGCACGTTCGGCGGAAGCCTCCGAGGCCATCCTGTCACTGCGCGTCGAAGACAGCGGCATCGGCATTCCGGCCGACAAGCTTGAAACTATCTTCGACAAGTTCAGCCAGGTCGACGGCTCCGCCACGCGTCGGCACGAGGGAACGGGGCTGGGGCTGGCGATCACGGTCGGTCTCGTCGGCCTGTTCGACGGCGCGATCAAGGTCGTCAGCGATGTCGGCAGGGGATCGACCTTCGAGGTCAATATTCCGTTTCAGGTGACCGAGAGACAGCGCGACCTCCCGCTTCTTTCCGTGGCGATCGACGATATCCGCGTGCTCGTCATCGACGATAACGACGTCAATCGCCGCATATTGACGGAGCAGTTGCGCAGTTGGGGCATAGACGGCCACGCGGTGGAAGACGGGCCTTCCGGCATCGCCGTGCTTGAGGAGGCCGCCTCGCTCGGTTTTTCCATCGACGCCATCGTTCTCGATTATCATATGCCTGTGATGAACGGGCTGGATGTGGTGGAGCGGATCCGGGCGGATGCGCGCTTTGACGACATCGCCATTGTTTTCCTGACCTCCATGGATGTCGTCGGCGACGAGACGCTGTTCACCGATCTCAATGTGCAGGCGCATCTGATGAAACCGGCGCGGGCGCGGCTCCTGCGCTCCACCCTGTTCGATGTGGTGCGCGATGTGCGGCTGAAACGCGCCCGGCAAACTCCGGTCCCGCGTGAAGGTCTCGGTGATGGCGCCGTCCGGCCGGAAAAAGGCTCCGCCGAAAGAAAGCAGCGCGATGCCGCATCGACGGCGGTGCTCGCGCGGCATCGGCCCAGCCTTGTCGATGTGCTGGTGGCCGAGGACAATGACGTCAATCAGATTGTCTTTACCCAGATATTGCAGCAGGCGGGTCTGCGCTTTCTGATCGTCGGCAATGGCAAGAAAGCCGTGCAGGCGTGGCAGGAGAACAATCCCGCCATCATCCTGATGGATGTTTCGATGCCGGTCATGAACGGACATCAGGCGACGCAGGCCATCCGCGCCGCGGAACGGACCGCCGCCGACGGCCGGCATGTGCCGATCATCGGCGTTACCGCGCATACGCAGGAGGCGGATCGGGAACTATGCCTGGAGGCGGGCATGGATGATTATCTGTCGAAGCCCATCAGCCCGGAAACGCTCGAAGACAAGATCGCGCAATGGCTGGGCGAAAACATGCCGCGCCGCGACGTGCCGGGCGTGTGACTTTTCGACCGAAACACTGCTGTGCTTCGCGTCAGCCGAAGGGTTTGGTCCCGCAGAGCATTTCCCGCTTTCCTGCAAAACCTTTTCGGCGCTCCAGCTCAAAACCGGCGGCGATGAGGTTGCGGCGAACGAAGCCGGCGGCGGCATAGGTGGCGAATGTGCCGCCCGGCGCCGTCTTTGCGAAAAGCGCCTGCATGATTTCCAGCGACCACATGTCCGGATTGCGCGCGGGTGCGAAGCCATCGAGAAACCAGGCGTCGAAACTTTCCTCGCTTGCGGAAATGCCGGCGAGCGCTTCGCCGCAAACCACTGTCAGCTGCGTTTCGTCATCGAGCTGGATTTCGACCCGTCCTTTCGGCTCGGCGGGCCAGAGGGCGGTGAGCGCCTTGCGTTCGGCATCCACTTCCGGCCAGCGGGACAGCGCCCGGTCGATTTCCTCCGCCTTCATCGGATAGAGTTCGAAGGAGATGAAATGCAGTGTGGAGCGGCCGTTGCGCATCTCTTTCCATTGGCGCCATGTCTCGCAGAGGTTAAGCCCGGTGCCGAAGCCCAGTTCGCCAATGCGAAAGGCGCCCTCCCGTTCGAGCCAACGCTCTGGCAGGCCGTTTCCGGAGAGGAAGACATGGCCGCATTCCAGCCGGCCATCCGTCTGGCAATAAAAATGGTCGTCAAAGGCCAGTGAATAGGGCATATCCCCGTCACGCCAGTCGAGCGCGGTGGGGGCTTCCCCGGCCGGTGAACCGGCCGCTGCGCCGGTCTCTGTGATATTTTCGTTGGAATGTTTCATGGCTAAAGCCGATAATCCCGCTTTCGAACAGGGTCAATCTCCAAGATTGCCGGCTTCCGTGCCGCTTCTCATCGTCGGCGGCGGCATCATGGGACTGTGGGCCGCCGTCAAGGCGGAACGGCTCGGCATCGAGACATTGCTGGTGGAGGCGGATCGCCCTGGCGGCGGCGCCAGCGGCGGGCTGCTGGGCGCGTTGATGCCGCATATGCCGGACCGCTGGTCGGACAAGAAGCAGTTCCAGTTCGATGCCCTGGTTGCGCTGGAAAAAGAGATTGCCGGGCTGGAGGCGGAGACCGGGCTTTCCGCCGGCTACCGTCGCTCCGGCCGTATCATTCCACTGCCGAAGCCGCATCTGCGCGCCATTGCCGAACGGCACGAACGGGATGCGCTGGAGAACTGGGTGTCGGGCGAGCGCCGGTTCCATTGGCATGTCGGCGACAGGCCTTCAGTCGCGGGCTGGCTGGATGATGCGGCGGGTGAAGCGGGTTTCGTGTTCGATACGCTGGCGGCGCGGGTCTCGCCGCGCGCGATGATCGCCCTTCTTTCGGCTTTTCTCGGCAAGGCGCGGCATGTGCGGCTGGCGGAAGGTTGCCGCGTTTTTTCGCTCGATGCGGATGCCGGGCGGGCGGTGCTGTCGTCGGGCGACGCGGTTTCTTTCGGCCATGTCATCGTCGCCAATGGCCATGGTGCCTTCCCCCTGATCCGCGATGCGATCGGCCTGGAGGCCGGTGTGACGCTGGGGCAGGCGGTGAAGGGGCAGGCAGCACTTCTCGACGCGGGGGCCGATCCGGCGATGCCGGTCGTGTTCCTGAACGGTCTTTATATCGTGCCGCATGAGGATGGCACGGTCGCGATCGGCAGTACCAGCGAAGATTGTTTTTCCGATCCCTTCAGTACCGATGAAAAGCTCGAAAAACTGCTTGCCGATGCGTCTGCCGTTGTTCCCTCGCTTATCCGCGCGGCGGTGCTGGAACGCTGGGCCGGGCTGCGCCCGAAGGCGGTGGGGAGGGACCCGATGGTAGGCACGATCCCCGGCCATCCGAAGCTCGTTGCGCTGACCGGCGGCTTCAAGGTCAGCTTCGGGCTTGCGCATTTTCTCGCCGATGCGGCATTGCAGACCGTGTGCGGTCACACGCCTGTCATCCCCTCGGGCTTTCACCTTCAACAACACGTGAGTATCGCCGCCGCGGACTTTAGAAAGTTCTGATCAGGCCGCCCACGTCGTTAATCTGTCACGCAAATCACTTATTTGCTGGCCTGCAACGAGGCCGGTTTGTCCGCATTTGCGGCGAGGTGACAGTGCATGCGATACGCCATTCATTTCACGCCTTCCCCCAATGACCCCCTGACGCAGGCGGCTGCCGCGTGGTTGGGGCGCGATGCCTATTCCGGTCAGGCGGTGGAGCCGCCGGGCATGATCGATCTCGGCATGCAGGAGATTTCCTATCATACGGCGCTGCCGCGCCGTTACGGTTTCCATGGCACGATCAAGGCCCCCTTCCGTCTTGCAGAGGGCCATTCCGAGGCCGCGCTTCTGCGTGACCTGATGTATTTTTCCGGCAGGCAGGAGCCCTTCACGCTGCCGCAACTGGTGGTGGCAAGGCAGGAGAATGTCTTCAGCCTCGTTCCCGAGCGCCCCTGCGAAGTGCTGCATTTCTTTGCCGCCCGCGTGGTGCAGGAATTCGACCGCTACCGGGCTCCGCTCTCCGACGCGGAAATCGAGCGCGCGGATCCGGACCGGCTTTCGGCCTCGCAGCTCACCAATCTGCATCGCTGGGGCAGCCCGCATGTGATGGACGAGTTCCGGTTCCAGATGTCGCTGACGGGTGGTGTGGAAGCTTCCAGCAGCCAGAGGATAGAGCGGGCCGTGCGCAAGGTTTTTGAGCCGCTGCTGACCCGATCCCTGCAGTTTTCCAGCCTTGCGCTTTTCATCGAGGATGAACCGGGCGCGCCTTTCCGGGTACACTCGCTTCACCCCATGGGCCGTGTTTCCGCCCGAAAGATTGCCTGAAGGGCACGTCGCAGTAATCGTATACAAAAAAGCATCGGAATGTCGGCAAGATTGATCTCGACATTCCGGATGCGGATGCTACCGTTCGGATATCGCATATCTGAAGCGTGTGTTGCGTCCCTTCCGGGTCATCGCGCTTCGGAGGTCTGTTTTATGTCTCCCGAAATTGGTTTCCGCCTTGGGAGAGATGTTCTGGGTGGCTGCATGATTTCCGAAAACTACTCCCGCAATCTGGTGGGCTATGGCCGCAATGTTCCCGATCCGAAATGGCCGGGCGGCGCGCGCATCGCCGTGCAATTCGTCATCAATTACGAGGAGGGCGGCGAAAGCTGCATTCTCGACAATGACAAGGCGTCGGAATCGCTGCTGTCGGAAATCGTCGGCGCCCAGCCCTGGCCGGGTCAGCGCAACCTGAACATGGAATCGATCTACGAATATGGCTCGCGCGCCGGCTTCTGGCGGCTGTGGCGCATGTTCACGGGTCTCGGCGTCACCACCACCGTTTATGGCGTGACCGCCGCCATGGCCCGCAACCCGGAAGCCGTTGCGGCGATGAAGGAAGCGGGTTGGGAAATCGCCAGCCACGGTTATCGCTGGCTGGAATATAAGGATTTTTCCGAAGAAGAAGAGCGCAAGCACATAGTCGAAGCCGTGCGTCTGCATACGGAGGTTACCGGCGAGCGTCCCTATGGCATGTATCAGGGCAAGCCGTCGGACAATACGCTGCGCCTTGTCATGGAAGAGGGCGGTTTCCTCTATTCGTCGGACTCCTATGCCGACGATTTGCCCTATTGGGTGAAGGGTACGAAGGACGAGCCGTTCCTGATCATTCCCTATACGCTCGAAACCAACGATATGCGTTTCGCCACGCCGCAGGGCTTCAATTCCGGCGATCAGTTCTTCACCTATCTGAAGGATGCTTTCGATGTGCTTTATCAGGAAGGTGTCGAGGGCGCGCCGAAGATGATGAGCGTCGGCCTGCATTGCCGTCTTGTCGGCCGCCCCGGCCGCGCGGCGGCACTTCGCCGTTTCATCGAATATGTGCTCGGCCATGAGAAAGTGTGGATCCCGCAGCGCATCGAGATTGCCCGTCACTGGCATGAACATCATAAGCCGGAGGTGCTTTGATGGTGACGCGTGAGGACTTTGTCACCCGTTTCGGCGGCGTGTTCGAACATTCGCCCTTCATCGCCGAACGGGCCTATGACGCCGGCGGAGCCGGCCTGGAACTGACGGCGAAGGCGGTTCACGCCGCGCTTGGCGCGCAGTTTCGCGCCGCTTCCGAGGCGGAAAGGCTCGGCGTGTTGCGGACGCATCCCGATCTTGCCGGCAAGCTGGCGATTGCGGGCGAGTTGACGGCCGACAGCCGAAACGAACAGGCCGGTGCGGGGCTGGACCGGCTTACTCCGGAAGAGCACGCCCGTTTTACCGAATTGAACGGCGCCTATACCGAAAAATTCGGCTTTCCCTTCATCATCGCGGTCAAGGGGCTGAACAGGCATGATATTCTAGCTGCCTTCGAGACGCGCATCGGCAACGGTGCTGCCGAAGAATTTGAGACGGCGACGGCGCAGGTGGAAAAGATCGCCTGGCTTCGCCTTTCCGCGATGTTGCCGGAAGGCTGAATTGGCGAGCGGTGGCCGTTCTGCTAGAATCACGCCGTCTGGAGATTGATACCATGAGACCTTCCGAGGTGCTGGAAAAGAACAGGGAAGCGATCCGCGAAGCGACGAAACGCTTCAACGCGGCAAACCCGCGCGTGTTCGGCTCCGTCGCCCGCGGCGAGGACCGGCCGGACAGCGATCTCGACATTCTGGTGGATGCGCTGCCGGGCACGACATTGTTCGATCTCGGCGGTTTGCTGGAGGAATTGAAGGCGCTGCTTGGTGTGGAGGTTGACGTCGTCACCTCGGGCGGCCTGCATTCGGATATACGGGCGCGCGTTCTGAAGGAAGCCAAAGCGGTATGAGCACGGATCGGCTTCTGCTCTATCTGAAGGAGATGGATGTTGCCGCCTCCAGAATACGGGATTTCATTCAGGATATGGATGAGGCCGCTTTTTCTTCCGACACGCGGACGCAGATGGCGGTCATGATGGGTCTTGCCCTGATTGGCGAGGCGGTCGCCAAGCTGGACAGGCACTACCCCGCATTTTTACAGCAGCACCCGGAAATTCCCTGGATCAAGATGAAGGGTATGCGCAATCTGATCGTGCATGATTATTTCCGGGCGGAGCTCTCGGTCGTCTGGAAAACGATAACGCAGAGCATTCCGGATTTGCAGGCGCGTCTCTCCCTCCTCCGAAACTGGCATGCTGAGGGTGAGTGACTTTTCTGATATGACGCCGGAGAAAATGAGGCGTTTCGTTACAATAGTTGGTCTGGAGATTGATGCCATGAGACCTTCCGAGGTGCTGGAAAAGAACAGGGAAGCGATCCGCGAAGCGACGAAACGCTTCAACGCGGCAAACCCGCGCGTGTTCGGCTCTGTCGCCCGCGGCGAGGACCGGCCGGACAGCGATCTCGACATTCTGGTGGATGCGCTGCCGGGGGCAACCTTGTTCGATCTGGGCGGCCTGTTGGAAGAGCTATCGGCCATCATGCGCGGCACAGAAATTCATCTGTTGACGCCAGGGGACTTTCCCGAGCGCGTCCGTGTGAAGGTTCTGCAGGAAGCGAAGCCTGTATGAGCGTCGAGCGGCTGCACGTTTATCTTCAGGATATCAGGCAAGTTGCTTCGGAAACCATCGACTTCGTTCGACTGAAAACGAAGGATGAATTTTTGGCTGATCTCGTCCGCCAACGGGCGGTTGCGATGAACCTCCTGATTATCGGCGAAACGACCGCGCGGATAATGGAAGAGTTCCCCGCTTTCGTGGCGGATTTTCCCGATATTCCGTGGGTCAAGATGCGCGGCATGCGAAACAGGATCGCGCATGGCTATATGAGCATCAATCTTGAAACGGTCTGGGATACGACACAGACGGCGATACCGGACCTTCTGGACAAACTCTCCCTCCTCCGAAACTGGCATGCCCAAGGTGAATGACATTTGACTGATTTTCTCGACATAAAAACTCTCACCAAAGAGGCTTTCGCATCCTTCGGTGATGTCATCGAAACGACGCCCTCTTCCATGCGGCATATCAATGGCGGTCAGACCGAGCGGCATCATGCGCTTGCAGCTCCGGAGGCGGCGGGGGAGGGTGCGCGTGTCATCCTCAATATTTTCCGCGGGCAGCCGCGCGTCTTTCCGCATCAAATCGAGATGATGGAACGGCATCCGCTTGGCAGCCAGAGTTTTTCACCGCTTTCCGGCCGACCCTTCCTCGTGGTCGTCGCCGATGACGATGGCGGCCGGCCCGGCCGGCCGCAGGTGTTTCTGGCGCGGGGCGATCAGGGCGTGAATTACCGCCGCAATGTCTGGCACTATCCGCTTATGCCGTTGCAGGCGGTTTCGGATTTTCTGGTTGCCGACCGCGATGGGCCGGGTAACAATCTGGAAGAGTATTTTTTCGACAAGCCCTATATGATCGCGGAGCCCAAGCCATGACCGGTTTGACCACCCATGTCCTCGATGCCGCCCATGGCACGCCCGCAGAAGGGCTGACGATCGAGCTCTACCGGCTCTCCGGTGATCGCCGCGAGAAGCTGAAGACAGTGAAGACCAATAGCGACGGCCGTGTCGATGGCGGGCCTCTGCTCGTCGGCGACAGTTTCAGCGCCGGTGAATATGAGCTGGTTTTCCATGCCGGCGATTATCTGCGCGGCAAGGGTCTTGTGCTGCCGGAGCCGGCCTTTCTCGATATTATCCCGATCCGCTTCGGCATTGCCGATGAGAGCGGCCACTACCATGTGCCGCTTCTGCTTTCACCCTATAGCTATTCCACCTATCGAGGAAGCTGATTGCCATGATCTTTGCCGCCATTGCCGATATTCATGGAAACTGCGCCGCGCTTGAAGCGGTGCTGGAGGATATCGCGAGGCTTGGCATCAAAGATATCGTCAATCTCGGCGATTGTTTCAGCGGCCCGCTGGAAGCGGGGTTTACCGGCGATGTGCTTGTTGGCAACTGGATTCCCAGCATTCGCGGCAATCATGACCGGGAACTGATCGACCGCGCGCCAGAGGAGATGGGGAGCTGGGAAAGGCCGGCGCATACGCAGCTGAGCGCCGCCCATCTGGACTGGCTGCAAACCCTGCCATTCAGCATGGTGTTCAAGGATGTCGCTTATTGCTGCCACGGCTCGCCGCGTGACGATCTGGAATATTGGCTGGAAACGCTGTCGCCGGAAGGCGTTCTGAAATTGCGGCCGCTGGCCGAAATCGAAGCCATGGCGGAAGGCATCACCCAGCCGCTGATGCTGTGTGGCCATACCCATATTCCCCGCACCGTGCAGCTTTTCGACGGCCGGCTGATCGTCAATCCCGGCAGCGTCGGCTGCCCCGGCTGGAAGGACGACACGCCTTTCGACCATCACGTCGAGGCCGGTCACCCGCTTGCCACCTATGCCGTGCTGGAAGAGACCGGGCGCGGTTGGCAGGTCTATTTCCGCAACATCCGTTACGACAATATGGCAATGGCCGAGATGGCGAAGGTCAACGGCATGCCTCATCTCTCCGATGCGCTGGCGGGCGGCTGGCTTGGCAAACGGGCTTGAATTGCTTGGGGAGTTGTACTATTTGTTGTACAACTTTCATCGAGGTTCATCCATGCGTACCGTTATGTTTTCGAAAGCACGCGAATCCCTTGCATCGCTTCTGGATGAAGTGTCGCAGGACCGGGTGACTGTGGAAATCGTGCGCCGCGACAAGCCGTCCGCCGTTCTTATCGATAAGGACGAGTATGAAGGCTTGATGGAAACCTTGCATCTCTGCTCGTCGCCGGAGAATTTCGCCAGACTTAGAAAGTCGATGTCCGATGTGGACGCGGGTACTTTCGAAAGCCATGATCTTATCGACTGATTTTTCAAACCCATCGCGCATGAGTGCGAGCTTCCATCAGGAGAAACTCTCATGCAGCAAAAGGGCGCGGTTGCTCTCGGCTGGAGCCATCAGGGCTGGGAAGACTATCTTCACTGGCAACACTATGATCGCAAGATGCTCGAACGCATCAATGAACTCATCAAGGATTGTCGACGGCATCCATTTGAAGGGATCGGAAAACCTGAGCCACTGCGTTTTCAGTTGAAGGGCCTATGGTCACGCAGGATTTCGCAGGAGCATCGGCTTGTCTATGAGTTGCGCGGCGAAGCCGAAAAGACGGTTCTGATTATTCACCAATGCCGTTTCCACTACTGATCCTCACCCCTCGCTGGTCATCACCACGCAGGAATAAGATTGCGCCTTCAGTTCCTTGCACGCGGAAACCGCCGAAGACTGGTCTTCGAAGCCGGTGAAACGGGCGCGATAGAGGGTTGCCGATCCGCTTTGCACGGCTTCTGTGTAGGGAGCGATCCCGGCATAATTTCCGGCGATGTTGGAGCGGGCATTGGCGAGCAGCGAGCGGGCGGCGGCTTCGCTGTCGGTGGCGGCGATCTGCACTTCCCAGCGGCTTCTCTGGGCGGCGGAGACGGCAGTGGGGGCCGGCCGCGGGATGGCCGAAACCTGCATCATGTCGGCCATCTGGTTATTCGCCGTGGCGATCTGCATGGCGACCGGATCCTGGCGGCGCTCGGCGAACATCGGCAATGGTATGGAGGTGGGGGGTACGGAGGCGGTGGGCGCGGCTGCCGGCGTCACAGCAAAGGTGCGGCTGACATTGGCGCTGGCAACGAGCTGTTCGGTGTTGCGGCTTCTCGATGCCTGCGGCACGGCCTTGTCCAGAAGGGCGGCCATCTGCGCATCGCGGCTGCGCGCGGTCTTGCCGCCCAGCACGACGCCTACGACGCGGCGGCCATTGTGATTGACGGCGCTGACGAGGTTGAAGCCGGAAGCATTGGTATAACCGGTCTTGATGCCGTCCATGCCCTGATAGCGATACATCAGATTATTATGGCCGCGAATGCGTTTCCCCCGGAAGCTGAAGGATTCCATGGCGAATAGGCCGTATTCCTTGGGAAAGTCGCGCTGCAGCGCCAGGCCGAGCTTCGCCATATCACGCGCTGTCGTCACCTGCGATTTGCTGGGCAGGCCGGAGGCGTTGCGGAAGACCGTTTTCGTCATGCCGAGCTGGCGGGCCTTGCGGGTCATCATCTCGGCGAACCTTGCCTCGGAGCCGCCGAGATGATCGCCCATGCCTTCCGCCATGTCGTTGGCGGATTTGACGATCATGCCGTAGACCGCCTCGCGCACGGTGAAGGTCTGCCCCTGGCGCACATAAAGCTTCGAGGGGATAACGGCTGCACCGTTCTTGGACATCTTTATCTTCTGGTCCCAGCGAAGCCGGCCGGAATGCAGCGCTTCGAAGGTCATGTAGAGCGTCATCATCTTGGTGAGCGAAGCGGGGTGGTTCAGCACATCGGCATTGCGCGCGGCCAGAACCTTGCCGGTATTGGCGTCCATGATGAAATGGGCGTAACCGGCCTGCGCAGGCGATGCCTGCAATGAGAGGATCGCGCAAAAGAAGGCGAGTGCGAGGACCCATGTGCCCGCCATTCCCCGTTTGATCGTTCCCGACATAATCCACCCCTTTTGTTCGTCCGCCGCGATGAGCGAAGTTTTACTGACACTTTCCGGCAACAAAACCGCTAAAACTTTAGAGATCGCTTTCATGCTTAATTAAGTATGAATTTCAAGCCGGCGGCAGGCCTCACAATTTCCTTGCAAAGAAACCAACCGTCCGGTATGTTCTGAAACATGAAAAATGCACATGAACGGAAAAAGCAGCCTGAGATCGTTCGCCGCAGTCTTCTCGATTGCACGGCGAAACTCGCTGCCGAGCAGGGTGTTGCAGCACTTTCCGTGCAGGCGGTGGCGGATGCCGCCGGGGTGACGAAGGGCGGGTTGTTTCATCATTTTCCCTCCAAGCAGGCGCTCCTGGAAGCGGTGATGACTGACCTTCTGGCGGCTCTGGACGCTGAGATCGACGACCTCGTCTCACAGGATTGTGAAGCTTTTGGGAGCTTCACAAGGGCCTATGTGAACGCGGTTTTCTCGGATCGGGGCAGGGATTCGGGCAGGCAATGGGCAGCGATTTCGGTTTCCATGGTCGGTGAACCGTCGCTTCGGCGCATGTGGAACAGCTGGATTGAGGGACGTCTTGCCCGTCATAAAGAAACGGATGACGGGGTGGTACTGGAGATGGTGCGGCTTGCGGCTGACGGCATCTGGTTTGCCGATCTACTGGCCGACGATGGCAAAGCGGGTGGCGACAGGGCGGCTCTGAGGGCCCGGATGATCGCCCAGACGAAAAAGGAAGTGGAACGATGAACGCGGCTGTTTTGACCTATGGGGCGCTTGTCGCGGCCATCGTCTGTGAGGTCATCGCAACTTCCTTTCTGCAGCAGTCGCAGCAGTTCACCAGGCTGTTGCCAACGGTGCTGATGGCGCTGTTTTACGGTGCAGCCTTTTATCTCCTGTCGTTCACGTTGCGGGCGCTGCCGGTCGGTGTGGCCTACGCGATCTGGAGTGGGCTCGGCATCGTGCTGATTTCGGGCATCGGTTATTTCGTTTTCCGCCAGACGCTGGATATTGCCGCCGTGATCGGCCTCGGGTTCATCGTGACGGGTGTGGTAATCGTGAACGTGTTTTCGAAGACCGTGGGGCATTGAGGGGCTGGGTGGTCTAGCGCGAAGGCTATACCGACCGCCGTCATCCCGGCCTTGAGCCGGGATCCAGCACGATCAAGTCTTTGATCGCGAGAGACTCTTTCGCGGCGCAGACGCGCCGCGGCTGGATGCCGGATCTAGTCCGGCATGACGGTAGAGAGGTCTGCGAGCTGTGGTTGCCATGCCGGAAGTTCTGCCCTCCTGACATCAAGCCAGAATGCTGCGATCCACATCGGTGATCAGCCTTTTGCCGCAAAGCGCCATGCTGATATCCATCTCCTTGCGGATGATTTCGAGCGCCGTCGTCACGCCCTGTTTGCCATCAGCGCCGAGGCCGTAGAGGAAGGGGCGGCCGATATAGGTGCCTTTGGCGCCGAGTGCCACGGCCTTCAGCACGTCCTGACCGGAGCGAATGCCGCCATCCATGTGCACCTCAACCCTGTCGCCGACGGCATCGACGATCTTCGGCAGCATGGCGATGGAGGAATGCGCGCCATCGAGCTGGCGGCCGCCATGGTTGGAGACGATGATGGCGTCGGCGCCTGTGTCGAGCGACGCGCGTGCATCCTCCTCGTCAAGGATGCCCTTGAGGATCAGCTTGCCGCCCCAGCGTTCCTTGATCCATTCGACGTCTTTCCATGAGAGGCGCGGATCGAACTGCTCCGCCGTCCAGGAGGAGAGCGATGACAGGTCTGAGACATTTTTGGCGTGGCCGACGATATTGCCGAAGCTGCGGCGCTTGGTGCGAGCCATGTCCAGGCACCATTGCGGCCGGGTCGCCATCTGCCAGATGTGTTTTGGGGTGAATTTCGGCGGTGCGGACAGGCCGTTGCGAAGGTCCTTGTGGCGTTGGCCAAGCACTTGCAGGTCGAGCGTCAGCACCAGCGCCGAGCATCCGGCGGCCTTGGCGCGGTCGATCAGATTATTGACGAAATCCCGATCCTTCATCACGTAGAGCTGGAACCAGAAGGGTTTCGAGGTGACCGAGGCGACATCCTCGATGGAGCAGATGCTCATGGTGGACAGCGTGAAAGGCACGCCGAATTCTTCGGCTGCTTTCGCGGCCAGCATTTCGCCATCGGCGTGTTGCATGCCGGTCAATCCGGTGGGGGAGAGGGCTACCGGCATCGAAACCTTCTCGCCGACCATTTCTGTGGCAAGCGACCGGTCGGTCATATCCACCAGCACGCGCTGGCGGAGCTTTATCTTGGAAAAATCATCCTCATTGGCGCGGTAGGTGCCTTCCGTCCATGCGCCGCTATCGGCGTAGTCGAAAAACATTTTTGGCACACGGCGCTGAGCCTGTTGCTTCAGGTCCGCTATGGTGAGGATTTTGCCCATGGATAAAGCCTTCACATCTGAATGATTGCTTCACATATCATGGATATTGTGGTCGAGACATCAAAATCGTCGTCGTTCTGTCACCAAAATGCGCGCAGGAACAGTTCGCAGCCGAGCAGAAGCAGGCAGATGAGAAACCAGCGCCGGAACGTTGTCGGGCTGACGATATGGCGTATTTTCTGACCGAGCCACATGCCGGCAAGTGCTGGCAGGACGGCCAGTGCGGAAAGTGACAGATGCTCGACGTGAAAAGCATTCTGAGAAGCAAGGCCAGCGGCGAGCGCGATGGTTGAGACCGTAAAGGAAAGGCCTAGCGCCTGCACCAGATCATCGCGGCTAAAACCAAGCGACTGAATATAGGGCACGGCGGGTACGACGAAAATTCCGGTGCCACCTGTCAGAAGGCCGGTCACCAGCCCCATGACGGGGGAGAGTTTTGGTTCCAGCCTCGCCGGAATCGAGACGGGTCTAGCAAGCAGGCTATAGGTAGCGTAAACCGCGAGGCATAGGCCGAGCGCAGAGGTGGTCCAGACGCCGGCGCCTGATGTCATCAGCCGGATGCCGATGAGGGTGCCGAGCGCAATGGCGATCATCATCGGCCACAGCCGCTTCACAATGGCCCTGAAATCCGGCCCGGCCAGCAATTGCCAGATATTGGTGATGAAGGAGGGCAGAATGAGCAGGCCGGCGGCGATGACCGGCGGCATGAAGAGGCCGAGCACGCCCATGGCGACCGTGGGCAGTCCCATGCCGGTCACACCCTTGACGATGCCGGCAACGATGAATGTCGTGAGGATCATGAGCAGGGTGGTTGTGTCTACGTTCAGCACCGGGCACTCCAGAGCGCTTTCGCATTCGGCCGAGATGGCGTCAGGCAATCATGTGGAGCGAGCGAGTGCCGCTTGTTTCTTCTCCCCGCCGGGGAGAAGGTCGCGGCAGCGGGATGAGGGGGCAAGCTCTCCGAAATCCTGCAACGTTGCCCCCTCATCCGACCCTTCGGGCCACCTTCTCCCCGGCGGGGAGAAGAAAGAGGTGGCACACGCTCGATCCGATATGTGACGGATGTAAACGAGTTAGCAGCTATATGTTTCGGCCCCAGCCGAACTATGCCAGCACGCTCTTCATCGCCCTGCCGGCCACATAGGTCTCAACCACCGTGCGGTCGTCGCCCATGGTCAGCATCAGGAAGAGTTCTTCCGTCAGGCTGTTCACCGCTTCCATCTTCAGCGCCATGGCGGGTGTCGAGGAAGCGTTGAGCACGGTGATGTCTGCGTCCGTGCCGGCCTCCAGCGTGCCGATGCGGTCGACCATGGAAAGCGCCTCGGCATTGCCGCGGGTCATCAGATACCAGCTTTCCAGCGGGTTGAGGCGTTCGCCCAGCAATTGCTGGATCTTGTAGGCCTCGTCCATGGTGCGCAGCATGGAATAGCTCGATCCGCCGCCAATGTCGGTCGCAACCGCGATCCGCACCGGCTTTTCGCGCCGCTGCAGCTTTTTCATCGGGAACAGGCCGGAGCCGATGAAGAGGTTCGAGGTGGGGCAATGCACGGCCACTGCGCCGGTTTCCGAGAGTACGTCCGCCTCGCGCTCGGAGAGGTGGATGGCGTGGCCGAGCAGGGTCTTGTTGCCCATCAGGCCGTAACGCACATAGATATCGGTGTAGTCGGTCGCTTCGGGGTAGAGTTCGCAGGTATATTTGATCTCGTCGAGATTTTCCGAAAGATGCGTCTGGATGAAGAGATCGGGAAATTCCTGCGCCAGCGCCTGCGCGGCTTCCATCTGTTTCGGGGTGGAGGTGATGGCAAAGCGGGGGGTGATGGCGACGTGGTTGCGGCCTTTTCCGTGCCAGTCGGCGATCACCTGACGTGTCTCGTCATAGGAGGTTTCCGGCGTGTCCAGCAGGCCCTGCGGAGCGTTGCGGTCCATCATCACCTTGCCGCCGACCATCAGCATGTTGCGCTTCATGGCTTCAGTGAAAAAGGCGTCGGCGGAGGTCTTGTGCACGGAGCAATAGGCGGCGGCCGTGGTGGTGCCGTGGCGCAGAAGCTCGTCGTAGAAGTGTGTGGCGATGCGTTGAGCATGCGCGCTTTCGACGAAGCGGCATTCTTCCGGGAAAGTATAGGTGTTCAGCCATTCCAGCAGGTTGGCGGCATAGGAGCCGATGACCTGCATCTGCGGGAAATGCAGGTGCATGTCGATGAGGCCCGGCACGATGAGATGCGGCCGGTGATCCTTTTCCTCGATATCTTCGGGGGCTTGCTTGCGGATATCGGCGTAGTCGCCGATGGCGGCGATCCTGCCGTCTTCGATCAGCAGGCCACCGTCTTCGATATAGAGATAGCTTTGCGTATCGTCGATTGCGAGCGGCGCGCGGCGGAAGCTCAGCAGGCGGCCACGCAGCAGAACCATGCTCATTCAGTCTTTCCTTCGGCTTTTCCAGCCCCGGAAACCGCACTCTCATACCATGCGGTCAGCAGCTTGCGCTCATCCGGGGTGATGGCGGTGATGTTGCCGGGAGGCATGGCATGGCTTCGGCCGGCTTGCAAATAAATTTCACGCGCATGGGCGGCGATCTGTTCGTCGGTTTCGAGCTTCACCGATTTTGGTGTGAAGGGCACGCCTTCCCATACCGGCTCGGCCGCATGGCACATGGAACAGCGACCCTGCACCACATCGCGCGCCTTGGTAAAATGAGCGTCGCTGACGAATTGCTGCTGCATGGGGGAGAGGGTGGCGGCTTTCTGTTCTTCCTCGCCGGTCAGCACCTTCGGCACGGTGGAAAGCCACATGATGACGATGAAGATGAGGGCGGTCAGCGGCCAGGTCCATGTGGGTTTTCCCTTGCGGGCATGGGTGGTGTTGAACCAGTGGCGGATGGTGACGCCCATCAGGAAGACGAGTGCCGCGATGATCCAGTTAAACTGCGTGGCGAAGGCCAGCGGATAATGGTTCGACAGCATGAAGAAGATGACGGGCAGCGTCAGGTAGTTGTTATGAAGCGAGCGCTGCTTGGCGATGCGGCCATATTTCGGGTCTGGCGTGCGCCCGGCGATCAGGTCTGCGACGACGATCTTCTGGTTGGGGATGATGATGAAGAACACATTCGCCGACATGATGGTGGCGGTAAACGCGCCCAGATGCAGGAAGGCCGCACGGCCGGTGAAGACCTGTGTGTAGCCCCATGCCATCGCCACCAGCGCGACGTAAAGCACGATCATCAGGCCCCAGGTATTGTTGCCGAGCGGCGATTTGCAGAGGAAATCGTAAAACAGCCAGCCGATGGCAAGCGACGCGAGCGACAGACAGATGGCCTGGAACTGGGTGAGCGCCAGCACCGAATGGTCGATGAGGAAGAGATCCGCGCCGCCATAATAAACGATGCAGAGCATGGCGAAGCCGGACAGCCAGGTGACGTAGCTTTCCCATTTGAACCATGTCAGGTGCTCGGGCATCTGGGCAGGGGCGACCAGATATTTCTGGATGTGATAAAAACCGCCGCCATGCACCTGCCATTCTTCGCCATAGGCCCCCGGCGGCAGATGCGGCCGTTTGACCAGCCCGAGATCGAGCGCGATGAAATAAAAGGATGAGCCGATCCAGGCGATGGCGGTGATGACGTGGAGCCAGCGGACGGCAAAGGCCATCCATTCCCACGCAATGGCGTATTCGTACATGCGGTTCCCCTGATCCTTGTGCAGCGCACCTTGCGAGAAATTTGACCTTTAGGAAAGGGAAAAGCAGAGGGCAGGCGGTGATTGTTCACAATCTGACGCCTATGTGTCCGCAATCTCTATTGAGTTCGCCCGTGTAGGTGGGTTGGCCCGGTAAAGTTGCAGCCCCTCATTCCTGTCGCATAGTTTGTGCTTAGCTGGCTAACGCGACTCAGCTATTATCCTTTGTGCAGTCTGCCGATGTGCTAAAATATAAGGCTGCGGAGTCCTGCGGGGCGCCTTGCCGGAAATCCATTCCGGTTTTACGCCGATGCACAGGGCTTCCATGATATGTTTCGCTGGCGGTTCTTCCGAAAGCGGGCGCTGCGAACCCTGGGTGGGGGCAGATCAGGGGGCAGGTATCGCAGTTCCCGGCGCCGTTGTGTCCGGGTGGGTGTTGATGTGAAATTTGAATAAAGGGACGCAATGATCTTCCGGCAGCCGCCGTTGTTTCAACGGAGACCATGCCGATGCGCCTTGTTCTGACGGTCCTCTTCTTATCTCTGGCGTTCAGCGCCACCGCGCTTGCCCATGAATCCCACAAGGGGTTCAAATATGAAAGCTATTGCTGCAATGGCGACGCCGAAACCGGCGACTGCCAGATGATTCCCACGCGCAGTGTTCGTGTCACGCCTGACGGTTACGAGGTTTCGCTCGCACCCGGCGATCACCGCATGGTCACCCGACGCCATGTCTTCAACTGGTCGCAGCGCGAGGCAAGACGATCCGAGGATGGCGAATATCACCTCTGTCTGTTTCCGGATGAGGACACGCCGCGCTGTTTTTATGCGCCGGATATGGGGTTTTGAGGCAGTTGCTGCGGCCGGCTTTCCTCGATCCGCTTCAATATCCAGTCGCGGAACAGCCTGATCTTGCGAATGTTCCTGCGGTTTTCGGGGTAGACCAGCCAATAGTTCTTGCCTTCGCTGCTGAGGTGCTCGAAGGGTTGATACAGGCGGCCGAGCGCAATCTCATCGGCATAGAGTTCAGGGGTGAGCATGGCCACCCCCTGGCTGGCGATCGCGGCGGCGGCTTCGAAGGCCTGCACATTGAGGCGGCTGCGGGGATAACGGTCGAGGCCGGGATTTTCAACACCCACTTCCCGAAACCATTGGCTCCACCAGATGTCGCCGGGATCGATGATGCGCAGGCGCAGCAGGTCTTCCGGTTTGTGCAATCCGCCGATGCTTTCGGCAAGGCCAGGATGCAGCATCGGCGTATAAACGCCACGCAGCAATTGATGATAGATCAGCCCTTTGCCGCTATCTTTGCTCCAGCGAATGGCGACATCGCAGTCCGACTGGGAAAAATCGATCAATGCGCTTGATGTGTCGAGCCGCACGGCAATCGAGGGATGTTCGAGCTGGAAAGCACCCAGATGCCGCGAAAGCCAGCGTGAGGCGAAGGTAGCGGTGGAATGGATTGTCAGGGTCGCGTCGGACGTGTCACGCACACTATCTACGGCCTCCCGAAGATTGTTGAAGGCTTCCGCGACTTTCGGCGCGAGTTTCTGCCCGGCCTCCGTCAGCGAGACCTGCCGCGCCTTTCTGATGAAGAGCGGCTCGCCGATATTCTCCTCCAGCAGTTTCACCTGATAGCTCACCGCCGTCTGGGTCATGCCCAGCTCTTCGCCGGCCTTGGTGAAGCTCAGATGCCTTGCGGCAGCTTCGAACACCCGCAGGGCGTTCAGGGGAAACTGGCGGGACATTTTCATGGATAAGTTCTCTTTATGCCAATTGCCGAAGGTTTCATTGGTTTTTCTCCGGAAAACAGAGCATTTTTAGCTCAATTCATCAACTGAGCTTCTGACATTTTTGAATGGAGACGAACATGCGCACAGCACTCTTGCGCGCGTGGTCCCGCCTGCGTGCGGGCCTGCGGACAGCGGAACGGTTTACTCTTGAAAGCCTTCAACCCGACAATCTGGCGGATGAAAGCCTGCCGGACGGGCTCAGGCGTGATCTTGGCCTTGAGGATGGCCGTGTCGATTTTCGCTGCGACGGATTTCGGCAGCGGAAAATGCTTGCAACAACTCGGCTGCCACAAGGGCCGCTATGATCGCAGGCCGCTTGTCCCTGACGCTGTTGCCGCCGATGGGCAGGGTGAGCTTTGCAAGGCGGGAAGGGGGCTCTCCCTCCCGCTCCAGCCAATGGGCGAAGGTGGCGCGTTTGGTCTTCGAACCGATCATGCCGACATAGGCGAGATCGTCGCGGGCAAGCGCTTCCTTCGCAATCAGGAAATCGAGCGCGTGATCGTGGGTGACGATGATGGCCGCGCCGTTTGCAGGAATTTTCGCGACGAGCGCCTCCGGCATGGGGGTCAGCACGGATGCGATGTTCACTGGAAGATCGTGCAGTTCGTTTTCCCGCGTTTCCACGATTGTCAGGGTCAAGGGCAGGAGGGACAGCGCCTCGGCCAGCGCCTTGCCGACATGGCCCGCCCCGAAAATGAAGACGGAGGGCTGTTGCTCGGCCTCGCCCTTTAGTCTCGCCTCCAGCGCTGCCGCGATTTCCGCGGTTATCAGCCGGAACCGGAGCAGGGTGCGGCCGCCGCAGCACTGGCCTATTTCCGGCCCTAGCGGAATATCCATGCGGTCTTCGGCAGCACCTGTTCGCAGCATGGCGCGGGCGTGGTCTATCGCCATATATTCAAACTGCCCGCCGCCGATGGTTTCCCACAAGTCAGCCTGTGAGACCAACATGAAGGTGCCGGCCTCGCGTGGGGACGAGCCTTTTACGGCCTCGATTTCCACGAGGATTGCGGGGGCAGGGCGTGCGAGGAAGGCGGAGAGGGGGCGAGGCCGCATGGATACTCCCCTCAAACCTTCTTCAGCCGTTCCACCGCCATCAGCACCCGCTCCGGCGTTGCCGGCGCATCGAGGCGCGGGCAGACCTTGTAATCGGCGACGGAGGCGACGGCCATGGAGAGGGCTTCGAGAACCGAGATCGCCAGCATGAAGGGCGGTTCGCCCACGGCCTTGGAACGGCCAATGGTGGGTTCGGCATTTTCCGCCCATTCCGCCAGCCTGACGTTAAAGCTCTTCGGCCGGTCGGAGGCGAGGGGGATCTTGTAGGTGGAAGGCGCATGGGTGCGCAGCCGGCCCTTGCCGTCCCACCATAATTCCTCCGTCGTCAGCCAGCCCATGCCCTGCACGAAGGCGCCCTCGATCTGGCCGATATCGATGGCCGGGTTCAGCGACTTGCCGACATCGTGGAGGATATCGGTGCGCTCCATCATATATTCGCCGGTCAGCGTATCGATCGACACTTCCGAGCAGGCCGCGCCATAGGCGAAATAATAAAACGGCGTGCCGCGGCCGGCGGCGCGGTCCCAGTGGATTTTCGGCGTCTTGTAAAAACCGGCGGCAGAAAGCTGCACGCGGGCGAAATAGGCCTTTTTGATGAAATCGTTGAAGGCGATTTCCTCAAGGCCGATGCGCACCCGGTTCGGCAGGAAAACGACTTCCTCTTCGGGGACGTTCCAGTTCTCGGCGGCGAATTTGACTAGCCGCTCGCGGATCTGGCGGGCGGCGTCATAGGCCGCCATGCCGTTGAGGTCCGTGCCGGAGGAGGCGGCGGTGGCCGACGTGTTCGGCACCTTGCCCGTTGTCGTGGCTGTGATCTTCACCCGGCCGATATCCACCTGGAAGGCATCGGCCACCACCTGCGCCACCTTGGTGTAGAGGCCCTGACCCATTTCGGTGCCGCCATGGTTCAGGTGGATGGAGCCGTCATTATAGATATGCACCAGTGCACCCGCCTGATTGAAGGCGGTCATGGTGAAGGAGATGCCGAATTTGACTGGGGTGAGCGCAATGCCCTTGCGGATGATGGGGCTCGTTTTGTTGAACTCTATGATCGCCTCGCGTCGCGCGCGATAGTCGCTGGAGGTTTCCAGCTCTTCGACGATGCGGGCGATGATATTGTCCTCGACCTCCTGATGATAGGGCGTCGTGGTGCGGCCCGAGCCGGTCCCGCCATAGAAGTTCAGCTTGCGGATATCGAGCGGGTCCTTGCCAACGGCATAGGCGATCTCCTCGATAAACCGTTCCGCCCCCAGCATGCCCTGCGGCCCGCCGAAACCGCGAAAGGCGGTGTTGGAGACGGTGTGGGTTTTCAGCGGCCGCGAGGTGAGATGCACATGCGGGTAGAAATAGCTGGAATCGGCATGGAACAGCGCGCGATCCGTGACCGGGCCGGAGAGATCGGAGGAAAAACCGCAGCGGGCGGCATAGGTGGCATCGACGGCGTGGATGCGGCCTTCCTCATCGAAGCCTAGCTCGTAATCGACGCGGAAATCATGGCGCTTGCCGGTAGCGCTCATGTCTTCGTCGCGGTCCGGGCGGATTTTCACGGCCCGGTTCAGCTTCTTGGCGGCGATGGCGCAGAGGGCGGCGAACTGGTTGCCCTGCGTTTCCTTGCCGCCGAAACCGCCGCCCATGCGGCGCACCTGCACCGTGACGGCATTGGACGGCACCTGAAGCAGATGGCTGACGATGTGCTGGATTTCGCTCGGATGCTGGGTGGAACTCCACAGCGTCACCTCGTCATCCTCGCCCGGCACGGCCATGGCGATGTGGCTTTCGAGATAAAAATGCTCCTGTCCGCCGATCCGCATGGTGCCGGTGAGGCGGCGGGGTGCGACATCCATTTCCAGCTTGGCATCGCCACGCTTGAGTGTCATCGGATCGATGACAAGCGCGCCGCCATTTTCAATCGCCGTGTCGATATCGGTGAAATGCGGCAGGTCCTTATAGGTGATCTTCGCCTTGCGGGCCGCCTTTCTGGCGATATCGCGGGTTTCGGCAAAAACGGCGAAGATCGGCTGGCCGTGAAATTCCACCTTGGTTTCAGCAAGCAGCGGCTCGTCGTGACGGCCGCCGGAAGAGATGTCGTTTTCGCCAGGTACGTCCTTGGCAACCATGACCCAGAGCACGCCGGGTGTTTTTTCCACTTCCGAGAGGTCCATCGAGACGATTTCGGCATGTGCCCGGTCAGAAAGACCGAGAGCGCCATGGATCAGTCCGGCGGGTTCGGGAATATCGTCGATATATTCGGCGCTGCCCGTCACATGCTTATGGGCTGAATCGTGCCGGAGCGAAGCGTGCATCGGGCCGTCGATTTCGGTCTTGGTCTTGTCGAAGCTTGTGGTGTCCATGGTTCAAGCCTCCTCCAGTGCAAAACGCACAAGTTCCTGCTTTTGCCCCGAAGTCTCGAGGAAAAACCGCGTCAGCAGGTTCTTGGCCGTCAGTTGCCTATATTCGGCAGTCGCCCGCCAGTCGGTCAGCGGGGTGAAATCCTCATCCAGCACATCGCGTGCCGCATCGATGGTTTCCTGGCGCCAGGGCTTGCCGAGAAGGGCCGCCTCCAGATGCGCGGCGCGTTTGGGCGTACCGGCCATGCCACCGAAGGCGATGCGGATGTCTTCGACCGCGCCGTCGGCATCGAGCGTCAGGTTGAAAGCGCTGCAGAGCGCGGAAATATCCTCGTCGCGGCGCTTGGAAATCTTGTAGACGGCGTAGATGCTTTCCGGCTTCCGGAACGGGATGAAGAGTTTTTCGACGAATTCGCCGCTCAACCGGTCCTGTTTGCCGTAATCGATGAAATAGCTTTCCAGCGGCAGGCTGCGGTTGCCGGAGGAGGATCGCAAGGTCAGCGTCGCCCCGAGCGCGATCAGCGCCGGAGGCGTATCGCCGATGGGCGAACCGTTGGCGATATTGCCGCCAATGGTGCCCATATTGCGCACCTGCTCGCCGCCGAGGCGGTCGAACAGCCGGGCAAGCGGCGGGAAGTGTTCCGCAACGGTCTTGAAGGCCTGGCTGTAGGTGACGCCGGCACCGAGTGTCACGCCGTCCTCATCCACGGTGATGGTTTGCAGATCCCCGAGATTGTTGATGAAGATGACCGGGTTCAGCGCCCGCATCTGCTTCGTCACCCACAGGCCGACATCGGTGGAGCCGGCAACGATGGTCGCCTTCGGCTCAGCAGCGTAAATCTCGGTCAGTTCGGCCAGTGTCGCTGGAATGATGGTGCGGTCCTCGCCGTGGGTGACGGTGATCGTTTCATTGGCGCGGATCGCCCAGAGCCTTGCCATGATATCGGTGCGGTCCCGTTGCAGCGGGTCGAAGAGCGCGCTCGGGCGGGCAGCGGCGATTTTTTCGGCGGCGCGCACGATCGGCTCATAACCCGTGCATCGACAGAGATTGCCTTGCAGCGCCTTTTCGATGTCGGCGCGGCCGGGGTTTTCACTGGCAAGCCAGAGACCGTAAAGCGACATGATGAAGCCCGGCGTGCAGAAACCGCATTGCGAGCCGTGGAAATCCACCATCGCCTGCTGCACGGGGTGCAGCGTACCGTCGCGGGCGGCCAGATGCTCGACCGTCACGATATGGGTGCCGTGCAGCGAGCCTAAAAAGCGGATGCAGGCATTGACGCTTTCATAACGCAGCGAACCGTCCAGCAGCCGCCCGACCAGCACCGTGCAGGCGCCACAGTCGCCTTCGGCGCAGCCTTCCTTTGTCCCGGTCAACCGCTTGCTGATGCGGAGATAATCGAGAAGCGTGTCTGTCGGTCCGAAATCCTTCAGCGAGATGGTTTCGCTGTTGAGGATGAAGCTGATCGCGTCGTTCATGCAATGCCCTGCTTTTTTGACCGGCTGCCGAGCCGGTTTCTTGTCATTGTCCCTGCGCATCATATGCACGCCCGCAGGCGTATATCGATTTCCGTTTTGGCAATTCATTGTTTCCAAAACGGAAAGAAAGTTCGGCAATTATTGCGCCGTCCAGCCGCCATCCACGGAAATATGGGTGCCGGTGATGTTGCTTGCGGCGTCGCTTGCCAGAAACAGTGCGGCGGCGGCCACGTCATCGACGGTGACGAACTGCTTGGTTGCCTGCAGTTCCAGCATCACGTCGTTCTTCACCGCCTCTTCGCTGATGCCCCGCACCTTCGCCATTTCCGGTATCTGCTTTTCGACCAGCGGTGTGAGCACATAACCCGGACAGATGGCGTTGACGGTAACCCCGGTCTGCGCAAGCTCGAGCGCCGCCGTCTTCGTCAGGCCCATGATGCCGTGCTTGGCCGCCACATAAGCCGATTTGAACGGCGAGGCGACGAGACCGTGGGCGGATGCGATGTTGATGATACGGCCTTTTCCGGCCTTCTTCATCAGCGGTATCGCAGCCCGCATGGTATGGAAGGAACCGGTCAGATTGATGGCGATGATCCAGTCCCATTTCTCCGTCGGAAATTCCTCGATGGGCGCGATATGCTGGATGCCGGCATTGTTGACGAGCACATCCACCGAGCCGAGTTTTTCGTGCGAGGATTGAATGAGATCGGCGATCTCGTCCTGTTTCGTCATATCCGCGGGGTGATAAAGCACGCGCCCGCCGCTTTCCGCTTCCAGCAAAAGGCGCAGTTTTTCGATCTCGTCCTCATCGCCGAAACCGTTCAGTACAATATTGGCGCCGTCGCGCGCAAATCGCTGCGCAATCGCAAGGCCGATACCGCTTGTAGAGCCCGTCACGATAACTGTCCGATGCATGCTTTCCCCTTTTTGCATTACTTCGCACATGTTTAAGCAAGGTATGCCCAAAGGGGGCAGGCTGGCAATCGCCATTTCAGGCGCCATTTCGGGGGAGCACGGTAGCGCGGTGAAACAGGCCGCGCCCATCCATTTTTTCGAAGCTAAGCATCCAGATTCTGCATTTGCCTGCGGGCGCTTCCGTCCCTATCTCTCAGGCAAGCAAACAGAGGTATCATCTATGGAACTCGGTCTTTACACATTCGCGGATGTCAATCCCAACCCCGCCGATGGCCGTGGGCCGGAAGGCGCGCGCCGGCTGCGCGAACTCATCGAAGAGATCGAGCTTGCCGATCAGGTCGGGCTCGATGTCTTTGGCCTCGGGGAGCATCACCGTCCGGATTATGTCGTCTCCTCGCCCTCCACGGTGCTCGCGGCGGCGGCGGTGAAGACGAAGAATATCCGCCTGACGAGCGCCGTTTCGGTGCTGAGTTCGGACGATCCGGTGCGGGTGTTCCAGCAGTTTTCGACCGTGGATCTCCTGTCGAACGGCCGCGCCGAAATCATGGCCGGGCGCGGGTCCTTCATCGAATCCTACCCGCTGTTCGGTTACGATCTTGAGGATTACGACGTGCTCTTCGCCGAAAAGCTCGATCTGCTTCTGGCGCTGCGGGAGCAGGAAATCGTCACCTGGTCCGGCACCAAGCATCCCGCCATTAACGGGCGCGGCGTTTATCCGCGGCCGCTGCAGGAGCGTCTGCCGGTGTGGATCGCCGTGGGCGGCACGCCGCAATCGGTGGCGCGCGCCGGCGCCATGGGCCTGCCGGTGGCTCTTGCCATCATCGGCGGCGAATATCGCCGGTTTGCGCCGCTGTTCGATCTCTACCATGAGGCAGCACGCCGGGCGGGGCAGGAAAAGACGAAACTGCGCACCAGCATCAACGTCCACGGCTTCATCGCCGACACCACCGACAAGGCGGCGGACCAGTTTTACGGACCGCAGGCGGAGGTGATGAACCGCATCGGCCGCGAGCGTGGCTGGGGGCCGACGAACCGCGCGCATTTCGACGCCGCGCGCGGGCCGGAGGGCAATCTCTTCCTCGGTGAGCCGGAGCTGGTGGCGGAAAAGATCATCAAGGCGCATGGCGTTTTCAGAAACGATCGCTTCCTGCTGCAGATGGCCATCGGCCTGATGCCGCATGACCAGATCATGCGCGGCATCGAGCTTTATGGTACGAAAGTCGCTCCAATCGTCAGAAAAGAATTGACGGGGCGCGCCGATCCGGTGAAAGCCACGGCCTGATGATTACCAGGGCGGGCGTTTTGAGACCCGCCATGCAGAATAACGGACAGAGATATGGTCATTTCCACCGACGAAGAACTGGATCTGCTCAAGGATATCGGTCGTTTGTGCGCCGTTGCCATGCAGACCATGGCGGACGCGCTGGAACCGGGCATCACCACGGCCGAGCTGGATGCCATCGGCCGCAAGGTGCTGGAGGATAACGGCGCGCAGTCGGCTCCGGAATTCTGCTACAAATTTCCTGGCGCGACCTGCATCAGCGTCAATGAGGAAGTGGCTCATGGCATTCCGGGCCCCCGCATCATCAAGGCGGGCGACCTCGTCAATATCGATGTCTCGGCGGTGAAGAACGGCTTTTTCGGCGATACCGGGTCGTCCTTCGCCGTGCCGCCGGTGAAGAAGGACATCGAGCGGCTGTGCCGCGATGGCAAACGCGCCATGTGGACCGGCCTGCAGCAGGTGAAAACCGGCCGGCCTTTCGCCGATATCGGCAATTCCATCGGCGCCTTTGCCAAGAAGAACCGCTATACGCTGATCACCAATCTCGCCAGCCACGGCATCGGCCGCTCGCTGCACGAGGAGCCGAAGGAACTGGCGACCTGGCCGGACAAGGACGAGCGGCGCATCATGCAGGAAGGCATGGTGTTTACTGTCGAGCCGTTCCTGTCGACGGGCGCCTATTGGGCCGAGGACGGTGATGACGATCCCTGGACGCTCTATAGCGATCCGAGCGCGCCGACGGTGCAGTATGAGCATACCGTGGTGGCGACGAAGAACGGGCCGCTGGTGCTGACGCTCGCTGAGTGACAGCTACACCTGCCTCCGTCACCCTCACTTTTAAGGTCGGAGCGAGCGCGTGCCGCTTGTTTCTTCTCCCCTCGGGGGAGAAGTCCGCGGCAGCGGGATGAGGGGGCGCCCTCGCCGGATTTCGGAGAGCTTGCCCCCTCATCCGACCCTTCGGGCCACCTTCTCCCCGGCGGGGAGAAGAAATACGCGGTACCCGCGGAACGCATCGATGCTCGCCTCATGACAGATAACGACCGCTTATAACGCCGATCAAAATAACTCGCTTGTCCCTTATCCGCCCCGTTGCGATAAGCCATGCATGAGCATCGACAAGCCACTTTCCGCCAGACATCTGACCGCACTTGGATTTTCCGGGGCACTGATGATGGCCTCCGCCATGGGTTTCGGCCGCTTTTCTTTCACCCCCATTCTGCCCGGCATGATGGCCGACGTTCCGCTTTCGGCGGGGGATGCGGGGATCGTGGCGGCGGGTAACTTCGCCGGTTATCTGGCGGGGGCGGTTCTGGCGGCCTATTCGTGGGGTTCGGGGAGGGAACGGCTGGTGGCGCTTTGCGGCCTGTTTTCCACCGGGGCATTGTTGCTTGCCATGGCGGCTTTCAACTCCGTCGCGGCTTTCACCATCATCCGGTTTCTGGCCGGCGTCGCCAGCGCGCTGACCATGATCTTCACCTCGCAGATCGTTATCGGCCATGCCGTCAAGGCGGGCAGGGACAGCGTTCAGGCGCTGCATTATGGCGGCGTCGGTGCGGGCATCGCGATCTCCTCGCTTGCGGTCTATCTGATCGGCGTTGTTTTTGACGGTGGCGGCTCCTCATGGCGGGAGGAGTGGATTGCAGGTGCTGTCTTTTCCTTCATCACATTCATTCTCGTCTGGCGGGTGCTGCCCGCAGGCCCGCCGCGACATGCATCCTCTGTGGCGGAGCCGCCGCTCCACTGGACGCGGCCGCTCCTCCTGACGACGCTGGCCTATGGGCTTTTCGGTTTCGGTTACGTCATCACCGCCACCTTCATAGTGGCGATCGCCCGCATGGCCGCTGCCGGCGCTTTCGTGGAGTTTCTGGCCTGGTTCATCACCGGCTGCGCCGCCGCCATTTCGCTTTTCCTCTGGAAACCGGTCTTGAAATCGCAGGGGCTGAAACGCGCCTTCGTCATCGTTCTTGCCATGGAAGCCGCCGGCGTCTTCGCTTCCGTCATGCTGCCGCCGGTGCCGGGCGTTCTCGTCGGAGGCCTGCTTCTCGGGCTGACCTTCATGGTCATCACCGCTTATGGCCTGCAGCTCGGCCGGGAATTTGCCGGGCCGAGCCCGCGTCGCGCCTTTGCGCTGATGACGGCCGCTTTCGGCACGGGCCAGATTGTCGGGCCGCTTGCCGCCGGCTGGATTGCCGAGGCGACGGGAAGTTTCACCGCGCCCAGCATTCTCGCTTCCGCCGTGCTCGTCGTCAGCATTCTGCTGATGCTGCCGGTGCTTGCCACGGAGCGGCGGCGCTAGGCCGCTGGCTGTCTTTTCCTGCCTTTCATCCGGTGTTTCCGGTGGCCATCGCCCGCCACCTGCGCCTTACATCTTGTTAAGGTCGTCGCTTCTCCGTTGCTGTGCACAAATTTCTGCCCTAGGTTCGGGCCATCTAGTGCTTCGCCAATAATGGCTGATTTCAAACGCGCGTGAGTCCGAAACGTGTTTCATTCCTTCTTTCCCAAACCGAAAATCTTCTTCACGTCGGCCATTATATGGGCTTTTTTCGCCATTCTCGGATGGTACTTCATCGTTGAAGGGTTAGGTCGGTCTTGGGGCTATGTAATGCCTGAACAGGAACCCTACGATCTCAGCTACTTCCTGGTCCCGGCTAACCTGTTCTTTTACGCCTATCTCGCATTGTGTCTGGCGGCGTTCGGCGGCGTGTGGACCGTTATCGCCAAGGATCATCCCTGGAAATACTGGTCCATCTGGGGATCGTTGCTGATTATCGCGGTCACCTATTTCGGCGTTCAGATTTCCGTCGTGATCAATAATTTCCGGCGGCCTTTCGGCGATCTTCTGCAAAATGCCCTTTCGAAACAGCCGGGTATCGAGGTCTGGGATTTCTACAGCCTTCAGATCGTCTTCGCCAAGATCGCCTTTCTCAGCATGGCCGTTTCGATCCTGACGGATTTCTTCACCAGCCATTATATCTTCCGCTGGCGAACCGCGATGAACGACTTCTACATGTCGAAATGGGAAAAGCTGCGCCATATCGAAGGTGCGTCCCAGCGCGTTCAGGAAGATACGATGCGGTTCTCCTCGACGCTCGAAGGGTTGGGTATTACGCTCATCAACTCGGTGATGACGCTCGTCGTGTTCCTGCCGATCCTGTTTGCGCTGTCGTCTTATGTCTCTGAATTGCCGATCCTCGGTGAAGTGCCGCATGCGCTGTTCTGGCTGGCAATCGTCTGGTCCATCTTCGGTACGGTTCTTCTGGCGACAGTCGGCATCAAGCTGCCCGGCCTGAACTTCCGCAACCAGCGTGTGGAAGCCGCCTATCGTAAGGAACTGGTCTATGGCGAGGACCACGCCGACCGCGCCCAGCCGCCGACAGTCAAGGAACTCTACTCCAATGTGCGGAAGAATTATTTCCGCATGTACTGGCACTATCTCTATTTCAACGTCGCACGGTATTTCTACATTCAGGCCGATGCGGTGTTCCTGCTTCTGATGCTCGTTCCGACCATCGTGGCGGGCAAGATCACCTACGGTATCTACCAGCAGATCGCCACGGCCTTCGGTCAGGTCAGCAATTCGTTCCAGTATCTGGTCAATTCCTGGACCACGATCATCGAGTTGCTGTCCATCCACAAACGTCTTGTGGCCTTCGAGGCCGCGATCGACGACAAGCCCCTGCCGGATATCGACGAGCGCTATCTTCAGCGGGAAGCGGAAGCCGGAGAGCTGGCGGCCAACAAGCCTTGAAAAAAGGCGGTCGATTGGCCGCCTTCAGGTCTCGAGCACGTGCTACGAAGACGATGTGTTTGGTGAACTGCCTCATTCGCACCCGTCACCCCGGACTAGATCCGGGGTCCAGCGCGATCAAGTCCTTGATCGCAAAAGACTCTTCTCACGGCGCAGACGCGCCGTAGCTGGATGCCGGGTCAAGCCCGGCATGACGGAGGAGGGGTGTTCGACCTTTGTCACGAACAGGAGAGTATGAGGAAGTTTACCCCTCGGTCTTTTGTTTCTTCCGCGCCTCGATCATCGGCATCGCCTCGGCGTAACTCACGCAGGCGACATCCTGCTTGCCGCAGACCTCGCGCAGCAGCCGCTCATAGGCGTTCCAATAGGCGCCGCCATTCATCTTCACGAAGTGAAAGCCCATCTGTAGCGGAATGCGCTCGCCACTATATTGCCTGTCGAATGCATTGCGGAAGGCCGTATAGGCGCGTTCCTCAAATTCCCCGGCACGGTCAGGCGTTTCGACGCCGATGGAGTGGCGGATGAAGAGATTGTAGTCCATGGCGATGATCGGGCGGTTGCCCGGGCCTTCGGGTATCAGCGGCAGGCCGAAATGCTGGATACCTTCACGCTCCACCGGCCATTCCGGTCCCTTGGTGATGCTGGTGGCGTCGTAAACGAAGCCGTGCTTTTTCTGCGCGGCGGTCAGAGCCGGACCCTGCGAGAGATAGGGCGCGCGGAAACCATTGATCTTTTTCACCATCTCCCGCCAGCCTTCGGGTTCCTCGCCCTTCTTGCCGATCATCTGCCAGGCATTTTCCAGCGTGCTGGTGAAGGTGGTGAATTCGCCGTCCCATTGTTCCGCGGTCCACTGTCCGCCATCGAAATGGCCGCAGGTGTGGTTGGCGATCTCGTGGCCTTCGCGATGAGCGGCCCAGATGTTTCTGAGCCTCGCCTCCACCTCTTCTGGCGATTGGCCGAAGCCGACATTGGAGCGGCCGGCCTTCTGGCCCGGTCCCTGATAGGTCTTGGCGCTGGTCTTGCGGTCCATCACCAGCGTGCAGGCGAGAAAATAGGTGAAATGCGCGCCAACTTCTTTCGCCGTCGTCCTGCTTCTTTCCCACAGCGTATTGTCGCCCGCACCATCGAAGGAGACGATGACGAGCTGCTTCGGCTTCTCGGCCTCTTGTGCAAGAGCGGGAAGGGCGGCGAGAACCGACAGGGAAAAGGCGGCAAATGGGCGAAACATCAGTTATCCGTCATATGAAACACCGTGGCCTTTTGCGGGTGGAATAAGGCGAAGCTTTGAATAGTCTGGCGTTTTCATGACTTTCGGCCTAATTCCTGTTGCAGCTTGCGGTGATAGGGCCGCTTCGTTCCACCCGGGGGACCGTGTTTCATGCTTTTTCTCGCACTCTGTCTTGCCTTGTTCCTGCTGACGCATCTTTTGAAGGTGGTCGCACCGCAATTTCGCGCGCGGATGATCGCGACGATGGGCGAAGGCCCTTTCAAGGGCGTCTATTCGCTCGTCAGCCTCATCACGCTCGGCCTTGTCATTTATGCCTTCGGTGAAGCGCGGCAGGAAACCGGAATGTTGTGGTATCCACCTGTCTGGATGAGCCACATTGCCGTGACCCTGATGCTGCCGGCGATGATCTGTCTTATCGCCAGCCTTATCCCGGCTGGCCACATCGCGACGAAGACGAAACATCCGCTCATTCTTTCGGTCAAGATATGGGCGCTCGCGCATCTTCTGGCCAATGGCGAGACGTCTTCCATTCTTCTTTTCGTATCGTTCCTCGCCTGGGGCGTGGTGATGCGGATTTCGCTGAAGCGCCGGGAACGGGAGGGCGAAAAAGTGGTTCGGGACTTCGTTTCAGGCCGCTACGATCTGGTGGCCATCCTCGGCGGCATCGTCCTGTGGGGTGCCTTCATTCTGAAACTGCACGAATGGTTGATCGGCGTTCAGCCCATCGTCCTGTAGGAAATCAACGTTTCCCCCTTACATATCAGGCAAAATAGGCTAGAAGGCCGACCATGGCCCGGTCGGTCTGGCTTTTGCTGACCCGGGTAAGCGGCTTGGTATGTCCGCGGACGGATGGATCGGGAACGATCTCCGCGCGGGTAACGGAGAATTTGATGGCAAACGAAAATGATACCTTTATCCGCGAAGTGAACGAGCAGATCCGTTCCGAGCAGCTGTCGCGCTTCTGGGGCCGGTACGGTATCGTGGTCGTGGGTGCGGCCGTTCTCGTGGTTCTGGGCGCCGCCGGCGCCGGTATCTACGAATACTGGAACACCAGCCGCGCTTCCAATTCCGGCGACCAGTTCCTTGCGGCGCTGAAGCTCGCTTCGGACAACAAGACGGATGAGGCGCTGAAGGCCTTCGCCGATCTCGAAACTTCCGGTCATGGCAATTATCCGGTTCTGGCGAAGTTCCGCTCGGCCACGCTGCTGTCGCAGAAGGGCGATGCGGCCGGCGCCATCGCCGCCTTCACCGCCATCGGCAACGATACGTCCGCACCGCAGGTCTTCCGCGATACCGCCAAGGTGCGCGCGGCCTGGCTGCTGGTGGATAACGGCACCTATGATCAGGTCGCGGCGCTGGCGGAGCCGCTCAGCGGCGAAGGCCAGACCATGAAGGCTTCCGCCCGCGAGGCTCTGGGTCTCGCCGCCTACAAGGCCGGCGATTTCGTCAAGGCCAAGCAATGGTTCGAGCAGATCGTCAGCGACGCGCAGGCGCCGCGTAACGTGACGAACCGCGCGCAGATCATGCTCGACAACATCACCGCTTCCGGCAAGGCTGCCTAACGCCGCTGCGCCACGCAGGATCGCGCCGGCATTCTGTGCATTGCCAAAGCGATCCAACTCATTATTTTACGCATGTCCTTTGCCCAAAACAGGTAACGTTTTGGGCAGACGTGCTTTAAGGAACCAGGATCAATGAGCTTCACCGTCGCCATAGTCGGGCGCCCCAATGTCGGCAAGTCCACGCTTTTCAACCGTCTTGTCGGAAAGAAGCTGGCGCTGGTGGACGATACGCCGGGTGTGACCCGCGACCGCCGCCCCGGCGAGGCGAAGCTGGTCGACCTGCGTTTCACCATCATCGATACCGCCGGTCTGGAGCAATCCGGGCCGGAAACGCTTCAGGGCCGCATGTGGGCGCAGACCGAAGCGGCAATCGACGATGCCGATGTGACGCTGTTCGTTGTGGACGCCAAGGCCGGACTGACGCCGGCCGACGAGACGCTCGCCGAAATGCTGCGCCGTCGCGGCAAGCCGGTGGTGCTGGTGGCCAACAAGTCCGAAGCGCGCGGTTCCGATGCCGGTTTCTACGACGCCTTCACGCTTGGTCTCGGTGACCCTTGCCCGATCTCGGCCGAACACGGTCAGGGCATGATCGACCTGCGCGACGCCATTGTCGAAGCAATCGGCGAAGACGTCGCTTTCCCGCCGGAAGTGGATGAGGCGGAGACGGATATCGTTCTGCCGCGCAGCGAGCCGGGCAGCGAGGACGAGGAAGACGAGGAGCCGGTTTATGACGAGACCAAGCCGCTGCGCGTCGCCATTATCGGCCGGCCGAATGCGGGCAAGTCGACGCTGATCAACCGCTTTCTCGGTGAAGACCGCCTGCTGACCGGCCCGGAAGCCGGCATTACCCGCGACAGCATTTCGGTCGAATGGGACTGGCGCGGCCGCACCATCAAGATGTTCGACACGGCCGGCATGCGCCGCAAGGCCAAGGTGACGGAGAAGCTGGAAAAGCTCTCGGTGGCGGATTCGCTGCGCTCCATCCGTTTTGCCGAAACCGTGGTGATCGTGTTCGACAGCACCATCCCATTCGAAAAGCAGGATTTGCAGCTGGTCGATCTCGTCATCCGCGAAGGCCGCGCCGCCGTGCTCGCCTTCAACAAATGGGATCTGGTGGAAGACCCGCAGGCCTATCTGGCCGATCTGCGCGAGAAAACCGAGCGGCTTCTGCCGCAGGCGCGCGGCATCCGCGCGGTGCCGATTTCCGGACAGACGGGTTATGGTCTCGACCGGCTGATGCAGAACATCATCGACACCGACAAGGTCTGGAACCGCCGCATCTCCACCGCCCGCCTTAACCGCTGGCTGGATTCGCAGACGACCCAGCATCCGCCGCCGGCCGTTTCCGGCCGCCGCCTGAAGCTGAAATATATGACGCAGGTAAAGGCCCGCCCGCCGGCCTTCATGATTTCCTGCACGCGGCCGGAAGCTATTCCGGAAAGCTATACGCGTTATCTGGTGAACGGTCTGCGCAAGGATTTCGACATGCCGGGCGTGCCAATCCGCGTGCACTATCGGGGTTCGGACAATCCGTTCGAAAGCAAGGCGAAGAAGCGGCGTTGATCGGCCTTCGATTCTAGGGCGCAACGCTGCGGCATATTTCTTCTCCCCGCCGGGGAGAAGGTGGCCCGAAGGGTCGGATGAGGGGGCAACGTTGCCGTATCTCACGACCCTTGCCCCCTCATCCCGCTGCCGCGGACTTCTCCCCCTCAGGGAGAAGAAACAGGTGGCACCCGCTCGTTCCAATTCGACGGCACTTCTTTGAAGAGTAAAAATCATGCTGATCAAGCAGACCGACTATCACCGGATTTACCGCGTCATCAACAGCCTGCTCATCAGCCAGAATGCCGATCCCGCTTCGGCTTCCATGTATTTCAGCACCTTCGGCGCCTTCATCCTGCAGCAGTATTACAAGGTGAAGGCGGTGCCGAAGGGCGGGCTTGCGGCCTATAATCTCGGCGGAACCGTGCTGCTGTTCGCCGATCACCGTGAAGACGGTTATGTGACGGGCGCAGGCGAGAACTTCCACTGCTGGATCGAGGCGGATGGCTGGGCGATCGATTTCATGGCGCCGGCATTTTCGGAAGGTGCCGATGGGCTTTCCGTGCCGGCGAAAATGTTCCAGCGGCCGCTTGTCGCCATGGCGGCATCCATCAACGATCTCGGACAATCCGGCGATTTCTTCTATCGCTCCGAACCTGAAGCCACGGCCAAGCGCTTTGCCGACTGGCACAGGCAGGCGATGATCGGCGATATGGCGAGCGTTGCCGCCAACTGGTTCCGCAAGTCGCCGAAACAGATGGCCGCCTCGCTTTCTGTAACGGATCCCGACGGCAAAGCGCGGACCGTACCGCTTTCCGGCCAGATGCTCACCGGAGCGTGGTGAAGGCAGGTTACGCCGCGCAGTGTCGATCCAAGGTTTTGTCAGCAAAAGGTCTTTTGATTTATAGGGGCAATGTTGCTACGCAGGCTGGGCTTCACCATCTCGCACTCACGCCGCCCGACAGTCTGGTGCTGGTTTTCCACGGGACGGTGGCTGTCATACCCATCAGCGCCCTGCCGATTGCTGCAAAGGACATCATCGAGAAGATCAATCACTGGTGCGCAGCCCAGCGGAAAGAGCTGCTTCCCTTGTCCTGAGGCGGGATCATCCGGAAACAGAGGACGGCCAGCGTGTTCTCGCGGCAGCCGCCTGACGTCAATCAGCAGCCCGACCCCGTTCTAAAGATAACGGCAGTCGCGTCCTGATTGCCTTGTGACATTCCCGCTTCGTTTCGTCCACCGTTCCCGAGCAGAATCTCGGGGATCGGCCTCACGCAAGCTGAGAACGCGACAGCAGCGGCAGGGACTTGCCGGCGGCGTGAATGACATTGTCGAGGAATTGCCGCGAGGCTTTTTCCCAGCTGTAGCTTCTGGAAAGCGCCAGCGCCTCCTGCGGCGAACAATGAAGTGCTGCCAGACAGGCATCGCGAAGATTGTCGTCCAGCGCACCGGCTGCGGGGTTACCGCCGAGAATATCGATCGGTCCGGTGACGGGGAAGGCGGCCACGGGCACGCCGCTTGCCAGCGCTTCCAGAATGGTGTTGCCGAACGTATCGGTCTTCGAGGGGAAGACGAAGACATCGGCCTGCGCATAGGCATCGGCCAGTTCCTCACCGGTCTTGACGCCGGTGAACAAAACGTCCGGATATTTCTCCTGCAATTCATGGCGGGCGGGGCCGTCGCCGATGACCACCTTCGAACCCGGCAGGTCCAACTCCAGAAATTCCGGCAGGTTCTTCTCTACGGCCACACGTCCCACCGTCATGAAGATCGGCCTCGGCAGGTCGAAAGGCAGCTTTGCTTTCGGGCGGGGATGGAAAAGCTCGGCGTCGATGCCGCGGCTCCAGCGCTTCAGGTTGCGCACGCCGCGCGCTTCCAGTTCGGTCTCAAGGCTCGGCGTCGCCACCATGCAGGTGTTGCCGCCATTGTGGAACCAGCGCACGAAGGCGTAAAGCCAGCTTTCCGGCACGGGGAAACGCGCCGCCACATATTCGGGAAAGCGGGTGTGATAGCTGGTTGAAAAACGCATGCGGTTCTTCACGCACCAGCGCCGCGCCATGAAACCCAGCGGCCCTTCCGTCGCAATATGCACGAAGGAAGGCTGGCTTTTTTCGATCTCCGCCGCCACACGGCGATAACCGGCAACCGAAAGACGGATTTCCGGATAGGTGGGGCAGGGGATGCTGTAAAAACTCTGCGGCGTGACCATGCGCACATCGACGCCGAGCCGCGCGAGTTCGGTATTGGTGTTTTCTATGGAGCGAACCACGCCGTTGACCTGCGGGTGCCAGGCATCTGTGACAATCGTGATTCTCGTCATGAAACACTGATCCTGCTCATCTGCGCACGGGCGAATCCCCATTGCCCGGCTTCTGCCCGTATATGCGGCGTGCGTGTTACAGGATCATGTCAGGGTGTGTGACGGCGGGGAAGCGTGGTTTGCGCGCGGAAGTTTGCGCGCCTCCCCGGTGCGGCGGAGCCTTATCCCACCAGCGGTAGAAGCTCAGGGCTGATCAGCGCGCCGTGGTGACCGATGACGGTTGCCGCCGCCCTTGCCGCGAAGGTGGCCGCTTCCTCCGGCGAACTGCCGGTCACATAACGGGCGAGGAAAGCGCCGTTGAAGCTGTCGCCGGCGCTTGTCGTGTCCACCACGTCCACGGCTTTCACCGCCGGGGCGTGACTGCGACTGCCGCCGAAATCGAGCGTCGCGCCCTTGGCGCCGTCCTTTACGACGATGTTTTCGACGCCAAGCGAACGGTAGCGGTCGATGGTCGCTTCCACGGAGACATCGCCGAAATGGCTCGCCTCGTCATCGAAGCTCGGCATGACGAGCGTTGCGGCGCGTGCGCCGTTGGAGATGGTCTCGAGCATCGTATCCTTATCCGCCCACAGGCGCGGGCGGATGTTGGGGTCGAAGACCACCAGCTTGCCCGCCGCCCTGGCGCGGCGCAGTTCGGCGAGGAACGTATCGACATCATGGGCGGAGGCAAGAATGGCGAGCGTGATGCCGGAGAAATAGACGACATCGGCGCTTTCCACCGTCCTGCGCAGGTGGTCCGCATCGGCGGCGAGCTGCCTTGCGGCGGCGGCGTTG
Organism: Rhizobium sp. NFACC06-2; assembly: GCF_900101425.1. Classification (NCBI taxonomy): domain Bacteria; kingdom Pseudomonadati; phylum Pseudomonadota; class Alphaproteobacteria; order Hyphomicrobiales; family Rhizobiaceae; genus Rhizobium; species Rhizobium sp. NFACC06-2. Next base: position 511,018 of record NZ_FMVA01000001.1, on the reverse strand, counting down.
CGCCAGTAGCTGAAGGTGCGCTCGCCGTCCTTCAGGTTGATGAGGTAAAGGCCGGGCGTGCCACCCTTGATGCGACGGATTTTCTCCGTGCCGATGCCGGCATCCGCGATGAAGGTGAGCATGTCTTCAGAAAGAGGATCGTCGCCGAGTGCGGTGAAATAATCGACCGACCAGTCGCCCGGCAGGCAGGCCCGGGCATACCAGGCGGTATTGAACGTATCGCCGGCAAAACCCTTGCGCAGCAGCCCGTTGCCGGCCTGCGACAGTTCCACCATGCATTCGCCAATCGACAGAAACCGTCCGCCCACGCCGTCATCCTCCCGTTTTTTCCAGCCATGCGGCTTACGACGAGTGCGCGCCGCTGACAAGGGCGGTTGTAGCCGTTTGTGCATGTGCGAAGTTCCGGTTTACGCGGCAGCGACAGCTTTATATTCTTGTGCCACAGCGCTTTCGCTTTTCTTCGAATCGCGAAAGCGCTGTGTCTCTTTTTTACGCATGTCTCTTTCCCAAAACCGCGTCACACTTTTGGGAGACATGCGCCGGCCACCGTCAGGAGATCGCCCATGCCGCTAACCCATGCCCCGGTCCACAAACCCCAAGCGCAATCGGACTGGTGGAAGGGAGCGGTGATCTATCAGGTCTATCCGCGCTCATTTCAGGATACGACCGGCGACGGTTTCGGCGATCTTGCCGGGGTGACGAAACGTCTGCCCTATATCGCCTCGCTCGGTGTCGACGGCATCTGGCTCTCGCCCTTCTTTACCTCGCCCATGGCCGATATGGGGTATGATGTTTCCGATTATTGCAATGTCGATCCGATGTTCGGCACGCTTGCCGATTTCGACGCACTGATGGCCGAGGCGCACCGTTTGGGATTGAAGGTCATCATCGATCAGGTCATCTCGCACACGTCGGACCAGCATCCCTGGTTCGTGGACAGCCGGGCGAGCCGCACCAACAGCAAGGCAGACTGGTATGTCTGGGCCAACCCCAAGCCGGATGGCACGGCCCCCACCAACTGGCTTTCCGTGTTCGGCGGCCCGGCCTGGGAATGGGACGGCGTGCGCAAGCAATATTACATGCACAGCTTCCTCGCCTCGCAGCCGGATCTCAATTTCCATAATCCGGATGTGCAGGATGCGCTTCTGGAAACCGTGCGTTTCTGGCTGGATCGCGGGGTTGACGGTTTCCGGCTCGATACCGTCAATCATTATTTCCATGACAAGCTTTTGCGCGACAACCCGCCGCTTTTCGACGAGGAAAGTTTCGGTCTCGATGCTTCCGACGTCAATCCCTATGGCATGCAGGACCATCTCTACGACAAGACGCGGCCGGAAAACGTGGCTTTCCTGAAGCGTTTTCGCGCGCTGCTCGACGAGTATGAGGGGCGCGCCACGGTGGGTGAGGTGGGAGACGGGGCGCGGTCGCTGAAGACGGTGGCGGCTTATACGTCGGGCAATGACAAGCTCAACATGTGCTACACCTTCGACCTGCTGGGTCCGGATTTCAGCGCGAAGCATCTGCGCGCCTCGGTCGAGACCTTCGGCAAGGTGGTGACGGATGGCTGGGTGTGCTGGGCCTTTTCCAACCACGATGTGGTGCGCCACCTCAGCCGTTTTTCCGAAAGTGTAGAGGAGCAGGTGCGGGTGGCGAAGCTTGCCATCTGCGTTCTCGCCAGCCTGCGCGGTTCCATATGTCTCTATCAGGGCGAGGAATTGGGTCTCACCGAGGCGGAACTCGCCTTCGAGGATCTGCGCGATCCCTATGGCATCCGCTTCTGGCCCGCCTTCAAGGGGCGGGACGGATGCCGCACGCCGATGGTGTGGGAGACAGGAAAGCCGAATGCCGGTTTTTCCAGCGCTGAAAAACCCTGGCTGCCGGTGCCCTATGTTCATGCCATGCAGGCTGTGGATGCGCAGGAGCGCAGGCCGGACTCGGTTCTGAACCATTACCGCGCCGTTTTGTCTTTCCGAAAAGGTCACGGCGCGCTGCGCGATGGCGACATGCATTTTATCAAGACCAATCTCGATGTGCTGGCCTTCACGCGCCAGAAGGGGGATGAAAAACTGCTCTTCGTTTTCAACCTCACCCGTGAGGCGGTGGAATTCCCGATACCGAAGGCCATGCGGGTCACCGATATACTGCCGATGCCGGGTTTCGCACCGTTATTCGATGCGGGTATCGTGAAGCTCGAGGGGCTGGATGTGTTTTGCGGGGTCGTTGCATGAGCGGGCAATTTGCCATCGAGACGGCTGGCGAAGCATCGCTCGATGAGTGGTCGCTTCTGCGGCACCGTTTGTGGCCGGATGCTTCACCCGCCGAACACCGGGCGGAGTTGCAGGACGTCTCCGACAACGAGGTTGGATTTATTGCCTATGATCCGGCGGGCATGGCCATCGGTTTTGCCGAGGCCAGCCTGCGGCACGATTATGTCAACGGATGCGACACCTCGCCCGTGGCGTTTCTCGAAGGCGTTTATGTGGAGGAGGCCTTTCGCAAACAGGGCGTTGCGGCCGCATTGATTGCCGAAGTAACCCGTTGGGCGACCAGCAAGGGTGTGAGCGAACTTGCTTCCGATGCCGATATTTCCAATATCGATTCACATCGCATGCATGGGGCGCTGGGATTTGAGGAAACGCAGCGGGTGGTTTATTTTCGCAAGTCTCTGCCTTTGGGTTCATGACCTCTCGGCATTGTTCAGCTAGTGGATGATGTCAGTCTTCGCGGGCGCCTTTCGCCGATCAAATGCCGCGCCATGATCGCGTCTTGGATGGTGAGTAGCACTATTTATGTATTGATGAATTTTATAAAATATTGAATTTTAATTAATTCACGATTGAAACTTATATATATTCGTATTAATGACAGATACGAAGTAATTTTTTCATATTTACTTCGCTTTTGGCGAGCCTTGGGCAAGCTTCCAGTATTAATCATTGAAACCTACAGATTTTCGGTCTCCACCCATAAAGTGAAGCAGGGATTGTCATGTCCGTTTCAATCAAGAATTTCAATCAGCCCAATACCGCGAATTCCACCTCACCACGCGCCAAAGCTAAGGCCGCCCTTCCATCCATCCGAGAGGTCTTCCTTTCCGGACAATCGGCAGCCCGCGCATCCACACCGAAACCAGCCCCCAAAACCTCGTCAGCCGATTATATCGCATCGCCCGCCTTCATGCGGAATCTGAGGGCCAAGCTTTCCCTGGCGGGGGACGATCCGGCGCAATATCTGCGCGCCCGGTCGATGATGAGTGCTCTCGAGCGTGGAGCCTTGCAGGTTTCGAACCCCACCCAGGGCAAAACGATCAATGCGTGGGATCCGAACCAGAAAAACGCCAAGCCGACGACAGCCACTGACATCGCCAAGACCAACTGGGTGGATTTCCTCAACACGCAGCTGAAGCGCAGCGAAGACGGCGAGCTTTCCAAGGATGGAAGCGGAAGCTATGTCGACAATGCGACAGGAAAACACGCCTATTTTGGCAGGGTCGCGGGCAAATATTATTACGTCACCTGGCCTTCGGAGACGAAAGCATGAGGCCGCTCTCGCGGCCTCAAAACGCGGATTGAGCGTTTTCCGCTGTCTCCGGTCGGCAATCCACCGTCAGATCAACGCAAACCGGTCCACATCCACCATACCCATATCGGAAATCTTCAGATGCGGGATGACGGGCAGGGGCAGGAAGGCGACCTGCAGGAAGGGTTCTTCCAGCGTGGTGCCGAGCGCATAGGCTGCTTTTCTGAGCGTGTGCAGTGTATCGCGAACGGTCTCGTAGGGTTCGAGGCTCATCAGCCCTGCGACGGGCAAAGCGATCTCGCCCGTGACTCTGCCGTCTTCCACCACCACGAAGCCGCCCTTGATTTCGCCGAGCCGGTTGGCGGCCAGCGCCATGTCGTCTTCGCTCACGCCGACGACACAGATATTGTGGCTATCATGGCCGACGGTGGAGGCGATGGCGCCCTTTTTCAGGCCGAAGCCCTGAACGAAACCGTTGGCATGGTTGCCGTTCTTGCCGTGGCGTTCGATGACGGCGACCTTGATGATGTCGTTTTCAAGATCGACGGAGGTCTGGTTGCCATCCGTCGGCAGCCTGTAGCGGCGGTGCTCGGTAATGATCTTGCCGGGAAGCACGCCCATGACAGGGCTTTCGCCTTCCGTGACCGGCACGCCGAAATGCGAGGCGAGCACGGGTCTTGCCTTGACGCTGTCGAGGCCGACGGGTGCGACCGGTTTGCGCGTGGCGAAGAGGGCGTCGTTGACGATCCGCCCGCCGGAAAGCACCATGCTCGCCTTGCAGTTCTGCAGGCTGTCGACCACCACGAGATCGGCGCGCCAGCCCGGTGCGACAAGGCCGCGGTCGCGCAGGCCGAAGGCTTTTGCGGCGGAAATGGAGGCGGCGCGGTAGATGGCGAGCGGTTCCACGCCGCTGGCGATCGCCGTGCGGATCATATAGTCGAGATGGCCCTGTTCGGCGATGTCGAGCGGGTTGCGATCATCGGTGCAGAGGGCCAGATAGGGCGACAGGCGCTCGGTGATGATCGGCATCAGGGCGTGCAGGTCCTTCGAGACCGAGCCTTCGCGCACCAGAATATGCATGCCCTTGCGGATTTTCTCCAACGCCTCAGTCGCGCTCGTGCATTCATGTTCGGTGCGGATGCCGGCGGCGAGATAGCCGTTCAGGGCCGTGCCGGAGAGAAGCGGTGCATGCCCGTCGATATGCTGGCCCTGAAAGGCCTCTAGCTTCGCCATGCACACCGGATCCTTGTGGATGACGCCCGGAAAATTCATGAATTCGGCAAGGCCGATGACCTTCGGGTGCCCCCGGAACGGCAGCAGCTTTTCGATGGGCAGATCCGCGCCGGCGGTTTCCAGATGGGTGGCGGGCACGCAGGAGGAGAGCTGCACGCGGATGTCCATGATGGTTTCCATGGCACTGTCGAGGAAGAACCGAAGCCCCTCCACGCCCAGAACATTGGCAATCTCGTGCGGGTCGCAAATGGCCGTGGTAACGCCATAGGGCAAAACGCAGCGGTCGAATTCGTGCGGCGTCACCAGCGACGATTCGATATGGAGATGCGTATCGATGAAACCCGGAACGACGATCTTTCCGGAAATGTCGATTTCCCGTCGCCCCTTGTAGTTCTCGCAGGTGCCGACGATGGTGTCGCCACAGATGGCGATATCCGAAGCGACGAGTTCTCCGGTGACGAGATCGAAGAAGCGTCCGCCCTTGAGAACCATGTCCGCCGGTTCACGGCCCGTACCCTGATCGATGCGCGTTTCAAGTCTGGAATTCATGCGGGTTTCTTCGGCTCCTGATTTGCGTCGTATGCGAGAATTTTCACTATTTACATTCTACGGTTGTTTCTTGATCTATTCGGATTGATTCTTTGAGTTTTAAATATATCCAGAGTAAAAAATTTTCATATTTGTGTTATCTAATCTTCCGAGGTGCAAGTTTAGGCAGGGTTGGGAAGACTTGACTTCACCTTTGTAGTTTAGCCGGTTGCGCGCCGACATTTTTACGAATTACGGTTTCAGGTTATCATTCCCGGGAAGGAAAATAAAAGCATCTGATGCTCAAACGAATTTCCACCCAGCAACTGACGATTGGCATGTTTATCGAAGCGGTCGAAGGAACGCTTTCGAACCAGGGATTTTTAAAGCGGCACCGCTTTCTTTTGCGGCACGAGGAATTAATGCGTCAATTGAAATCAAGCGGCGCCGAAAGCATCGTCATCAACACCGCCAAGGGATACGATACCGAAGGCAGCGCGCGTTCTGCGGCTCCTTCGCCGCAACCGGGCAATTGCCCGGAAACCGTCGCCGCCGTTACCCACGCCGTACGCTCGGCCGCCGATACGATTGCCGAGACCTTTGCTTCCGCAGAAGAGGGCGGCGTTGTTTCGCTGAAGGGCATGGCTGCGGCGGCGGGCAAGATTTCCGATGCCGTACAGTCGAACCCGGCGATTTTCATCGGCGTCACCCGCCTGAAATCGAAAGATGAAACGACCTTCGTGCACTCGGTCTCCGTCAGCGGGCTGATGATCCTCTTCGGTAATTATCTCGGGCTCGACAGGGGAACGGTCAATCTGCTCGGCATCAGCGGGCTGCTGCATGATATCGGCAAGGTGGAAATCCCTTCATCTATCCTCAACAAGGCGGAAGGGTTGAGCGCCAGCGAGCGGGAAATCATCAATCTCCATCCCGCATTCGGCCGGGATATATTGTCGCGCAATGTGCAGATGCCGGAGATGGTGCTCGATGTCTGCTTCAATCATCATGAGCGGATGGATGGCGGTGGTTATCCGAGCGGCCGTGCGGGCAGCCAGATCAGCCTCTATGCGCGTATCTCGGCGATTTGCGACGTCTATGACGCCATCACCTCGGTCAGGCCCTACAAGAAGCCGTGGACGGCGAATGACGCGCTGACCTGGATGCTGCGTCGGGAAGGGCATTTCGACATGCAGCTGCTGAAGAAATTCGCGCTGTGCATTTCCGCCTCGCTGCCGAGGGGTTAGTTGCCGAAGATGATCGCCATGTTCAGGCTGTCGATGTAACGCCCGTCGATCAGAACGGTGTCACGGCCCAGGCCTTCATGCACAAAACCTATCTTTTCATAAAGCGCGATTGCTCTGGCATTGTCGGCATGCACGCTCAGTTCCACGCGGTGCAGCCCACATTGACGCGCGGCATCGAGCGTCTGCCGCATCAGCCGTCCACCCAACCCCTTGTCCCGATAGGCAGGCAGGATACCCATGCCGAGCGTGCCGCAATGGGCGCGGGTCGCTCTGTCCTGGCGGCGGATATCGCACCAGCCAATCACTTCGCCATCCGCAATCGCCACGAATTGCGGATGGTCGTTTTCGATCATGTCGAGAACGAAGGCGCGGACCGAATCGAGCGGCGGCGCCTCCAGGAAGCTCAGATACTTCCGCTCGCGCGACACCGCATCGAGAGCACGGTGAAAGCTTTCAACGTGTTCCGCCCGGATGGGTTCGATGCTGATGGCGTCGGCAGCAGCCATCATGCCGCCTTTGTCTTCGCCTTGCGGGTCAGATGCACCACGACGTTTTCGATCATGCGCATGCCGGCGTCCTGGCCGAGTGTCATGATCGATTCCGGGTGGAACTGAACGGCGGCCACCGGCTCCTTGGCGTGTTCGATGCCCATGATCGTGCCATCCTCGCTTTCCGCGGTGATGATGAAATCACGCGGAAGGGTGGAGGGGTCGGCGAAGATCGAGTGGTAGCGGCCGACGGTTACTTCCTTGCCGAGGCCGGAGAAGACGAGACCCGGTTCCAGCACGCGGATGCGTGAGGGCTTGCCGTGCATCGGCACCGCAAGCTGGCGAAGCTCGCCGCCATAGGCTTCCGCCAGTGCCTGAAGGCCGAGGCAAACGCCGAAGATCGGCAATTCGCGGGCGCGGGCGGCCTTGATCGTCGCCTTGCAGTCGAAATCCGTCGGGCTGCCCGGTCCGGGAGAGAGCACGACGAGATCGGGCTGGAAGCGATCGAACACCTCTGCCGCAACCGGCGTTCTGACGGTGGAGACGGTCGCGCCCGTCTGGCGGAAATAATTCGCCAGCGTGTGCACGAAGCTGTCTTCGTGGTCAACGAGCAGGATCTTCACACCGGTGCCCACCTTGGCGGCGTCGCGCTTGGTGGAAGCGGCGTTGGTGGCTTTCGCATCGCGAATGGCGGCGATCATGGCGGATGCCTTCAGCTCGGTTTCGGCTTCTTCTTCCTGCGGATTGGAATCGTTAAGCAGCGTCGCACCCGCACGCACCTCGGCAATGCCGTCCTTGATGCGGATGGTGCGCAGCGTCAGGCCGGTATTCATGTCGCCGTTGAAACCGACCATGCCGATTGCGCCGCCATACCAGGCGCGCGGGCTCTTTTCATGGCCCTCGATGAAGCGCATGGCCCAGAGTTTCGGCGCACCGGTAACGGTAACGGCCCAGGCGTGGCTGAGGAAGCCGTCAAAGGCGTCCATGTCATCGCGCAGGCGGCCTTCGATGTGGTCCACGGTGTGGATGAGGCGCGAATACATCTCGATCTGGCGCCGGCCGATGACCTTTACCGAACCCGGTTCGCAGACGCGGCTCTTGTCGTTGCGGTCCACATCCGAGCACATGGTGAGTTCGGATTCGTCCTTCTTCGAATTGAGCAGTTTCAGGATCTGCTCGCTATCGGCAATCGGATCGTCGCCGCGCTTGATGGTGCCGGAAATCGGGCAGGTCTCGATGCGGCGGCCGGAGACGCGCACGAACATTTCCGGCGAAGCGCCGATCAGATATTCCTGATGGCCGAGATTGATGAAGAAGGAATAGGGCGAGGGATTGATCGCCTTCAGCCGGCGCGAAATCGCCGACGGATTGCTTTCACAACGCTCCATGAATTTCTGGCCGGGAACGACCTCGAACAGATCGCCGCGGCGGAAGCTTTCCTTGGCCTTCACCACCAGTTCGGAATATTCACCGGGACGATGATCGCCCTTGGGCGGGATCGTATCGGTGGTCTTGAAAGGGTCGGGTGTGATGTCGGAGGACTTGCCGTCCGTCGTCACGCCGCCCTTTTCGAAATCGTAACGGTCGATCCAGGCCTTGGCGGAATAGTGGTCAACGACGAGGATTTCGTCCGGCAGAAACAGCACCATGTCGCGCTGGTCTTCCGGGCGCGCCAGCGACAGCTTGATCGCGTCGAACTGGAAGGCGAGATCGTAACCGAAGGCGCCGAACAGGCCGATGGCCGAATCCGCATTCGAATAAAAGAGGTCGACGATGGCGCGCAGCGCCGTGAAGACGGTCGGGATTTTCGAACGCTCTTCTTCGGTAAAGACGCGGTCCGGCTCGTTGACGGTGAGATCGAGACGGCGCGTGGTGGAAGCGCCAAGCGTGAGATCGGGCGTCGCCTTCAGCTTCTCGGTAATGAAGGAAAGCAGCACTTCGCCGCGACCATTATAGGCCTCGATCCACATTTTGCGGCCGAAACAGGAAATGCCGAGCGGCGGGTCGACGATGGCCGTATCCCAGCGGGTGTAACGGCCCGGATATTCATAGTTGGACGAAAAAACCGCGCCGCGATGGGAATCGAGCTTTTCGATATAATTATCGATGGCGCTGGCGTAGTCGGCGGGCCGACGCTTTCGGCTGACCTTGATGCCGCCTTTCGTCTCGTAGGTTTCCGCTCCGTCATCCTGAATGATCGTTACCATTTCTCTCATACTTCCCGTTGTTCAGGCCCGCTGACAGGCGGCACAATAACAAAAAAGCCGCCTGAAAATTCGGGCGGCTTGGACTTTGTCTGAAGACATGACTGGTCAAGGCCGCGAAAAGCTGACCCACCACCAGTTAGCAATGTTCTTAGACACGATGTTCATGGGAAAATTGTTAGCGCGCACGATCCGCCTTGGCAAGCGGATTTCGGTGAGGGAATGAACCTTACGGGCTGCGGCGGCGTTGCACTCCTGCCGAAACGGTCAGGAGTGCCCCGAAAAATGCTTCATCGCCTGTGTCTTCTGGTAACCACCCTCGCATTGATTTCCGCCTCTGAACCGCCGGCGCAGGTGCCGGTGCCGCAACCGAAACCGGGTGAGGGGCAATCCGCCACCCCCTCGGAAAGGCCATCCGACGAGCCGCCGCGAAGCCCGGTGGAAGCGCCGAAACCAGGCCCGAAACCGCAGGCCCCGGAAGAGCGGAAACCGGATGACGGCAAGACGCCGGCAGACAAGGGGTCCGATGACAGCAGGAAAGGCGTCGAAGGCAAGGCGGGGGAGGGCAAAGGGGAGGGTGAACAACGGAAGCAGGATGTTGACGCTGCAAAACCGGAAGAGAAGCCGCCGGAGCCGGTGAGGCCGGAAGACCCGGCCGCGCTTCAGGCATGCCTTGGCGCGTTGAAGGATATCGGCGCGGAATTCAAACAGCTCGAACCGATCCGCGATGCGGAGCAGGGGTGCGGCATCGAAGCGCCTGTCGAGCTTTCCGTGGTTCTGCCCGGCATCAAGCTGGAACCTTCGGGCACCATGCGCTGCGAAACCGCGCTCGCGCTTTCCCGCTGGACAAAGGAGATGATGCTGCCGGCTGCGGCTTTGGCTTTGCCTGAGAGAAAGGTGACGGCCATCGCCAATGCCTCGACCTATATCTGCCGCAACCGCAACAGCGCGGAAAACGGCAAGATTTCCGAACATGCCAAGGGCAATGCCGTCGATATTTCCACGATCGCCTTCGATAAGGGCGAGCCGCTGGTAATGAAGCCGCGCGGTGAGGACGGAACGCCGGAAGGCGCTTTCCAGCGCACGATTACCGCCGCCGCCTGCCTGTTCTTCCGCACGGTTCTTTCGCCCGGCAGCGACGCCACCCATCAGGACCACCTGCATCTCGACGTGCTGGAGCGCAGGGGCGGCTACCTCTATTGCCGCTGACAAAAAAGGGGCGACCCGAAAGCCGCCCCGACTGGAGATGATGTTTCTGCCCGGGTTTAGAATTTCTGGGTCAGAGAAATTTTGAAGGTGCGTCCGGCTTCCGTATAGAAGTCCACCGGCTGGTTGACGGTGCTGACGGAATTCGGGTTCACGTCGCGAACGCCGACGGCATTCCAGTATTTCCTGTCGAACAGATTGTAGATGCCGGCCTGGATGCGCAGGCCCTTGGTCTGTTCCGGTTCCCACCAGCCGGTCAGGTTGAAGACGCCGTAGCCGGGGGCGTCGAAGGTGTTGGCCACCCTGTCGTCACGCATGCCGGAGGAGAAGACACCGGTAAATTCCGTGCCCCAGACGTCCTGCTCGTAGCCGATGCCGACAACGGACTTGAAGGGCGCGACGGTGCGAATGAATTCGTTGGTGTCGGTGTCCTTGCCATAGGCGTAAGCGAGCGAAGCATGGGCGAAGAAGCCGTTTGCGAGGTCCTTGCGGACCTTGGCTTCGACACCGGAGATTTCGACGTTGTTACGGTTGCGATAGGTGAAGAGCGATCCGTTGCCCCTGCCGCCGAAGCCGGGGAAGAGCGTTGTCGAGGTTGTATATTGCTCGATGAAGTTCTTGTACTTGTTGTGGAACAGCGTCAGGCTTCCCGTGAGGTCGCCGGAGGCGTAGTTCGCACCGATCTCGAAACCGTTGCTGGTCTCGGGATTGAGGGCGGAGTTGCCGACAACAGCGTAACCGGAGCTGACGTTGGAGAAGTTCAGATACAGTTCGTTGATCGTGGGGGCACGATAGGCCATCGACCATTGTGCGAAAAGCTGCAGTTCCGGCGTGACGTCATAGGTGGCAAGAAGCTTCGGCGAGAAGCGCGAGCCGCTGTTGCCGGTCGGCAGCCCGAAGGTTCTGTAGCCGCTATTGCTGGAAACGGAGCCATCGGGATCGTAATCGTAGGAATCGAAGCGCAGGCCGGGGGTCAGGCGGAAGCCGTTGCCGAAGGCGATTTCGTCATCGAGATAAAGACCGAGGCTCTTGCCGCTCACGTCAGGCATGTCCGATTGCGAGGACGAGGTCGATCCGGCCGTGTTGGCGAAAAGCTCCTGGCTGAAATCGGTCGTCATGGCGTTGCCGCCGAAACGGACCGTGTGCTGCACGCCGCCAAGCTCGAAGCCGGATTCAAGGCCACCGACGATGCCGAATGCGCTGTTGCGCATGCTGTCTTCGCGAATATAAAGCGAATTGTTGGTCAGGCGGTCACCGGCACCGGATTCCTTGGAAAGACGCGTCCAGTAGAGCGAAAGATTGGCGGCGTCGATGAAGCCGTCGGTCGAGGGCGCTTCGTATTCGTAATCGAGCGATACGCGATCGCGCTCGGTATCCTCGTAGCCCCGGTAGTCGCCGATCCGGTAGGTCGAGCCCGAAACGCTGACGCCCTGCAGGGTCTTCATGTCGCTGCGGTTTCTCAGAGAATAACGCTCGGCCGTCAGCCCGATGCTGTGACCGCCTTCAAGGTCCTGACGGATCTTGAACATCAGGTTGCTTTCATAGGTGTCGGCGGGATTGGGCTTGGTGCGGCGCGTGCCGTAGATATCGGCCGTACCCTTGTTGTCCGTCTCGTTGCCGCGCTTGTAGGAGCCCTGGAACAGAACTGACGTATTCTCGATCTTCTTGGCGACAGCGAGCGATCCGCCCACGCTTCTGTCTTCGCTGTCATAGGTGGTCTTGGCCACACCGCCCCAGTCCCTGCCTTCGCCGATCAGGTCTTCCGGATCGAGCGTGCGCAGCACCAGCGCGCCGCCGAGGGCGCCGGAGCCGATACGGCTGGAATCTGCGCCACGCACCACATCGACCGTCGAGAGCGAGGAAAAATCGAAGCTCGAACTCGTATCGCTGAGGGTGGTGGTTGCCTGACCCTGACGGGCGAAATTGTTGAAGTAAGGAACGGGAATATTGTCGATCAAGGTGACGACGCGTGCGCCGCCGAGGCCGCGAATGAACAGGCCGCCGGGCCGGCCGGGCTTGGCATCGACGTAATCGACGCCCGGCTCCGTGCTGTTGCCGAGGTCCTTGATGCTGCCGATGTCCTTCTTGCGGATGTCTTCCGCCGTGGTCTGGCTCGCCAGCGGCGTGTCGGCGGCGGCATTGGCGCTTTTGACGCGCTTGCCCTTGACGACGATCCTTTCAAGCGTGGTGGCGCCGTCCGCCTGCGTCGCGGCATCCTGGGCCCGCGCGGGGCCGGCAAGCGGCAGAAGAGAGATGGCAGTGCACAGAAGCAGCGCGGAGTGCGTGCGCGAAATGGACATTAAGTACCCCCAGGTAGGCGCGCGAATGGGCCACGGCGTGCGAAGGCACGCCGCGTTTGCCGCCGCGGCTGAAACTGTTTTGATTGTTACGGGCGAGCCGATAATCGAGGACTAAAAAACATGATGATAACTGTCAACATATTATATATGACTTTTTGCATCATGTTTTAAAGCATAACAGTATGTTGCAAAAATATGACGCTTATCCGCTCTCGAACCTCATTGGTGAATGGGGTGTGAAAACGCCACGGTACGGTCAAAGTCCCGACATTGCCGCTTGCTAGGATATTCGCAGCCAGTTTACATGGCGAAACAAACCATGCCCCAACAATAAACAGATTATTAATCGGATACGGAAATGAAGTCTCTTGAACTGCTCGTCGAGCGGATCATCCTCTCCAGCCGCTGGCTGCTCGTCGTTTTTTATCTCGGGCTCGTCGCGGCACTGGCGGTTTATGCGTTTTCCTTCGCGCTCAAGTTCCTGAAAGTTGCGAAGAACGTTTTCACCTACGACGAAGCGGACATGATCCTCGCCATGCTGGGTCTGATCGATGCGGCGCTGGTCGCCAGCCTGATCGTCATGGTGATGATTTCCGGTTACGAGAACTTCGTCAGCCGCTTCGACGATGCCGATGCCGAGGTTTCCTTTCTGGGCAAGCTCGATTCCGGCAGTCTGAAAATCAAGGTCGCATCGTCGATCGTGGCGATCTCATCGATCCACCTGCTGCAAATCTTCCTCAACGCCAGTCAATATTCGGACAGCAAGCTGATGTGGTTCACCATCATCCATCTGGCTTTTGTCGTCTCGGCGGTCATGCTCGGTTTCCTGGAAAAACTGATGGCCAAGCCGAAGGACAAATCCGAAAAGCCGGTGCTTTGATCAGGATGGTCCAGCCGATATGAAGGTCGTAACCCCGTTCTGGCCATGCCGCATGTTTCTCGCTCCGGGCGCTGCGTCCCGGTGTGTCGAGGGTGCGTGAATGGTGAAGACGGAGCGTCAGGCCAGACTTTGCGACGATCTGTCGGCTGCGGCCGACAAATCCCAATGGCTGGAGGCGCTGCGGGAAGTGATGCGCGCCTTCGGTTACGCCTATGTGACGCTTTTGCGGTTGCCCGGCGGACAGAATGCCTATGCCTTGCCAACGGTTGTCGAAAGCAGCCTGCCCATCTGGGTCGTGAATGCGATGACCAGGGACGGCGCACTTGGGGACTGTCCCGTCATCAAGCGCGGCGCGTCATCGATGATGCCGCAATATTGGTCGCTGCAGGATCCGGATATTGCCTGCGGACCGCTGGTGGATGCGGCGGACTCGGTGAGCAGCATGGGCATTACGTCCGGTCTGATGGTGCCGGTGCACGGCATGTACGGCAACCGGCATTTGATGAATTTCGCGGGCGATCGCGATATCCTGCCGCAAGCCGCGCTCAACGAGCTGGGCATGATCGTGCTGCATGCGCTGGAGGTTTATGACCGGCTTTGCCGCACCAACTCAAAAGGCCCATCGCCTTTGACGAAGCGGGAACTAGACGTTGTGCGCTGGACGGCGCAGGGAAAGACCTCCGTGGAGATCGCCGATCTTCTGTCCATCTCGGAACATACCGTCAATGCCTATATGAACAACGCCATCCGCAAGCTCGACTGCGTCAACCGCACGCAGCTGGTGGCCAAGACCATACGCCTTGGCCTGATAGACTGATCGACCCTGTCGTTGCGGGCAGGCCTCGTCTCACCGGTCGAGAACCGAGCGAAGCTCGACGAGATTAGAGCGAACCCGAAGGACGTAAAATCCCATTGTGGCGAGATGCGAGGGCATGATCCAGCCGCTTTCCTCACCATTGGAAATGATCGCCGGCTGGATGCGCAGGGCTGCACGGGTCTGCAACAGCGTGTCGTTCCACAGGTTGGTCAGGTTACGCTCGCGGATGACCTGCGCGAAGTCCGATCCGGCGGCGGAAAGCACGCCGTAATAACCGTAGAGCTGGCCATAGGCGAACCAGAAGCGGTCGTCGGCACGCGTATCGAACCAGCCGCCATTATAATTTTCCGAGCGTTCGCGCAGAATTGCCGACGTGGAGCCGATATCGCCGGCGATACGGTCGATGAACTGGATGAGGTTGTCGGCGCGGGTATCGAAGACGGCCTTGCAGGCGGCGAGTTCGCCGTTGAAGGCCTGGAAGCTGCGGATGGCGGCGCGGTAATAGCTGGGGGTCGGCGTCTTCGGGCCGAAGGGATCGAGGCCGAAATACCAGGAATATTCGCTGAACTGCATGTTGCCGCGCGCTTCCTGGAGATTGTTGTTGATGCCGGAGGTTCCGCGCACGCGGCCGAGCGTATCCACAAGTTCCACCGAGGTGCGGCGCACGGCCTGGTTTACACCACGCTGGAAAGACGCCTTGTTGTCCAGAAACGGCGTGCTGTCCCAGTCCATGCCGAAAAGGCCGAGACGATAGAGTAGCATGGAGGAAATCCACGCGTTCTGGTTGACGTTGAAATCGGTGAGATCGGCGGCTGCGTCGACGATGGCCGAACGCTGGCAGACCGGCGCGGATGTGTTTGCGGCGGCGCCCGTTGCGCCACCCGCCGGGGCGGCGGCGGGCAATTCCTGCCCGGCAGGCACGGTGCGCTCTTCAAGCTTGTAGCGCGCGACGTAATCCGGGTCGAAATTCGTCCAGACCTGGGTTTGCCAGATGAAATATCCGTAGAAGCCGGCAAGAAGAATGACGATGAGGGCGATCGGGCCCTTGATTAGCCAGTTGCGGCCGCTGTACCAGCCATGGGCGGCCATGAAGGGCCACAGAAGCCAGGCGACGAGAAGACCGGCGGCCCTGCCGATGGCGCTGAAGGCTGCCTGAATCAAAGCGGTGATCCGGTCGATCATGTCGTCATAGTCTCCTCTGCCCGTGGGGCTGGACGCCGGAAGAAAAACACGCGGCCCGCCCGCGCCCTTCGGCGCTTCGTATAAACCGCGGTCATTTACTGTCTTCCAGATATGTCCCGGTCAACCGGGATACAACATGATTGCGAAACTTTTCTCAACCTGCGGTCCGCGCCAGCCATTATGGCTTTCCACACCGATTGTGGAGCAACAGCCGCCGCGGAACCGAAGGGATATGTCCTCAAAGGCCGAGCTTGGCGATCTCGTCGTTCAGCCGGTCGCGCGCCTTTTTCGGCAGTTTGCCGTTCTTGACGGCGTCCAGATTGGCCGGCGCGGCATCGCCGACGACAACGAGCGCGATCATGCCCATGCCCAGATGCGGTGTGCATTTGACCACGTAGGCGCCTTCCTTCTCAACCGTCAACTTCACCGTCTCGTTCATCTTGCCCTTGAAGTCTGCGACACCCTCGGGGATCATGTCCTTCACGGCTGCCGCATCATGGCCCTTGTCGACCGGGACGAAGGTAATGACGTCGCCGACGGCGGCCTTGACGGTTGCGGGCTCGAAGACCATCGCCTGACCGTCGCTGCCCTTGTTGAGCATCTTCACTTCGATTTCGGCAGCAAGGGCGGGAAAGGCGAAAAGACCTGCGAGAATGGCGAGGCCGGCGAATTTGGCAGTTCTGTTCTGCATAGTTTTGCTCCTGAGAGAAAGCACATCCACGCGAATGTGTCGCCGTCGTCTTAGCCCAGGAGCGGGGGAGCCATCTTTGCGGAAAATCAAATGCGGCAACCGGACGCAGATGTTCACTCGCCCTTGAACGTCTCCACCCAGTGGCGGCGGCAGAAGGAAACATATTTCTCGTTGCCGCCGACATCGATCTGCGCGCCTTCCGTCACGACCTTTCCTTCATTGTCGAAGCGGGCAACCATCGTCGCCTTGCGGCCGCAATGGCAGATGGTGCGGATTTCGCGAAGCTCGTCGGCAATGGCCAGCAGTTCTTTCGAGGCGGGGAAAAGCTTTCCCTGAAAATCCGTGCGCAGGCCATAGGTCATGACCGGGATGTTCAGCCTGTCGACAATGTCGGCAAGCTGCCAGACATGGTGTTCGGAGAGAAAATTGGCTTCATCGATGAAAACGCAGGCGACCGGCGCTTCGGCAGTGAGGGCCGATACCTCGGCGAATAGGTTGGTATTCTCATCGAAGGTCAGGGCGTCGGAGGAGAGGCCGATTCGCGAGGCGACACGGCCGACGCCGGCCCGGTCGTCAAAGGCGGCCGTGAAGATCAGTGTGCGCATGCCGCGCTCCTGATAATTGTAGGATGCCTGCAGCAGCATGGTCGATTTGCCGGCATTCATCGTCGAATAATTGAAATAGAGTTTTGCCATTATCCACTCCCGGAGCACCGTTGCATCATTCCGACGTGCGTTTGAATGCTCCAACCTCTTCAATCGGCACACCGTGCCTCACAAACCTGTCCCGGTATTCCAGCCGATGCTGCATCCAGCGTCTTTTGACGGCGAAGACGCGGATTGAAAAGTATGGCCGTTGGAAAAACACAGATTTCTACGGTCTGCTCTTTTTCGACATTGCACCGCTGAATACCGACATTTTCACCATTTTGTCGCAAACGGTGCGCCAAAGCACGCAAATGCGCGCGAGTTGATTGTGTCCGGCAGATATTGATAATGGCAAGGGAACGAAAAAACAGGGAGCAAGCCATATGTTTGCAAATAGAAGCCGCTGTCTGGCCCTGGCCGCAGCAATCTCCTCCATGACGTTCAGTGCGGCCGGTGCTGCGGAACCGGCAAGCTGTGGCACAGTGCGCTTTTCCGATGTGGGCTGGACCGACATCACCGCCACGACGGCGACCGCCACCGTGCTTCTGAAAAGCCTTGGCTATGAGACCGACGTCAAGCTGCTCTCGGTGCCCGTTACCTACACATCGCTGAAAAACAAGGATATCGACGTCTTCCTCGGCAACTGGATGCCGACCATGGAAGGCGATATCGCGCCTTATCGCGAAGACAAATCCGTGGAAACGCTGCGGGAAAACCTGACCGGTGCGAAATACACGCTGGCGACCAACGCCAAGGGCGCCGAACTCGGCATCAAGGATTTCAAGGACATCGCCGCCCACAGCGCCGATCTCGGCGGCAAGATTTATGGTATCGAGCCGGGCAACGACGGCAACCGCCTGATTCTCGACATGGTGGCCAAGGACAGTTTCGGTCTGAAGTCGTTCGAGGTGGTCGAGTCGTCCGAACAGGGCATGCTCTCCCAGGTGGCCCGCGCTGAAAAATCCGGCGAGCCCATCGTCTTCCTCGGCTGGGAACCGCATCCCATGAATGCGAATTTCAAGCTGACCTATCTGACCGGCGGCGACGAGGTCTTCGGCCCCAATCTCGGCGGCGCGACGATCCATACCAATGTCCGCAAGGGTTACGTCGAGGAGTGCCCGAATGTCGGCGCCTTCCTCAAGAACCTGCAATTTTCCCTGCCCATGGAAAACGAGATCATGGGCAAGATCCTGAATGACGGCCTTGAGGGCGAGGCGGCTGCAACCGCCTGGCTGAAGGCCAATCCGACGGCGATCGAGCCCTGGCTCGCCAACGTCAAGACCAAGGACGGCAGCGCTGACGCCCTGCCTGCCGCCAAGAAGGCTCTCGGCCTCTAAGCCGCAAGACGATGCATGACTGCATCCGGCCTGCGCGGCAGGCCGGATCAGCGGGAAATAACGATGCCCATGCATGACCTTGCCTGTGAATTTTCAGACATTGAAGGTCATGCGCCAGCACCGCGTCCGGCAGTTCCGCTGCCGGCCGTCATTTCTGCATTGGAGCAATCCCGGTGAAACGGGATGACGATGCTCTATTTCTTTGTTGTCTGCGCAATTCCGGACGCAAAACCGCTCTGCATTTTTGCCGGAATTGTTTTAGTTCACGAAAGGTCTTTTCTTACCGTGGAATGGCTCAGCGCTCCTGAAAACCGCCTGCCCGTCGGCCGATATGCCAAGGAGGCCATTGACTGGCTGACCGGCAATCTCGCTTTTTTCTTCGATTGGCTTTCCTTCATTTTCCAAAGCGTCATCAACGCCCTGCTTTATGTGCTGCAGGCGCCGCATCCGCTTGTCATCGTCGCGATCCTGACGGCCCTTTCCGCCTGGACGCGCCGCTCCGTTGGCATGCCGGTCTTCACGGCGCTCGGCCTGCTGCTCATCATCAATCTGGGCTACTGGAAGGCGACGACGGAAACGCTGGCGCTCGTCATCGCCGCCAGCGCCGTGTGCATGATCATCGGCATACCGCTCGGCATATTGGCGGCGCGGCGCAAATGGATCTATGCCGGCATGCGCCCGGTGCTGGACCTGATGCAGACCATCCCCACCTTCGTTTATCTGATCCCGGCGCTGGTGCTGTTCGGTCTCGGCATGGTTCCGGGGCTCATCGCCACCGTCATCTTCGCCATTCCGGCCCCGGTGCGGCTCACCCGCCTCGGCATCGTTTCGACGCCGCCGGCGCTGGTGGAGGCGGCCGTCGCTTTTGGCGCTACGCCTTCGCAAGTATTGCGCAAGGTGGAGCTTCCCTTCGCCGCGCCGCAGATCATGGCCGGCCTTACCCAGACGATCATGCTGTCGCTGTCGATGGTGGTCATTTCCGCCCTGGTGGGCGCCAATGGTCTGGGTGTGCCGGTGGTGCGCGCGCTCAATACCGTCAATATCGCCATGGGCTTCGAAGCGGGACTGTGCATCGTCGTACTGGCGATCGTTCTCGACCGGCTTTTCCGCCTTCCCGGCGCGGAGGATGATCTATGAGTGACGCCATCATCTTCGGAAATGTCGATATCGTTTTCGGCGACCGGCCCGATGCGGCGCTGCCGCTGATCGACAAGGGCAGCACGCGTGACGAGATCAATGCCGAAACCGGACTGGTTCTCGGCGTCGCCAATGCCTCGCTCTCGGTCAGCGAGGGCGAGATACTCGTGCTCATGGGGCTTTCCGGCTCGGGCAAGTCGACCCTGCTCAGGGCCGTCAACGGGCTTGCGCCCGTGGTGCGCGGCAATGTCGGCGTGAAGACCAAGTCCGGCTATGTCGATCCCTATCGCTCGACGGCGAAAGCGCTGCGCGACCTGCGTATGCACACGGTCTCCATGGTCTTCCAGCAATTCGGCCTTCTGCCCTGGCGCAATGTGGCCGATAATGTCGGCTTCGGGCTTGAGCTTTCCGGCGTGCCGGAAGCCGAGCGCAAGCGCATGGTGGCCGAGCAGCTGGAGCTGGTCAATCTCTCCGCCTGGGCTGACCGCAAGGTGGGAGAGCTTTCCGGCGGCATGCAGCAGCGTGTGGGGCTGGCGAGAGCCTTTGCCACCGGCGCGCCGATCCTGTTGATGGACGAGCCGTTCTCGGCGCTCGACCCTCTCATCAGAAGCCGCCTGCAGGACGAACTTCTGGAGTTCCAGAGCCGGCTGAAGAAAACTATCCTCTTCGTCAGCCACGATCTGGATGAGGCCTTCCGTATCGGTAACCGTATCGCCATGATGGAAGGCGGACGCATCATCCAGTGCGGAACGCCGCAGCAGATCGTCAAGCAGCCGGCCACGCCGTATGTCGCGGATTTCGTGCAGAACATGAACCCGATCTCCATGCTGACCGCCGCCGATGTGATGAAAAGGGGCGTGGACGAACGCAATGGACAGATGGCAGTCGCCGCCACCGCCCTTCCGTCGTCGCCGCTGATCGATATTCTCGACGCGCTGTCGAAACAGGCAGGTGCGATCGGCGTGGTCGATAATGGCGCTATTATCGGCACGATTTCGGCGGATGAAGTCGTGGCGGGGCTGACGCGTCATCGCAAGAAATAGTGATTCGCCCATTTTGAATAAAAATGAGGGGCTTCCGGCACGGAGGCCCTTTTTCTTTGCCGTAAAAACTTCCCGCTTTAAGCTATACCTTCCTACCGTGGCAAAGAATATTTTTTGATATCGTAAGTTATGCATTAAAATAATTGCGTATAAAAAGCATATTGCAAATTTCGCAAAAATTGCGCAATGTTAATCTAGATTCTTTGGTTCGCTATTAAATTTAAGGTGGTAATAGATTGCAGCGCCGCAAACCGCTACCAAGCGTTGGGATTTACGCGCTCAAGTTTTAATCGTATATTTCTTATAAATACTATTTGTAATACATTTTTTCATTATTTATATTTTCAAAATAGGCAAAAGGCCGAAAATTTGACCATAATTTATTAGGCGAATAATTTGGGAAGAATAGTCTTTGAAAGGGACGCGATATAAGCAAGATTTAGGTATATACAACGTATCGACCGAATTATAAAAACACCTTTTAGACCACCTATTATAGCCACTATGACGGTCTCTTCGACTGTCATCAGGAGACTTGAGCGTATGGATAATCAATCTCTGTCGGAACATAGCATCGCCGCTGCAGACTTGCTCTCAGCGATGGCGAACCCAAAGCGCCTGATGATCTTGTGTACGCTGGTGGATACGGAAGTGCCGGTCGGTGTTCTCGCCTCGCAGGTTGGTCTCAGCCAGTCCGCTCTTTCGCAACATCTTTCGAAATTGCGTGCTCAGCGGCTGGTCAAGACAAGACGGGATGCGCAGACCATCTATTATTCCAGCAATTCCGAATCCGTTAAGAAAATCCTCGCATCACTCGAGGAAATTTACTGCCAGGCGCAAAAGAGCAGCAAGACTGCAGCCTGATCTCACGGCCTTTCAAGGCCAGAGAAGCATTACTCGATTGAAACCGGCGCATTGCGCCGGTTTTTTCTTTTGGTGGCCCTTATAGCGGTGCAACGGACTCTGCGATCTCGGGGGAGGCCCTGGCGCGGCGTTCAGTCCAGCGCCGCAGACTGCATCTGCTGCTTGAGACGGCTGGCCGCAGCCGCATATCCGCCGTCGGCACCATCCACGAAATGCATATGGTCTCGCGAAAGCGGAGACGGGACGATACAGGTCATCAAGGCGGCATCCTGTTCGTGCAGGCCGTAATAACAGCTTCCCGAGAGGCGGCCCTGTTCCAACCGCGCGCGGATTTTTTCGAGCCGTGCGGTGTCGATATCCACCGTCATCTTCAGGCCGTCGTCGAATTTCCTGAAATCGGTGTTGCTCGCGACCGACCGCCGGTAGCGTATCGCATTGAACGGTCCGAACGAGAGCCCCGTCACGCTCAAGAGATTGACGAGCAGGGACTCGCCGAGAACGCGAAACGAGCGGCGCATCTTGCCCCAGACATCGCGATAGGCAGCGCCGGCACGGGCTTCGAGGCCGAGACCCTCGCGCACAAAACCGAGTTTCGGCCCATCTTCGGGCACGGGGTGGCCGTGTCTTGCGTCCTGTTCGGCGAGATCGACAAGATCGACGACCAGTTGGCGAAATGCCGGCATGTCCCGCGACGGTCCCGGCACGGCGATGATCGACACCACCTTGCCATGGGTGGCCGGAATGGGGTTCCAGCGGCATGAAAGGCCGGTGAGATCGGGGCGTTCGCCCTTTTCGGCTGCGGGCAGGGCATATTGCCCCTCCTTCATCCGCGCTTCCGCCCAACTGTTGCCGCCGCCCGAAAACATGGCGTAGGAAACGTCCTCGCTCGCCTGAAAGCGCGCGACACGAATATCGAAGCCATTTTCACGAATATCCTCGACGGGAACCAGCGCCACGCGCATGGCAAGATCGAGATCGTCCTTCACCCAGCGCTGTACATTTGAAAGCGCGGTGCGTGCGACAGACAGCCCGTGCGGCGGCACCGCGACGGCAGCGCCATCGCCGCCGAAAACGAAGGGCAGGTCGTGACGCCCGAGACTGTTCGATACGCCTGATATGACCGCCGCACCCGCCATATTGACGGCCTTGTAGCGGCCGGTGCCGATGGCCGAAGTCGAATCGACGATATCGGCGATGGCCAGCCCCCATCCCGGCGGCAGGGCGCGATAAAGCGTCGGGTCGGCCACATCTTCAAAATGCAGGAAGACGGGCAGGCCCGTCAGAAATTCTTCATCTGCTGTGATCATGGCGTATTATCCTCCAGCGGCGACCAAACGCCAAGCGTTTACGGAAAGCCGATGCGTCCTTTCTGATGGCGCAATCACGGTCGATCCGGCGATTGATTTACCGCTAATAGAGCTAATCCAGCAAAGTGACTTGCATAAATCATCAAACCTTCCGTATGAGTTGAGTGGAAGGCTCGGAATTCAAAAATGGAACGAGTTTTCGCCGGGAGGCGTCCGATAGTTTCATTCGGTCGGCGCCCCATGGCGCTCACCGGGTCCCGCGACCCCCTTTAAGGAGACACCAGGATGAAACTGAAGACATTGACCAGCGTGACGCTTGCAGCGTCCTTCGCATTCGCACCCCTTGCTCATGCCGAAATCGTCATCGGCCTGATTGCGCCGCTCACCGGTCCTGTCGCCGCCTATGGCGACCAGGTGAAGAACGGCGCCCAGACGGCAGTCAATGAAATCAACAAGAAGGGCGGCATCCTCGGCGAACAGGTCGTGCTGAAGCTTGCAGATGACGGCGGTGAGCCGAAGCAGGGCGTTTCCGCAGCCAACCAGCTGGTTGCCGAAGGCATCCACTTCGTCGTCGGTCCGGTGACGTCCGGCGTCGCCATTCCGGCATCGGATGTCTTTGCCGAAAACGGCGTGCTGATGGTGACGCCGACGGCGACCGCGCCGGGCCTGACCAACCGTGGCCTTGCCAACGTTTTCCGCACCTGCGGTCGTGACGACCAGCAGGCCGAGGTTGCGGCGAAATATGTTCTCGCCAACCTCAAGGACAAGAAGATCGCCATCATTCACGACAAGGGCGCTTACGGCAAAGGTCTGGCGGACGCCTTCAAGACCACGCTGAATGCTGGCGGCGTGACCGAAGTTCTCTACGATGCGCTGACGCCCGGCGAAAAGGATCTCGGTGCGCTGACGGCCCGTCTGAAGTCCGACAATGCCGACATCGTCTATTTCGGCGGTTACCATCCGGAAGCGGGTCTTCTGGTGCGCCAGCTGAAAGATATCGGGTCCAAGGCTGCCGTCATCGGCGGTGACGGCCTGTCGAACAGCGAGTTCTGGAACATCGGTTCGCAGGCTGGCGAAGGCACGATCTTCACCAATGCTTCGGACGCGCTGAAGAACGACGATTCCAAGGCCGCTGCCGAAGCGCTGAAGGCCGCCAACATTCCGGCGGAAGCCTTCACGCTCAATGCTTACGCTGCCGTCGAAGTGCTGAAGGCCGGCATCGAGAAGGCCGGAAGCGCCAAGGATTCCGAAGCGGTTGCCACGGCCCTGAAAAGCGGTGACGCTTTCCCGACCGCAATCGGCAAGGTGACCTACGGCGAAAACGGCGACCTGACCTCGCAGGCCTTCTCGCTGTTCAAATGGCAGGACGGCAAGATCGTCGCAGCCGAATAAGCTGATCCTACCGGCCGCACCCTGTGCGGCCGGTATCGTTTTACGGCCGGAAAAGGGGTTGGGGCAGCATGGGCGATGCCGGAAAGCGGACTGTTGGAGACATCGGCTTCGGGCGGATATTCCCGATCGTCAGAATTTTCGACGAGGCCAAGGCGCGGGAGTTCTATGTCGCTTTTCTCGGTTTCGAGGTCGACTGGGAACATCGCTTCGGCGATAATTTCCCGCTTTACATGCAGGTTTCACGGGCCGGGATGGGGCTTCACCTCAGCGGCCATCACGGCGATGCGACGCCGGGCTCCAACATCTTCGCCACCATGCACGGTGTTCACGCCTATCAACAGGAACTGGCGGCGAAAGACTATCGCTTCATGAAGCCGGGCGTTGAAGAACTGCCATGGGGCGATGTGATGGAAGTGACCGATCCGTTCGGCAACCGCATTCGTTTCTGCGAGCAGAAAAGCGAAGAGTGATGTTTTGGGCCTGAGCGCAAGGCCCTTGACCTTGTTCTCCGTTTGAACGATAGAACGCGCAAACAGCGAACCGCGCGCACGGAGACCCCGTGCGCGCGGTTCGTGCGTTTTGGCAATCGGTCATGCAATTCGTTCGCATCCGCACGGGGGCAAAAATGAACAGTGAAGGCAATACGCTGGTCCGGAAGCTCGCATTCTGGAGCATTCCGCTTTCTTTCGGCGTGCTGGGCCTCAAGCTCGTGGCCTGGTGGGTCACCGGCTCGGTCGCGCTTTTATCGGACGGTCTGGAATCGACCGTCAATGTGGTCGCGGCCTTCATCGCCTATTTCGTCATTCGTTACGCGCAGAAGCCCGCCGATGACGACCACCAGTTCGGCCACCACAAGGCGGAATATATTTCCGCCGTCGTGGAGGGAGTGCTGATCGTCGTTGCCGCGCTTCTGATCGTGCAGGAGGCCTGGGGCGGTCTTTTCAACCCGAGGCTGCCGGAAGCGCCGGCTCTTGGTCTTGCCATCAATGCGGCGGCGGGCGTCATCAACGCCATATGGGCGACGATCCTCATCCGTGTGGGCAAAAGACACGCCTCACCGGCACTGGCCGCCGACGGCCATCACATCATGTCCGACGTCGTGACCTCGGCAGGCGTTCTCGTCGGCCTTATTCTGGCGCTGCTGACGGGTTATGCCATTCTCGATCCGCTGCTCGCCATTCTGGTGGCCATCAACATCCTGTTCCAGGGCTCCAAGGTCATTCTGCATTCGCTTGGCGGGCTGATGGATCGGGCCGTGGAGCCGGAAGAAGACGAGGCGATCAAGAAGGCCATCGCCGAACATTCCGGCGGCGTCATTGGCGTTCATGATCTGAGGACACGCCGCGCGGGCTCGGCCGCCTTCATCGATTTTCACGTCGTTGTTCCAGCCGTCATGACGGTGCGCGAGGCGCATGATATTTGCGACCGCCTTGAAGATGCCATAAGGGACGTCATACCGGGCGCCAGCCTTGCCATTCACGTCGAGCCGGAAGGCGAAAAGGCGCATGGCGTCAAAGTGATTGTTTGAAAAACAGGAGTTTCCATGTCCGTGACGGATGTTTCCGGCCTGTCGCAGCTGGGCACGAAGGTCGATACGCCTGAGAGCCCGGAAAAGGCCGTTCTCGAAAAAGTGCCGAACGGCAATGCCGGCACCGATTATGTGGTGCGCTTCACCGCGCCCGAATTCACCTCGCTTTGCCCGATGACCGGCCAGCCGGATTTCGCCCATATCGTCATCGACTATATTCCCGGCGATTTTCTGGTGGAATCGAAGTCGCTGAAGCTCTTCCTGCAGTCCTTCCGCAATCACGGCGCATTCCACGAGGATTGCTCGGTCTATATCGCCAAGCGGCTTGTTGATCTGTTGCAGCCGAAATGGCTGAGGATCGGCGCTTATTGGTATCCGCGCGGCGGCATTCCGATCGACGTCTTCTGGCAGACCGGACCGGCGCCCGAAGGCGTGTGGCTGCCGGATCAGGGCGTTCCCACCTATCGCGGTCGCGGCTGATCCGGCTTCTACGAGATTAAAGGTTCAGGCGAACGAACCGTCGTCGCCTGAATCGACATCCGCGTCGTCGGCGCTGTCGTCGTAATCGGCCTGCTGGATATCGTCATCGTCGTTGTTCTGCGGGCTGGCGCTGTCGCCGTAATAATTATTGATGACGGTTTCCTCGACAGGCGCGTTGCCGGCAGCATTGCCGCCGCCGAAGGGCGAGCCAAGGCCGAGCGACGACATGTGGCTGCCGAAAATGCCGCTCAGCGAATTGGCGAGCAGCATGCCGCCGGCGACACCCGCAGCTGTCCCAAGCGCACCCTGCAGAAAACCACCGCCGGAAGAACGTCCGAATGCGGCGGACTGCTGGCTCCAGGGGCCGCCGGGCTGCTGGCCGGCTGGCGATCCCCAGGGACCGGCCGTCTGGCCGGCGGTATCGTTGCGCCATGAGGTTTGCGGGGCAGCCGGGGAGGGGGCGGGCGTGGGTGCCGGCGGCTGCGGCTGGCCGGTTCCGAAGATGGAACTCAGAAAGCCGCCCTGCGCTGCGGCCTGCGGGGCGCCGTTGCCGCTTTCCAGCGCATGGATACGGTCTTCGAGCTGCTTGATATGCGCTGCCGCCGCCTCCAGGCCCTTTTCCTGAACGATCACCGCCTGGGCGAGATAATAAGGTGCTGCGGGCTGATCGCGCACGGCGTCTGCGATCAATGTTTCCGCCTCGCGGTCACGCGGGGTGGCGGATGCGGTTCTGGTCCTGTCGAACAGGGCCTTGAGAAGCTGGCTTTCTTCCGGTGACATATGATGCCTCCTTACCGTGAAGCGAAAATCCACGATAAGGAGGTAGGTCTCAATTCCGGCTTTTCAAAGCAGCCCGAATTTTAAATTTCGGTAATGATCGTCAGCCGCCGAAGGCGAGCGAGAGACCCGCAATCGCCGTCAACGCGCCGACCGTGCGGCTGGCTACTGAGCCGAAACGGGCAATGCCGAGACCGAGTGCTATGCCGGCCGCATGCAGGATGGCGGTGGCGATCATGAAGCCGATGCCGAATTGAAGCGCGCCGGCGCTGCCGAGTTCACCGCCATGGGCGTGGCCGTGAAAAAGCGCGAAAGCGCCGACAACGGCCGCCGCCGCTGCCGTCGGAAGCCTTGCCGCCATGGCAACAAGCAGGCCGAGACCGATGACGGAGGCGAGAATTGCTGGTTCGACGAAGGGAAGCCCGATGCCATAAACGGCCATCAGGAAGCCAGCGGCCATGGTGCCGACGAAGGCGGAAGGCACGATCCACAGCGCCTTGCGGTCGCTCTGCGCCACGGCGATCTGCGAGGCCCAGATGCCGACGGCCACCATCGCCAGAATGTGATCCGCACCGAAGAACGGGTGGGAGACGCCGGCCATGAAGGAGCCGTGTTCTTCCGGGTTCAAATGGGCGAAAGCGGGCAGGGCGGTAACGCCCAGTGCGGCGGCAGTGAGGCTTAGTCTTTTCAGCATGGTTCCCTCTTGAAATTATGGCCGTCCGCAACGGAATCTTGGGGCTTCCCGCGGCAGGCGGCGCTGCAATGAGGCGTCAACGATATCGCGAAGGCAGACAGGCTGTCCATGCGTCATCTGCCGGGGGTGCTGTTTATTGTTGGCGGGCAAACCTTGCCTTTTTCTCTCATTGCCTTACGTAACAAGTCGCACTATGTCCGAAGGGCATGCACGAATTTTGCTGGAGAGAGCCGTTGATGAACGAAGACGAAGACGACAAGAGCAAGGAACTGCCGATCGGCAAGGAAACGGAAGCGAATCTTTTCAAGTCGCGTTCGATCTTCATCTATGGTGGCATCACGCAGGAACTGGCGCAGAAGGTCTGCACACAGCTCGTGGCTCTTGCCGCCGCCAGCGACGACGACATTCGCGTTTACGTCAATTCGCCGGGCGGCCATGTCGAATCGGGTGATTCCATCCACGACATGATCAAGTTCATCAAGCCGAAGGTCTATATCATCGGCACGGGCTGGGTCGCTTCCGCCGGCGCGCTGATTTACGTTTCGGTGCCGAAGGAACGCCGCCTCTGCCTGCCGAACACCCGCTTCCTGCTGCACCAACCCTCCGGCGGCACGCGCGGCATGGCGTCCGACATCGAAATCCAGGCCCGCGAAATCATCAAGATGAACCAGCGCCTGATCAAGATCTTCTCCAAGGCCACCGGCCAGAGCGAAGAAAAGATCGCCAAGGATATCGATCGCGATTACTGGCTCGGCGCGGAAGAGGCCAAGGATTACGGCCTCGTCGGCAAGATCGTCGAGAGCCAGTCGGAACTCTGAGTTTTCGATTTTTCAGTTGAGAAAGCCCGTATCGGTGAAAACCGGTGCGGGCTTTTTCCTTTTGGGCCGGTGTTATTTCATCATGTCGCAGGCCTTCATCATGTCGGCCTTTTTCATCTTGTCCATTTCCATGCCGGCCTTGTGCATGCAATCCTTTTTGCTGGCCATGGA
This sequence comes from Rhizobium sp. NFACC06-2, assembly GCF_900101425.1. Taxonomy (NCBI): domain Bacteria; kingdom Pseudomonadati; phylum Pseudomonadota; class Alphaproteobacteria; order Hyphomicrobiales; family Rhizobiaceae; genus Rhizobium; species Rhizobium sp. NFACC06-2. The sequence continues at coordinate 482,531 of NZ_FMVA01000001.1, read as the reverse complement.
CATGCCATCCTTTTTCATCGTCTCCGTCTTCATGGTGTCGCTATGCATGGTATCCTTCTTCATCGCATCGGTTTTCATGCTGTCGGCATGGGCGATGCCTGCGAAGGAAAGAGCGGACAGAAGGGAAGCGGCGGCAATGGCGGTAAAAATGCGGGTCATGAAGGGTCTCCTCTGGACGTCGTTGAATGTCCGCCGGCATCGCGCCGGGGCTCACGATTGTCCATTCGTCCGGGAACGCCCGGCCGTTACATCTTCACGCGCTTGTGAGGACAAGTTCGGGCGAGATTTTTTTAAAGCCACTATGTAACAATATCCTGCCGATTGCGAATAACCCGATAGTGACGATGACAGGCAGCCCTTCGGAAGAGACACTGAAAATGCTGATGCTGCGTTCCCTCGATGGGGACGAAGGCGCCTACAGGCATTTGCTTCATGCCCTGAGACGGCTGCTGATCGCCTATTACGGCCGGCGCATGGCCGCCGCCGCCAGAGGCGATGTCGAAGATCTCGTGCAGGAGACGCTGTTGTCGCTTCACGCCAAACGGGAGACCTATGATCGTGCGCGACCGTTTACGGCCTGGTTCTTTTCGATAGCGCGCTACAAGCTCATCGATCACTATCGGGGCCGGGGTGCGCGGGTGCTGACGGAAGTGGAACTCGATGAAACGCTGGAGGCGGAACCGTCCGTCGATGCGGTCACGGCCCGCATGGATGTGGAGCGGCTGCTTGATGAGTTGCCGGAACGGCAACGGGATCTCATTCGAAGGGTGAAGCTCGAAGGTCACTCAATTGCCGAAGCGGCGCAAAAATCCGGCCAGACCGAGCTTGCGGCGAGGGTTGGTATTCACAGAACGCTGAAAGTCCTGGCGGCAAAGTTGCGGGGGGACACGTGAGGAAGACGGAAGACATCATCGATCAACTGGCAGGCGATCTGAAACCCGTACCGGCTTTTGCGCTGGAGCGGAGGCTGGCGTTCGCCGCCTTGCCCGCGCTCGGCGTTTCGCTGCTGCTGATGGTCGTCATTCTGGGGCTTCGCAGCGATATGAATGACGCCATGACCGAACCGGGTTTCTGGGTCAAATCCGCCTATAATGCCCTGCTGGCCGTGGCCGCATTTTTCGCCGTCATGCGTCTTGCGCGGCCGGAGGGCGACAGGGGTGGTCTGTTCGCGTGGCTTGCGGTGATTTTTGTGGCCATGGCGGTCATCGCGCTCGTCCAGCTTGGGTTTGCCGTGCCCGGCACCTACAGGACCCTCATTCTCGGATCGTCGGCGCTGCATTGCCCGTTTTTGATCGTTGCTTTCGCGCTGCCGGTGTTTATCGCGAATTTCGCGGTTCTCAAGCGTTCGGCTCCCGCTGATCCCAGGCTTGCGGGTTTTGCCGCAGGCATCGCAGCAGGTGCTGCCGGGGCATGGGTCTATTCGTGGTTCTGCACCGAAAACGGCATGGCTTTCGTGTTAGTCTGGTATTCGCTGGGCATCCTGTTGACCGGCATCATCGGCGCTTTTGCCGGTTCACGTCTGCTCCGCTGGTGAAGGCAAGATTGCCGATGCCGGCCCGGACATGGTCCAGAACCGGCAGTCTGCTTTAGGCGGATTTCACTGACCCAGATTGGCGGGAATTGCGAATGCCGCAAACTGGGTGAACTGCTTGCCCGTGTTGAAATTGTCGTCGGAAGCGATGACGAAGAGCTGCTTGCCATCCACCACCGGGCCGAAGGCGAAGCTTTCGATATTGTCGATATCGAGGCCGAAATCGCCTTCGTTGATTTCGAACCAGGCCGATTTGGATACGGCGGCCACGGATGCGGGATCGATCTTGTCCTTGCCGAGAATATTGTCGGCGCGGGACATGTCGGCGATGAAAAAGCGGATGTGATTGCCGACGCCGGAGGCGAAATTGCGCTCGACAGCCACGAAACGGCCATCCGGCAGGGCCGCGATGGCGGAAAGGCCGTTGTCGTTATATTTCGGCTCGGCGGCTGTCGGCGTCCTAGAGATAGGCTCGGTGACATAGACATGCTCGGCGACCGGTTTCAGCGTCGCCGTGTCGATGACGAGGATACGGGCCGGGCTTCCCGCCTGCGGCGTCGCCTTGGGGCCGTCCTGGGTGAGCGCATTTTCGGTGGCGGCGATCAGCCGGCCGGGCATCAGCGTCAGGCCTTCGAAAGCGAGGTTGTTCTGTACGCCCCTGGTCTTGGCGTCATCAACGAGATAGGCGTTTGGCAGTTCCAGCCGCTTCACATTGCTGCCGTCGAGGTCCGAGACGTAAAGCGCCGGCTGGTTCTTCAGGTCGCGTTCGGAGGACCAGTAGAGCTTGCCGCCCTTGCGGTCGAGCGCGATGCCTTCCGCATCGATGCCCTTCGGCGCAAAAGCAGCGCCGGTCTCGTCCTTCAATTCGCGCGTGGCGGCGATGTTGAGCGTGGCGGCGCCTTCCGCGACAGTCAGTTCCAGTTCGTAATAACGGGCCGGCCCTTTTTCCACGCGGTCATCGGAAATTGCGAGATAACGCCCGGTTTCGCTGTCAAAGGCGAGATCGGAAATGCCGCCGAAGGTGACGCCATCGATGGAGAGGCCCGATGGAACGACGATCTGGCCGAGAAAGGCCGGCGGCGGCGGGGTCTGGGCCGCGGCGGGCAAAGCCGCAAAACAGCAGGCGACGGTGGTGACGATGCGCAGCATGGCAAGGGTCCCTCTTGTGGCGGATGACCGGTTGTGATGCAGGGAGGATTAGCGCCGTGCCGCTAAACTTTGATGACGTTTTCCATGCCGCCGTACCTGAAGTCTGGCGGCTCATCTTGCCAAGCCACGTCTTTTTTGATCCTGAATATAATCACGCTTCATCCAAAGCGTGTCGCCATCCCCGGAGTCGCGCGTCACGCTTCAGTTTTGTTTCTGCCTGTCGCCAATGCGGACCGCTGCGGTTGTTTGCGACAGGCCGCAGGCCGCAGAGTGCTTCATGCTGAAAGATTTTTCCGTCCAGAGCCTGTTCATGGGCTGCCTCACCGCCTTTGTCGGTTTCGCCAGCTCCTTCGCCGTCGTGCTGCAGGGCCTGAAAGCTGTCGGCGCGACGGATTTCGAGGCGGCGTCGGGGCTGATGGCGCTTTCGGTGGCGATGGGGCTTTGCGCCATTATTCTCTCCGCCGCCACCCGGCTTCCCATCAGCATCGCCTGGTCGACACCGGGTGCGGCGCTGCTTGCGACCACCGGCGTCATTGAGGGCGGCTTTCCGGCGGCCGTCGGCGGGTTCATCATCTGCGCCATCCTGATCATCATCGCGGGCCTGTTCCGGCCGCTGGGAAAGGCGGTCGCCTCCATTCCAGCGCCGCTTGCCAATGCCATGCTCTCCGGCGTCATCATCGGCCTGTGTTTTGCGCCCATCAAGGCGATCGGCTTCAACCCGGCGCTCGGATTGCCCATCATCCTCGCCTGGATCGTGGTGGGAGCCTTTAAACGGCTGTTCGCCGTGCCCGCCGCCCTTGCCGCCTTCGTGCTGGTGATGATTTTTGGCGTCGAAATTCCGGCGGGTGCGCTGGACAGCGTGGCGCAATCGCTGACGCCGCCGATGGAGTGGGTAACGCCCGTCTTCAGTCTCCACGCGGTTGTCTCCATCGCGCTGCCGCTCTTCATCGTCACCATGGCCTCGCAGAATATTCCCGGCATCGCGGTGCTGAAGGTCAATCATTTCGATCCGCAGCCCGGACCGCTTTTCGCCTCGACCGGCTTTTTCTCGCTGCTTTCCGCACCTTTTGGCGGCCATGCCGTCAATCTAGCGGCGATTACTGCTGCCATGTGCGCGAGCGAGGACGCCCATCCTGATCCAAAGCGGCGTTACTGGGCGGCGATCATCGGTGGTGTCGGCTATATTATTTTCGGTCTTTTGGCGGGCGTGGTCACCGCCTTCGTGGCGCTGGCGCCGCCCATCCTCATTCAGGCGGTGGCGGGGCTGGCGCTGGTCGGCGCCTTTTCCGGTTCCGCTGTCGCAGCCTTCAGGGAGCAGGAAACCCGCGAGGCGGCGGCCATCACTTTCCTCATTACGGCTTCCGGCCTTTCCTTCGGCGGCATTTCCGGGGCCTTCTGGGGCCTGATCGGCGGCGGGCTGATGATGGCGTTGCAGCGGATGGTGAAGCGTGGTTAGATAGGGAGCTTATTGTTTTAAAGAAATATTATTTATGGATTTCGAATTCGATCCTGCCAAAAGTGAAAGTAACAAAGACAAACACGGAATAGATTTTGTGGAGGCAAGAGCGCTTTGGCTGGACGAGAAAAGACTCGTCGTTCCTCTCGAAACCACGTCGGAAGAGCGGTATATTATGGTCGCCCAGTTACGCGGGAAGTGCTGGAGCGCCATTTATACTTACAGAAATGACCGGTTGCGTATCATCTCCGTCAGGCGTTCCAGAGACAAGGAAAGGCAGCGTTATGAAGACGATCAGCGCTGAAGAATTTGACAGGAAATTCGACGATGGCGAAGACATCGACGATTATCTCGACTGGTCCAAGGCAAGCCGTCCTGGACTGGAAATGGTGCATGTCGATATCGATCTGCCTGAAAAGCTTTTGCGAAAAGTGGATGCGGAAGCGGTGCGCCTTGGCAGGACACGACAATCCCTGATGGCCGAATGGATTGCCGAAAGGTTGGAGAGCGGCAGGCAGGGAAAATAACCGGCGCACGGCACAAGATCACTTGTCAGACCGCCAGCCGCTGTTTATACACATCGCCATGAGCAACAGCATCGCAACCATTTTTGGCATGAGCGCGCAGATTTCTGCGAAGGCCTCGCCATGCGGTGCACTCTCGCTTCTTAGCCTCGACCTTACACGCGGTTGCCGGGTCCAGTGAGGAGCGCCCGGCGGCCGAAAGCCCGCTGGTGCAAACGCTCCTCATCTCGAAATCTCATTTTATACTGGATTTAGGCCCTCAAGGGCCGCGCATCCGCCGATGGCGAAAGACGCCCGCGGACTGCGCAAGGAGGAAGCGAAATGGACGGCAAGATCACCAATATTTCCAAGGGTATGGCTGACGCGAGCGTGAAGTATCGCCCTTACCCGACCATCAATATCCCCGACCGCACCTGGCCGGGCAAGACCATCGACAAGGCGCCGATCTGGTGTTCGGTGGACCTGCGCGACGGCAACCAGTCGCTGGTCAACCCCATGGGTCACGACCGCAAGGCCCGCATGTTCAAGCTGCTGCTCGAAATGGGTTTCAAGGAAATCGAAATCGGTTTTCCTTCCGCCTCGCAGACGGATTTCGATTTCGCCCGCTGGTGCGTGGAAGAGGGCAATGTGCCTGACGATGTCTCCCTGCAGGTGCTGGTGCAGTGCCGGCCGGAGCTGATCACCCGTACCTTCGAGGCGCTGGAGGGCGCCAACAAGCCGATCATCCACTTCTACAATTCCACTTCGGAATTGCAGCGCCGCGTGGTGTTTGGCAAGGATGTGCACGGCATCAAGCAGATCGCCGTCGATGCGGCCAAGATGATCACCGATATGGCGGCGAAGGCCGGCGGCGGTTACCGCTTCGAATATTCGCCTGAGAGCTTTACCGGCACAGAGCTGGAAGTGGCGCTGGAAATCTGCAACGCCGTGGTCGAGGTGGTGAAGCCGACGGCCGACAACAAGCTGATCCTGAACCTGCCCTCGACGGTGGAAATGGCGACGCCGAACATCTATGCCGACCAGATCGAATGGATGTGCCGCAATATCGACAATCGCGAAAACGTCATCATCTCGCTGCATCCGCATAATGACCGCGGCACGGGCATCGCCGCGACCGAACTGGGCCTGATGGCCGGTGCGGACCGCGTTGAAGGCACGCTGTTCGGCAATGGTGAGCGCACTGGCAATGTCGACGTCGTGACACTGGCGCTGAACATGTATACGCAGGGTGTCGATCCGGAGCTGGATTGCCGCGATATCGAGCGCATCAAGGCGGTCTATGAATATTCCAACGAGATGACGATCCCCGAGCGCCACCCCTATGTCGGCGAACTGGTCTATACGGCCTTTTCCGGCTCGCATCAGGATGCGATCAACAAGGGCATGAAGGCGATCAAGGTTGCCAACCACCCAGTGTGGGAAGTGCCCTATCTGCCGATCGACCCAAAGGATGTCGGCCGTTCCTACGAGGCGATCATCCGCATCAACTCGCAATCCGGCAAGGGCGGCATAGCCTACATTCTGCAGCAGGATTACGGCATCAACCTGCCGCGCAACCTGCAGGTGGAATTCCGCGAGGATATCCAGCGCATCACCGATGAAGAGGGCGTGGAACTGCCGGCCAAGCGCATCTACGAGCGCTTTATCGAGCGTTACGTGACGCAGCCGAATGCGCGCATCAAGTTCGTCGATCACCACACCTATCCGGCCGGCGATTTCAAGGGCGTGCGCATCGTCGCCGCCGAGATCACCGATAATGGCGAGGTGAAGCGTATCGAAGGCAAGGGTACGGGTCCGATCGACGGGTTCATCAATGCGCTGTCGGTCTATCTCGGCATCGATCTGTCGGTGAATGATTATTCGGAACATTCGCTGCAGCATGGCTCGAACGCTTCGGCCATTGCCTATGTCGAGATGGAGCATCCGGGCGGCAAGCTGTTCGGGGCAGGCGTCAATACGAATATCGTAGCGGCGTCGCTGGAGGCGATTGTTTCGGCGGCCAATCGGGTGCTGGAAGAGCGGGCGCGGTAAGTGGGCCTTGAGGGTGGGGCTTTACCCCCCTCTGTCCTGCCGGACATCTCCCCCTCAAGGGGGGAGATCGACTCGCGGATAGGTCTCGCCCATCTCAACGTTTGTTAATGAAATGGCGGTAGCGCTTCCTGCTGATCTCCCCCCTTGAGGGGGAGATGCCCGGCAGGGCAGAGGGGGGGGGGTGAAGCCACACACTCCAACCTCACCGCAGCGAATTTACTCCCCCAGCAGCGAAAACCCCAGCGGCCGCCCGTTTTCATAAAACACCCGCACATCCTCCAGCGCCACGCCCGTCCCCGTCTCATTGAGGCTGTGGCGCTCACAGGCGACATTCCATGTGCCGGGGCCACCGGAAATATGGAAGAGATTATAGGCCGCGCGCGGTTTTTCACCGCCGGGTCCCTGGCTGGCGGAGGAAATGCCGACGACCGGGATGTGGTCTTCCCCATGATGCGTATTCAGCCAGTAGACCGTGTTGAGATGGGTATGGCCATGCAGCACGAGTTCCGCGCCGCCGACGCCCAGCGCCGCTGCGAAACGGCGGATGCCGATCATACGCTTGTGGGTGGGGGAAGCGCCCCGGATCGGCGGGTGATGGATCATCACCACCCGGAACAGCCCCTGTTCACCGGCTTTTTTCAAAAGCTCCGCCGTCGCGCGCGCCTGCCGGTTGCCGAAATAGCCAGTGGCTGAGAAAGGCGGTGTCGCAATCGAGGTGGAGCAGCCAATGAGTGCGACGGGACCGCGCACGCGCATATAGGGGAAAATCTTGCGGTCGTCGTCCCACTCCGGCGGATCGCCATCGCCACGAACATAGGGATACCAGGCCTGCATGGCCTTGTCGTGCGCGCCGGAAACATAGGCGTCGTGATTGCCGGGAACGACGGAGGTTTTTTCGGGATCGCCCACCTCCTCCAGCCAGTCGGCGGCGGCGCGGATTTCAATCCCGGTCGCAAGATTGACGAGATCGCCGGTAATAGCCAGATGGTCCGGTGACTTTGTCTCCAGATCGTCGAGCAGTTTTTCCAGCGTATCGGTGAAGAGATGCTTGCGGCGGTTGCGGTGCCAGTTGACAAAACCGGTGATACGCTTGGATGCAAGTTCGCGGAAAGTGAGTTTTGGCAGTGGCCCCAAATGGACGTCTGAAATATGCGCAAGTTTGAACATGGCGGCAGAGATAACCTATGATATGCCGCGCGTCCAATGAAAGCCGGCAGGCGGGGAGAAACCAGGGTGAATGACGAAACAACCGGGCGGCAGGCCCGTCCGTTCCATATGCGTGTCTTCATCCGTTTTCTGCATTTCGTTTTTCTGTTCACGCGCGGCGCCACCCTTGGCGTGCGTGCGGCCTGTTTCGATGAAAAGGGCAGGATTTTTCTGGTGCGGCACACCTATCTGCCGGGCTGGTATCTGCCGGGCGGCGGGGTGGAACGTGGTGAAACCCTGCTCGTGGCGCTGCACAAGGAAATCCGCGAGGAAGGCAATCTCGAAGCAGCCTCCAGGCCGGAGCTTTTCCATGTCTATCTCAATCTGGAAGGCAGCAATCGCGATCATGTTGCGCTCTACCGGCTTGACGTCACCCAGACCAAACCGAAAAAGCCGGATCACGAAATTGCCGAAAGCGGCTTTTTCGACCTGTCGGAGCTGCCGGAAGGGGTGACGGCCGCCACCCGTCGCCGCCTTGCCGAGCTTGCCGCCGAAGCGCCGATCGTCGATCACTGGTAAAGGCGGCGGCTCTCCGTCAGGAGAGCGCCTCGCGGCCATGCGCCATTGTCAGGTCCAGTTCCGGGCCGATGGGCACGATGCCGGTCGGGTTGATGGTGCGGTGGCTGCGGTAATAATGCTCCTTGATGTGGCGCATATCCACCGTCTCTGGCACGCCCGGCGTCTGGTAAAGATCGCGCAGGTAATCCGTCAGGTGCGGATAGTCGTGGATGCGGCGGATATTGCATTTGAAATGGCCGACATAGACGGGGTCAAACCGCACCATCGTCGTGAACAGGCGCCAGTCCGCTTCCGTCTGTTCCGCACCGAACAGGAAGCGCCGGTCCTTCAAGCGGTCCTCCAGCATATCGAGCGTTTCGAACACTTTTACGGCATTCTGCTGATAGGCATCCTGCGTGGTGGCGAAGCCGGCCTTGTAGACGCCGTTATTGACGGTGTCGTAGATCACGTCGTTCAGTGCGTCGATCTCGCCGCGTAGCGCTTCAGGATAATAATCGGCCTGCGAGCCGGTGAGATCGTTGAAGGCGGAATTGAACATGCGGATGATTTCCGCCGATTCATTGGAGACGATGGTGCCGCGCTTTTTGTCCCAGAGCACCGGCACGGTGACGCGCCCCGAATATTTGGGGTCCGCCTTTGTGTAGACCTGCCAGAGTGCGGAGGAGCCGAAGAGGTGATCCTCGGTCGCGCCCGGCGTGCGTTCGCCCTCAGGCTTGAATTCCCAGCCGTTTTCCAGCATCAGCGGATCGACGACGGAGACGGAAATCAGGTCCTCCAGCTTTTTCAGCTTGCGGAAAATCAGGGTGCGGTGCGCCCAGGGGCAGGCGAAGGAGACATAGAGGTGGTAACGGTCCTTCTCGGCCTCGAACCCGCCTTCTCCGGAAGGACCGGGCGCGCCATCCGCTGTGATCCAGTTACGGAATTGCGAGGCGCTGCGCTTGAAATGCCCCTTGGTTTCCTTGGTGTCATACCAGACGTCTTTCCATACGCCTTCCACCAGCATGCCCATGATGATCTCCTTAATTGTTTCCTTTTGAGCGATCCTAACCGTTCTGCACTCTCCCGCGAACCCGAAAGGCGTTGAACAATGCGTTTCCGGTCCTGTGGAAACTGAATGGGATAGCGCAGAGATTTGTTCTGGACGGGTGAGAATTTTCCTGATAACTGCAATTCTCACAATTCTGAGGAAATTTTTGATTATGATCGAACCACGGATGCTCCGACGACGCTGACGCTCCTGAACGCCCTAACCGGCGCAGCCGTCATCTATTGTCGCATCCGCATTCTGGAAGTTTCGGTCTCTTCATGTCCAAGCACGATCTTGTCTACCTCACCGAGGACGCGTCGCACGACGCCATCATCGACGTCATCAACGAAGAAGCATTCGGTCCCGGTAGGCATACCCGGGCCGCAGCGCGCATTCGTGAGCAGGGGCCGCATGACCGGTCGCTGTCCTTCGTCTGCGCCGATGATGGCGAAACCATTGCTTCAGTGCGCATGACGCCGGTTCTGGCGGGCGGGGTGAAGGGCCATATGCTCGGGCCCCTTGCGGTTCGGCCGTCGCACAAGAACAAGGGTATCGGCCGGGAGCTCGTCCGGATCGCCATTGCCGCCGCCCGGCGGAAGGGCTCGGAAGCGGTAATCCTGATCGGCGATCCGCCCTATTACATGCCGCTCGGTTTCGAGAAGGTCGCTTATGCGGCGCTCGATTTTCCAGGCCCGGTGGACCCGAACCGGGTGCTCGTCGTGCCGATTGGCGACGACGTGCACCAGCGGCTGAAGGGCAAGATCGGCTGGCGTAAATGCGAGGCCGTGATGTCGGCCGCCACGGCGGAAGATGAGGGTTTTGAGGAGCCGCTCAGGGTTTACGGTTGAAGATTTTTCTTCTCACCATGATACTATCCCTTCCGTCATTCCGGCCTTGAGCCGGAATCCAGCCGACGCGCGTCGGCGCGGCTAAAGAATCTTTTTTCAGCCCAAGGACTTGGGCTGGCTGGACCCCGGATCTAATCCGGGGTGACGGAAGGCCTGTTGCGAATTACGGGAACCATCGAGACTGCCGTGCCAATCCTCGTGTGGTAAAATCTTCTTCCGATGGTCTGTCTCGAAACAGCGCGTCTCCGCCACAGAATTCAATTCCGTTTCCTCCCCCTATACGATAGCAAGTCAAAGTCGATTTCTGCAAAGGGGCGGGGCATGACGGCGATTACCATGAACGATGCGCTGGAGCGCGCGGGCGCAGGCGCCTATCAACGGCGGCTGATGGGCATATTCGGCCTCGTCTGGGCGGCGGATGCCATGCAGGTTCTGGCGGTTGGCTTCACCGCCGCGTCTATCGCCGCAACCTTCGGGCTGACGGTGCCGCAGGCGTTGCAGACCGGCACGGCGTTCTTTTTCGGCATGCTGCTGGGTGCTGCCGGTTTCGGGCGGCTGGCGGATCGTTACGGGCGTCGCCGCGTGCTGATCGTCACCGTGGCCTGTGATGCGCTGTTCGGCGTGCTTTCGGTGTTCGCGCCTGATTTCACTATTCTGCTCGTTCTGCGCTTTCTCACCGGCGCTGCCGTGGGCGGCACGCTGCCCGTGGATTATGCGATGATGGCCGAATTCCTGCCGGCGAAGAACAGGGGACGCTGGCTGGTCTTTCTCGAGGGCTTCTGGGCTGTCGGCACGCTGATCGTGGCGCTGGCGGCCTGGGGCGCCAGCCTTGCCGGCGTTGCCGATGCGTGGCGGTATATATTCGCGGTGACGGCTTTTCCGGCGGTTCTCGGCCTTGGCCTGCGCTTTCTGGTGCCGGAATCGCCGCTTTACCTGCTGCGCGGCGGGCGGTTGGAGGAAGCCAAGGCCGTCGTCAACCGCATGCTGGTGACGAATGGGCGTGCGCCGCTCGATGCCGGGACCGGGCTTTTCCAGCCTGACGTGGGCAAAGGGCAGGGGATATTTTCACCGGCGCTCCGGCAGCGCAGCATCATGATCCTTGCCATCTGGTTCCTCGTTTCCGTTTCCTATTACGGCGTCTTCACATGGATGCCGGCGAAACTGGCCGGAGACGGGTTCGGTTTCGTGCGCGGTTACGGGTTTCTGGTACTGGTGGCATTGGCGCAGATCCCCGGTTATGCGCTTGCCGCCTATGGCGTCGAAAAATGGGGCCGCAAGCCGACGCTGATCGGCTTCTGCCTGCTCTCTGCGCTTGGGTGCCTACTTTTCACGCTGGCCTCGGCGGGTGCGATGATCGCCGCCTCGCTTCTTATCATGAGCTTTGCGCTGCTCGGCACCTGGGGCGCGCTTTACGCCTATACGCCGGAGCTTTACCCGACGGAATCGCGGGCGACCGGCATGGGGGCTGCGGGCGCCATGGCAAGGCTCGGCGGCCTGCTGGCGCCGTCTCTGCTCGGTTATGCCATTGCGCAGGGCTTTGGGGTCGCGATCGGCATCTTTGCCGGTTTGCTGGTGCTGGCGGCCATAGCCGCAACGATGATCAACGCGGAAACGCGCCAGGTGGCGCTCACCTGAGGTCGCGATCCACGGCGATGGCCCGATCTTTCAGAACCGGGCCACGTCTTGTTCTTATCAGAGCGCGGCGTAATTGACCGGCAGCCAATCATAATTGGTGCTATCGGTGCGCACGTGGCCGATGCCGGGGAAGGCGATATGCGCGCCGGCCACCAGATATTTGCCCTCTACCGCCTGTTTGAATGCCAAATCACGCGCCACGACGGCGGCCTTCTGGTCGACGTCGAATTCGATTGCCACGTCAGGCTCATCGAACTGGAGGATATCGCCATGGGTGATATCGCCCCAGAAGACGATTTTCTGGCCTTCGCTTTCCAGAACGACAGCGCTGTGGCCGGGCGTGTGGCCGGCGTAAAGGATAGAGCCGAGACCGGGAACCGGCGCGGCATTGTCGCCGAATGTCTTGAACTTGCTGGCATCGATATAGGGCTGGATGCTTTCCTTGGCTTCAGCATAATATTTTTTCATCGCTTCGGGCGCGGCCTTCGCCTTTGCCTCATCCAGCCAGAAAGCGGCTTCGCGATTGTTGACGTGCAGGGTTGCGTTGGCGAAAACGCGTTTGCCATTCGCCGACAGTCCGCCGGAATGGTCGGTGTGGATGTGTGTGAGGATAACGTCGTCGATCTCACCGGCCTTGTAGCCCGAGGCTTCGATATTGGCGACGAGCTTGCCAAGGCTCGCGCCGAGATAGGTGCCGGTGCCGGCATCAATCAGCACCAGCCTGTCGCCGGTATTGACCAGAAACGCATTGACGGAGGTCGGCGTCTCGTCCGGCAGGAAGGCATCCTTCAGCACCTTGGATGCGTGTTCCGGTGTCGTGTTGGTGTAAAGTTTTGCAAGCGGCAGCGCGACGACGCCATCCGACAGCGCGGTGACTTCCACCTTGCCGACCATCAGCCTGTAGAAGCCGGGTGCCTGTGTGGCAGCGAGCGGCGCTTTGGCAAAGGCGAGGGAGGGCGCAATGAAAGGGGCTGCAAAGATGGCGCTGGCGGCGCCTTTGAGAAGTGAGCGACGTGATGGCATTAAAGGCTCCTGAGTTAGGGAACGTCTTGAAACTTTCCGCACTCCAGCTAAGTGTAAGGGGGTCAGCAATCAAATCGATGTGACTTATGCAAACTATCGATCATTTCAATCTCCGTTCCTTCGACCTCAATCTCCTCGTCGCTTTCGATGCGATGATGGAAGAGATGAACGTGACGCGCGCCGCGCGGCGGCTGAAAATCCAGCAGCCGGCCATGAGCCATAACATCTCAACTTTGCGGACCCTGTTTCAGGATGAGCTTTTCATCCGCGTGGGGCAGGAGATGAAGCCGACGGCGCGGGCGCTCCATCTGGCGGGCCCGGTGCGGCAGGCGCTCAGGCAGGCGCAGGCGGCGGTTTTGACGGCGGATGTGTTCGATCCGGCGACGGAGCGCCGCACGTTCCGGCTGGGCATGTCGAGCGAGGTGGAGCTGTTGCTTTTGCCGGATCTGACGGCGCGACTGCGGGAGATCGCGCCCGGTATTCGCATTCTGGCCCGCAGCGGGCAGGAGCAGGAAATTACCGCGATGCTGGATACGGGTGTGATCGACATGGCGGTCGGATGCACCTACTCGAAAGAGCAGCGCCACCACTGCGAACCGCTTTATTCCTCCAGCGTGCTTTGCTGTTTCAATCCGGCCTTGCTCGATCTGCCCAATCCCGTCGGGCTGGACGCCTATATGGAGGCCAAACATGCGGTTATCTCGCAGACGGACAGCCTCCATGGCTGCATCAAGGATGCGCTGGAACTGAGCGGCTTGGAAATCGATGTCGTCGCGGCCGCACCGGATTTTCTCTCGGTGCTGGCAACGGCGCGATCCTCGGCGGTGCTGGCGACCGTGTCCTCACGCATCGCGCTGCGTTATGCGCCAATGCTGGGGCTGGAAATAAGCCCGGTGCCGGTGACGCTGAGTTTCCCGCCCGTCGCCATGGTCTGGACATTGCAGACTGACGCGGATGCCGGAGCCGTATGGCTTCGCCAGCAAATCCGCGAGGCTATGGGACGAACGGTGGACGGTGGGGTATCGGGGATTGCCGCCTAGAACCGCTTCTCCAGCCAGGTGATCGACTGGCCGCTGGAAAGGGGGCCAAGCGAGCCAATCTTCGTGAAACCGTAGCGCTCATAGGTTCTCAGGGCGTCCGGGTTCATCGTGTCGATATAGGCGCCCATGCAGCCGCGCTTTCTGGCTTCTTCCTCCGCCATGGCAAGCAGCTTCGGGCCTGTGCCCTGACCGCGCATGACCTCCGGCACGAAAAGAAGCTGCACGTAAAGCCAGCCGCGAGCGGTATGGCCCACCAGACCGCCGGTGACGGTATTGTCGTCATCGCGGATGGTGATGTTGAGTTCGCGTTTGTCGCTTTCGCCGAAACGGGCGAGATTATAAGCCACCAGCGGATCGCGAATGGCCTTTTCGGCCTCTGCATCCGCGACATCGCTCAAAACGAAATTCATGTTCATCTTCCCGGGCCGCCGGGCGGCGGCCGTTTCCCGTTTTCCGTTCCGAGACCTGAAGCGCTTCGCTGGAAACGCCCTTACCGGCCCTCACGCCACCACAGCGCGGAGAAGGCGAGCAGCAGGGCGGCAAGCCCGGCAAAACCGGCAAAGAGCGGCAGGGTATTGACGCCTTTCAGCACCGTCTCGTCGGTCATGCGTATCAGCATGCGATCCTCATCGGCAACCCTGATATCTCCACGAACGGGCAATATATCGGGCAGCGCGATACGGCCGGAATTGTCGGCGACACGGTGCACGCTGCCCTTGGTGGCCTCGGCCAGCGGCTTCAGCGTTTCGGTGGTCGAGATCATCGCCTTGAATTCCGGCGCATCCACCGCGCCGACATGGACGAGGGTGGTGAAATCGCCGTTTTTGATTTCGAACAGCCCGGTTTCGTCCATGCGGCGCTCGATCCTGTAAAGACCGGGCTCGGTGCTGGTGAAGGCCATGTTCTCGGTTTTGCCAGAAGGGAAACGCACGCTTGCCTGACCGGGATCATCGCCGATGGTCTGGCGGGTGATCTGCAGGGTGCGGCCGTTAGCGCGTGCCGTCAGCGCCTCTTCCTCAAGCTCGGGTTCCTTCATCAGCCAGTGGGCGATGCGGCGATAAAGCGCCACATGTGGGCCGCCGCCCTCGAAACCGCGCGCCCACAGCCAGCCCTGATCGGACAGCAGCATGGCGACACGGCCTTCGCCCTGACGGTTGAGCACCAGAAGCGGGTCCTGCCCGTCGCCCAGCATCACGGTCTGGCCCTGCGGCGGGTCGACGCTGATGGTGCGGAACCAGCGGCCCCATTGCGGCGGCTCGTTGCCCGAACCTTCCAGCCCGCGGGTGACCGGGTGTTTCTTGCCCGCTTCCGAAAGGCGCGGGTAGAAAGCGGCCTGATGCACCTGACCGGTCGGCTGCGCAGGCAGCACGGAGGCGAGTGGCGTCATGGCGATCGAATCCTGACCCGCATGTTCCGGCCCGGCGGCGATCAAAAGCGCGCCGCCCTTTTCGACATATTGGGCGATGTAATCGTAATAAAGAATCGGCAGCACGCCGCGATGCTGATAGCGGTCGAAGATGATGAGGTCGAAATCCTCGATCTTTTCGACGAACAATTCGCGGGTTGGGAAGGCGATCAGCGAGAGTTCGTTGATCGGCGTGCCATCCTGTTTTTCCGGCGGGCGCAGAATGGTGAAATGTACCAGATCGACCGAGGCGTCGGATTTCAGGAGATTGCGCCACGCCCGTTCGCCGGCGTGCGGCTCGCCGGAGACGAGCAGCACGCGGAGATTCTGGCGGATGCCTTCGATCAGGTGAACGGCGCGGTTGTTCGCAGCCGTCACTTCGCCCGGAAGCTCGGCGACGGAAAATTCCATGACATTGTTGCCGCCGCGCGGAACCTTGAAATTGAACGGCGTCGGCTGGCCGGGTGTCGCCTGCAGCGTGGCGATTTCTTCGCCATTCATCTTCACCGTCACTTCTGCCGAACCGCCGCCTGCGGGGCGGCCGTCATCGAAGACGCGCAGCGTGAGCTGCTGTTCCTCGTTGACGATGCCGAAGCGAGGGGCGCGGACGATTTCGATACGGCGATCGAATTCGTCAGCCTTGCCGGTGATCAGCCCATGGACGGGTGCGCGAAAGCCGAGCGCCTGTTCGGCGTTGGGCAGGGCATTGGGGATATCATGAATCTGGCCGTCGCTGAGGAAGATCGCGCCCCCGACGCGGGAAGGCGAGACATCAGAAACGGCGGAAGATAGCGCCGAGAAAAGCTGGGTCGAGGGCGAGTCGCTCTCGCCATTGTCGCGCACTTCGACGATGCGTGGTTCGATGCGCGGGAAACGGGAGAGCCGGTCTCTCAGCGTCTCCAGCGCCGTATCCGTCATTTGCGGCCGGTCCTGCACATCCTGGCTCTGCGAGCGGTCAAGGATGACGGGCACGATGGTGGAGAGCGGCTCGCGTTCCTCCTGTGTCAGAAGCGGATTGGCGATGGCGGTGAGCAAAGCGGCGAGCGCCAGCCCGCGCAGCCATGCGCCGCGCACGCCGCGCCACAGGCCGATGAAGGAGAGGGCAAGGGCGGCGACGGCCAGAACGGCGATCACGATCCACGGCAGGAAGGGGGCGAAGGTCAATGTCATGTCACTGCCCCAACCGTTCGAGAAGTGCGGGAACGTGGACCTGATCGGCCTTGTAGTTGCCGGTCAGCATATACATCATGATGTTGACGCCGGAGCGGAAGGCATGCTCGCGCTGCGTCTCATCAGGCGGCACCGTTGGCAGAACCGGCGCGCCCTGTGGATCGACGGCCCATGCACCGGCGAAATCATTGCCCGTTATCATGATCGGCGTCACGCCATCGCCGGAGGAGGAGAGGCCCGAGGTGGTCTTGGCCGCCCCCTGCCGTGATTCCACCCAGAGCGGGGAGCCGTTGTAACGGCCGGGGAAATTGGTGAGCAGGTAGAAGGAGCGCGTCAGAACGTGATCTTCCGGCACGGGCTCGAGCGGTGGGATATCGATATTGGCGAGGATCGCCTGCAGGCGCTCGCCGTTAGGGCTGGTCGCGCCGGTATCGAGCGAAGAGAACTGGTCGCGCGTGTCGAACAGCACGGTGCCGCCGGCGCGCATATAGGCGTCGATGCGTGAGATGGCGGCGCTTGAGGGCATGGGTGCCGTTGCGGAAACCGGCCAGTAGATGATGGGATAAAAGGACAATTCATCCTTGGAAATATCGAGGCCGACCGGCTGGCCGGGCTCCAGCGTCGTGCGCCAGGTCAGGAATTCGCTTAACCCCTGCAAACCCTGCTCGGAAATGCGGTCGACATCGTCTTCGCCGGTGCGCACATAGGCGAGATGCGTCGTGTCCAGCCGCTCGAAAATCTGCTCGTCGCCGGGTTTCGGATCGTCGGCGCGGGCATCGGTTGGCGACATGGCGGCAAAGGCGCCAAGCGCCAGAAGCACGGTGGCGGCGGTGGCGCTGCGGGCTTTCGGCAGGCGTGCGAAGGCACCGTTCATGAAGAGCACGATCAGGCTATCGGCAATCAACATCAGGAAGGCGGCGATGAAGAGCGCGGGGCGCAGCGATTTCGCCGTTTCGCCGATCAGGGCTTCGCTGGTGGTGCTGACACCGGCGGCGGAGGTGTCGAGCGGGCGAAGTGTGGCACCTGCGGGTAAGAGATTGAGAGCCACGAAACTATCCTCTGTGCCATAGAGGCCGGGGGGATTGTCGAAACCGGTGCGGGGCGGCTGGCCGGCGCGCATTTCCAGCGGCCGGGCAGTGCCGATTTCGGCTGAAAGCGCGCCTTCGGCCGTCAGCAGCCGGAAGGGCGGAAGGGCCGCGGCCGGGGCATTGGCGTTGGCGGAAGCGCCGCCCGCCTTCGACAATTGCACGATACGGCGCAGCATATCGACGAAATGGCCAGAGATCGGCAGGTCGGACCAACTTGCCTCAGCGCTGACATGGAACAGCACGATGCGGCCAGCCTCGACATTGCGGGTGGTGACGAGCGGCGTGCCATCGGCAAGGCTTGCCCATGTGCGTTCAGCCAGATCCGGTGTCGGTTCGGCCAGAACCTGACGCTTGACGAGGACGCCATCGGCCTTCGGCATGCCGGCAAAGGCGCCGAAATTCGGGAAATCGGCAAGCGGCTGCGGCTCCGCCCAGGAGAGCGCGCCGCCAAGCGCGCGTTCGCCCTGTCTGAGTGTTACAGGCACCAGCGGATCGTCAGCGGGCGCTGCGGCAAGGCGCGGCCCGGCAAAACGGATCAGTGTGCCGCCGCCGGCAAGCCACCGCTGCATCGGCTCATAGGTTTCCTGCGGCAGACGGCCGATATCGGCCATGACGATGACGGAAGGATTGGATTGCAGGATTTCCGGGATCGCCTGCGCCAGATCGGCCTGCCGCTGCGGGATGAGATCGGCAAACGGCTGGAGCGCGCGGCTGATATAATAAAGCGGCTGCAGCAGCGGCTGGAAATCATTGCCGGTTTCGCCGGCCAGCAGTGCCACGCGACGGCGGCGGAAACCGTCATCCAGAAGATGCACCGCACCCGCCGTCGACACGCCTTCGAGGGAGAGACGGGCGAAATCGTTTCGCAGCTCGAAGGGCGCTTCCACCGTTGCCGTGGTTTCGGCCGCGCCGGGCGCGAAGTTCGCGATGCCGTTGGCGAGGATGCGGCCCTGGCTGTCCTGCGCGTTGACGGTCAGCCGGGCGGCTTCGGCGGTATCGAGGCGCGACAGTGTGACGCTCATGGCATCGGCATTGTTGGTGGCGCCGGTAATGGCGGCGATCGCCTTGCCGTCGCCCTTCACGATGCGGAATTCGGCGGGGGAGAGGCTGGCTAGCGTTCTCATCGCGCTTTCATCCTGCGCGGTCTGAACACCATCGGTAATATAGGCGATCGTGCCGGGAGCCGTGCCGTTCAGCGCCTCGGTGATGGCTTCCGCCGTGCGGACACGATCTGGAACGAGCGGCTTCGGCTTTGCGGCGGCGAGTTTTTCCAGTGCAACGGCTGTCGTTCCCGGTACGGCGTCATGTTCCGCATCGGCGGTGAAGCTGATGGAGACGGGGCGGTCGGCCCGTTCCGCATCGCCGATCAGCGCCTGAGCGGTCGCCACGCGCCTTTCCCAGTCGGGTGCGGAGGCCCAGCTGTTGTCGACCAGCAGCACCAGCTGGCCGCTGCCGGCAATGCTGTTGTTGCGCGGGTTCACCACCGGATCGGCCAGCGCGAAAATCACGGCGGCGGCAAGCGCCATGCGCAGCAGGGTCAGCCACCACGGGCTTTTAGACGGCGTTTCCTCGCGTTTCAGCACCGTCGCCAGAATCTTCAGCGGGGGAAAGACCTCCGCCTTGGGGCGTGGCGGGGTCAGCCGCAGCAGCCACCAGATGGCGGGCAGCGCCAGCAAGCCGAGGAGGATATAGGGGCTGGTGAAAACGAAAGGCAATGCGCTCATCTTTGCCCACCGCCCTGTGCTGGCGCGCCGGAAAGATACATGTGCATGGCCACAAGCGCCTCGGAGGCCAGATGATCGGTGCGATGGAACACGAAGTTCCAGCCGAGACGGCGCAGCGACGAGGACAGCGCCTCACGCCTCGCGAGATAGGCGCGGGTGTAATCCTCGCGAATGGTTTCGGCACGGCCGGACACCAGTTTTTCGCCGGTTTCCGGGTCGGTGAATTCGGTGCGGCCGGAATAGGGGAAGGTTTCTTCGGCCGGATCGGCAATTTCCACCACATGGCCGCGCAGGCCGCGCCGCGCCAGAGGCGAAATCCGCTCCATCACGGCTTTGGCATCATCGAGAAAATCGCCGATGAGGACGATGTCGCTCGCGCCGCGGATCATGCCCGTTTCCGGCATGCCAGTGGTCAGCGGCGCATGCATGATGGCGGCGGCCAGCCGTTCGGCGGCGTTTCTGGCCGAAACCGGCTCCATGATGCCGGGGCAGCCGATGCGCTCGCCCGAACGTGCAAGGATTTCCGCCAGCGCCAGCATCAGTACCAGTGCGCGGCTTTCCTTGGAGACGGAGCCGAGGGTGGATTTGAACATCATCGACGGCGACATGTCGGCCCAGAGCCAGATGGTGTGGGCGGCTTCCCACTCCCGGTCGCGCACATAGGTATGATCGTCGCGGGCGGAGCGCCGCCAGTCGATGCGCGACAGGCTCTCGCCTTCGGCATAGGGGCGGAACTGCCAGAAATTTTCACCGATGCCGCGCTTGCGGCGGCCGTGCCAGCCGGCGGTGACCGTGTTGGCGATGCGCTTTGCCTCGACCATGCAGTCCGGCACCAGGGCTGCGCGCTGGCGCGCGCGCGCCAGAACTTCGCTACCCGGCGTCTTGTCTACGATCTGGCCGATGGATGCCACATGCAGTCCTTTCGCGAACGTGCTTTCAGTTCTTCGCCTGCTCCACGAGCGCTGCGATGACATCGCGCACCGACATGCCTTCGGCGCGAGCCGCAAAGGTCAGCGCCATGCGGTGTTCCAGCACCGGTTCGGCCAGCGCATGGACATCGTCCAGCGACGGGGCGAGCCGGCCTTCGTAAAGCGCACGGGCGCGGGCCGTCAGCATCAGCGACTGGCCGGCGCGCGGGCCCGGACCCCAGACAACGTGTTTGTCGGTCAATTCGTTGCCATGGCCGGGGCGGGCGGAGCGGACGAGTGAGAGGATTGCATCCACCACCTTGTCGCTGACCGGCATCTGGCGGATGAGGGCCTGGATTTCCATCAGGCGCCCGGCATCGATCACGCCGCGCGCTTCGCCGGAGGCGGTGCCCGTCGTGTCGAGCAGGATCTGGCGTTCGGCGGCAAGCTCGGGATAACCGACATCGACCTGCAGCAGGAAACGGTCGAGCTGGGCTTCGGGCAGCGGATAGGTGCCTTCCTGTTCCAGCGGGTTCTGGGTGGCGAGAACGTGGAACGGCTTCGGCAGTTCATAGGTCTGGCCGGCCATGGTGATGTGATATTCCTGCATGGCCTGCAAAAGGGCGGACTGCGTGCGCGGGCTGGCGCGGTTGATTTCGTCGGCCATCAGCAGCTGGCCGAAAATCGGACCCTTGATGAAGCGGAAGGAACGGCGACCGTTCTCGTCCTGATCCATGACTTCCGAACCGAGGATATCCGAGGGCATCAAATCCGGTGTGAACTGGATGCGGTTGGCATCGAGACCGAGCACGGTGCCGAGCGTGGTGACGAGCTTGGTCTTGGCGAGGCCGGGAACGCCGACGAGCAGCGCATGACCGCCGGAGAGGATGGCGAGAAGCGTGTTCTGCACCACTTTTTCCTGGCCGAAAATGACCTTGGAGACTTCCGTGCGGATGGCCGCAATGTCTGAAAGCGCCTTTTCGGCCGAGGCGACGATGGCCTTTTCATCGAGGGTTTCGCCGGTATTCATCACGCCCATGTCGCTCTCCTCATACCTTCGCCGCTGTCACAATTGCATCCCGGTTTGCTGGCGGCTGGCCGGGGCGGATTTTGCGCTGCATATAGCTTATTGCTCTCTTGGCCGCTGACAAGCGCCATTCGAATGACTATGTCGTGACTTAGTATTTCCTTATCGGCAAAGCGAGACTCGAATATGGCAGCGGAGACGATAAATTCGGCGGGTGACGCGGCCGGGCTGGCGGCGATGATTTCCCGCGCCGCCGAACAGACCGGCGACGCCAAACGCGGGCCGGCCCCGGTGGAGCGCTGGAATCCGCCTTTTTGCGGCGATCTCGACATGGAAATCCGCGCTGATGGCACCTGGTTCTACCTCGGCACCCCTATCGGCAGGGCGCCGCTGGTGCGGCTGTTTTCCACCGTTCTGCGCAAGGATGAGGATGGCAAAACCTATCTCGTAACTCCTGTGGAAAAAGTCGGCATCCGCGTCGTGGACGCGCCTTTCGTCGCCGTGGAAATGAAGCTGACGGCGGGTGAGGATGATGGCGAGCCGCTGCTGACCTTCCGCACCAATGTCGGCGATGTGGTGGAGGCGGGACCGGAGCATCCGCTGCGGTTCGAGGTTTTCGGTGAGAACCGCGAATTGAAGCCCTATCTTCTGGTGCGCGGTAGGCTGGAAGCGCTCGTCTCGCGAGCCGTGATGTACGACCTCGTCGCACTCGGCGAGGTGATTAAGGTGGATGGCGTTGAGATGTTCGCGGTGCGCTCGGGCGGGGTGACTTTTCCGGTGATGCCCGCCAAGGAACTGGAACGGCTTTCGCAATGACGACAACGGCATTCAAGACTTTTACCGCCGCCGATTTCCGCTGCCGCGTGCTGCAGGAAGGCGAGGGCGTGGCGGAACGGGAGCATGGCGACCATGTGCTCAATCCGGGCGTGGTGCTGTCTGGAAACGGCATCAGGCTGAAGGACGCCGCCGTGCTGGTGCCGGTCATTGACGATGGCAACGATGCGCGGGTGATCTTCACCCAGCGCACTTCGACGCTGCGCAAGCATTCCGGCCAGATTTCATTTCCGGGCGGCGGCATCGATGCCGAGGACCGGACGCCGGAAGAGGCGGCGCTGCGCGAGACGGAAGAGGAAATCGGCCTTTCCAGGTCTTTCGTGGAAACGGTCGGGCGTCTGCCGGATTATATTTCCGGGACCGGTTTCCGCATCAAGCCGGTGCTGTCGATCGTTCGCCCCGGCTTTGACCTGACACTTAATCCAACGGAAGTGGATGAGGTTTTCGAGGTGCCGCTGTCCTTTCTGATGGACCCGGCCAACCACGGGCGCGGCAGCCGTATCTTTCAGGGGAAGGAGCGGTTTTTCTACGAAATGCCCTATGGCGAACGCTACATTTGGGGCATTACGGCGGGCATCGTCAGGACGATTTACGAGAGGTTTTATTCATGAGCAGCCTTGCCGGGCGGGACTGGTTTGAAAAACCGGCGCTGAAGCGCATCTTTACGCTTCTGAATGCCGATGGCGGCGAGGTGCGGATCGTCGGCGGCGCGGTGCGCAATGCGCTGATGGACCTGCCGGTGGTCGATGTCGACATGGCGACGACGCTGACCCCTGACGTGGTTGTTGCTCGGGCCAAGGCTGCGGGCATCAAGGCGGTGCCGACCGGCATCGAGCACGGCACCGTAACGCTGGTGATCGATGGCGAAGGTTTCGAGGTGACGACGTTGCGCCGCGATGTCGAAACCAATGGCCGCCACGCACAGGTAGCCTTCGGCACTGACTGGCAGACCGACGCCGAGCGGCGCGACCTTACCATCAATGCCCTCTATGCCGACGAAAAGGGCGAGATCATCGACCTTGTCGATGGTCTTCCTGATATCGAGACCGGCACGGTGCGCTTCATCGGCGATGCGGCGATGCGGATTTCGGAAGATTATCTGCGGATTCTCCGGTTTTTCCGCTTTTTCGCCCATTATGGCTCCGGCCGCCCGGATGCGGACGGCTTGCGGGCGAGCGCGCGGGCCAAGGATAAGCTGGGCACCCTTTCGGCCGAGCGGGTGTGGAGCGAATTGAAAAAGCTGCTTTCCGCCCGCGATCCTTCCCGCGCCCTTTTGTGGATGCGGCAATCGGGCGTGCTGGCGGAAATTCTGCCCGAAACGGAAAAATGGGGCATCGACGCCATTCACGGGCTGGTGGCGACGGAGCAGGCTCTCGGCTGGGCAGTGGACCCGATGCTGCGGCTTGCCGCCATCGTGCCGCCGGACAGGGACAGGCTGGCCGCCCTTGCTGCGCGCCTCCGGCTGTCGAAAGCCGAGGCGGGTTATCTTGCCCATTGGGCTTCGGCTCCGGCGGCTGATCCCGATCTGAAGGAGACGGCGCTCGACCGGCTGCTTTATCGTCAGGGCGTCGAAGGCGTGAAGACGCGGCTGAAACTGGCGCTTGCTTCAGCCCGTGCCGATCTTTCGGCTGGCGACACGGCCATGCAGAAAGTGGCGCGGCTTTCGACTTTGCTGGCGCGAGCGGAAAAATTCCACAAACCGGGCTTTCCGCTGAGCGGTGCGGATGTGATGGCCGCAGGTGTGGAGGCCGGCCCGAAGGTGGGCGAAGTGCTGAAAAGCCTTGAGGAAAAGTGGATCGACGTCAATTTCTCGCTCGACCGGGCAGCTTTGACCGCCCGGCTGAAGGATATGCTGGAAAATTGAGGTCAGCGACGGCGGCGTTGCGGCTCAGGCCGCATTTGCCTCGTCGCGAATGCGGGATTTGATGTTTTCGATCATGTTCTCGCGGATGACGGTTTCGCCGTGCGCCGATCGCATATGTTCCACGGTGCGACGCACAACTTCGGCGTCGTCATCTGCGCGCGTGTGCCAGGCACAGCCGGGCACGAGCGTTCCACATTCAAACAGTCTCATGGTCTTGCCTCCCTGTTTTAGAGCGCCATGCGTCCGTTGGGACGCATGAAGGACGCTCTAACATCTTGAGTCTGCACATTCTCCCTGTCGAAAACCGGAATCGATTTTCGACAGGGAGAATGTGCGAGAGTGAGGGACAGCAATTCGATTACCTGCTGTCCCTCCGACAAGAAACGAATGTTCACCGCTTATGTTCCAGAGCGGCGTCCTTCGACCTTATTCAGGCCCCTATTCGGGCATCGCCCAGCACTGGAAAACAGAGGATGTGCCGGCTGCCGGAATTTTTGTACGAGGCATTTCGTCATTGGCCGCCCGCCGTGCCGTTTTTTGTCCGGCAAGGGAGCGTTTTACCTGTTCGACATAAAAGGAATGCGGCAGTTCGCGATCACCCGTGGCGCGCATTTCCGCTGCCAGGCGGTCGATCAAATCAGGGGTATCAATAGAATGCTGGGCTTCCTCGGGGGAAGCAGAGATAGGCATGCTGTTCGAAGTAATCATGACGATAGCTCCTCCAGTACGTCTGCGGTGAGGAGACTATCATTGCCTTGATTTTTCCATAAGTCCTAATTTGCGCTATTTGCGACAAATTGGCTGATGAGCGTCAAATTTGCGTGAGGTTTTTTAAGGCCAGCGCACCACCGGCGGCAGAGACGAGAGGATCGATTCGACGTTGCCCCCGGTCTTGAGGCCGAAGATGGTGCCGCGGTCGTAAAGCAGGTTGAATTCCACGTAGCGGCCGCGGCGGATGAGCTGTTCGTCGCGGTCCTCTTCCGTCCAGTTATGGTTGAAATTGGCGCGGACGATTTTCGGATAGACCAGATTGAAGGCGCGGCCGACATCTTGCACGAAGGCGAAATTGGCGTCCCAGCCGCCATTTTCCTCCTGCGGGTGCAGCCAGTCGAAAAAGATGCCGCCGATGCCGCGGGCTTCGTTACGGTGCTTGAGGAAGAAATACTCGTCGCACCATGTCTTGTAGCGCGGATAATCGGCAACCGGATGGCGGTTGCAGGTGATTTCGAAGGCGCGGTGGAAAAGCTGGCTGTCCGGGTCTTCCTGCGTCCTTCTGCGCCCCAGCACCGGCGTCAGATCCGCGCCGCCGCCGAACCAGTGGCTGGTGGTGACGACCATGCGGGTATTCATGTGCACCGCCGGCACATTGGGGTTGACGGGATGAGCGATGAGCGAGAGGCCGGAGGCCCAGAAACGCGGGTCTTCTTCCGCACCCGGTATCTGCTTGCGGAATTCCGGCGAGAATTCGCCATAGACGGTGGAGGTGTGGACGCCGACCTTTTCGAAGACGCGGCCTTCCATCATCGACATCTTGCCGCCGCCGCCCTCGCCATTGTCGCGCAGCCAGTCTTTCTGGACGAAACGGCCGGGCTCCTGATCGGAAAGAGGGCCGGTCAGGTCGTTTTCGAGGGTCTCGAAGGAGTTAACGATGGTGTCGCGAAGATGCTGGAACCAGGCTTGGGCAAGGGCCTTCTTGTCTTCGATGTCGTCGGGCAAGCCCTTCGGCAAGATTGGCCGTTCCATGCGTATTCTCCTTTGGTGAAGTCGATTCCCTGTCGCGTCTAGCAGGTGCAGGCCCCGCGCACAAATTCGACTCGCCAAGTTCACATGCGGGCACTATCTTTATCGATGTAGGTGCCAGAGGTGAATATCATGACGAAATTTACCGGACCGCCGCCCCTCGACGGGCTGAAGCGCAGGATCGCCAATCACCGCAAGGCGCGTGAAGGCTCGGGCGACGACAAGACGCGCAATGGCATGTTCGTGCGGCAGACCTTCTGTCTCGGACGCGAGGAAGCCCGCGCCAAGGCGCGCGAATGGTTCGACAGCTTTCCGAAAGCGGCCTACTGGACGGAAGTGGAAAGCTGGCGGCAGCTGGAAGGCGACCGCATCGAATTCACCATGCGGCGGCTTCCTTCGGCCGATTGAAGTTTAGAGCGTTTTCGCATTCCCCGGAAATGCTTTCAGGCGCGGGGCTCGGCATAACGCAGGCGGCTTTCGATCAGCACGCCGCTTTCATCCAGAATGGGATGGGCCACCGTGACGATATGGGCGTTGATGCGTTTGAGGTCGCGCAGCATGTCGAGATGCAGCGAACTGGTCTGCATGCTTTCCGCCAGCCCGTCGCGCAGCCGCTCCAGATGGCGGTTGGAGGACTGTTTTTCGAGGCGGCGTATATCCACCTTGCTTTCCATCAGCCTGCGGGCGAGCTCGAAATCGCCGGTTACCAGAATGCTCTGGGCGGCGCGCAGGTTCTCGATGGTCATGTCGAACAGGGTTTTCAATTCCTCATAACCGTCATCGGAAAATTTGAAGCTGTTCAACACCTTCTTGCGAATCTGCTCGCAAATGCCCTTTTCGATGATGTCGCCGATATGTTCGAGGTTGATGGCGTAGTCGATGATGGCGATCGAACGGCGCGCTTCTTCGTCGGAAAGCCCTTTGCGCCCGAGTTGCGACAGATAGACCTTCACCTCCTGCTGGCGGCGGTCGACCTTGTTTTCGAGCAGGGAAACCTCCTGAAGCGGTGCGAGATCATTATGCTTGAAGGCGTTTTCGGCGCGGATCAGCATCCGCTCGATGCTGTCGCCGACGCTTAAGACTTCGCGGGTGGCGTTGGCAAGCGCCACGACCGGCATGTCCAGCGCCTGCTGGTCGAGGAAATTCGGGCCGTCTTCGGCTTTCGGATCGCCCGGCACCAGCCTCGCCATCAGGTCGGACAGGAGGCCGGAGAAGGGCCAGGCCAGCGCCGCCAGAATAACGTTGAAGATCAGATGGGCGTCGACCGGCAATTTTGCGGGCGAAAGCGGCAATTGCTGCAGGAACTCCGCGCCATAGGAGGCGAGCGGCAGGGCGATGAGGCAACCAATGGTGCGCACCAGAAGGTTGCCCATGGTGATGCGCCGCGCCGAGGCGGGGCCGGAAAGCGTGGCGATGACCGGCGGAATGGCGCCGCCGAGATTGGCGCCGAGAATGAGCACGATGATGAGGCCGGTGGAAAGCGTGCCGGTGGCGGCCAGCGACAGGATGAGCACCACCACGGCAAGGCTGGAAGACGAAACGAAGGCGAGCACGGCGGAAAAGATCAGCGCGACGGGCCATGCCCCGTCAAGCAGGCCGATAAAGACGCCGAGAGCCGGCGAGGCGCGCATCGGTTCTGTCGCGCCGCTCAACAGATGCAGCGACAGAAGCATGAGGCCGATGCCGATCAGCGCCGTTCCGCCGCCCTGCCGGGCATTGGAGCTGCCCTTTTTCAGAATAATGCCAGCAAGGATCAGCAGCGGCGACAGCCATTCCACCCCGGCTGCCACGATCCATGCGGTAACGGCGGTGCCGACATTGGCGCCCAACAGCACCACCTGCGCCATGCGCGGCCTGATGAGGTCTCGTTCAGCAAAGGAGGCGACGGTGAGTGCCGTCGCCGTCGAACTCTGCAGCGCGACGGTGGCGAAGAAGCCGGAAAAGAAGGAGCGCGGACCGTTCTGGGTGCCGGTGGCCAGCACGCTTCGCAGTTTCATGCCGAAGGCGCGGGTGACGCCATCCTTGACCTGGGCAAGGCCGAAGAGCAGCAGCGCGACTGCGCCGAGAAGGTTGACGATGACAATGGTGGATTGCATGCGACGTCTCCTCACACCCGCCGGCGGATGGTTCCGGCGAGCACGATTTTTATTGTCCGGCTAATTAGTATAGGAGCCTCGATGCCCCCGGTACAGGCCGGGTTGCGACAGTTTTGAAGTAAAAACGGTCAAATTTTGTATTTGCCCGAAAAATTGGCGTTAAAAATGGCGCCTATGCCCATGCCATCTGGCGCAAAGCCTCGCCGGCGATCATCGCCGCCGACATGGCGACGTTGATGGAGCGCTGTCCCGCCACCATGGGGATGATGATTCGCACCTCTGCTTTTTCATGCACATGGTCCGGTACGCCCGCACTTTCGCGGCCGAAAAGCAGGATGTCATCCTTGCGGTAGTCGATCTTCGTATAGGGCAGGGCGGCTTTGGTGGAGGCGAGAACGAGACGGCGGCCGGTGGTTGCCCGCCATTCCTCGAAACGGTCCCAGCTGACATGGCGCGTCAGCGCCGCCGCCGCGATATAATCCATGCCCGCCCGTTTCAGATTACGGTCGGAAATATCGAAACCCGCCGGCTCGATGATATCGACGCCGAGGCCGAGACAGGCGGCCAGCCGCAGGATGGTGCCGGTGTTGCCGGGAATATCGGGCTGGTAAAGGGCGATCCTGATTTCGGGCATGGTATCGGGCATGGACGTCTCACTGCGATTGGGGTGCCCGTCCGATTATCACGGGCAGGGGCCGGGCGACAGCTATGCTGTGAAAAGTCCCTTTGAGGCGTTGTTCCCGGCCGGATGTTCATTCGCGTGACATACAGGGCGGCTACCCATTCACCAGCGCATCGTCGGGTTTGCCCGGACCATCGTGAATGGTCGGGACAGGCCGTTTCGAGCCGGATTTTCTGCGCGCAACAACAGGAGGACATCATGTCCGAACGGGTGAATTTCGTCCATCTGACCGATCTGCACGTGGGCAATCCGCAGGTGCAGGACGATGATCTTTATTCCGAGACCTCGGCCACGCTTTCCGCGACGCTTGCGCAGATCAAGGCGCTGGTGCCGTCGCCTGAATTCATCGTCGCCAGCGGCGATCTGACCAACAGGGGCGATGCCGGCAGCTATGAGGAACTCAAGCGGCTGATGGCGGAAGCGGAACTCGATATGCCGGTGCTCTTCGCGCTCGGCAATCACGACCGCCGCGATGGTTTCTACCCGGTCATGCTCGACCGCCATGAGGATCTGGACGAGCCCTATGACCATGCCGAAGTCATTGCCGGCATCCACATCATCGTCATGGATACCAGCGTTCCGGGCAAGGTCGGCGGCGCTTTCGAGCCGGGGCAGATCGAATGGCTGGAAGATGAGCTGGAAAACCACCCCGAACTGCCGAAGCTGCTGGTGATGCACCATGCGCCGGCGCTCGATTTCGACCGTCCGGATGCGGAGTGGGAATCGCTTTCCTTCGCGGATACCGAGGCGCTGGACGAGGTGCTGTTCGAGCATGATGTCATCGGCATTCTTGCGGGCCACATCCATTACGACCGCATGTCGCACTGGCAGGGCATTCCCGTCGTGGTCGGCATCGGCCAGCATTTCGCTACCGATCCGCTTTGGCTGCATGAGGGCGTGCGCATGCTGTCCGGTGCGTCCTTCGCCATCGGCACGATAAGGGACACGGGGCTGACCGTTACCTTTGCGCCGCAGCCCAGCGACCGCCGGGAATTGAAGCGGCATACGCAGGCCGGAATGGTCGAGTTGATTGCGAGCTATGAAAGCGCAGAGGCGCAGGACGCGGCCGAATAGGGCGACGTGCGCATCGTTTAACGGGCGGAGACCTCGCGGGGTCATCTCCGCCCGTTCGCCTTTGGGCGGCACCTGCACGTTTTCTCGCGTATTCGGTGTCTTTCCGACTGGTCATTGACTAAATTTTGCGCTACAAGGCCATATCTTCAACACCAGCCAAGGGAGGTTCTCATGCCAAATGACATTCGCATCCGCCTCCCGGCCCCAGTCGTGCCGCTGCTGGCTTAGGTGTTACTCCGCGGTTCGCCCGCGTTTCCCATTTTTCGATTCGTCATGTGGCTGTCACGGCCATATCCAAAGACTTTTCCGTTCCGTCGTGAGCCATATTTGTGTCCGCTCACCATGTCACGATGGAGCGATTGATCGCCGGAGCTTGGCCTATGTTTGGCTGGTTTGAAAAACGCCTCGATCCTTTTCCCTCTTCGGCGCCCTCCGTGCCGCCAAAGAAGCTTTTGCCGTTCCTGTGGCATTATGTGAAGCCCGCATGGCCGTGGCTCCTTCTGCTTGGCCTCATGTCCATGGGCATCGCCATTGCGGAAGCCATGCTCTACAAATTCCTCGGCAATATCGTCGACTGGCTTTCCACGGCCAATCGCGAGACATTTTTTGCCGATGAGGGCTGGCATCTGATCGGCATGGCGGCGCTGGTGCTCTTCGTGCTGCCGCTGATGGGCGCGATCCACACCATGACGATGCACCAGACGCTTGCCGGCAATTTCGGGATGATTGCGCGCTGGAAGATGCACCGTTTCCTGCTGCGCCATTCCATGAACTTCTTCGCCAACGAGTTTGCCGGCCGCGTTTCCACCAAGGTGATGCAGACGGCGCTGGCGATCCGTGAAGTGGCGCTGAAGGTGATCGACGTCTTCGTCTATGCGATCAGCTTCGTCGTCTCGATGCTGTTCATGGTCGCGGCGGCGGACTGGCGGCTGGTCATTCCGCTGCTGGTCTGGCTCGGTATCTATATGGCCATCCTCGCTTATTTCGTGCCCAAGCTCGGCCGGCTGGCGCAGGAGCAGGCCGATGCACGCTCGATGATGACGGGCCGGATCGTCGACAGTTACACCAACATCTCGACGATCAAGCTGTTTTCCCATGCGGGGCGCGAGGAAAGATATGCGCGGGAGGGCATGAATGTGTTTCTCGGCACGGTTCACCGCCAGATGCGCAAGATTTCCGGCTTCAACATCCTGATCGACCTCAACAACGCCCTGGTGCTGTTTTCCACGGCGGCGCTCGGTCTTTATTTCTGGATGCAGGGTTCGGTCACGGCCGGTTCGGTCGCCATCGCCATCAGCCTTGCCATGCGCGTCAACGGCATGTCGCAGTGGATCATGTGGGAAGTCACCTCGCTGTTCGAAAATATCGGCACGGTTTATGACGGCATGTCGATGATGACGAAGCCGCACGATATCGTCGACGTTCCGAAGGCGCCTGAGCTTGCCGCACCGCAGGGCGCGATCCGTTATGATAACGTCCGTTTCCACTACGGCAAGAACAAGGGCGTGATCGACGGGCTGACGCTCGACATAAAACCGGGCGAAAAGGTCGGTCTGGTCGGGCGTTCGGGTGCGGGCAAGACGACGCTGATGAACCTGCTTCTGCGTTTCTACGATCTGGAGGCGGGCAGGATCACCATCGACGGGCAGGACATTTCCAAGGTGTCGCAGGACAGCCTGCGCGAGCTGATAGGCGTCGTGACGCAGGATACCTCGCTGCTGCACCGTTCGATCCGCGACAACATCGCTTATGGTCACCCCGAAGCCACGGACGAGCAGGTGATCGCGGCGGCGAAGCGGGCGAATGCCTGGGACTTCATCGAAACGCTTGTCGACATGCATGGCCGTCAGGGCCTCGATGCGCAGGTGGGCGAACGCGGCGTGAAGCTCTCCGGCGGCCAGCGCCAGCGTATCGCAATCGCCCGTGTTTTCCTCAAGAACGCCCCGATCCTGGTGCTGGACGAGGCGACCTCGGCGCTCGACTCGGAAGTCGAGGCGGCGATCCAGGAAAACCTGTTCTCGCTGATGGAAGGCAAGACGGTGATCGCGATTGCCCACCGCCTGTCGACACTGACCGAAATGGACCGGCTCATCATTCTCGACAAGGGCCGGATCGTGGAGGCGGGCAGCCATGCGGAACTGGTGGCGATGGGCGGTATCTATGCCGACCTGTGGCGGCGCCAGTCCGGCGGCTTCATTGCCGACCATGAGGCGGAAGTGGCCGCAGAGTAAGGAAAAGCGAGAGGGCGGCAAGCATGGTTTCCCGCCCTCTCGCCTATGATATGTGCGCCAACCTCTCCTCCGTCATGCCGGACTAGATCGGGCATCCAGCCACGGCACGTCCGCGCCGTGAGAGGAGTCTTTTGCGAGCAAGGACTTGATCGCGCTGGACCCCGGATCAAGCCCGGGGTGACGGTGCGAGGATGCAGCCGATGCGCAAAATATCGCTGGGTCGATTTAAGGGCGGGGAACATTCCCCGCCCTTTTTCATTCCCCGAATGTTACCGAAATATAATCTCTTCCCGAAGCCTTCGCGGCTGTTCCCGCTTCGGGAATCCGCCTATATCCGGATCATGGTTATTACCCGCATCTTCGAGTTTTTCGAGAACTGGATAAAGCCCTTCGCCCGCAAGGACGATTTGCGGCCGCCTGAAAGCACGTTCGCCTTTATCTGGTTTTACATCTCGCAGGCCAAGGCGCCGTTTTTCGCCATGCTGGTGCTCGGCGGGCTGACCGCGGCCATCGAGGCGGCGCTGTTCTGGTTCGTCGGGCGGCTGGTGGATATTCTCTCGACGGTAAAGCCGGAAGAGGGCTGGGCGGGGCTGCTCGCGGCCCATGGCGGCGAGCTGGTGGGCATGCTGGTGCTGATCGGCGTCGTGCGTTTTATCGTCACCATGGTAACGGCGCTGGTGGATCAGCAGATCATCACACCCGGCTTTTACAATCTGGTGCGCTGGCAATCCTATATGCATGTGGCGCGGCAATCGCTGACCTTCTTCCAGAACGATTTTTCCGGCCGCATCGTCACCAAGGTCTGGTCGGGCGGGCAGGCGGCGGGCGATCTCGTCACCTCGCTGATGGAAAGCGTGTGGTTCGTCGGCATTTATTCCGTTTCCATGCTGTTCCTGATTGGCGGGCTGGACTGGCGGCTTGCGGTCGTTGTTGTCGTCTGGGTGGGGATATTCTCGCTGCTGGCGCGCTATTTCGTGCCACGTATCCGCTACCATTCCAAGGAAACGGCGGAAGCCGCCTCGATGCTCTCCGGCCGCATGGTGGATGCCTATAGCAATATCCAGACGCTCCGGCTGTTCGGGCGAGATGATGCCAATGACCGCTACATGCGGCAGGGTTTCGACATTTTCCAGCATGCGACCATGACATTCACCCGGTTCATCACCGGCGTGCGCGCCTCCATGGCGCTGTTGTCCGGCGTGATGATCACCTCCATGGCGGCGCTCTGCATCGATCTGTGGCTTTCCGGCAAGATCAGTTCCGGTGCGGTGGCCTTCACGCTGGCGCTGGTGCTGCGTCTCAACTTCCTGCTCGGCCGGCTGATGACGCAGTTCAACGGCATTATGCGCAATTTCGGCACGGTGCAGAATGCCGCCGAGCTGATTTCGCAGCCGATCGGTCTCATCGATGCGCCGGAGGCAACGGTGCTGGAGGTGAAGAAGCCGGGCATCCGTTTCGAAAATGTCAGCTTCCATTACGGGCGCGCGAACGGCGTCATCGACCATCTCAATCTCGAAATCAGGGCGGGCGAGAAGGTAGGCATCGTCGGACGCTCCGGGGCGGGAAAATCCACCCTCGTCAATCTGCTCCTGCGCTTTTACGATGTTGAAAAAGGCCGCATCCTGATCGACGGGCAGGATATCGCCAGAGTGACGCAGGAATCGCTGCGCGCCCATATCGGCATGGTCACGCAGGATACGTCGCTGCTGCATCGCTCCATTCGCGACAATATCCTGTTCGGCCGCACCGACGCCACCGAAGCGCAATTGCAGGAGGCGACGCGGCGCGCCAAGGCGGATGATTTCATCGCCAGGCTCGAGGATCAGCGCGGCCGCAAGGGGTTCGATGCACATGTGGGCGAACGCGGCGTGAAATTGTCCGGCGGCCAGCGCCAGCGCATCGCAATCGCCCGCGTGATGCTGAAGGACGCACCGATCCTCGTGCTCGATGAGGCGACGTCGGCGCTCGATTCGGAGGTGGAGGCGGCGATCCAGAGCAATCTGGATGAGTTGATGCAGGGCAAGACGGTGCTGGCCATCGCCCACCGCCTGTCGACGATTGCCGCTCTCGACCGGCTGATCGTGATGGACGAGGGGCGCATCGTCGAACAGGGCAGCCATTCCGATCTGGTCACGCAGGGCGGACTTTATTCGGAACTCTGGGCGCGGCAGTCGGGCGGTTTTCTTGCCGCGGACGAAGCGGCGCAATAAGGCCCTCGGCTATTTCCCGATCATGAAATCCGCCATCAGGCCGTAATGATTGGAACCGAGGCTGTCGGGCAGGCGAGTGGTTTTCATCAGCGTCGCCGGTTCGCGGGCGAAGATGTGGTCGATGGCGATGCCGAAGCGGCCGGCCTCCGTCGGCCATGTGGCGGGTTCGAAGGTCGCTTTCTTCAGATCGTTGGCGGCGAGGAAAGCGCGCATGTCAGGGGCGATGCTGGCAGAATTGAAATCTCCGGCCAGAATGAGCGGTCCGGTGACGCGAAAGAGAATTTCACTGACTTCATCGAGTTCGTCGCGATGATAATCGTCGAAATAGGGCTTGGTGATATGCCCGGCGGCGAGCGTCAGTTCCGTGCCGTCAAGATCGATATGGGCTATGGCGAACCGATCCCGCCGAAGATCGCTGAGACTATGGAAACGGCCTTCCAGCAACGGTCTTTTTGAAAGGATCACCAGATCGCACCCGGGCGTTCCGGTGTAACAGCCAAGCCTGTGCGGATAGGTTTGCTGCAGACGCGGCAGGGCCGATTTCAGCGCTGCCGCCTCGAAGAGATAAACGGCATCCGCACCCGATTCGAGAATCGTGTCGGCAATTGCATCCGCATTGGTGGCATTGTCCATCAGCACGTTGAAGGACAGCAGACGGAAGGGTTTGGCGCCCGGCGCCGGGTTGGCGGATGAGGAAAATTCCAGAAGCATGGCAATGGCATGGATGGCGAGCGCAAGCGACCAGACGACGAGGAGCGCCCAAACCGCGTCGCGCGTCAGCCAGAAAACGAGGCATGAGAGCAGGATACAGACGATGGCGATGTGCAGCTGGAAACTGGTGACGAAGGCGAGAAGCCAGAAATCCGTCACATAACGCAGGCTGGCGACGAAAAGAACGGCAGCCACCGCCGTGGAGACCATGCAAGAGAGCTTCGCCGTCATCCGAATCCCTGCTTTCCGCGCTCTCCCTTGAAGTCTCCTAACATGGGGCATGGATGCGCACAATGTTGCCCGCCTGCCAAGGACGGCGAAAAAATGCGAGCCAAATCGGCCCCCTCCGGCAGAATTACGGCAGCTTTGTGTGCTTTGCTCTTGCCAAGTCAGTCAATATTTTGCGATCAAACACATGACGCGGTTTCTCAAATGCCGCGAGAATGACCAGGACGATGGGACGGAGTTTGTCTTGGATCAAATCATAGCGGGAGGACTCATGCGATTTACGGCAAAAACAGCGCAGAGGATGGTGTAGCGGTGAGCGAGCACGTAACCAATCACGACGCTTCGGGTGAACCGACCCGTCGCGATTTTCTTTACCTAGTGACGGGAATGGCGGGCGCTGTCGGTGCCGCCGCCGTCGCATGGCCCTTTATCGACCAGATGCGTCCCGATGCATCGACGCTGGCGCTCGCCTCCATCGAGGTGGATGTCACGGCCGTCGAGCCGGGCATGTCGCTTACCGTGAAGTGGCGCGGCAAGCCGATTTTCATCCGCAACCGCACGGAGAAGGAAATCGAGGAAGCCAAGGCCGTCGCTCTCGGCGATCTGAAGGATCCCGTGGCGCGCAATGCCAACATCGCCGCCGACGCGCAGGCGACGGATATCGACCGCTCCGCCGGCGAGGGCAAGGAAAACTGGATCGTCATGGTCGGTTCCTGCACCCATCTCGGTTGCGTTCCGCTCGGCCAGGCCGGCGATTTCGGCGGGTGGTTCTGTCCCTGCCATGGCTCGCACTACGATACGGCGGGCCGCATACGTAAGGGTCCGGCGCCGGAAAACCTCGCCATCCCGACATTTGCATTCACATCCGATACCGTGATCAAGATCGGATAAGGGGACAGATATTCATGAGTGGTCATTCCAGTTATCAGCCGTCCACCGGCATCGAAAGGTGGATCGATTCGCGGCTTCCCTTGCCGCGCATGATCTATGACAGCTTCGTTGCCTATCCTGTCCCGCGTAACCTGAACTACGCCTACACCTTCGGCGCGATGCTTTCCGTCATGCTGCTGGTGCAAATCCTCACCGGCGTCGTGCTGGCCATGCATTATGCGGCCGAAACGACGGTCGCCTTCAATTCCGTCGAAAAGATCATGCGCGACGTCAACCATGGCTGGCTGCTGCGCTACATGCATGCCAACGGTGCGTCGTTCTTCTTCATCGCGGTTTACCTGCACATCGCCCGTGGCCTTTATTACGGCTCCTACAAGGCGCCGCGCGAAATCCTCTGGATTCTCGGCTGCGTGATCTTCCTGCTGATGATGGCGACAGGCTTCATGGGCTACGTTCTGCCCTGGGGCCAGATGTCCTTCTGGGGCGCAACCGTTATCACCGGCTTCTTCACCGCGTTCCCCGCCATCGGCGAATGGATCCAGCAGTTCCTGCTCGGCGGCTTTGCCGTTGATCAGCCGACCCTGAACCGCTTCTTTGCGCTTCACTATCTGCTGCCCTTCATGATCGCAGGCGTCGTGATCCTGCATATCTGGGCGCTGCATGTGACCGGCCAGACCAACCCGACCGGCGTTGAAGTGAAGAGCAAGACCGATACGGTTCCCTTCACGCCCTATGCGACGCTGAAGGATGCGCTCGGCGTTTCCGTGTTCCTGATCGGTTATGCCTGGTTCGTGTTCTACATGCCGAACTTCCTTGGCCACCCCGACAACTACATCATGGCCGATCCGCTGAAGACGCCGGCGCATATCGTTCCGGAATGGTACTTCCTGCCGTTCTACGCCATGCTGCGCGCCATCACCTTCAACATCTGGATCATCGATTCCAAGCTGGGCGGCGTTCTCGTGATGTTCGGCGCGATCGTCGTGCTGTTCTTCCTGCCTTGGCTCGATACGTCGAAGGTGCGTTCCGCCGTCTATCGTCCCTGGTACAAGATGTTTTTCTGGCTGTTCGTGGTCAATGCCATCATGCTCGGCTGGCTGGGTTCACGCCCGGCGGAAGGAACTGGCCTGCTCGGCCTGCTCACCGGCGAGCTGAAAGGCAATTATGTCGGCTATTCGCAGCTCGGCACGCTTTATTACTTCGGTTTCTTCCTCGTCATCATGCCGATCCTCGGTCTGGTCGAAACGCCCCGGCGTATCCCAAATTCGATTACCGAGGCCGTTCTCGAAAAGAACGCCGCCAAGACGGGTGCCGCATCTGCGGCTGCCGAAGTCTGAGCGCGAAGGAAGGATGACGACAATGAAGACGCTTCTCACGAGCATCGCGCTTTTCGCCGCCATTGGCTGTTCCGCCGCCGCTTTTGCGGCGGAGGAGAGCCATGATCTCGCCGCCCAGGCCACGCATGCGATCGCCGGCAATCACTTCCCGGTCATCAAGCCCGAGGAGCAGAGCTGGTCCTTTGCCGGTCCCTTCGGCAAATACGACAAGGGCCAGCTGCAACGCGGCCTGAAGGTCTATAAGGAAGTCTGCTCCGCCTGCCATTCCATGAGCCTCGTTTCCTTCCGCACGCTGGAGGATCTCGGCTATTCGGAGGAGCAGGTGAAGGCTTTCGCCGCGGAATATGAGGTACAGGACGGGCCGAACGCCGATGGTGAAATGTACAATCGCAAGGCCGTGCCTTCCGATCATTTCCCTTCGCCTTTCCCCAACCATGAGGCGGCCGCTGCCGCCAACGGCGGAGCGGCCCCGCCCGACATGTCGCTGCTCGCCAAGGCGCGTGGCGTGGAGCGCGGCTTTCCGCAATTCCTCATCGACATGATCCCGATCGTCGGTGGTTACCAGGAAGGCGGCCCGGATTACATTCATGCGCTGCTGACCGGATATCAGGATCCGCCGGCCGGCATAAAAAACCCGGATGGTTCGGAGTACAAGGTGTCGGAAGGCACGCACTTCAATCCGTACTTCGTCAGCGCCACTTCCTTAAAGATGGCGCCGCCGATCAGTGCCGATCAGGTAACCTATGACGACGGCGCGCCGCAGACCGTGGACCAATATTCCAAGGACGTTGCTGCGTTCCTGATGTGGGCGGCAGAACCGCATCTGGAAGAGCGCAAGCGCACCGGCTTCATGGTCATGGTGTTCCTGTTCATCTTCACGGCGCTGATCTATCTCACCAAGAAATCGGTCTACGCCAACAAGGAACATTGATCGGCATCCAGAAGATGCCCGTCAGTGATTGGCCCCCACGGTCTTCCGTGGGGGCCTTTTCATGTGCCGGGAGGGATGGTGGAAATGACGACAATTCGTAACGGCGGCTGCCTGTGCGGCTCCATCCGTTTTGAAGCGAAGGGCGAGCCCGGTAATCCGCACACTTGCTCCTGCGATATCTGCCAGCGGCATTCTGGCGCCCCCAGCCTTGCCTGGGTGGAGTTCGAGAAGGATGCGGTGACATGGACGGGAGAGGGCGGCGCGCCTTCGACTTTCCGATCCTCCGATTATTCCAGCCGGGCTTTCTGCCCGATCTGCGGCAGCACGCTTGGCGCCGTCGACGACGCGCCGACGGTTGCGCTGGTCGTTGGAAGTTTCGATGACAGGGACGACGAGGCGCTGCGGCCCCTGTCGCATTCCTTCGATGATGTCTGCCCGGTCTGGGCGCGGATCGAAGGAATGTTGCCGGCGGAATGAGCGCCGGTCCTTTTTAGTTGGTCCGCAGCCGTCAAGTTGATAGGGTGGCCCGAACCTTCTGATCCATTTCCCTTATCTCAACTGGAAATACCATGACCGTTATCGCTTCGGAGCTTTCCGCTGCCATCCGTTCCATTCTCGACTATCCGAAGCCGGGCATCATCTTCCGGGACATCACGACGCTGCTCGGCAACCCCCGCGCTTTTCGCCGTGCCGTGGACGAACTCGTGCAGCCCTATGCGGGAACGAAGATCGACAAGATCGCCGGCATGGAAGCACGCGGCTTCATTCTGGGCGGTGCGGTGGCGCATCAGCTATCGGCCGGTTTCGTGCCGATCCGCAAGAAGGGCAAGCTGCCGCACACCACCGTCCGTGTCGCCTACAGCCTTGAATACGGCGTCGACGAAATGGAAATGCATGTGGATGCGGTCCAGCCGGGCGAAAAGGTCATTCTGGTCGACGACCTGATTGCCACGGGCGGCACTGCCGAAGGTGCGGTCAAGCTGCTGCGGCAGATGGGTGCGGAAATCGTTTCCGCCTGTTTCGTTATCGACCTGCCCGATCTCGGTGGCCGCAAGAAGCTGGAAGACCTCGGTGTCGAGGTGCGCACACTGGTGGAATTTTCCGGCCACTGAGATGGTAACGGGGCAATGGTGACGCTATTGCCCCGACGCTTTGCTATTCGAATTCCAGAACCCCGCTCTGGAAGGTCATCACCGTTTCTCCCGACTGGTTGACGCCCTCGTTAAATGTGGTGTTCAGCCAGACGCCGGCCCTGGATTCCAGCGCTCGGGTCTCGAGCAGGGTCACGAAATAGGTGACATCGTCTCCGGCGAAGACCGGTTTTTTCCATTTGAGTTCGCGAAAGCCGGGGGAGGGGCCGAGTTTGGGCGGCTCAAGGCCCTGTAGCTTCAACCTTTTCACCTCTTTGGCCCAGTGAGAGAGGAAGCATTTCATCCAGCCTGCGCCGGTGTGCCAGCCGGAAGCGCAGAGAGCGCCGAAAACGCTGTTCTTTGCGGCTTCCGCGTCGAGATGAAAGGGCTGCGGATCGAAATCGCGTGCAAAACGGATGATGTCTTCGGCGGAAAAATGCAGCGTGTCGAGGGTGACACGTTCGCCGATGGGAGAAAGTTCTGCCAGTTTCATGCTGCAACGCCTCCATTGCCACGCATCAGGAACATCACGGTGTTTTCCCCGTACGATACCAGACCGCCGCGCTGGTTATAAAGCTCGTGGCGTAATTTCACGAGGCCGATGCCGGGGCGCGAGGCGGAGGGCCGCTGTTCCAGCACGATGGATTTTCCGACAAGCGTATCGCCCGCCAGAACCGGCTTTTTCCAGTCGACGAAGTCGATGCCGGGGCTGCCCTGCGAGGTCGAGTTCGAGATGTAGCTGTCCGCCATCATCCGCATCAGCAGGCTGCAGGTGTGCCAGCCGGAAGCCGCCAGCCCGCCGAGAATGCTCTGGCGGCCAGCCTCTTCGGAAAGATGCATCGGCTGTGGGTCGAATTCGCTGGCGAAGGCGATGATCTGCTCTGCGGAGATCGATTGCGGGCCTAAAGGAAATTCCCGACCGACGGAAAAATCCTCATAGGCATATGTCGCGACCGGCGTCATGGTTTCCTCCCTTCGCACAGTCAATATCGGCGGCATCTAAAATGATTTTTTCCTTTACGTAAAGGTCAAATCGAGGAAGCGATGCAGAGGAATGGGGCGAGTGGCTGCCGCTTGTTTCTTCTCCCCGAGGGGGAGACGGTCGCGGCAGCGGGATGAGGGGGCGAGGATCGATATATTCGGAGAGCTTGCCCCCTCATCCGAGCCTTCGGGCCACCTTCTCCCCGGTGGGGAGAAGAAACCGTGCCGCGATGTCCGGGCGACTACGCCCCGACCGTCCTCACCTCAACCCAGATCAGGTATTGAAGCGGAAGTGGATGACGTCGCCGTCCTGAACCACATATTCCTTGCCTTCGTCGCGAGCCTTGCCGGCTTCCTTCGCGCCGACTTCGCCCTTGAAGGCGACATAGTCGTTGTAAGCGATGGTGTTGGCGCGGATGAAGCCGCGTTCGAAATCGGAGTGGATGACGCCGGCGGCCTGCGGGGCCTTGGTGCCGCGCTCGATGGTCCAGGCGCGGCATTCCTTCGGGCCCACGGTGAAATAGGTGATGAGATCGAGCAGCTTGTAGCCGGCGCGGATCAGGCGGTCGAGGCCTGCTTCCTCGAGCCCGAGGGCGGAGAGGAATTCCTTCGCCTCTTCATCGGGAAGCTGTGCGACTTCGGATTCGATCGCCGCGGAGATGACGACCGATTCGGCGCCCTGGGCCTTGGCCATTTCGGCAACGGCCTTGGTATGTTCGTTGCCGTCGACGGCGTCGCTCTCGGCGACGTTGCAGACGTAGAGGACCGGATGCGCGGTCAGGAGGTTGAGGCCCTGAAGGATGCGCAGTTCCTCGGCATCCAGCGTGGAGAGCAGGGTGCGGACCGGCTTGCCTTCGTTCAGGAGCTTCAGCGAGGCTTCCATCAGCGGCAGCTGCGCCAGCGATTCCTTATCCTTGCCGGTGGCGCGCTTGCGGGTCTGTTCCGTGCGGCGCTCAAGGCTTTCGAGATCGGAAAGCATCAGCTCGGTCTCGATGGTTTCGGCATCGGCCACCGGGTTGATGCGGCCTTCGACGTGAGTGATGTCGTCATCTTCGAAGCAGCGCAGAACGTGAACCACGGCGTCCACTTCGCGGATATTGGCGAGGAACTGGTTGCCGAGGCCTTCGCCCTTCG
The DNA here is from genome assembly GCF_900101425.1 of Rhizobium sp. NFACC06-2. Taxonomy (NCBI): domain Bacteria; kingdom Pseudomonadati; phylum Pseudomonadota; class Alphaproteobacteria; order Hyphomicrobiales; family Rhizobiaceae; genus Rhizobium; species Rhizobium sp. NFACC06-2. Next base: position 441,146 of record NZ_FMVA01000001.1, on the reverse strand, counting down.
ATGCGCCGCGCACCAGGCCGGCAATATCCAAGAAGGAGATGCGGGTGGGGATGATTTCCTTCGAGCCGGCAATGTCGGCGAGGATTTTCATGCGCGCATCCGGAACCGCCACTTCGCCGGTGTTCGGCTCGATGGTGCAGAAGGGATAGTTGGCCGCCTGCGCCGCTGCCGTTTTCGTCAGCGCGTTGAAGAGAGTGGACTTGCCGACATTTGGCAATCCAACGATACCGCATTTGAAGCCCATGGCTTGAAACCTGTCCGTTTGAAAGAATTCGTTGAGGAGCCTTTTGCGGAAAGGGCAGGGCAAGGTCAAGCCCGCGGGCCGATTTGTGCGGGCAAAGCCCCTTTAATGGTGCGGAATTTCGGGCAGGGTTGCCGATGCTGCGGTTGCGGCGCAATATAAGCCGGTCAAGCGATCGATCTTTCGTCATCAACGGGGTTTTCCCATGAACAACCGCGATGAGCGACAGGCACGAGCGACCATGATGAGTGACAGTCCTGTCGATCTCAAGCCGAAGCCGAAAGTCAAACCGAAGCTGGAGCGGCCGAAGCTCTACAAGGTCATTCTGCTGAATGACGACTATACGCCGCGTGAGTTCGTTACCGTGGTGTTGAAAGCCGTCTTCCGCATGAGTGAGGAGACCGGCCACCGGGTGATGATGACGGCGCACCGCTTCGGCAGCGCTGTCGTCGTTGTCTGCGAGCGCGATATCGCCGAGACCAAGGCCAAGGAAGCGACCGATCTCGGCAAGGAAGCGGGTTTTCCGCTGATGTTCACCACCGAGCCGGAGGAGTGAGCGTTAATCCTGCCTTATCTGAAAACCCGTCTTGTTCTGCACGAAACCGCAGCTTTCGTAAAAGGCGTGGACCTCCGGGCGTTGTCGCCCGGTCAGCAGCATCACCTTGTAGCAGTTCGCCGCAAAAGCGGCCTCGACGGCATGGCGCACCACCGCGCGGCCATATCCGCAGCCGCGACGGTTCTCCAGCGTCACCACGTTTTCAATAAGGGCATAGGGGCGGGCGGCGCGCGTCAGGTTCGGAACGATCTGCAGCGTGGCGGTGGCGACCGCTTCTTCGCGTTCGGTCGCAAGAAATACGGTCAGGCCCGGCTGGGCGAGCATGGCTGCGAAAGCCGTGTTCGCTTCTTCTGCCGTCATTTCACGGTCGGACGGATTGAGCGCCCGGTAAAGGTCAAGCAATCCGGCCAGATCGCTGGCTCCGGCTGCGCGCAGAACGATGGGCTCCGAAGACATTTGCGATCTAGTCCTTCTTGCTGAACATGCGTTGCAGCATTTCGGCCATCGGGCCGGTTTCCGGCAGCTTTTTCGGCTGGGCGCTGTTGCGTGCCTGATGGATATGGGACTGTGCGGCGGGTTTGGCTGCCTTGGCCGGCTTTTCGGCTTCCGGCTTGCTGCCCGTGGCGAGCGCCAGCTTGTTCATCAGCTGCGAATCCTCGGCTTTCACCAGCATGGCGGCATTGTCGGCAATGGCGTCCAGAAGCGGATCGAGCCAGACCCGGTCTGCCTTGGCGAAATCGCCGAGCACGTGGCCGTGCACCCGTTCCTTGTCACCGGGATGGCCGATGCCGAGACGCAGGCGGCGATAGTCCCTGCCGCAATGGGCGTCGAGCGATTTCAGGCCGTTGTGACCGCCATGGCCGCCGCCGGTCTTGATGCGGGCGCGGCCGGCCGGCAAATCCAGTTCGTCGTGGATGGCGATGATATCTGCCGGCGCGAGCTTGAAAAAGCGCATGGCTTCGCCGACGGACTCACCCGAAAGGTTCATATAGGTCAGCGGCTTCATCAGCAGGACCTTTTCACCGCCGATCTCGCCTTCGGAAATCTCCGCCTTGAATTTTTTCGACCAGGGCGCAAAGGACGGCAGGCGCTGCAGCGCATCGACGGCCATGAAGCCGATATTGTGACGGTTTCCCGCATATTGCGCGCCGGGATTACCAAGTCCTGCGATGATCTTCATGGGGCATGTCCGCGTTTTGCCTGATGATGCTGTTGTCACCACCCCGAAAACCGCCGGCTGTCAATCTTTTTATGGAATTTCGGATGGGATCAGGGGCTGACGAGATTGTAGCGGTCGAATATCCGCTGCTGCGTTCCATCGGCGATCAGCCTGTCCAGCCGGGCCTGTAATTTCGCGATGACCTCGTCGGGCACGCTTTTGTTGCAGGCAAGTCCAAGCTGCTGCCGGGAGAGAGTTATCACTTCGCTGAACGTGTCGGCGGGCAGGCTTTTGAAGGTGCTTTCAGACATGGGCATCAGGTCGATGCGGCCGGCCTTCAGCTTGTGAAGCGTGATCTCGAAATCCGCGCCGACATCCACCTGCGGGAAACCGAGCTTTTCCAGAAGCGCTTCGGTATAATCTCCACGCTGGGTTCCCACCCGATATTTCTTGGCTTCCTCAAGGCTGAAGGCTTCGATATTCGCGTTGCGGCGCGCCACGAGAATGTTGCGGTCGATATGGATCGGCGTGACCCATTTGAACTGTTTTTCCCGCTCCGGTGTTCTCGCAGCGGCGAAGACGCAGTGCATGGCCTGCGTTCTGGCCAGTGCGATGGCCCGCGCCCAGGGCATGACGGCGACCTCGTAACTGGTGCCGGTGTCTTCGAGCACGGTTCTGAGCTGGTCGAAATAGACACCCCGCACGCTGCCGTCGCTGGCCTGCAGATTATAGGGCGGATAGACCTCGGTGGTCAGGAAGAGCTTGGCCGCGCTGGCCGGAGTGGCGAGTGCAAGAAAGATCAGGCAAAAGCGGATCAATCCCATGGCTGCCCCCTGCCGATTCATGCTTGCCGCGCAGCGGCGCGGTTCTGCCCGGACGCCGTGTCGAGTGAGGAGATCAGCCTTTCGACCGGCTGCGGACGCGCGAAGAAATAACCCTGCCCGAAATCCGCGCCTATATCGCTCAGAAGCGCCTTCTGTTCTTCCGTCTCGACGCCCTCGGCAATGACGGCGCAGTTCATCTTGTGCGAGATGGCCGCGATGCCTTCGACCAGCATGCGGTTGCGCTGCCTGATGTCCATCCTGTCGTCGCAGATCGAGCGGGTGAAGGACTGGTCGATCTTGACGATATCGACCGGAAAACGGCTGAGATAGCTAAGCGAGGAATAACCCGTGCCGAAATCATCCAGCGCGATGCGGCAGCCGAGTTGTTGGATGGCATTGAGGATCGCCCGGACCTGCGGATCGTCCTTCATGATAACGGCTTCGGTGATCTCGATGACCAGCCGTCTGGGAAGAATGCCATGGCGGTGCAGAACGCCGGCGATGCGCGTCGGCAATCCCGGTTCGAATTGCAGGGGCGAGAAATTCACCGCCACATAGGTCTGTTCCATGCCCGGCAGGCGCGACAGCCGGGCGAGATTGGCGATAGACTGATCGAGAATGACATTGCCGATGCGGCGGATAGTGCCGTTTTCTTCCGCAAGGCTGACGATTGCGGCCGGGGAAAGCAGGCCCTTGTCCGGATGGTTGAGACGCAGCAACGCCTCGAAACCCGCCGTCTGGCCGGTGGCGAGGTCTTGAATCGGCTGGAAATAGGCCTCGAACCAGTCTTCGGAAAGCGCCTGCGCGATATCCCGTTCCAGCTCCGCATGTTCGCGCGCCCGGTCCATGATCGAACTGTCGAAGACCTGCGAGCCGTTCTTGCCCGTGCGCTTGCGGGTATACATGGCCATGTCGGCATTCTGCAAAAGCTCGGAGGCGCTCGCGGCGTGCAGGGGATAGACCGCCATGCCGATGCTGGCGCTGAGGCGGATGCTGTTGCTTTCGATCTCGAAGGGCGTGTCGAGCATGGCGCAGATGCGCTCGCAGAATTGCAGGGCGCGCTCTTCCACCTTGTCACCGGCCAGAAGAATGGCGAATTCGTCGCCGCCCAGCCGCGATGCGCTGTCCAGCGGTGTCAGCAGCGGTTCGAGCTTCAACGTGAACTGTTTGAGAACGGCGTCGCCCGCGGCATGGCCGAGATTGTCGTTGATCGCCTTGAACCGGTCGAGGTCGATGAAGAGACAGGCCAGCTCGCTGCCGTTGCGGTCCGCATCGCGGATTTGCAGGTCGAGAATGGCCTCGAAGCCCTGGCGGTTGAAAAGGCCGGTCAGGTGGTCGGAAATGGCCTGCTGGCGGTTGCGCTTTTCCGACTGGCGCAGTTCGGTCACGTCCGTCATGACGCAGAGGCAGGTGCTCTGATGGGCCGTATCGCCGGAATCAAGGGCCTTTTCGAGGATGAGCGCATCCATGAGGCTGCCATCCATGCAATGGAAGCGGACCGTAATGCCGCTATGCGAGGCATCGGGCAGGGGATGAGCCGTCTTGCGCTGCTGGAACAGAAGCCGGTCATCGGGATGGATGAGATCGGCGAAATTCAGGCCGAGTATCCGGGTGCGGTCGTAACCGGTCGCCTGCACCCAATAGTCACTGACGGCGGCAATGCGGTCGTGTCTGTCGAGCGAAAACAGCATCGCGGGCGTGCGGTTGTAGATTTCCGTCTTGCGCTCATGCGCATTTTTGATCTCCAGCTCTTCCTTTTCGAGCTGGGTCTGCATTTCGTTGAAGCTTTTCGCCAGCCGGCCGATTTCGTCCTTCGAGCGCCAGTCGACGTGGTGGCGCGAGCCGAGACGCCGCGTCGCCTCGATGGCGGCCGCGAGCCGCATCAGCGGGCGGATGACCATGAAGCGATTGCCGGCGATGGCGGCAAGAACGATGGTAAGGACGGCGAGTATGAAAATCGTGATGAAGGCCAGTTCGGTGCGGCTGAGAGAAGTCAGAAGGCCGACATCGTCGTAATAGACCGTCAGTTGCCCGACGGTGACGGTGCCCTTTGTGGTCTTGTAGGTGACCTCGCGGGTCATCGAGGCGGCATCCTGAATGATGTCGCTGCCGGCAGTCTGGACGACATCAAGCTGGCCGGATGTATCCTTGACTTCGACCATGCGGATGATGGGATCGGAAACGAGAGTTCCGGTAATCTGGTTTATCGTGTCGTCATCCAGGTCCCACAGGGGCCGGGCAAGCGCCTGCGCATTGGTCGACAGCAGAATCTCAAGGTGGTTACGCTGGCCGCGAATGGCTTCGTGATATGAGAGCGTCAGCAAAAGCGTGAAGAGCGGGGCGACCACTGTAAGAAGTGCGCCGGAAACAATCGCGATAAAGCGACTTTCGACGGAATGAGCCATGTTCGATTGCAGCTACCCTTTGCCCCAGACTTGCTGCGCCCGTTTCCTCCGCCCGGAGGGTTTTGCGAGGGTTTTCGGCAAAAGCCTGTTTTCCCACGCATTTCCTCAGCCCGGCCAGTGTTCCACGACAGCGCGAGGGTATCGTTTCATGGAAGTGTTAATCGACACTGAAACGGGTTCCGTATCAGGTGAGGATGGCAAGCTTTCTGGTTTTAAAGTTCATAAAAACTAAAAGGCCCGTTCCGAAAACGGAACGGGCCTCATTGTTCAAAGCTATCCGGCCTTGCGGCCGCCGATTATTCCTCGGAAGCTTCTTCGGTCGTTTCTTCTGCAACGCCAGCGGCCGGAGCGACGATCGTTGCGATCGTGAAGTCACGGTCGGCGATAACCGGCGTGATGTTTTTCGGCAGCTTCACATTCGAAATGTGGACGTTGTCGCCGATCTTCAGACCAGCGAGATCGACCGTGATGAACTCCGGAATGTCGTTGGCCGGGCAGTGGAATTCCACCGTGTGGCGAACGATGTTCAGAACGCCGCCGATCTTGATGTCCGACTTTTCTTCGTTGACGAAGTGAACCGGAACTTCGACGTTGACGAGCGTGTTGCCCGAAACGCGCAGGAAGTCGACGTGCATGGTGAAGTCGCGGACCGGATCAAGCTGGTAGTCCTTCGGGAGAACCTTGATCTTCTTGCCGTCGACGTCGATGGTCGCAACCGTCGTCATGAAACCGCCAGCGTGGATACGCTTGGTGACTTCGTTGGTCGAGAGCGCGATGGAAATGGGGGCCTGCTTGTCACCATAGATGACAGCGGGAATCAAACCGTTGCGGCGAAGTTCACGAGAGGACCCCTTACCAACTCGTTCGCGCGCCTCGGCCTTGAGCTCATACGATTCTTTGCTCATGGCAATTCCTTTCGAGGTTATATGGAGAGTTCACGCCGAATGAAGCGGCCTGAACCGGAGAGGCCAAAGGCCATCCCGCCCGCGTTGCCTCCAAGGGTGTCTACACGGGTGCGGGCGCTATAATACAAACGGTGCATAAAGACAAGAGCGGCCCGTTTTTGCCGGGTGCCGCTTTGTAATTTTATTAGTTTTCACTAATTCACTCGTTTGTTGCAACCTTTAATATATGCTTATCCATGCACATAAACCGGGTGAAAACTTGGCGAATGATAAGGCTATGCAAAATTCCAATTGCGTAGATGACAATGTTCAAAGTTCTCCAGTGCCTCACCATCGATCACGACTATCGATACACCGCCGCAGCGGTCTTCGTCTGCATGCTGGGCAGTTTCGTGTCGATGCGCCTTTTTTCGAAAGCACGTCTGGCGACGGGCGTGCAGAAGGTCAACTGGCTGTTTCTGGCGGGCGTCAATGGCGGGGCGGCGATATGGACCACCCATTTCGTGGCGATGCTGGGCTATGTCGCGGCGGGCGATGTGGGATACGATCCCTATCTGACCGGGCTGTCGCTTCTGATTGCCATTACCACAACGACTGCCGGCCTCGGCATTTCCGCCTATGGCGGGCGCAGCGTGCTGGTGGAAGCTGGTGGCGTGGTTCTCGGCCTCGGCATTGCGGCAATGCATTATACGGGTATGGCCGCCTATAATGTTCAGGGCATGATTTTCTGGGATCAGGCTTATGTCATCGCCTCGCTGATATTGGGAGCTGTGCTGGGCGCCATTGCGGTCAATCGCGTTGCCCGGCCTGTTAACCGTTTCTGCCAGTATAGCGCGGTGGCCTTTCTCATCCTCGCCATTGCCTCGATGCATTATACCGGCATGGCGTCGATGTCCTTCGCCTTCGACCCGCGCATCGTCATTCCGGAAAACCTGCTTCCGCCGGCCATCATGGGCGGAGGCGCCATTGCGGTGACGCTTCTGCTTCTGGCGCTCGGGCTTTCCACTTATGTCATCGATGCGCAGTCCACCCAGCAGGCGGTTGCCCGCTATCGCCATCTTTCGTTGCACGATCCGCTGACAGGCATTCCCAACCGGGCGGCATTCATCGAACATCTCAATCGCCGCACACGCCATGTCTCGATGGGCGCGCATACGGCGCTCCTGTCCATTGATCTCGACCGTTTCAAGGAAATCAATGACGTGCATGGCCATGCGGCGGGCGACGCCGTGCTGCGCGCCATCGCCGACCGCGCGAGTTCCGTGCTGAAGACCGGAGAGTTTCTGGCGCGCATGGGCGGCGATGAATTCGTGGCGATGACCCATTCCTACTACACCCGCGCAGACGGCGCGGAATTCGCCCAGCGATTGATCGAGCAGATCAGCAAGCCGGTGGAATGGAACGGACAGACATTTTCGGTCGGCGCAAGCGTCGGCATATCGGTTCGCAATACCGGCTCCATCGATGCCGATACGCTGATGGCCCAGGCGGATGTCGCCATGTACCGGGCAAAAAGCGGTACTTCGGACACCATATGCTTTTACGACAAATCCATGGACGAGGCCGCGCGTGAGCGCAACGTGCTGGCCGTCGCCATGCGCAGCGGCCTCGCCAATAACGAGTTCGAGCTTTATTACCAGCAGCAGAACGACACCAAAAGCGGCAGCATCGTCGGTTTTGAAGCGCTTTTGCGCTGGAACCATCCCGAACGGGGCATGGTCTCGCCGACCGAATTCATTCCGATCGCCGAACAGACCGGCTTTATCGTCGAACTGGGCGAATGGGTTCTGAGAGAAGCCTGCGCGCAGGCTGCGCGGTGGAAAAAGTCACTCGCCATTGCCGTTAACGTCGCGCCGCAGCAGCTTGCGGATAATGATTTCCCCGACAAGGTTGAGAAAATTCTCGCCGAGACGGGGCTTGCACCGGAAAGGCTCGAGCTGGAAATTACCGAAGGCAGCATCATCGCCGACCATCGCCACGCGCTCGTCACCATCCGCAAACTCAAGTCGCTCGGCGTCAAGATCGCCATGGATGACTACGGCACGGGCTATTCCTCGCTTTCGACGCTGCAGAGCTTCCCCTTCGACAAGATCAAGATCGACCGCGCTTTCATCGATGGCCTGTCGACCAACGTGCAGTCTGAGGCGATCGTTCGCTCGACGCTCATTCTGGCGCACAGCCTCAATATTCCGGTGCTTGCGGAAGGGGTCGAAACCAAGGCCCATATCGAGTTTCTGCGGCGTGAAGGTTGCCTGCAGGTGCAGGGCTTCTTTTTCGGCAAGCCCGGTCCGCTGACCTCCATCGCCAATCTCGTGGACGATACGTTCCTCTCGGCCGAGGATGAAACGGACGTGACCGCCGGCCGGCGTTATTTCAAGGCGGTCCGATAGTCCGGCGGCGCCTGCGGCTGCGCCCGGCAAGGCCGGTCGCGAAATTTTTTGTTGAAACATGGCCGCTTCCAGCGCACCATCGCCGAAAAGCTTTGGGAGGAGCGTATGCCGACAGACATCGCCCATGCGGAACGCGTGTATGAAACCGCGCGCCATCGTTCTGCAGCCGCAAGTTCTCCGATTGTCGCCTCCTGGCGTCGCTGCATGGTCAAACATCATCTTGCACCGGAGGAAAACCGCAAGCCGATCTTTCTCAGCGAATATGAGTTCCGCCGCGCCCGCGAAAGTGCGGCCGGCCTGATTGCCGAAAGCACGGATGAACTCGACCGCATTTTCCAAAGCGTCGGCAGATCCGGCTGCTGCCTGCTTTTGACCGACGCGCAGGGCGTTGCGCTGGAGCGGCGCGGCGCCTCTGGCGATGATCGTGATTTCCGGGCGCTTGGCCTCTGGTCCGGGGCGGTCTGGAGCGAAGAAAGCGTGGGCACCAACGGTATCGGCACGGCACTGGTGGATGAGCGCTCGGTGGTGGTCTACCGCGATCAGCATTTCTTCACGTCGAATACCGAACTCTGCTGCACCACGGCTCCCATCCGCGATCATACCGGCCGGGTGACGGGCGCGCTCGATATTTCCACCTGCCGCGACGACATCAACGAGATGACTTTCTCCTTCGTCACCCAGGCGGTGAAGGATGCGGCACAGCGCATCGAGGGCAATCTTTTCCGCCGCGCCTTTCCGGGTGCGCGCATCGTCGTCGTCCCGAGCGGTTTCGGCGCGGCGCTGTCGCTGCTCGCCGTAGATCAGGACGATCTCGTGCTGGGTGCGACCCGTGCCGCACGCCTTGCGTTGAAGCTGGACGACGCCCGCATCGCACAGGGACTGCCCGCCGCCGATGTTCTTCAGGAACAGCGCCACGATGGCGGTTCCGATCTTGCGGAAGCGGAGCGCTCGGCGCTGCGGCGCGTGTTGTCGCGCACCAACGGCAATGTCACGCAGGCCGCTTCGCTGCTCGGCATCAGCCGCGCCACGCTTCACCGCAAGATGAAGAAATTCGACGTGCACTAAGGTGCGTGCGGGTGCGTTCCGGCCAATCATGCCGGATCGAGGTGCCTTTGTCGCAGATGTGAGACAATGTGCGCTGCGGAACCGCGCCGCCCCTCTACCGAACCGCGCCATCTAGGCCCACCTTCCTCTCATGCGGTCCGCTGCGGATCGTTTTCATCAGGGAGGATGAAATCATGAACATTCAGGTTCAGCAGAAAGCGGGCGAAGCGCCCTTCAAGCTGAAATACGGCAATTACATCGGCGGCAAATGGGTGGAGCCGAAATCCGGCCGCTACATGGATAATCTTTCGCCGGTCACCGGCCACAAGATCTGCGAAGTGCCGCGCTCGGACGCATCCGACATCGAGTTCGCGCTTGACGCAGCCCACAAGGCTCGCGACAAATGGGGCAAGACCAGCATAACCGAACGCTCCAACATCCTGCTCAAGATCGCCCAGCGGATCGAGGACAATCTCGATCTCATCGCCCGGGCCGAAACCTGGGATAACGGCAAGCCGCTGCGCGAGACCACCAATGCGGATATTCCGCTCGCCATCGACCATTTCCGTTATTTCGCGGGCTGCATCCGCGCCCAGGAAGGCACGATCGGTGAAATCGACAACGATACGGTCGCCTATCATTTCCATGAGCCGCTCGGCGTCGTCGGCCAGATCATTCCGTGGAACTTCCCGATCCTGATGGCTGCGTGGAAACTCGCACCGGCGCTTGCAGCAGGCAATTGCGTGGTGCTGAAGCCGGCGGAACAGACACCGGCCTCGATTCTCATCGTGATGGAACTGATCGAAGACCTGCTGCCGCCCGGCGTCCTCAACATCGTCAACGGCACGGGTCTCGAAGCCGGCAAGCCGCTGGCGCAGAGCAACCGCATCGCCAAGATCGCCTTTACCGGCTCCACCTCGGTCGGTAAGGAAATCATGCGTTATGCGGCCGATAACGTCACCAACATCACGCTGGAGCTGGGTGGCAAGTCGCCGAACATCTTCTTTGCCGACGTGATGAACGAGGACGATGCCTTCCTCGACAAGGCGCTCGAAGGTTTCGCCTTCTTCGCGCTCAATCAGGGCGAAGTCTGCACCTGCCCGTCGCGTGCGCTGGTGCATGAATCGATCTATGACCGCTTCATGGAAAAGGCGATCAAGCGCGTTCAGGCGATCAGCCAGGACGATCCGCTCAATCCGTCGACCATGCTGGGCGCGCAGGCCTCGCAGGAACAGTTCGACAAGATCATGAGCTATCTGGAGATAGGCAAGAAGGAAGGCGCCAGGGTTCTGACCGGCGGCGACCGCAAGACGCTGACGGGCGATCTGAAGGATGGCTATTACATCCAGCCGACCGTCTTCGAAGGCAACAACAAGATGCGGATTTTCCAGGAGGAAATCTTCGGGCCGGTTGTTTCCGTCACCACCTTCAAGACGGTGGAAGAGGCGCTCGAAATCGCCAATGACACGGTTTACGGTCTGGGCGCAGGCGTCTGGAGCCGTGATACCAACATTGCCTATCGGGCCGGCCGGGGCATCGAAGCGGGCCGCGTATGGACGAATTGCTATCACGTCTATCCCGCGGGCGCTGCCTTTGGCGGCTACAAGCAGTCGGGCATCGGTCGCGAGACCCACAAGATGATGCTCGATCATTACCAGCAGACCAAGAACCTGCTCGTGTCCTACAGCCCGAACAAGGTCGGTTTCTTCTGAGGTCCTCCCCGGAAGCCGGCGAGGGGCTGTGGTGCCAGATCGCCGGCGTGTTCCCAGGGGCTTCGGCCCCTGGGAGCCCGGCTTCAAACAGAAAGGCCGGAGGTTTTGCCTCCGGCCTTTTTTCGTTGCGGTTTATGCCGCGTAACGCTGGTCCCGTTGGCGGGGGCCGCCGACCGAGAACTGCCCCACCTGTTCGGTCAGGCCGTCCGCCTCGCTGGATAGCGAGAAGGCGGCGGCCGTCGTTTCCTCCACCATGGCCGCGTTCTGCTGCGTTACATGGTCGAGTTCGTTGACGGAGGCGTTGATTTCGCTGAGGCGGCCGGACTGTTCGCGCGATGCGGTGGCGATCTCGCCGATCTGGTCGTTGACCGACTGGATGCGTTTCTGAATCTGCTCGAGGCTTTCACCCGTCTTCAGCACCAGCGCCACGCCGCTTTCCACATCGCCCGCCGAGGTGGCGATCAGCGTCGTGATGTCCCGGGCGGCGGCTGCCGATTTCTGGGCAAGCTCGCGAACTTCCTGCGCCACAACGGCAAAGCCCTTGCCGGCTTCGCCGGCGCGGGCGGCTTCCACACCGGCATTCAGCGCCAGCAGATTGGTCTGGAAGGCGATCTGGTCGATGACATCGATGATCTGGCGGATCTTGGCCGACGAGGTTTCGATGCGTTCCATCGCCACGATCGCTTCTTTAACGACAGCCGTGGACTTGTGCGCATCCTGCATCGTGCCCGCCGTCGCCTCGACGGCGACATTGCAGCGCGACAGCGAGAGATTGACGGCTTGCGTCATGTCTCCGAGTGCCGCTGCCGCTTCCTCAAGGGCTGCGGCCTGGCGTTCGGTGCGACGCGACAGGTCTTCCGATGCGCTTTTCAGTTCGCCGGAGCCGGAGCGGATGGCATTGGCGCTTTCGCCGATGTTGGAGATGGTCGCTTCCAGGCCTGCCATGGAGTTGTTGAAGTCGATGCGCAGATGATCGAGCGACGGCACGAAGGATTTGTCGATGCGGAGATCGAGCCTGCCGGCCGCGAGATTGGCAAGGCCGGTGGCGAGTGCTTCGACAGCCTCTTCCAGCTCTTTCGCGCTTCTTGCCTTTTCCATTTCCCGCTGGGCGCGTTCTTCGTCCAGTTCTTCGCTCTTGCGATGGGATTCGGCTTCCATGCGCTGCTTGTCCAGAATGCCCTGACGGAAGGATTCCAGCGCGCGCGCCATGGTGCCGATCTCGTCGCCACGGGAAACGGCCTTGATCTCGATGTTGTTTTCACCGCCGTTCAGGCGCTCCATCAGCCCTGCAAGGCCGGTCAGCGGCTTGGTCAGGCTCGCGGAAACGAAAATGCCGATCAGCGTCATGATCGCAAGTACGGCCAGTGTCGCGACCGTCGCCCAGAAGGCGAGATCGTTGGCGGCGGCGAGAACCTTGCTTTCCTGCTGGCCGATGGCCAGAAGATGTTTCTGTCCGAAGACGGAGACCGGGCGATAGGCATAGAAGATGTTGCCCGTAGGTGTCTGCGCCATCACCGTTCCGGCGTTGTTTGCGTTGGAAAGGGCGGCGAGGCTTTCGGACACCGCAGCGTCAGCGCCGCCCGAGAGTACGCCGGCCCGACGTTTGCCGTCGGCGCTCAGGAGAACGGCGTCATCAATGGTCTTGCCGGTTTCCTCGGGCGTCACCACCGAGCCGATGCGATCAGCGGCGATGCGCATGATGACGGCGCCCTTGCGCTGGAGCTGGCCCCAGTTGGAGACGGCGAGCGGCATGCCGATCATGGCCGAATCATTTTCGCCGCCAGTGAAACCTGTGGTGCTAACGACGCCGTCCTTGCCGGCTTCGATGCGGTCGAACAGGTCCTTGATCGCGGCGTTCTGCGGTTCTGTCACGCTGGTGAGGAAGTTCTTCCCCTTCGTCACAGTGTAAATAATGAGGCCGGTCTTGTCGATCACATAGATGTCGCTGACGCGGGTGTTGCGCCAGACGCTGGCGATGGCGGCGTTGATGGTGGCGTGGCGAATGGCGTAAAGCAGTCGCAAGCCTTCGCCATTGAAGGAGGCGCGCTCCTCTTCGGAGACGCCCTCGCGGCGGAAAGCCTGTATGATCGCATCCCTTTCCGTCGGTACAACGGTGGTCATCGTTTCCAGCGCCTGTGCGACCGCGGCGTTCTGCGACAGTTCGGAAATGCTCTGTTCGACGCGCAAAGTATAGGCATCAAGCTGCTTGGACTGGTTGCCTGCAACCGTTTCGAGCCTGATTTCGCTGGCGTCGATCAGTCCCGACTTCCCCATCTCATAGGACAACAGCCCCACGGAAAGACATGAAACCAGCGTTGCGCCCGTGACGAGCGCTGCGAATTTAGCCTTTATCGACAATGATTTAGCTTTGACAGCAGTCGGATTTACACCCGGCATCCTGTTTCCTCCCCCCAAAAAACGTGGCCATACCGTGGCAAAAATTGTTTACGTCCGCGTTAAAAGTGCTGGGAATTGTACGATTGTTTCCCGCATGCCGTGAAAAAATAGCCGGCCGCCACTGACGCGTTTCCCGTAATAAAACTGCAATAGAACGGGCGCATATCGAGTGAAGTTCAACGGCTGTTCATGTTCATGCAAGCTTTCCGCGCTCCTTCTCTCGCCACTATCAATGATGTCTGCGGACTGAGTGCGGACGGATATGACGGAGCCAGCGTGAAACCGAGGCCGGATTTCGCCGTTGTCGTGCCAATGCACAATGAGCAAGCGAGTGTGGAAACGCTCGTGGCGGAGATTTTTGCCGCCTGCCAGCCCGTCGGCGCCTTCGAGATCGTGGTGGTGGACGACGCATCTTCGGACGGCACGGTCGATGCGGTGCTTGCGCTTGGCGATCGTTACCCGATGCTGCGGCTCGTCCGGCATGATCGTCAGGGCGGACAGTCTGCGGCGATCCACAGCGGTGTGCAGGCGGCGCGTGCGCCTGTCATCTGCATGCTGGATGGAGACGGGCAGAACCCGCCGGACAATCTGCCGGCTCTTCTCGCGCCGCTTCTCTCCGCAGGCGCTCCCAGCCGGCTCGGTCTTGTGGCCGGCCAGCGTGTCGGTCGGCGCGATACGCTTGGAAAACGTCTTTCCTCCCGCTTCGCCAATGGGCTTCGGGCGCGGATCTTAAAGGACGGGACGCGCGACACCGGCTGCGGGCTCAAGGCCTTCCGCCGCGACGCCTATCTCGCCTTGCCCTATTTCGATCATCACCACCGCTATTTCCCGGCGCTGTTCAATCGCGACGGCTGGCAGGTCACCCATGTCGACGTCACGCACCGGGCGCGGCTGCACGGGAACTCCCATTACACCAATATCGGCCGCGCGCTTGTCGGCATCCACGACCTGATCGGCGTCGCCTGGCTGCTGCGCCGGCGCAAGCGCTCAAGCTGGGCTGAAACTTTCAAAACGGAGACATCGCCGTGAATGCACCGGCTTTATGGTCCATGCTGCATGTGAACAGCTGGAAGGAATTTCTGTGGGTCTGCACCGGCTTCATGGGCCAGATGCTGTTTACCATGCGTTTTCTGGTTCAATGGATTTCTTCGGAACGGGCGAACCGCTCGGTCATTCCGGTGGCCTTCTGGTATTTTTCCGTTCTCGGCGGTCTGGTGCTGCTTTCCTACGCCATCTGGCGGCGCGATCCGGTGTTCATTCTGGGTCAGGCGTCCGGCCTTTTCATCTATGCCCGAAATCTCTGGTTGATTCATGCAGAACGCCGCCAGCATGCATGAGGCGGCGACCCTGCCTTACGAGCAGGCAGGCGATGAGCGCCGGTGGCTGACATTTGCATTCGCGGCGATTGTCCTTGTAACCGCGTTGCGCGTCGTTGGGCTGGCCTTCAACCGCACCGACCTTTTCGTCGATGAGGCGCAATATTGGCTATGGGGCAGGGAGATGGCGCTCGGCGCCTATTCCAAGCCGCCCCTGATCGGCTGGCTCATTCGCGCGGCAACCGTTCTGGGCGGCGGTGAGGGCACGTTTCAGGTTCGGCTGGCCGCGCCCGTGGTGCATGGCGTCGCGGCGGCGGCCATCCTTGCGCTCGGCCGCATGATCTACGATGTCAGGCTGGCATGCCTGGCCGCCCTTATCTATGTAACCCTGCCGGCCGTAACGCTCGGCAGCCTGCTGATCTCGACCGATACGCCGATGATGCTGTTCATCGTGCTGTCGATGATCTGCGTACGGAAACTTGCGCTGGCCCGCCACGAGTGCAGGGCGGCGTTGGGCTGGAGCATCGCCCTCGGTCTCTGCTTCGGCCTTGGTCTGATGTCGAAATATGCGATGATCTATTTTCTGCCCTGCTTCATCGCCGCCGGCTGGCTCTGTGAGGCATGGCGCATCCGGCTGCGTGACGCGGTCATTGCTGCGCTCGTCTGCGTTGCCGTCATCGCGCCCAATCTGTGGTGGAACGCGGCGCACGATTTCATGACCGCACGCCATACGGCGGATAATGCGAACTGGCATGGCGTCCAGCTGAAGATCGGTTCCGCGCTGGAATTCTTCTTCTCCCAGGCGGGCGTGGTCGGACCGTTCGTTTTCGTCGGCATGATCGTCGCAACAATTCGTGCGAAAAATGCCGAAACCCGGGCGCTGGTCGCTCTTTCGGTGCCGATCGTTCTGCTGATTACCGCGCAGGGTTTGATGTCACGGGCGCTCGCCAACTGGGCGGTCGGGGCCTATGCGGCCGGCGTGCTGCTGGCGGTGCCGGTCCTGGCGTCGCGGCGTTGGCTTACCATGTCCACGCTTGTGCTCGGCGGCATCGTGGCCGTCGCGCTGCCGCTGATGACCATTGCCGGAACGCAATTGCGCCTGCCGAAAGGAGAACTGGCGATGGCGCGGTACCTCGGGCGCGCCGAGCTGGTGTCGACCGGCCTGTCACGGGCGCGCGAGGCGGGTGCGGACGCCATCGTCGCTACCGACCGTTCGATACTTGCCGAGCTTTTTTATCAGCTTCGGGATGAGAAGCAGGTGATGACGCGCGCGCTGCCCGAGACCGGCGTGCCTTCCAGTCACTATGCGCTTCTTTACCCGCTGAAACCGGGCGAGGCGAAAAATCCCCTGTTCCTGGGAAGTGTGGATGGCCTGCCGGCCTGCCTTGCCGGCGAGGCTCCGGTCGCCCGCTGGACCGCCGGGCCGGGTTTCCTCGAGGGCAGGGAAATCGGTCTCTGGCGCCTGCTGCCGCGATGCATGCCGGAGGGCAGCAATGGACAATGATCTTTCGCATATGCGGATCACGATCTGGGTGACACTCGCGACATTGGCGCTCGTCATCCTGTTCGCGACCTTTCCCTCGATCGATCTCAGATTCTCCGCCCTGTTTTTCTCGCCCGTCGAGCAGCCATGGTCCGGCCGTGAGCCGTTTCCCGAATGGTTGCGGGATACGCTGCGCGAAGGTACGGAGCTTGCCACCCTTCTGGCTTTCGTGATCCTTGTCGGCAATCTTCGGCTGGGCACGATGCAGAGAACCGGCTGGCGGGTCTGGGCCTTTCTGTGCGGGCCGGTGTTCCTCTGCGCCGGGCTTCTGGTCAATGGAGTACTGAAGGCGACCATCGGTCGCGCGCGCCCGTTCAGCGTCACCGAATTCGGCGGGCAGCAGCTTTTCACGCCGCCGTTCCAGTACAGTGCGCAATGTTATTCGAACTGCTCGTTTTCTTCCGGCGAAACCGCGCTGATCGCCAGTTTCTTCCTGCCGCTCTGCGTGCTCGTCTGGCCCCGGCTGCAACGGCGCGGACGGTTGATGATGGGAGGCATCGCGGCCGGCATGATCGTTCTCATGTCCGGCTTGCGCATCGCGGCCGGGGGGCATTTCCTCAGCGATGTGGTGATGTCCATCCTGTTTTCCGCTCTAACGACACTATTTCTCTACCGGGCGCTGGTGATCGGACGTCATCGCCATCTGTTTACCGGCGATGCGGTTACAGCCGATACGGTCAGCATCTGGCGTAACGGTCGCCATGCTGTTCTGACCCGGGTTCGGCGCTGGTGGCCGAAAATCAAGGCCGCAGCCTCACGTCTGCAACGGCCGCCGGATGCGGGTGCGGCATCGTCTTAAGAGGAACTTCGGAGTTCGCTTTAATGAGGTGAATGGCGAAGCGCGCCAGACACTCCTGCGTCATCCTCGGACTTGTCTCGAGGATCTGCGACCTGTTGATTTATTTAACATGACTAGGTCCTCGGCACAGGGCCGAGGATGACATCGAGGGAACCAGCGATTTCAAGATAGACCGCAGCCTGCCCGGAAATCTAAACCGGGCGGCAATTCGCCAGACCCTAGAATGATTGCCGAGGTTTGCCGCAGCTGCTCAGTCGAACAGGCCGGAAACCGACTGTTCCTGTGCGGTGCGGTTGATCGCTTCGCCGAGCAGGCCTGCGGTGCTGACCACGCGGATATTATGCGCGGACTGGACACCGGTGGTCGGCTGGATGCTATCGGTGATGACGAGTTCGCGCAGCTTCGAGGAAGCAACACGGGCAACCGCGCCGCCGGAAAGCACGCCGTGGGTGATATAGGCTGTGACGCTGGTGGCGCCCTTTTTCAGCAGCGCTTCAGCGGCGTTGCAGAGCGTGCCGCCGGAATCGACGATGTCGTCGATGAGGATGCAGTCCTTGCCGGAGACATCGCCAATGACGTTCATGACTTCGGATTCGCCCGGACGGTCACGACGCTTGTCGACGATGGCCAGAAGACAGTCCAGACGCTTGGCGAGTGCACGGGCGCGAACCACGCCGCCAACGTCGGGCGAAACCACCATGACATTGTTGGTGTCGTAATGGTCCTTCACGTCGCGGGCCAGAATGGGCGCTGCGAAGAGATTGTCGGTGGGGATATCGAAGAAGCCCTGGATCTGGCCGGCATGGAGATCGAGGGTAAGAACGCGGTCGGCACCGGCTTCGGTGATCAGATTGGCGACGAGCTTGGCGGAAATCGGGGTGCGGGGGCCGGCCTTGCGGTCCTGGCGGGCGTAACCGAAATAGGGAAGCACCGCGGTAATACGCTTGGCAGAGGAGCGGCGCATGGCATCGATCATGATGAGCAGTTCCATCAGGTGATCGTTTGCCGGGAAGGAGGTGGACTGGACGATGAAAACGTCTTCGCCGCGCACGTTCTCGCTGATTTCTACGAATATTTCCTGGTCAGCAAACCGCTTTACAGTGGCATTTCCGAGAGGAACGTTAAGATACTTGCAGATCGCTTCGGCAAGGTGCCGGTTCGAATTGCCTGCGAAAACCTTCATTGCGGCCGCCTGTTTCCATGCCATCGCCTTGCATCACGGGGCTCAATCCACCGTAACCAAGCGTCGTTCAAGGGGAGGAACATCCGGCTGAAAAGCCTTTGCCGGATACGCCTTGTTGCCATGCGCGCCTTAATAGCGCTGTTGCTTCCGATTGCAAGAGGACTCCGCGCTTTCGCAATGATTTTCGTGAAATCTCTGTGACTTCTCCCGCCGTTTTCACCTCATCCCTGTTGAGACTGCTTCCATGACGAATAGTCGTTGAGCGTTTTTGCAGCGATATCCTGCATGACCCTGTCGGTCACGGCGGCCCATGGATCGCCGCCTTTTGCCGCCACCGTTTCCTGCCCCTGCAGGCGGTGAAGCCGCACACCATTGGCGTCCAGAATGTCCCAGACGTAAACGACATTGACCTTGGCGCCATCGGCAAAGGCGGAGAAATATCCCTTCAGGATGTTTTCGGCCGAATTGTCGTTTGAGGCCCGGATGGTCAGCCCCTTCGCCCGCGCTTCGGCCCCGAGCTGGCGCGACAGCGGCGTCACGGCCTGAACCGGGGCTCCGATGATCGGCAGGAAGCGGATGGAGTTTGCGGAAGAGGCGGGCGCAAGCGATGCCGTCTGCTGCGCGGGGGCGGGTTGAGCGGCGGCGGGTGGCTGGGTTGCGGTCTGGTTCTGGCGAAGCGGCTCGCCATACTGGCTGCCGTTGGACAGCGCCTGTGCCTGCGCCTGCAACGAGTTTTGCGGTGCATAGGCGGGAACGGATGTTGCGGTTGCCGGAGCGCCCGTCGGTGCGCGGTCGGCGGCGGCGGCCATCTGGTCGAGATCGCCCTGGGTCACGGGTGTCGATTGCGAGGCATTGTGGCCGACATCCACCTGCGGTGTCAGCGCTTCCGTCGTGTTGCAGCCTGACAGGGCCAGCATCATCGCTGGAACAATGATGGCCGGAAAAAGGGGGGTGAACCCCGTCCGGCTCATGCGATTTTCCCTCTCATGTTCCGCTCCTTCTTGCCCAAGGTGGCGCAATGTAAGGGCGGTTTTCCCGCTCTGTCAAACCCGGCAGCGATTTAAGCTGTGAGAAGATCGAGGTTGTGGCGCGAGAGCGGCTCCGGTGCGCCGTCGGTGGTCAGATAGGTCTGGCCGAGCGTCATGGCTGTGCCGGAATCGGAATCCATCACGATCATATGCACGAAGAGCGTCATGTCGGCGGTGATCTCCTGCGGATTGCCGGCGTGGAACATCTGGTGCTCCATCCAGGACGGCGAGAAGCGCGCGCCCAGCGAATAACCGCAGGAGTTCAGCCGGTGGCGGGTCAAGCCGCGTTCATCCATCACGCGGGCATGCACGTCGAAGACATCGCCGAAGCTCTTGCCCGGTCGCAGCACCTCTTCGATGGCGGTGAGGTTTTGCAGGCAGGCGCTGTAAAGCTCCTTCTGGCGGAAATCCTGTTCGCCGATCACCACTGTGCGCATCATGGCGGCATGGTAATGCGCGCTGACGCCGGCCCATTCCAGCGTCAGCTGATCCTTGTCGTCGAGCCTGCGGCGGCCGGCCTTGTAACGGCACAGCAGCGCGTCCGCGCCGGAACCGACGATGAATTCATTGGCGGGGTAATCGCCGCCGCCGGCCAGAACCGCTCCCTGCATGGCCGCGAGAATTGCGGCCTCGTCCGCGCCGGGCCTGATGAGCGGCAACGCCGCGTCCAGCGCCGCATCGGCCAGTTGGCCCGCCTTGCGCGCATGGGCGATCTCGGCCGGGCTTTTGACGAGCCGCAGGGTGCTGACCAGATAGGAAGCGTCGCTCATCTGGCAAAAGCTGGCGAGCTGGTTGTCCAGCAGGCGGGCGACGCGGCCGGTCATGCCGTGCGTGTCGTATTCGACGCCGATCTTTGCCCCCAGCAGGTCGAGATCGCTCAGCAGGTTCTTGAGATCGAGCGTCGGGTCGGCATTGGGCCGGTCGACCCAGATCAGGATATTCTCGATGATGGAGGTATTGCGGGCCTGCCGCAGATCGGCCGAGCGGGTGAGAAGCGTCATGGAGCCATCCGACTTGACCACCAGCGTCTGGAAGAAGCAGTAGCCGAATGTGTCATAGCCGGTCAGCCAATACATGCTTTCCTGCGCAAAAAGCAGCAGGGCGTCCAGCTTCTCCTCGGCCATTTTCGCGAGCAGCCGCTCGCGGCGGGCATCGAATTCCGAAAGCTCGAAGTGCAGGGCCATATCAGTCCTCCAGAATTGCGATTGCGGAAATCTGCCGGCCGTAATCGGGTTCGGCGCGGTGGGTGGTGCGGCGGTAGGAATAGAAGCGCTCTTCGTCGGGATAGGTGCAGAGGCCGAGATTTTCCGCCTTCACGCCGGCCTTGGTCAGGCGGTCTATGGTGAATTGCTTGAGGTCGAACAGCGCGTGTCCCTGCTTGTCCGCCCCGGCGAAATAATTCGCATAGGCCGGATCGATATCGGTAAAGCGCGCCACATATTCCGGCCCGACCTCATAATTATCCTGGCTGATCGAAGGACCGAGCGAGGCGGCGATACGTTCACGGCTGGCGCCGAGCCTCGTCATGGCCTCGATGGTGTTTTCGAGCACACCGAACAATGCGCCCTTCCAGCCGGCATGGGCCGCACCCACGACGCCCGCCTGCGCATCGGCAAAAAGGATCGGGCCGCAATCGGCGCTCAGCACGCCAAGCACGAAACCCGGTGTCGCGGTTACCATGGCGTCGGCCTGCGGGCGGCTGCCGTCATAGGTCTCATCGACCACGAGGACATCGGGGGAATGGATCTGGTGCACGGTGGCGAGGCGCTCCGCCGACAGGCCGAACCATTGCGTTACGCGCCGGCGGTTTTCCTGCACCCGTTCCGGTTCGTCATGCGAGCCGAGGCCGACATTCAGGCCCTGATAAAGCCCTTCCGACACCCCGCCCTGCCGGGTGAAAAAACCGTGGCGGATACGGTTTTTGCTATAGTCGGCGAGCAGGGGACTCTGGATGGGGAGCGGCAGCGTTGCGTTCTGCATGGTGCGGGAGTTCCTTGGAGAATATCGCTGTTGGCCAGTGAAGTACGGTTAAGCGAGATGTTTCCGGTTGCCGCGGCGTTGCGCGGCGTGTGTGATGCAGTGTGCCTGCTTCGTGTGTCGCGGCGATGTTGGCCCAGAGGTGATTGCGCTGTCAATCCACCGCGCGAAACGGCAGGAGATGAAGCGCGGGACTTGAAACGGCGATGACCTTGAAAAGTTCCCCCATCTTGCCGGCCCCTTCGCCGGCGAGGCGGTTGACCGCTTCGGCGATTTCCAGAGTCTGGTCGGGCGTGGCTTTGGCGGCAAGCGCGGCCGCGCGTTCCTTCAGACCGAGGCCATAGAGAAAGTCGCCCTGTCTCAAAGTGCCGTTGACGTGTACGCCGGTTGCTTCGGCTGTTTTCACGAGGCTTTCGAAATCGACATGGCTGGTGAGATCGGCTTCGCCGGGATGCGCAAGCGCCGGGTCGAAGGCATGGTTGCGCATGGCCTGCAACGTATCGCCATAGCTGCCGACCAGATGGCCGTAATCGATGGCGAGCGCCGTGCCGCCATGGACGGAGAGGCGCTGGCAGATCGCGGTCATCACGGCTTCGCGGGCAGGCGAAATCTCGAATATGGCGCCAATCGGCTGCCGTTCCGGCTGCGGCGGCAGCAAAGCCGGGTCTATGCCGGCAAGCCCGGTCGAGAACACAAGTTCGTCATTGGCGTCGAGGCTGACGACCCGTTCGCGGAAACCCTGTGGTGTTTTTATGAATTGCCGGATCGGAATGGCGTCGAAAAGCTCGTTGGCGACGAGGAGCAGGAAACCTTCCGGCACGTCGTCGAAACTGTCATGCCAGGTCAGTCTGTCCGCATGTGCGGCCAGCGTTTCCTTCTGGATGGCGGAAAGGCGGGGGCTGGTTTCCACCAGATGCACCCGCATCGTCTCGTAAAGCGGCGGTGCGATGCGGCGGATGACGCGCAGCATGTCCGACATCATGGTGCCGCGGCCGGGGCCGATTTCCACCAGTTGCGTTTCCATGGGCGCGCCGTGCCTCTGCCAGGCATGAACCACGAAAACGCCGAGCATTTCGCCGAAAAGCTGGCTGACTTCAGGTGCGGTGATGAAATCGCCCGAACGGCCGAAGGGCTCGCGGCTCCTGTAATAACCGTGCTCCGGGTCAGCGAGGCAGAGCGAGAAGAAGTCGGTAACGCTAAGCGGACCGTTAAGCCGGATAAGTGATTTGATGCGTTGCGCGAGCGGTGTCGTCATGGCGGGTCATACCGTTCAGGCGCTTTTAGCCGCGCTGCGCGCCCGCAGAACCGCCCAGAGGCCGAGGGCGAACATCGGCGTGGAGAGCACCATCCCCATGGTCAGCCAGTTGCCGGCGAGATAGCCGATCTGGGCGTCCGGCTCGCGGAAGAACTCCACGAAGATGCGCGACAGCGCGTAACCGCAGACGAAGATACCGGTGACGACGCCGGGCGTCTTCAGCGCCCTGAATGCATAGATGGCGATTGCAAGAACGATGACGAGCACGAGGCCTTCGAGACCGGCTTCATAAAGCTGGCTCGGGTGCCGCGCGAAGGGGCCGCCGGTCGGGAAGACGACCGCCCACGGCACGTCGGCGATGCGCCCCCACAATTCGCCGTTGATGAAATTGGCGATGCGCCCAAACAGCAGGCCAATGGGTGCTACGGCCGCGACGATGTCGAACATGCTCCAGACCGGAATGCCGTTCTTGCGGGCGAAGAGGATCATGGCGATGGTGGTGCCGATCAGCCCGCCATGGAACGACATGCCGCCGTTCCATATCTCGATTGCCCTGATGGGATTGGCGGCGACCGCGGCGAGATCGTAAAACAGGATGTAGCCGATGCGCCCGCCGAGTACGATGCCGCCGGCTGCCCAGAGGATGAAATCGTCAAGATGCTGCGCCGAAATCGGCGACGTCTCGTTCGGCCACAGGCGGTCCGTGCGGGCGAGGCGGCGGGCATAAAACCAGCCGAGCATGATGCCCGCGACATAGGCGATGCCGTACCAGTGGATCGAGAGCGGGCCGAGGGACAGCGCTACCGGATCGATATTGGGGAAGGGCATGATGGCGAGTTGGGTGGGAGCGGCTAACAATCCGTATATTCCGTCATCGTTGCGGGGCGGACAACGGAACGAGCCATTGCCTCAAGGGGCCGGGCGATGATGCTCACCGGTCTCCCTGACGCCAAGGAAAATGGCGATTGCGATGGCGGCGGTCAAGGTGATTCTTCAAGCTGCGGCTTAAGATAGCAAAGGCCATGCAAGCTCTTGCGATTTTTCGATTTCGCTTGCAAGGCGGCGATGGAGTGCCTACCTGAAGGCTAGCAACAGCGGGCAAGACGATGCCCCTGAACCGACGAAGGATGAGCGCCATGAGCACGACAGGCACCAACCGTTTTCTGGATGAATTCGCCAAGCTGATGACCGATGCGGCCGGCGCAGCGCAGGGTGTGCGCAAGGAAGCCGAAGCAGCTTTTCACGCCCAAGCGGATCGCTGGCTGAACAGTCTGGACGTCGTCCGGCGCGAGGAATTCGATGCCGTTCGCGAAATGGCCATTCAAGCGCGTGATGAAAACGACGCGCTGCGTGCCCGTATCGAGGCTCTGGAAGCGAAGCTTTCCGCCGCCAAGGACTGATTTTTGAACGCTTTTTTCGATGGGTCCCGGATCGCTTGCGATTCCGGGACTTTTTGTTTTCGGCCCATTCCGCCCGAAATGACTCCCGGTTGTTAAAAACATCCCTCCTGCGCGAATTTTTTGGGGCCTGTGGACACTTCCAAAAAACGCAATCGGCAGAGTCGCTTATGTATCTCGCCTGAGGTGATGGGGGAGGAGATATCCACTGTTCAAAAAGCAAAAATGGCGGGGAAGGGGTGGCAGCAGGACTCGGCCATTATACACTGATTTTAAATGATGATTCGAAAAGACCTGGTAAGCTCCAGACAGGGTGAATGCGTAATTCTGGTGGTGTCGGGCAATCGTCTCAAATGTTTATCCCGGTTTGTATGTGCGTTTTGTGCCCGGCGTTCAAAACAGGACATTCCTACCGGCTGAGAAGGTGCCGCATGAGTCTGATAGAATTTGAAATTGAGCGTCAGTCCAATCCCGTGGACATGATCGAGATCGTCGCGGCCTCGAACGACTGGTCGTTCGAACGTTCGGGCGAAGATGAGATCGCCATGACCGTCGCCGGTCACTGGGCCGACTATCACGTTTCCTTTTCATGGATGGAAGAGTTCGAGGCGCTGCATCTTGCCTGCGCCTTCGACATCAAGGTGCCGGACCAGCGCGTCAACGAAGTCATTCGTCTGCTATCCCAAGTCAACGGTCAGGTGCTGATGGGGCATTTCGATCTGTGGCGGCAGGAAGATGTGGTGATCTTCCGCCAGTCCCTGCTTCTGGCGGGCGGCGCCGAACCGAACAACCAGCAGGTGGAAGTGCTGCTTTCCAGCGCGCTGGAGGCCTGCGAACAATATTATCAGGCATTCCAGTTCGTCGTCTGGTCGGGACTGGATGCGAAAAGTGCAATCGAAGCGGTCATGTTCGAGACCGTCGGAGAAGCGTAAGATGGTATATAAGGCTTCCGGGCCGCTCGTCCTGGTGGGCGCCGGCAATATGGGCGGCGCTCTGCTTTCAGGCTGGCTGAAAAAGGGCGTGCCGGGATCGCAGGTCATCGTCATCGATCCGCGCCCTTCCGACGCCATGCGGACGACGATTGCGGAAGCCGGAGCCACCCATAGCGAAAGCGTGCCCGAGGGTGTGAAGGCCGGTATTCTTTTCGTGGCGGTGAAGCCGCAGATGATGGAAGCCGTACTACCCTCACTGAAACCCCTGCTGGGCCCGAATACGGTCGTCGTTTCCATTGCGGCGGGCACCACCATCGGCACGTTCGTTTCGCATTTCGGCAAGGTTGCCGCCGTGCGTGCCATGCCCAACACACCGGCCATGGTCGGCCGCGGCGTAACGGGGGCCTATGCCAACGAGCTAGTGACGCCGGAGCTTAAAACGGTGGTGGACGGGCTGCTGAAAGTCAGCGGCCCGGTCGAATGGGTGGATGCCGAAAGCGATATCGACGCGGTGACCGCGGTTTCGGGAAGTGGCCCGGCCTATGTCTTCTATCTTGTGGAATGCATGGCCGAAGCCGGCCGCAAGGCCGGTCTGCCCGCGGATGTGGCCATGCGTCTGGCGCGCGAGACCGTGGCCGGCGCCGGCGAGCTGCTGCATCAATCCTCCGACGAGGCGGCGCGCCTGCGCCAGAATGTGACCTCGCCGGGCGGCACCACGGCTGCGGCGCTGTCCGTGCTGATGGCCGAAGACGGCATGCAGCCCCTGTTCGATAGGGCGGTCGCTGCCGCGAAAACGCGCGCCGAAGAGCTGGCGGGCTGAAGGGGCGGGCCATGAGCGGTGAAATTTCCTATGCCGATTTCGAAAAGGTCGATATTCGCGTCGGCACCATCATTGAGGCCGAGCCTTTTCCTGAGGCGCGCAAGCCTGCTTTCAAGGTGAAGATCGATTTCGGGCCGGAGATCGGCGTCAAGAAATCTTCGGCGCAGATCACGGTGCATTATACGCTGGAAAGCCTTGTCGGCCGGCAGGTTCTGGGCGTGGTGAATTTTCCGCCGCGCCAGATCGGCCCTTTCCGGTCCGAGGTCCTGACGCTCGGTTTTGCCGATGCCAATGGCGATATCGTGCTTGCCGCCGTTGAACGGCTAGTGCCGAACGGCGAGAAAATGTGCTGATGGAACACGACGGCTCAGTGCCGGAGTGACGGAAACCGCAAGTCCGTGACACACTTTTCGATCCGGTGTTTTAAGCCGGAATTTTGACGATTACCCGCAATCCACCCATCGGGCTTTCATCGAGCGTCACATCGCCGCCATGGCTGCGGGCGATATCGCGAACGATGGAAAGGCCAAGGCCAGTGCCCGAAGCATTGAGGTTGCGCGCCTCGTCCAGCCGGAAGAACGGCTTGAACACATCCTCGCGTGAGTTCTCCGGAATGCCCGGCCCGTCATCGTCAAAGGTCATGATGATGGAGCGTGGCGCCTTGCGGATATCGATGTGGAGATTGCTGGCGTAGCGCCGCGCATTTTCAGCCAGATTGGCGACGAGCCGGGACAGTGCGTTCGGCCGCGCGATGATCCGCTCGATATTATAAAGCTCGTAGCTGAATTTCTTGCCGTGCAGCTCGAAATCATGGCCGATTTTTTCAAGAAGGGCCGGAAGCTCCAGCGTGCCGACATCCTCTTCGACATCGGTACGGGCAAAGGTCAGATAGGCCTCCAGCATCGACTGCATGTCCTCGACATCCTTGTCGAGCCCCTCGAGGTCGGGATTGTCGCCCGCGAGCGCCAGTTGCAGCTTGAAGCGGGTGAGGATGGTGCGCAGGTCGTGGCTGACGCCGTTCAGCATGGCGGTGCGCTGCTCCATCTGCCGCTCGATACGCTCGCGCATCAGGATGAAGGCGAGGCCGGCGCGCCGCACCTCATCCGCACCGCGCGGGGAATAGCCGCTGATCTTCTGGCCCTTGCCGAAGTTTTCCGCCGCCTTGGCGAGCGCTTCGATGGGTTTGATCTGCCCGCGCAGGAAGAGGATGGAGATGGCGATCAGCACCAGTGACGCCCCGACCATCCAGACAAGGAAGATATGGGTGTTGGAGGCATAGGCCGCGCTGCGGCTGGTAAAGACGCGCAGTGTCTTGTCTTCCAGCTGGACGCGGATTTCGACCAATGAACCATTGCCATAGGTGTCGATCCAGAACGGTCGGCCGATCTGCTGCGTTAACTGATCCGCCAGAATCCTGTCGAGGATCGAAAACAGCGGCTCAGGTCTAGGAGCAGGCAGATCCGCCTTCGGTTCGATATAGACGCTCAGACCCAGCTTGTCGCGGGCGATGCGGATGACGCGTTGATAGTCGTCTTCCTCCGGGTCCGTCTGCAGAAGTTCGATGATCGCGGCGATATCGCGCGTTACGGCGGAGGAGAGGCGTTCCGTCACGAGCTGCCAGTGGCGTTCCATGAAGACCGCCGCGACCACGCCCTGAAGCAGGATCATCGGCAGGATGATGATGAGCAGCGAACGGGTGTAGAGGCCGGTTGGCAGCCAGTGGCGCAGCCATCTGCCCGACATGCGCCAGGCCTTGGCCACGCCGCTGTTTCTGACCGTGCTGAGAAAATCGAGGCTCGCCATGGCCGTGCGTTCGCCCTTCGTTGGGTGCTCGTCAGTCCACGCTCAGGCGGTAACCGATGCCGCGCACCGTTTGCAGATAGACAGGATTGGCAGGGTCGTCCTCGATCTTGCGGCGAAGACGGTTGATCTGCACGTCGATGGTTCTTTCGCCCACTTCCGATTCCGCTTCCACCAGCTCATGGCGGGGAATGGTATCGCCGGCGCGCAGCGCAAAAAGCAGCATGATCTCCTGCTCGCGATCCGTCAGGCGGATCGTTTCGGGACCGCGCCGCAATTCCTTTTTGGGGATGGAGAAGCTGTAGGGCCCGAACATGATCTGTTCGATCTTGGGCGTATCGGGCGAGGTATTGCGCCGCAGGATGTTGTTGATGCGCAGCACGAGCTCGCGCGGGTCGAAGGGTTTGGCGAGATAATCATCCGCTCCCGCTTCCAGCCCGGCGATGCGCGAATCCGCTTCCGAGCGGGCGGTCAGAAGGATGACCGGCACGGATTTGTCCTCGTTCAGCGAGCGGGTCAGCGAAAGTCCGTTTTCGCCGGGCATCATCACGTCGAGGATGAGCAGATCGAAACGTATGCCCACCATTTTGCGCCGTGCTTCGGCGGCATCGGCCGCCACGGAGATGCGATAGCCCTTGTCGCCCAGAAAGCGCTGCAGAAGATCGCGGATGCGGGCATCGTCGTCGACGATCAGGAGGTGGGCGGCATCGTCATCCGCCGGTGGACGTTTGGTCGGTGCTGTCGCCATCGTCACTCGTCCTCCACGGTGGTGGTCGTCGTCGGGCTGCGCATCTGCGCCAGGAATTTGCGCACGCAGGCGCGGGCGTCCGGCCCGAGACCTTCCAACGCGCGGTCGATGCGGCGCGACTGCGGCTCGCTCAGCGCCAGCGCCAGTTCACGGCCCGTCAGCGTGGGGTAAAGCCTGCGCTGGCGGCGGTCTTCCGGGCCTGCCATCTGGCGAATGTAACCGTCATCGATCAATTGCTTCAGCACACGGGCAAGGCTCTGCTTGGTAATCTGCAGCGTATCGAGCAGATCCGCCACCGTCATGCCCGGCTGCCGGCTGACGAAATAGACCACCCGGTGATGCGCCCGCCCATATTCCAGTTTCGACAGAATGACATCGGGATCGGAGACGAAATCGCGATAGGCGAAAAACAGCGCCTCGATCGTGTCGAAGTCGATCTTGCCGTCGTCAACCTTCGGGAGTGCCGGTGTCTGCCTGGCGGCTGCGGTTTTGAGCGATTGCGGTGGCACTGCGGTTCCTTCATATTCTGCGGCTGTCTGATCATAGGCTGACAGGCGTCGATGCGCCAATATTCTGTAAACATAGCCGAAAATGCGTCCGCTCGGGAGAATGCCGCGATCATTTTCTGTTGCGGTGGATAATATGGCGCGGGTGCGGGTGCAACTGGAATCCTGAGTGGCCTTTACCGGAAATAAAAAAGAGCGCGGAAACTCCGCGCTCTTCATCCGTCTATTTATGTGCGCCGTGCGTTTACTGATAGACGTAAACGATCCGTCGCGTCGAAGGTTCGACCAGAACCGGCACGTCGTTCACCCGGACATAACGATATTGATAGTCCGGAATTTCGACGAGACGTGTATCCGACGGCAACACGCTGCCGACGGCTATGTCGCCGTCATAGGTGACGGTGTCTGCGGGATGTTCGTCAATGTAGGTGATCACCGATTGCGGCGGATCAACCTCGCCGACGCGGCCGAGGTTCGGATCGCCGGGATTGGGTTCTGCCTGCACGCTCGAGGTCGTTTCATAGGTCACGACTGGTACGCTGAGTTCCGAGCGGCGCTGTTCGAGAATGACCGGAGAGCCCTCATACATGACATTCAGATAATCGGCGTGGGCCCAGCCGCGCAGGCCGTTGACTTCGATCCGGCACCAGCTGCTGCCTTCCATGCAGCCATCCAGAACCGCATTGCTGCCGCGGGTGGCCAGTCCCACTTCGGGATAGTCTTCACCGGGGCCTGAGCGAACGGAAATATCCGATGCGGTGGTGGCGACCATGGCGGCGTTCGCGAAACCGGCCATCAAGGCGAAGGCGCCGCCAGCCATGAGCATTTTAAGCGTCTTGTCCATGTGTCTCACTCCTTTCAAGACTGGACCTAGAACGTCGAAACCATCGGGGCGTTCCACATTTTTTGCCGGCAATTCCCGCCATCAGCCGAGGATTTATTGCTACCTTACTGTTTCTAATTATATTTTAGACTGTTTCAGTCGCCGGAAGTCGGCGTCTTTTCCGCCGCCATTGTGCCGCACCCGGTCGCGGGCTATAGGAGGCTGGAGCTTTCAGACAGGAGATACAGGATATGGGAAAATTGCAGGCGGGCATTATTCCGGTCACGCCATTCGAGCAGAATTGCACCATCCTGTTCGATCAGGACACCAAGGAAGGTGTCGTCGTCGATCCCGGTGGGGATGTGGACGTCATTCTCCAGGTCGTGTCTGAAAACGGCATCACGCTGAAGGAAATCTGGCTGACGCACGGGCATCTCGATCATGCCGGCGGTGCCGATGAACTGCGAGAAAAGCTGTCGCTGCCGGTCATCGGGCCGCATGAGGACGACCGGCCCTTGCTCGAAAGGGTTGAGGCGCAGGCTGAAAAATACGGCATTAGCGGTCTTCGGAACGTTGCGCCTGACAAATGGCTGAAGGACGGCGACAGGGTATCATTCGGGGACCATGTCTTCGAAGTCTATCATTGCCCGGGCCATGCGCCCGGCCACGTGATATATTACAACCGCGACCAGAACTTCGCCCATGTCGGCGACGTGCTGTTTTCGGGATCGGTGGGGCGCACGGACCTGCCGGGCGGAAACCACGAGCAATTGATGGCGTCCATTCGCGACAAGCTTTTGCCGCTGGGTGACGATGTCGGTTTCATCTGCGGCCATGGCCCGGGTGGACGGCTGGGCGAGGAACGGCTCACCAACCCCTATCTCAAGGGGCTCTGAGCGCCGGCCCATTAGAGTTTTTCCGCATTTCCAGACGGAAAACCGCATTCCACTTTTCCTGAAAATGCCCTAAGGCCTGCGGGACCGCACAAAAAAACCCGGCATTCCTGCCGGGCTTCAACTAGAAAAGAAAGCCGTTTTAGGGTCAGCCAGCAATCTGCAGATTGACTGCCTTCGGCCCCTTGCCGCGACGATCCGGTTCCGTGTCGAAGCTCACTTTCTGATTTTCTGAAAGTCCGGACAGGCCAGAAGCCTGTACGGCAGAGATGTGAACAAAGATATCAGCGCCACCATTGTCTGGCTTGATGAAGCCAAAGCCTTTGTCTGTATTGAAGAATTTTACGGTGCCAGTTTCGGCCATGCATCAGGTCCTTTTCGCTCTGCCCGCGTTCAGCTACAGGCAGCATTACAGTTTTGCCCCGCGTGGGCGTTGGCAGGCAGTTTTTGACTATTGAGAAAATGGACCTTCGCAGCGGGAAGTAATGGCGTTCTCATCCAACGTTTTTCGTCCCACCGCCCGAGGTTTATAGCGTCCCCAGTGCGCAAAATTATAGGCCTTCCCATGCTCGCAAATTGCCCGAACCGCGGTAGAGTGATGCGTTTATCGAAAATTGGCAAGCAAAAGTTTTCACGGGCTTTTTGTCAGATAAAAAACCTGCGGTAGAATAACATTGCGCGATCGCATATTTTTTCCGCAGAAGCGACAGTTGATGAAATAATTGCCGTTTACCGCAGGATTTCACGGCAAAATTTGAATGCGCTATCTGGATTTATGGCGGAACGAGAAAAATAAGTTCTTTTTGCGTCAGGCCGCTCCGGCCATGGATTTTTGCCGTTTGCGCGTCAATTCCGGCACCAGTTCCACGATCAGGATCGCGACGAATATGATCAGGCAGCCGATATAGCCGGCGCTTGAAATGGTTTCCTTCAGGAACACCGAAGCCAGCAAAGCGCCGAAAAGCGCTTCCGAGGACAGGAATATCGCGGCCTGCGGGGCGGTGGTGTAACGCTGGCCGATGACCTGCAAAACGAAGGCGAGGCCGGAGGAGACGAGGCCGACATAGAGGATTTCCGCCAGCGACGCCTCGATGGAGGCCATGCTGATCGGTTCGAACACGACGCCGATCATGCAACTAAGAAGGGAGCAAACGGCGAACTGGGTGCAGGAAAGCGCCAGCGGCCTTCCGCTTTCGGAGACGAAGCGTCCGGCCAGCGTGATCTGGCTCGCCCAGAAGAAGGCGCAGATGATGCTGAGAATATCGCCCGTGGTCAGTGCCTCGAATGCGCCGCCGGAGAGCAGGAATATGCCGCCCAGCATCATCAGCGCGCATGGCCAGACGATCCAGTGGGGATGACGGCGGTAAAGCACGACGGCGATCACGGGTACGAAGATGACGTAAAGCCCGGTCAGGAAGCTGGAATTGGTGACGGTCGTGGTCAGGAGCCCGACCTGCTGGGTGGTGGCGCCGCCGAACAGGGCCAGACCCACGAGGATGAAGCTGCCGATTTCGCGCCGGCGCGGCGGCGATTTCAGCGACCATGTTTCCATGAGCGCGAAGGGCAGCACGGCGATGGCGGCGATGGCGAAACGCAGGCCGACGAACCAGAACGGGCCGATAGAGGCCATGGCGGAGGATTGCGCAACGAAGCCGCCTCCCCAGATTGCTGCGGCGAGCAGAAGCAGCATATTGGCCTGAATACGCGTCATTATTGGCACCAGCACGGCAGGGCCGGAAGATCACTCAGTCGCGGCCGTGGCAAACAGGGGATTTTTGAAATATCGATCCGCGATGCGGATGACTGTTTCCGGGTGCTTTAGCAGCAACCTGCCGATGCCGCAAGTCGAGGGAAGGGCCGCTTATTTGTAGCGGCGGGCCTCGTCCTTCAGGCTGCGCCGGGTGAGCGTCAGGCCGCCAATGCCGAGGCCGATGAAGGCCGCGGCCGAAAGGACGATGAGCAGGACGTGGGGACCCGCTTTCGTCGTCGCCGCCACCTGCGGAATGGCGGAAGTATGCAGCGTATCGACCGCCTGAGCAGCCGCATTGGCCGAGGTTGCGATGCCGGCGGCCATGGTGACGATGACAAGAAAAGCCGCAACGGCCATCCAGAGGGAAAACAGCGTTCTCTGCGCCCTTAACCTTTCAACGGAAGTCCGATCGTTGGTAAACATGGCTGTCGCCTCTTGTCCCTGTTCTTAAAGGATAAAAGAGGCTTCGAAATGGACGGCTTGGAGACCGAATTCTGGCGTTCCGCGGCATTTATTGCGGCAATATTGTGGCAAAGCCGGTTAGGAGAGCCGTTTGGCCGGATTTGGCGTCAGAGGCCGCGTTTTCCGAAGGTTCTGGTCTGGCGCAGCGGGTGCGGATCGGCGGGGCGTTCTTCCCGGAAAAATGCCGGTGGCGCAGGGCCTCTTTCGGCCCTTGACGAGGCAAAATATTCATTGCCGAGTTCCGGGAAACGTGTGTCAAAACTGGTCGGGGCAAGTTCTGGCTTTGCCAGCACGTAGCCCTGCATCAACAGGACGCCGAGTTCTTCGCACAGATCGACCTGCCATGCGGCTTCCAGCCCTTCGAAGACCGGCTCTATGCCATCGGCGCGAAACTGGCTGACGATGACGCGCAGAAGGGCAGCACCCGCCGAATTCTGCATGAAATCGCGCACCCAGCCGGCTTCGAATTTCACATAGTCCGGTTTGATGAGCTTCACCCGGTCGATGTCGGAATCGCCCGCGCCATAGTCATCGAGCGCCACGCGAAAGCCGATATCGTGCATGTGGTAGGCGAAGTCGGCGACCATCTGCGTGTCGGAGGCTTTTTTCTCGGAGATTTCGCAGACGATGCGATCCGCCGTCATGCCGGCCTCGTGGGCGGCAAGACGCATGCGCTCCACTTCCTGGCGCATCTTGGCCGGGGTCTGGAACAGGCCCGGATGGAAATTGACGAAGATGCGGGCGCGGGACCGGTTGAGCCTGCCGGTGTTGAGAATGTGGATCGTGCGCAGGATGCTGTCGATATTTTCGATGTCTTCCGGCGCGACGAGCGAGAAGAATTCGCCCGGCGTCACCGGCTCGCCATTGCGATGGGGACGCACCAGACCCTCGAAGGAATCGATGTCGAGGATACCGCTCGCCGTGCGGCGGAAAATGGGCTGCAGGGCCGATTTCAGGTTGAAGGTGCTATAGGCCGTGGACCATGTGCCATCGACCTCGCGGACAAGACTGGAAAAGATGCTTTTGAGCGCCATTTTTCAACCAGCTATAGAGACACGACCTCTAGGCTCGCGAATGTAGCGTATCAAGCGTTACTTCCGGGTTAAGGAAGGTTTAAATTCTGCGATGCAGCACATAAGCCGGCTTTTGACCTTGAAAGAAGGCCTGTCTTTCGACATAGAAAATGCCGCAGATGACAAGTTTTCCAACCTCTGCCGATGTCAACCCCAATAGGACCGATTAAAAATGGCCTTCCTTGCCGACATTCTCTCCCGCGTAAAGCCATCCGCCACCATCGCCGTTACCCAGAAAGCCCGTGAGCTGAAAGCGAAGGGCCGCGATGTGATCAGCCTTGGCGCCGGCGAGCCGGATTTCGATACGCCCGAAAATATCAAGGAAGCGGCCATCGACGCCATCAAGCGCGGCGAAACGAAATATACGCCGGTTTCGGGTATTCCGGAACTGCGCAAGGCCATTGCCGACAAGTTCAAGCGTGAAAACGGGCTGGACTACAAGCCGGAGCAGACGATTGTCGGCACGGGCGGCAAGCAGATCCTTTTCAACGCCTTCATGGCCACGCTGAACCCGGGCGATGAAGTCATCATTCCGGCGCCCTACTGGGTCAGCTATCCGGAAATGGTGGCGATCTGCGGCGGCACGCCGGTTTTCGTCGACGCCACGCTGGAAGACAATTTCAAGCTGAAGCCGGAAGCGCTGGAAAAGGCGATCACGCCGAAGACCAAGTGGTTCGTGTTCAACTCGCCGTCCAACCCGTCGGGCGCCGCCTATTCGCATGACGAGCTGAAGGCGCTGACCGATGTGCTGGTCAAGCATCCGCATGTCTGGGTGCTGACGGACGACATGTATGAGCACCTGACCTATGGCGATTTCAAATTCGTCACGCCGGTTGAAGTCGAGCCTTCGCTCTATGACCGCACGCTGACGATGAACGGCGTCTCCAAGGCCTATGCCATGACCGGCTGGCGTATCGGTTACGCTGCCGGCCCGCTGCCGCTGATCAAGGCCATGGACATGATCCAGGGCCAGCAAACCTCGGGCGCAAGCTCGATTGCGCAATGGGCCGCTGTCGAAGCTTTGAACGGCACGCAGGATTTCATTCCGGCGAACAAGAAAATCTTCGAAGGCCGCCGTGACCTCGTCGTCTCCATGCTCAACCAGGCCAAGGGCATCAGCTGCCCGGCTCCGGAAGGCGCATTCTACGTCTATCCGTCCTGCGCCGGCCTGATCGGCAAGACCGCGCCGTCGGGCAAGGTCATCGAGACGGATACGGATTTCGTTTCCGAACTTCTGGAAGCCGAAGGCGTCGCCGTCGTGCAGGGATCGGCGTTCGGCCTCGGCCCGAACTTCCGCATTTCCTACGCCACGTCGGAAGCGCTGCTGGAAGAGGCCTGCAAGCGCATCCAGCGCTTCTGCGCCGATTGCCGCTGATCGGTTGTGATCTCAAATGAAGAAGCCCGGCAGCGATGCCGGGCTTTTTTCGTTTTGGTCAAAGCCCCAGAAACAGCAGCATGATGAAGGTGGCGAAGAGAATGAAATGCGTCATTCCTTCGATCGCGTTGGTCTCGCCGTCATTGAGATTGATGGCGGCGGCGATAAGGGTAATGAAGACCATGACGGTCTGAACCGGCGTCATCGCCATGATGAAAGGCTGGCCGGTATAAAGCGCGATACCTTCCATGACGGGCACGGTGAGGATGACCGTCGACAGGGATGCGCCCATGGCGATATTGACCACGGCCTGCATGCGGTTTCGCAAGGCGGACCGGAGCGCGGTGAGGATTTCCGGCGATGCCGAGATCGTCGCCACCACCACCGCCATCAGCGCCGGCGGAGCGCTGGTGCCCTCGAGGCTTTCGCTTAAGAAGGCCGACATGAATTCCGCCAGCACACCGATCAGCACCACGCCGGCGATGATGAGGCCGATGGAAAGCGGTACGCTGCCTTCGTCCTCCTCTTCCGCATGGCCGTCCGATGCCTGGCCGGCCGGATGCGCCTTGCGGGGATAGGCATAACTGAAGAAGTAGCTGTGCGGGCCGACCTGCATTTTGAGGAACAGGGCATAAAGCGCGATCATCGCGACGATGGTGAAGGCGGAGTAGACATGCCAGCTTTCATTGGGGATGAATTCCGGCACGATCATCGAAATACCCATGGCGGTGAGGATCATCACGCCATAGGTCTTGCCGGAATCGTCATTATAGGGCTGCTCCCCGTGGCGAAGACCGCCGAGCAGCGCCGCGAGACCGAGAATGCCGTTGATGTCGATCATCACGGCGGAATAGATCGTATCGCGCACCAGAGTGGGAGAACTGGATTCGCTCATGATGATGGCGAGGATCAGCACTTCCACCGCGACGGCCGACAGCGTCAGGATCATGGTGCCGTAAGGGTCGCCGACCTTGGTGGCAAGGATTTCGGCGTGATGGGCAACCCGCATCGAGACGAGAACGATGAGCCCTATCAGCACGACTGCGGCGATAAGCGCCACCGTTTTTCCGGCTTCGAATATTGCATGTTCGGCCAGATAGGCGACGATTGCCGCCGGTACCGCCAGCAGCAGCATGCGCTCCTGTTTCAGAATAGAACCCGCCATCGATTTCCCTTCCCCCTGATCGGCTCAGGCTGTGACGTATCGTCCCCCAGATCAAGCAGGATTTGCGCTTGAATGCTTTTGGTAGGATAGTGGTGTTGCAGGACATGCTGCTCATGCCGCGGTGTCCCATCGGGTGCAATGCTTGAAACGCGGTTGTGGTTGCCATGTCGCCTACCGAGGCAGGAGGACCATGCATGACCAAAGTGGTATATGAAATTGTCGAACATGACGGAGGTTTCGCCTACCGCATGAACGGCGCCTATTCCGAAACATTCCCTTCTTATGCGGATGCCGTCGAGGCTGCGCGCATCGTTGCCGCCGAACAGCAGGTGGGGGGCGATGACGAGGAAATCAGCTATCAGGATGAGAGCGGCCACTGGCATGAAGAATACAGCCAGGGCGGCGACCGGCCGGAAGCCGAGGTGGTCGACAAGACGACGCAGCAGGCCAGACCGTTTTGATCAGCGATCCGTGGATTTCCAGCAAAGCCGGGATCACTTTGCGTATTCCGCCGGTCTCTTTCGGGCGGTTGCGGATGCCGGCCTGCGTGGCATCGATGCGGGATCGGCATTAGCGCCGTTTCGGCGGGGCGCCCGGATCGGTTTCTTTAAGATGCCCCTTGAGGCCTTCGACGAGGGCGCTGAACACGGCACGACATCGCGGCGAGGTCTTGAGATTTTCATGCATCGCGACCCAGGTGTGGAGCGGGATGTCGATTTTCGGAAGAACCTGAACGAGCCGGGGGTCCTTGCGCGCCAGACCGATCTGACAGACGCCGATGCCTGCGCTGGCGCGGATCATGGCAAGCTGCGCGAGATTGCTGTCGGCGCGGATTTCAAAGGAAATTTCCTCAATATCGGGTATGTCCGGATCGAGCGAGCGCATCCGCTGGATGGCCGCCCGAATGAAAGGCGTCTTGCGGTCGAAACCGACCATCCGGTGGTGGTTCAGATCTTCCATGCTCTTCGGGGTGCCGGCTCTTGCCAGATAGTCGCGCGTCGCATGAAATCCCAGACGGAAATTGCCGATATAACGCATGACGATCGCATCCTGCTGCGGTTCGGTCATGCGAATGGCGATATCCGCCTCGCGCCTTAAAAGGTCTTCCAGCGTATCGGAAAGCGAAAGCTCGATTTCAAGCCGTGGGTGAACCTCCTGCATGGCCGTGATGATCGGCGGCAGCATTTCCACGCCGATGATATCACTTGCGCTGATGCGCACCGTGCCTTCGATCTTGCCGACTTCGCCGGAGGCCGCGCGCATGAGGGCGGCGGTCGTCGCCGCGAGATTTTCCGCATAGGGGCGGAGCGCAAGCGCGGCTTCCGTCGGCATCAAGCCGTGCGGCGAGCGGATGAACAGCGGAAAGCCGACGGCCTCTTCCAGCGCGCCGATATGACGTCCTGCCGTCGGCTGGGTGATGCCAAGCTCGCGGGCGGCGGCGGACAGTGAACCGTCGCTCAGCACGCTGAGGAAGGTTCGATAGAAATCCCAGCTGATGTCACGGTTTCTGATCATAAGATTTTGTATAGCTGCTCCACTCATTTCGATAATTTCGTATATCGCGGAACGGGACGATACTCCAGCCCACAACAAGGAGTACGGCGATGATATATGAAAACAACGCAAATACAGCGCAGAATGAACGGCCTCTGGCCCTGATTTTGGGGGTGAATGGCGGTGTCGGCAGTCAGGTCTCCAGAATGCTGCAACAACGGGGATGGCGAGTAAGGGCGATGACGCGCCAGCGGACGTCAACGGGCGCCACGGATGGCGTCGAACGTGTGACCGGGGACGCCATGAACCGGCAGGATGTGATGGATGCGGCAAAAGGCGCGAGCCTCATCGTCCATGCGGTCAATCCTCCCGGATATCGCAACTGGGAAAGCCAGGTGCTGCCGATGCTCGACAATAGCATCGCCGCCGCCGAGGCCTGCGGGGCGCGAATCGTCTTTCCGGGCAGCGTCTATAATTTCGGCCCGGACGCCTTTCCGCTTCTGACGGAAGACAGCCCGCAAAAGCCTTTTACCCGCAAGGGCGCATTGCGTATGGAGATGGAGCGGCGGCTGAAAATGGCGTCGATGCGTGGCGTGCCGGTGCTGATCGTCCGCGCCGGGGATTTCTTTGGGCCGGACGCGAGAAACAACTGGTTTTCGCAGATGCTGGTGAAACCCGGAAGACCGGTCCGGAGTGTCCGGAATCCCGCCGCGCCCTATGCTGGCCATCAATGGGCCTATCTGCCGGATGTCGCAGAGACCATTGGCCGGCTGCTGGACCGCGCAGGCGAGCTTCCGGCTTTCGCCGTCTATCACATGGAAGGTTTCTGGGATTTCGACGGGCTGCAACTGGTTGAGGCCATCGAGCGGGTTGTCGGGCATCCGGTCAGGAGGCGGCAGCTATCCTGGTCGGGCATCAAATTGGCCGCTCCCTTCGTTCCCCTGTTCCGCGAAGTGCTGGAAATGCAATATCTCTGGCAGATGCCGATCCGGATGAGCAATTGCAGGCTAACGGATTTTCTCGGAACGGAACCCAGGACACCGATCGACATTGCAGTAGCGACGACACTGGCGAGCCTCGGCTGCCTTGAGCAGAGGCCGCAGCCGTCGAGCCTTCCTTATCCGGCCGATGCCGGGGGCAGGGTGTGATGGCCACGATTGCGGATGGGATGTCGGCCCGGCGTCGCGTGTTTGCCGTGATTTCGGCAAGCGTGCCGGTGCTGATCTTCGCGCAGGTGCTGCTGGCCGGGCTGTCGATCTATTACGATGGATCGCTGCTTTCGCTGCACAAGGGGCTCGGCTTTCTGATCGCCGTTCCGATCCTGTCGCTGGCGGTTCTCGCTTCTCTATATGACGATCTGCGGCCGAATCTTGCCCGCACGCTGG
The DNA here is from genome assembly GCF_900101425.1 of Rhizobium sp. NFACC06-2. Taxonomy (NCBI): domain Bacteria; kingdom Pseudomonadati; phylum Pseudomonadota; class Alphaproteobacteria; order Hyphomicrobiales; family Rhizobiaceae; genus Rhizobium; species Rhizobium sp. NFACC06-2. Next base: position 401,789 of record NZ_FMVA01000001.1, on the reverse strand, counting down.
TCCTGCTTGGTCTTTACTGTCTTCAGGTGGCCCTGATGAGCATCGGGCGGGAAACGGGCAATGGCTTCCTGCAGGCGCTGCATGTGCCCAACGCCTTCGTCATGGGCGCGTTTTCCGATTTTGCCGCGCGGCAGGCGCGAAGCCTGCGCTGAAAGAAAACGCCGCACTGCTTTCGGGCAGTGCGGCGTCTTTGCTTTATCCCTTGTCAGGCAAGCGCCGGATAGTCGGTGTAACCTTCGGCTCCGCCGCCATAGAAGGTCGGCTGGTTCGGCTCGTTGAGCGGCGCGTCATTTTTCAGGCGGCGCACCAGATCCGGATTGGCGATGAAGGCCTTGCCGAAGGCCACGGCATCCACCTTGCCGCTTTCGACGGCCTCGATGGCGCTCTCACGGTCGTAGCCATTATTGGCGATCCAAAGGCCCTTGCCGCCGGCATTGCGATAAGCGGCCTTGAAGGCGGCATAATCGAAAGGCTTGTCGCCCTGCTTGAAATCGCGCGGGCCGCCGGTTGCACCTTCAACGACATGGATGAAGGCGAGATTGCGCTTGCCGAGCTGTTCCACCACGTAATTATAAAGCGGCTGCGGATCGGCTTCGAAAATGTCGTTAGCGGGCGTGACCGGCGAGAGGCGAATGCCGGTACGGCCTGCGCCGATCTCTTCCGCCACCGCATCGACAACTTCGAGCAGGAAGCGGGCGCGGTTTTCGATGGAGCCGCCATAATCATCCGTGCGCTGGTTGGTGCTGGATTTCAGGAACTGCTCGATCAGGTAGCCATTGGCGGCATGGATTTCGACGCCGTCGAAACCAGCCTCCAGCGCCGCGCGCGCGCCGCTGCGGTAATCCTCAAGGATGAGGCCGATATCGTCGATGGTGAGCGCGCGGGGCTCGGAGGTTTCGGCAAAGGCGCCGGTGCCGTCATCATTGATGATATAGGTCTTCGACTTGGCCGGAATGGCGGAAGGCGCGACCGGCTGGCCGCCATGCGGCTGCAGCGAGGTGTGGGAAATGCGGCCCACATGCCAGATCTGCGCGACGATCTTGCCACCGGCAGAATGCACGCTATCCGTCACCTGTTTCCAGCCCGCGATTGCTTCCCGCTTGTAAAGGCCGGGAACGTCAGCGTAACCCTGACCCTGCTGGGAAATCGGCGTGCCTTCGGTGACGATCAGCCCGGCCGTGGCGCGCTGCTCGTAATAGGTGGCGTTGAGATTGTTGGGAATGGCGCCCGGCGAACGGTTGCGGGTGAGGGGGGCCATGACGATACGGTTGGCGAGTGCGATATCGCCGGCCTGTGCCGGTTCGAAAAGACTGGTCATGCGACTTCACTTTCTGGTCGGTTGGCGAAATTGCGCGGGGGACGCGCTGTCTTTCTGTCTGGGTGCCGGAATGAAAACCGTCTTGCGGTTTCCGGTCCGACACCCCGAGGCTCAAAGCTTGGGAGGCTCAGAGATTGGCTTGCAGATAATTGCGGAAGGCGTCGATGGTTTCCTCGTTACGTTCGAAAAACACCCATTGCCCGACCTTTTTCGACCTTATCAGGCCGGCTGCCTGCAACACCGCCAGATGCGACGAGACGGTGGATTGTGACAGGCCGCTGATCTGAAACTGGTTGGCGCATACACCCATGCTGAGGGGATGCTCCTGACAGAAGTGACTTTCCGGAGACTTCAGCCATTCCAGGAATTTCAGCCTTGCGGGGTGCGAAAGGGCTTTGAGGATTTCCTCCGGGTTCATCGGTGCTTCTTCAATATCTGGCATGTCCGATATTTATATCGGTCATTGTCGATATACAAGTCACGTCTCTGTGAGGATCGAGGGGGGCGGGCAGGCATTTCCAAAAAAGAAGGCCGCTGGATATCTCCGCGGCCTGATAAGTTTGAAGGTCAAAACCTCCAGAGGGGAACAGCTGTCGCGTGCCTGAGCAAGCGTGACAGCTGACTAAAATATGGGTGTGGGAATAATGCAAAACAAGGTTGCATCATGCGATATTTCGCCAATTCGGAGAAAATTCTTGCAGGTAAAAAAAGAGGGCCGCCGGATGGATCCAGGGCCCTTTAAGTGTGAAGGTCAAAAACCTCCAGAGGGGAACAGCTGATGCGGTGGAACTGGGAGGAAAAGCCACCGTGTGCATCAGCTGAGAGCGATATGGTGCTTTTTTGTGCACGAAACAACTCTTTTTTGTGCAGGTCAGGCATGCGCACCACGCAGCCCTCGATATTTCCGGTATATTTTATGTGCAATGCTCCCGGGCGGCGCAGGCGCGCCGCTCAGGTATCATGTCAGATAAGCTATTGAAATTTAAAGACTATAACCGAATGCCGATTATTTTAACGTCAGAAGTTCCAGTTCCGCGCCTTTGCGACGATGAAGTCGCGGAAGGCTTTCAACTTTGCAGCGTTTTTCATCTCATCGGGATAGCAGAAATAGGTATCGAAGGACGGAATATCTGCGGCGAGCGATAGCTGGATAAGGCCCGGATCGCGGCCGACGATATAATCCGGCAGGCAGGCGATGCCGATTCCCAGCAGGCAGGCGCGCTTGATCGAGGTCTGGCTGTTGATCTGCAGGTGTGGCGTACGCGTGTTGTCGGATGAGCGTCCGGCGTTCTCCAGCCAGTTGACGTCCAGCAGATAGTTGGGCGCCGGTTCGCCGAAGGAGATGATGCGGTGATTGTCGAGATCCTCTATCGACTGCGGCTCGCCATGGCGGTTGATATAGGAGGGCGCGGCGTAGACGTGCATGTGCACCGTGAACAGCTTGCGCTGAATGAGGTCCGACTGCTGCGGCTGGCGCAGGCGGATGGCGCAATCGGCGTGACGCATGTTCACGTCCAGCTCCTCATTGTCGAGGATGAGCTGGATCGACATTTCCGGATAGAGCTGCAGGAATTCCTGCACCTTGTCCGTCAGCCAGCCCTGGCCGAGGCCGACGGTGGTCGTCACGCGCAGCTTGCCGCTCGGCTTCTCCGTCGTTTCGGTGAGCTGCATCTTGACGGTTTCGAGCTTCAGCAGCACGTCATGGGCGGTGCGATACAGCAACTCGCCCTGTTCCGTGAGGATGAGACCGCGAGCGTGGCGATGGAACAGCTTGACGCCGACATCCTGCTCCAGCGCGCTGACCTGACGGCTGATGGCCGACTGGGACAAATGCAGCTTGTCGGCAGCATGGGTGAAAGACCCTGCTTCGGCTGCGGCATGAAAAATGCGCAGTTTATCCCAGTCCAATGGCATTGCCATGCCTATCCTGCCTTTCGGTTATTCCGCTGCGACAGCAAGCGGTTGATGCGCGGTGAGATAACGTTCCGCTTCCAGCGCGGCCATGCAGCCCATGCCAGCGGCGGTGATCGCCTGACGGTAGATGTCGTCGGTGACGTCGCCGGCCGCGAAAATGCCTTCCACGTCGGTTGCCGTGGAATCGGGGGCGGTCCACATGTAGCCGTTGTCTTTCAGCTTCACCTTGCCCTTGAACAGCTCGACTGCCGGCGCATGGCCGATGGCGACGAAGACGCCGTCGATGGGGAATTCGCTGATCGTGCCGGTCTTGGTGTCACGCAGCTTCACGCCGGAGACGGAAGGCGGCATTGGCGGCTTTGCGGGTGCACCGGTAATTTCGGCGATTTCCGTGTTCCAGAGAATCTTGACGTTTTCCTTGGCGAACAGCCGTTCCTGCAGGATTTTTTCCGAGCGGAAACTGTCGCGGCGGTGAACGACGGTGACCGACTTGGCGATATGGGCGAGGTACAGCGCTTCTTCCACGGCGGAGTTGCCGCCGCCGACCACGATCACATCCTTGTTGCGATAGAAAAAACCGTCGCAGGTGGCGCAGGCGGAAACGCCGAAGCCCTGGAAATGCTGCTCGCTCTCAATGCCGAGCCACTTGGCCTTGGCGCCGGTGGCGATGATCAGCGTATCGGCCGTCCAGACCTGACCGGAATCGGTCTTGACCACGAAAGGCCGTACATTGGTTTCAACCTCGGTGACGAGGTCGCTGACGATTTCCGCGCCCACATGCGTTGCCTGCTTCAGCATCTGGTCCATCAGCCACGGACCCTGGATCGGATCGGCAAAGCCCGGATAGTTCTCGACATCGGTGGTGATCATCAGCTGGCCGCCCTGTTCCATGCCGGCGATCAGCACGGGTTTCAGCATTGCGCGGGCCGCGTAGATCGCCGCGGTATAACCGGCGGGGCCGGAGCCGATGATCAATACCTTCGTGTGGCGGGCAGACATGGAAACGTTCCTTTCAATAGCGGGGCCTCTCGGTAGCAGTGACTTTCGGCACCAGAACCCTCCGGCCGCAAGACGGCGGACAGGCCGCAACCCCTTCGTTGCCCGGTATTTAAGGTTGTCTAGTGTCTTTATTCAAGGGCAGCCTTGCGTTACCAACAAGGCAGTTGTGGATGCGCGCGCAATTTTGTGACCGGGCGGTGGCATAATGTTGCGAATCCCGCGCCGAATAGTACAAGGAAGTTCTACAGCTTAACGAGGTACTCCTCCGTGACCAGCGTCGAACTCGATGCCATCGATCTGAAAATCCTGCGCGAATTGCAGCGCGACGGGCGCATGACCAATGTGGAACTGGCCGAAAGGGTCGGTATTTCCGCGCCGCCCTGCCTCCGGCGCGTCCGCAAGCTGGAAGAGGCGGGCGTGATCGAGGGTTATCACGCCATGTTGAACGCGCCGAAGCTCGGTTTCGATCTCGTCGCCTTCTGCATGGTCGGTCTCAAGCGCCAGTCGGATAGTAACCTGAAGGCTTTTGCGGCGGCAACCGCCGGCTGGTCGCTGGTGCGCCAAGCCTGGATGGTATCGGGCGAGAGCGATTTCCTGCTGCATTGCGTGGCGAAGAACCTGACCGAGTTTCAGGATTTCGTCATCGAAGTTCTGACGGCGGACGAAAATGTCGATACGGTGCGCACCATGCTCACCATCCGGCAGGTCAAGCGCGTCGGTCTGGTGGAAATCTGAGCGGAAGGCTCCGCCTTAAGACGCGTTACCCGCGCCGCAAAGCCTCATAGACGTCGCCGAGACTCGTAGCCTCTTTTTCAAGCGGAAATGTGCTGCGTACATGCGAAAGGCCGGCCTTTGCATGGTTCTCGGCCAGAGCAGGGTCGGCAAGATAGGTCCTTATCGCATCCCTGAGCGATGCATAATCACCCGCCTCGACGACTGCGCCGGTTTCACACCTGACGATCATTTCCTCATAGGCGCCGGCAGTGCTGGTGACGACGGCCGTTTCCGATGCCATGGCCTCGAGCGGCGTCAAGCCGAAACCTTCATTGCGCGACGGGGCGACATAGAGCGTCAGCCGCCGGTACCACGGCTTGATGTCGTCCACCTCACCCTGAAACACAATGCGCTCCGAAAGGCCGGCAGCCTTGACATCGGCCTCGAGTGCCTCGGCAAAAGCCTTGTGTTCCGCCGTTACCCGGCCGGAAACAATGGCTGTCCATTGCGGATGGGCGGGCAATAGCTCGATCATGGCGCGCACGAAGAGATCGGTGCCCTTCTGGTGGCGCACCCGTCCAAAGCAGCCGATGAGATATTGTCCCGGCAGGCCGCTTGCCGCGATCGTGTCTTCCGGACCGGTTGCCGGATGGAACAGGTCGGTATCGACGCCATGCATGACAACGCGATGGGGTACTTCCAGAAACGAGCCGGAGCGGGTGCTGGTCGCGACCACGGCGTCCATCTTCGAAATCAGAAACCGTGTATAGGCGGAATGCCGCCTTTGTGCGGCCGAGGTGAACAGCAGCCTCACCTTCATGCGCAGCACGTCACGCATGAAAAGACCCGGCAACATTTCGAGGTTGCGACGGGCATGCCAGATACGCGGGCCGCCCTGCGGGCCGTTTTGCCAGAGCCGCCAGAGATCGCGGAAGCGCACATGCGGCAGATGCGGCGGCAGGCCGGGGCCGATGACGGCCACCTTCTGTCCCAGCCGGTTCTGCACCGGAATAAGTTGAACGATGGTGGAGGTAACGCCGGAAAGCCTGCGTTTGAAGTTCGGCGCAAGCACCTGCACATCTTTCAGACTGACGTGGGACAAGATGGGCTTCCGTCTTTGCGGCTAATTCGGGGGATTGAAGACGTCAGGAAAAGCAATGCGCCGGCATGGGGCGCATTGCATGTGGGGGCATTAGCCCCACTGAACCGCGAGAATCTCGTAGCCCTTGGCGCCGCCAGGCGCGTTGACTTCGATGCTGTCGCCAACTTCCTTGCCGATGAGCGCGCGGGCGATGGGCGAGGAAATGGAGATGCGGCCGGCCTTCACATCGGCTTCCTGATCGCCGACGATCTGATAGGTCTTTTCCTCGTCGCTATCCTCATCCACCAGCTTGACGGTGGCGCCGAACTTGATCTTCGAGCCCGACATCTTGGAGAGATCGATGACTTCCGCACGTGCGGTCAGGTCTTCGAGTTCGGTGATGCGGCCTTCATTGTGGCTCTGTGCTTCCTTGGCAGCATGGTACTCGGCGTTTTCCGAAAGGTCGCCATGGGCGCGCGCTTCCGCAATCGCCTCGATGATACGGGGGCGTTCCTCCTGCTGGCGCCAGCGCAGCTCCTCCTGCAGCTTGACGAATCCACCCTGAGTCATCGGTACTTTTTCTACCATTTTTTTATCCTTCGCATTCCGGTCGCTTTACTTGCAGACACAAAAAGAAACAGGTTCCGGAGGGGAACTCCGGAACCATGCCAAAATCATAACTGCGCCGACTATATCAGAAGACGACATCGAAATGCCAGCAAATTTGAGGCGTACATATTTCGTAGCGTAATCAATACCTTACCTTATGTTATTGACATTTGTCTATGGAACATATAGTGAACATACCTATGAAGAAGTCGATCAGGCAACGGCTGGCCATTCTCTCCGACGCGGCGAAATACGATGCTTCCTGCGCATCCAGCGGCACGACAAAACGCAACTCCGCAGCATCGGGCGGTCTGGGCTCCACGGAAGGGTCGGGCATCTGCCATGCCTATGCGCCGGACGGGCGATGCATTTCGCTTTTGAAAATCCTGCTCACCAATTTCTGTATCTATGATTGCGCCTATTGCATCAACCGCTCCTCCAGCAATGTCGAGCGGGCACGGTTCACGCCGGAAGAGGTGGTTTGGCTGACGCTGGAGTTTTACAGGCGCAACTATATTGAGGGGCTGTTCCTGTCCTCCGGCATCATCCGTTCCTCCGATCATACGATGGAGGAGATGGTGCGCGTGGCGCGGGAGTTGCGGGTTACCCATGGTTTTCGTGGGTATATCCACCTGAAATCCATTCCCGAAGCATCGCCCAGGCTCATTGAGGAGGCAGGGCTTTACGCGGATCGTCTCTCGATCAATATCGAATTGCCGACCGATAGCGGCATTGGCCGTTTCGCGCCGGAAAAGCAGCCCGTCAATATTCGCCGCTCCATGGCCGATATCCGTCTGAAGATCGAAGAGGCCGGAGAGCCTACCGTCCGGACACGCAAGACCAGGCGCTTTGCGCCGGCCGGGCAGAGCACGCAGATGATCGTGGGGGCGGATGGCGCTGACGATAGCACCATTCTCTCCACCAGCGCCCGGCTTTATGGCAGCTACGGTTTGCGGCGCGTCTATTATTCGGCCTTCAGCCCCATTCCCGATTCGTCGAAAAACCTGCCGCTCATCAAGCCGCCGCTGATGCGGGAGCACCGGCTTTATCAGGCGGACTGGCTGTATCGCTTTTATGGCTTCGATATCAGCGAGATAACGGCAATCGGGGGTGACGGCATGCTCGATCTCGATATCGACCCGAAACTCGCCTGGGCGCTGAAACATCGCGACCGTTTCCCGGTGGACGTCAATGCGGCGGAGCGGGAAATGCTTCTGCGTGTGCCGGGTTTCGGCACCAAGACGGTGGCCTCCGTTCTCTCGTCGCGGCGGTTCCGGCGGCTGCGGCTGGAGGATATCGCGCGTTTTGGTGTTTCCCTGAAAAAGGTGAAGGCTTTCATCGTCGCCGAGGGCTGGACGCCGGGCAAGCTGACCGAGCGGCCGGATTTGCGGGCGATGTTTGCGCCGCAGCCCGAACAATTGTCGTTGTTGTGATGTATGGCCCGGTTCTGGAAGGGCGGGGCGATTTCGGCGAGTGGCGCGATGCCGCGCGTGCGGCCCTTGCCGCCGATATTCGACCGGAGACGATTGACTGGCGGTTGCGGGATGACGGGGCAGGGCTGCTGGATTTCGCCGGCGAGCCATTGCCGACCGTCGATGCCGGCAATGGGCAGGTTTCCGTTCCGGCCTCGTTCGTGGCGCTGGCGCAGGCCGTCATCTGCCATGGCGATCCCGGCCGGTTTGCGTTGCTTTACCGGTTGTTGTGGCGGCTGAAGCGGGACCGAGCCCTGTTGCAGTTCAAGTCCGATCCCGATGTTGCAGAGGCCCGCTTGCTCGAGAAATCGGTGCGCCGGGATTGTCACAAGATGACGGCCTTCGTCCGTTTCAAGGAGTTGCCCTTGCCGCAGGGGCAGGGCGGGCGACGGCGGTTTGTGGCCTGGTTCGAGCCGGATCATTTCATCGTCGAGCGAACGGCAGCGTTTTTCCAGCGACGGTTTACCGATATGGACTGGCTGATCGCCACGCCGAAAGGGTCCGCCCGATGGGATGGAAGCGAGCTGCAAACCTCACGGGAGGCGGCGGCGAAGCCTGATCTGACGGACGAGACGGATGAACTCTGGCGGACCTATTATGCCAATATATTCAATCCGGCGCGCCTCAAGATCAAAGCCATGACGGCGGAGATGCCGAAGAAATACTGGAAGAACCTGCCGGAAGCCGATCTCATTCCCGGTCTCGTTCTCGGTGCTGAGACGCGGGTGCTGGAGATGGCCACCAGGGCGGCAAGCCAGCCGCAGCCCTTTCACCATCGCCTGCAGGCTGCGGCCGCTGCCCGGGAGACGACGCAACCCGTGCCGGACGGCACGCTCGCGTCGCTGGCGCGGGAGGCTGGCCACTGTACCCGCTGTCCCCTGCATTGCAGCGCCACGCAAACGGTTTTCGGTTCGGGGCCGGAGGATGCGGAAATCATGATCGTTGGCGAACAGCCGGGCGATCACGAGGATCTCGCCGGCAAGCCTTTTGTCGGTCCGTCCGGCCAGCTTTTCGACCGGACTCTTGCCGATGTCGGTATCGAGCGCAAAAAGCTCTACGTCACCAATGCCGTCAAACACTTCAAATATGAAACGCGCGGCAAACGGCGCATCCATCAGCGGCCGAATGCGGGCGAAGTGGAGCAATGCCGCTGGTGGCTCAATCAGGAAATCGCGCTTATTCGGCCGAAGCTGATCGTTGCCATGGGCGCAACGGCGCTTTATGCGCTGACCGGCGGCAAGGAAAAGCTCTCGGAGATTCGGAGCCGTCCTCTGCCGATGGAGGAAGGCCGAACGCTTTTTGTCACCGTGCATCCGTCCTACCTCCTGCGCCTTGCCGATGGGCAGGTGAAAGAGGCGGAAATGGTGCGGTTCAAGAAGGATATTAGTTTTATTAGAATATTTGAATAAATTTCCATTTACGCGCTGGAGATTTATTCAATGTTCGAGCCATAACTTGCAGTAGTATCATTTACTGATTATTTATCTGTTATTTTTATTGAAATTTTATACTTAATACTATAATTAAGCTCTCCGAATTTATTTACCGTATGGACAAATCATGTTGAGTGAACTCGACCTTGCGACAGTCATACTGATGCAAAAGTGTTCTTATGTCGTTGGGCTTTTGAGTTTTCTCTATCTGAAAATGACCAATCGCGGCTTGCGCGGTCCCATCCCCCTTGCGGCGGGTTTCGCCTCGATGACGATTGGCTCCACGCTTGCCGGTTATGGCGAATGGGGAATATTGTCGCCGGCGTTGTGGCGGCTCGGCAGTGTCGCTTTCGGTATTGTGGGTTACGCGCTGATCTGGCTCGGCTTGAAGGCGTTGAGCGATGGGCGTTCCGTCGACCGACGGACCGTATCCATTGTCGGCCTCATTTCCGTGCTGGCGATGGTTGTCGCCCAGCAGGTGGCGGACAATAATGCGTATCGCGCGGCGCTCTTCAATGGCTGCGCATCGCTTGCCTATCTCGCCGGGGCATCGGTGCTTTTGGCCAGATGGCGCAGGGAGCCGCTGCTGTCTCGCCTGGCGCTGGGTGGCATCACCGGCATCTCCGGTCTCATTTCGCTATCGGTGGTGAAAAGCGTGCTTTTGCCCGATTATGCTACCATCGATCTGGTCAATGCGTTTTTCTTCATCATCATGCTGAACTTCGCCATTGCCCTGTTCGTGATGATGTTCGTAGCCGAGCGGTCGGAGCGAAAACTGCTTGTTCTTGCGAATACCGACCCGCTGACGGGCGTGAAGAACCGGCGCTTCTTCTTCCAGACCATGCCTGCGACGCCCGATCCGGCCGATGCGGCCATGTTGCTGGATATCGATCACTTCAAGTCGATCAACGACCGTTTCGGCCATGCCGTCGGCGATAGCGTGCTGCAGGAAGTGGCGAAGCGCATCGGCGGCAGCATCCGCAGTGGGGACGTGCTGGCGCGTTACGGCGGAGAGGAATTCATCATCTACCTGCCGGGCGCCGGCGTTCGCAAGGCCTGCATGATCGGCGAGCGCATTCGCGATGCGATTGCGGTAACCGAGGTCGATTGCGGCGGTCTGCGTGTCGGCGTCACCATCAGCATCGGCGTTGCCGCCACTGGCGAGATGCGCTGCGATCTCCAGACGCTCGCGGAAATGGCGGACCGCGCACTTTACCGCGCGAAAATGGAAGGGCGCAATTGCGTTCGGGAGGCGCAGGCGGCATAGGCGAGGCTGCGGGCCGTCGATCTTTCCGCAGGGCCGCACCGCATCTTCGTGTCGCGTAGCGTCGTTGTTGCCCTTCTGTCTAAAAGGGCGGCTTGTCTGCTTCATCCGCCGTGGCGCGACGGGACAGGGCCTCTTTCAGAAGAACCTCGATCTGGGCATTGACGCTGCGCAACTCACCGCTCGGGGTGTGCCGGATCATGTTCAATATTGCGGGTTCGATCCGCAGCGGAAAAGCCACACGCTCCGGTCCCGGTGGACGTCCAGCCATGGTCAGTCCCTCAAGGCGCTTTGGCTTATCGGGGCCGCGCGTTCCCATCGCTGGGACCTTATGGCGGGGTACCTCAGCATCTTCATGGAGCGTTTGACCGGAGCTTTGGCAACGGCGCGGCGAATGGCTGCGGGCGATCCGTCATTGAGCAATAGGGACATCATGGGCCTCGTTCGAACCTGATGTTTTGATACCGGCAATGAATTGCAGCAGGATTACGAAATGCAAAACGCCGCGGGCATGGTGACCCGCGGCGTTTTGTTTTCATTCAGCGTTGGAACCTGCGGTTCCCGCAGTTTACTGGAAGTAGCTCTGCAGCGGCTTCACTTCCAGATTGCCGGCCTTCAGCGCCTTGATGGCAAGCGCTGCCGCTTCCGCGCCGGCCATCGTCGTGTAGTAGGGCACCTTCTGCATCAGCGTCGCGCGGCGCAGTGACTTCGAGTCAGAAATCGCCTTGTTGCTGTCGGTGGTGTTGATGACGAGCTGGACCTGACGGTTGCGGATGGCGTCTTCGATATGCGGACGGCCTTCCTGCACCTTGTTGATCTTTTCGGCGTTGATGCCCTTTTCGGCGAGGAAACGCTGGGTGCCGCCGGTGGCCAGCACCTTGAAACCGCTTTCCACGAGAATGCGGATGGCGGGCAGAACGCCTTCCTTGTCCTCATCGCGTACCGAGACGAAGACCGCGCCGGAGCGGGGCAGGTCGACGCCCGCGCCGAGCTGGCTCTTGGCGAAGGCCAGCGCGAAATCGGTATCGAGGCCGATGACTTCGCCGGTCGAGCGCATTTCCGGTCCGAGCAGAATGTCGACGCCGGGGAAGCGGGCGAAGGGGAAGACGGCTTCCTTGACGGCAATGTGCTTGAGGTTGCGCGGATCGGGCTTTTCACCGTAAGCGGCAATCGCGGGATCGAGCTTCTCGCCGGCCATGACGCGGGCGGCGATCTTGGCGATCGGCGCGCCGATGGTCTTGGCGACGAAAGGTACGGTGCGCGAGGCGCGCGGATTGACTTCGAGAACGTAGATCGTGCCGTCCTTGATGGCATATTGCACGTTCATCAGGCCGCCGACATTCAGCGCCTTGGCAAGCGCCGTCGTCTGGCGTTCCAACTCGTCGACGATTTCCTTCGACAGCGAACGGACCGGCAGCGAGCAGGCCGAGTCGCCCGAGTGGATGCCCGCTTCTTCAATGTGCTCCATGATGCCCGAGACGAAGACGCTTTCGCCGTCACACAGCGCATCGACGTCCACTTCCACGGCATTGGTCAGGTAGCTGTCGAACAGCAGCGGGTTCTTGCCGAGCAGGGTGTTGATCTGGCCGGTCTTGTCGTTCGGGTAACGCTGCTTGATGTCCTCGGGTACGAGGCCCGGAACCGTGTCGAGCAGATAGGTCTGGAGCTGGCCTTCCGAATGGATGATCTGCATGGCGCGGCCACCCAAAACGTAGGACGGGCGAACCACCAGCGGAAAGCCGATTTCCGAGGCAACGAGACGGGCCTGCTCGACCGAATAGGCGATGCCGTTATTCGGCTGGGCCAGATCGAGCTTCATCAGCAGCTTCTGGAAGCGGTCGCGGTCTTCGGCAAGGTCGATCATGTCAGGCGCGGTGCCGAGGATCGGGATACCGTTCTTTTCCAGCGCTTCCGCGAGCTTCAGCGGGGTCTGGCCGCCGAACTGCACGATGACGCCGACCAGCTCGCCCTTTTCCTGTTCGGCACGCATGATCTCGATCACGTCTTCGGCCGTCAGCGGCTCGAAATAGAGGCGGTCGGAGGTGTCGTAGTCGGTGGAAACGGTTTCCGGGTTGCAGTTGATCATGATTGCCTCGAAACCGGCATCCTTCAGCGCGAAGGCGGCGTGGCAGCAGCAATAATCGAACTCGATGCCCTGGCCGATACGGTTCGGGCCACCGCCGAGGATGACGACCTTCTTGCGGTCGGAAACCTGCGCTTCCGAGCGGGCTGCGCCGACGAAGGGAATTTCATAGGTCGAATACATGTAAGCGGTCGGCGAGGCGAATTCGGCCGCGCAGGTGTCGATGCGCTTGAAGACCGGACGAACATTCAGGCTGTTGCGCAGTTCGGCCACTTCCTTCGGACGCTTGGACGTCAGGCTGGCGAGGCGGGCGTCGGAGAAGCCCATGGCCTTCAGCATGCGCAGGTTTTCGGCATCCTGCGGCAGGCCATGCTCGCGGATGCGGGCTTCCATGTCGACGATGGCCTTGAACTGGGCGATGAACCAGGGATCGATCTTCGAGTTTTCGTGGACTTCCTCTTCGCTCATGCCCATGCGCAGCGCCTGGGCGACCATGCGCAGGCGGTCCGGCGTTGGCGTGCCGATGGCGGCGCGGATGGCGTTCTTGGAACCTTCGCCTTCCTCATAGCCGGGGATTTCGATTTCATCGAGACCGGTGAGGCCGGTTTCCATGCCGCGCAGCGCCTTCTGCAGCGATTCCGCGAAGGTGCGGCCAATCGCCATGACTTCGCCGACCGACTTCATGGCGGTGGTGAGGATCGGCGAAGCGCCGGGGAATTTCTCGAAGGCAAAACGCGGGATCTTGGTGACGACGTAGTCGATGGAAGGTTCGAACGAAGCAGGTGTCGCGCCGCCGGTGATGTCGTTTTCCAGCTCATCCAGCGTATAACCGATGGCGAGCTTGGCGGCGATCTTGGCGATCGGGAAGCCGGTTGCCTTGGAGGCCAGAGCGGACGAGCGCGAGACGCGCGGGTTCATTTCGATGACGACCAGGCGGCCGTCCTTCGGGTTGACGGCGAACTGCACGTTCGAGCCGCCGGTTTCCACGCCGATCTCGCGCAGCACCGCAATCGAGGCGTTGCGCATGATCTGGTATTCTTTGTCGGTCAAGGTCAGCGCCGGCGCGACGGTGATGGAGTCGCCCGTGTGGACGCCCATCGGATCGATGTTTTCGATGGAGCAGATGATGATGCAATTGTCCGCCTTGTCGCGGACGACTTCCATCTCATATTCCTTCCAGCCGAGAACCGATTCTTCGACCAGAACTTCCGTCGTCGGCGAGGCGTCGAGACCGCCCGAGACGATGTCGAAGAATTCCGAGCGGTTATAGGCAATGCCGCCGCCCGTGCCACCGAGCGTGAAGGACGGGCGGATGATGGCGGGCAGGCCGACATGATCGATTGCCTGAGCGGCGATTGCCATGGCATGCGCCATGTAGCGCTGCTTGCGGTCGGTTTCGCCGAGATTCCACTGGTTTTCGAGATCGTCCAGCGCCTTGTCGAGATCGGGACCGGAAAGCTTGCCCTTCAGCTCGGTGCGCGCTGCCTCGTGCTTCTTGCGGTCGGCATCCTTGATTTCGGTGGCGTTTGCCAGCATGGAGCGCGGGGTTTCAAGGCCGATGCGGGCCATGGCTTCGCGGAAGAGGGCGCGGTCTTCGGCCATGTCGATGGCTTCCGGCTTCGCACCGATCATTTCCACATTGTAACGGTCAAGAACGCCCATGCGCTTGAGAGAGAGCGCGGTGTTGAGCGCGGTCTGGCCGCCCATGGTCGGCAGAAGCGCATCCGGACGCTCCTTGGCGATGATCTTGGCGACGACTTCGGGCGTGATCGGCTCGACGTAAGTGGCGTCGGCAAGGCCCGGATCGGTCATGATCGTCGCCGGGTTGGAGTTGACCAGGATGACCCGGTAACCCTCTTCCTTCAGCGCCTTGCAGGCCTGGGTGCCGGAATAGTCGAATTCACATGCCTGACCGATGACGATCGGTCCCGCGCCGATGATGAGGATGGACTTGATATCTTGGCGCTTCGGCATGGCTCTCTCGTTCCGCTTTTCGGTTGCGCAAAACACCGGCCAGGGTGGATGATCACCGGCCGGGGGGCGCAATTCAAATGTTTTCAGGCTAGAAGCGGCTTATAGGCAAATGTTTTTGAGAACGGAACCCCATAAATTCCGGAATCGACAGAAACTCTTAACGGGCAGGGACAAGCGTGGCGAAACGAGCCTGTACCGCGGCACTGTAAGAGCGGCTGACGGGGATTTCACTGCCGTCTCTGGTCATGACATGCAGACGGCCGGCCTGTTTGCGCAGGGAAACAAAGTCGGCATCGGCAATCCAGTGGGAACGATGCACCTGTAAACCCGCCGTCTGGCCGAGTTCTTTCAGCGCATCGGCAAAACGTAGCAGAACCAGCTGCTGCCCGCGCGTGGTGACGATTTGCGTGTAATGATCCTGCACCGATAGTCGCAGCAATTCTCCGCGCTTTTGCGGCGGCAATCGTTCCAGCAAGGGGATGATGCCTTTCACGTCCCTATCTGCATTTGTATTTGTGTCCGTTTCAGCGTCCGCCACCTTTTCGAAGGACTGGCGGGTCGTAAGGTAACTCAACAGGCAGAAGATCGCGCAGAGCGGCAGGGATGAGAGGCTGCTCTTCAGAACCGGCGCGAACCCCATCTCCTTGCCGTAGAAAATCTGATTGGTAATGGCTAGCAGTAGCCCGATCGGCAGTGCTGCCGTCAGCGAGCCGATCATCATGCGTGTCAGCATGTTGTCGATGTGGCCTGCAAGGATCGTCTTGGCGATGACCGAAAAGGAGATGGCGAGCATCCAGGCGCCCGCCTGAACGATTGTCCAGTAAAGCAGCCGGTCGGCGAAGCTCATGGTTTCGCTGGTCCCGAAAGGCCCGGTCAAGATGAAGATCGCCAGCACGGCAAGAAATGTCAGCCATAGCCTGCGCGATTGCAGCATGGCGTGCATTTCACGAAGCGTGAATTGCAGAGACGGGTGATCCACGAAGTTTTCCTGCTGATGGCGCCAATCCGTTTTTCTTCTCCGCATGTTTTGCCGAAATTGGCTTCGATTTCAACCGAACCGAAACAGCTCCCATGTCATTTCAGCCTTTGTTAGATGCACCGCTTGCCGTGCAGTTCCATGTCGCCACCGTCGTGCCCGCAGCCCTTCTTGGGGCCTTCATTTTCCTGCGCCCAAAGGGCACCGCCATCCACCGGCTGCTCGGCAAGATCTGGGTGGTGCTGATGGTCGCGACTGCGGCCTCCACCTTCTTCATCCATGAATTGAAGGTGTTTTATGGCTTCAGCCCGATCCATCTTCTTTCCGTCTTCACCATCTACGGGTGTCTGCAATCGATCTATTTCGCCCGCCGCGGCGATATCAGACGCCATATGCAGATCATGCAGAGCGTTTATCTCGGCGGCATCGTGATTGCCGGAGGCTTCACCTTCGTTCCCGGCCGCATCATGCATGAGGTTGCTTTTGGTGATGGAAAAGCCGGTTTTGTGGCCCTTTCCGCCGGCGCACTGGTGTTCGTCCTCCTGTTTCTGACGGTATTGAAACAGCGACGCCGAACCGTCTGAAAGGTTCCTTTGGTCGCCTCTGCTTTCTTCCGGAACAAGATGTATTATAGTGCCGTTATAAGGCAGCTTGTTGAGGCGGAACCGCCGGGAGAAGAGCATGGAATGGAGAGGGCGTCGCCAGTCGGACAATATCGAGGACCGGCGCGGGATGTCGGCGGGATCGGGTGATCCTTTTTCCCGCGGCGGTATGCGGGTGCCGATAGGACGTCGCGGCGGCGGCATCGGCATTGGTGGCCTTCTGGTCATTCTGTTGATCAGCTGGGTGCTCGGCATCAACCCGCTGACGCTGCTGACCGGCGGCGATCTGTCGATGGATGGCGGCGGTACGACGCAATCGGGGACCCAGCAGTCCGGCACGCGACCACAGGGACAATCGTCCGACGAGACGACCGCCTTCGTCCGCACCGTCCTTGCCGAGACGGAAGATACGTGGAGCGGCATTTTCCAGTCGGCCGGCGAGACCTATCAGAAGCCGACGCTGGTTCTGTTCTCCGGACAGGTGTCTTCCGCCTGTGGTTATGCTTCCGCTGCCAGCGGTCCGTTCTATTGCCCGGGCGACCGTAAGGTCTATCTCGATACCAGCTTCTTCAAGGAACTGGACCAGCGTTTCGGCGCGGCCGGCGATTTCGCGCAGGCTTACGTGATTGCGCATGAGGTGGGCCACCACATCCAGAACCTGACCGGCGTTCTGCCGGAGTTCAACCGCCGCCGTCAGTCGATGAGCCAGGTGGACGCCAACAAGATGTCGGTGCGCGTCGAGCTTCAGGCGGATTGTTATGCCGGCATCTGGGGCAAATTCACCGAGCAGAAGGGCATTCTCGAAACCGGCGACCTCGAGGAAGCGCTGAACGCGGCCCACCAGATCGGCGACGATACGCTGCAGAAGCAGACCCAGGGCTATGTGGTGCCTGACAGTTTCAACCACGGCACCTCGGCACAGCGCGCGGAATGGTTCAAGCGCGGTTTCCAGAGCGGCCGTGTCGAAGATTGCGATACGTTCTCGGCGAATATCTGAGAACCGGACAGGAGAGGGGGCTTTTCAGCCCCCTTTTCATTTAGCGCATCAAAAGCGCCACGGCATACATGCCGAGCGCGAAAACCGTGTGGGCCACGAGGTTGAGAAAGCGGACCTTGTTCGGGTTGGGGGTCTTCGACGCCGCCCAGCCAATGCCGAGCCCCGGCTGCAACAGGAACCAGCCCGCGCCAACCGTGACGATGCCGACGATCCACGGCTCAATGAACGAAGGATTGGCAAACCACGCGGCCGGGACTACCAGCGCGAGAACGATGCCATAAAGAATGCCGACGGCGTAATGTGAAATCCAGCCGAGCGCCAGTTCATGTTCATAGGGTTCAGCCGTGGCGATGCTGTCGTGAAATAGCCGGCCCTTCGGCACATGCCAGAACCAGCGGCCGACCGGCGCCCAGTTCGGGGCGGACTGGCCGAAGAACCGGTGCAGCACGATTGCCCATATATCCATAAACACGGTGCCGCCAATACCCATGGCAATGCCGCGCCCAATCAGTTCCAGCATGAATCTCTCCGCATGATCATGATCGATCAAGCTCTAGCGGATCGGGACGGTGGCGGGAACAGGCTTTTTTCGATTCCTGCGAATGGACATGAGAATGGCCGGATCGCTCCGGCCATCAGAGTGGTGAGAAAGGCGCAAGACCTCGCTTCCGTCATGCTCGGGCTTGTCCCGAGCATCTGCAACCGATCGGATTTAACGCGACGTGGTTGGATCCTCGGGACAAGCCCGAGGATGACGTCGAGAGTAGGTAGCGGCTGGCAGCGATCTGGTGACGATAGCGCTGGCCATGGTCTTTTCCCCGTCAAGCGGCCCGCCCATATTCCGCCTGCCGCCGGCTGGCCGTGGCGAGCTGGAACTGCGCCAGCAACTCGTTGAGCGCCGCCGCTTCCGAGGCGAGGCCATGGCTTGCTGCCGTCTGTTCCTCGACCATGGCGGCATTCTGCTGCGTGCCTTGATCGATGGTATTGATGGCGGTGTTGATTTCCTGAAGCCCGGTCGACTGTTCGCGCGACGACGTCACGATGGCGTCGATATGGCGGTTGATCTCCTGCACTTCGCGGACGATGGTTTCCAGCGCCTTGCCGGCATTGCCGACAAGTTCGACGCCGGACTGCACCTGCGACGTCGAGGCGTTGATCAGCGTCTTGATCTCCTTTGCCGCATTGGCGGAGCGCTGGGCAAGCTCGCGCACTTCCTGGGCGACGACGGCAAAGCCCTTGCCGGCCTCACCGGCGCGGGCGGCTTCAACACCGGCATTCAGAGCGAGCAGGTTGGTCTGGAAGGCGATTTCGTCGATCACGCCGATGATGTTGCTGATCTCGGACGATGATTTTTCGATGCCTTCCATGGCGCGAACCGCATCTTCGACGATGACGCCGGACTGTTCGGCATTGTTGCGGGCGCGGTCGACCAGACGGCCGACTTCTTCCGCACGGCGGGCGGAATCCTTGACGGTGGTGGTGATTTCCTCAAGCGCCGCCGCGGTCTCTTCCACGGAGGCCGCCTGCTGTTCGGTGCGTCGCGCCAGATCATCGGCCGACTGGCGGATTTCACCGGCACCCGCATCGATTGCGAGGGCGTTCTGGCCGACGGTGCTGAGGGCTGCGTTCAGCTTGGCGACCGAATTGTTGAAATCGCTGCGCAGGCGGTCGATACGGGCCACGAAAGGCGTGTCGATGCGATAATTGAGATCGCCGTCCGAAAGATGCGCCAGCCCCCTGGCAAGAGAATCGACTGCGAACTGGATATCCGCCGCGTCTTTTGCTGCCGTTCTTTCACGCTCGTTGCGCTCCTGTTCGGAGAGCGTACGGTTCTGTTCGGCGTCGCCTTCAAGGCGCAGGCGTTCCATGGCGTTCGAGCGGAACACGGCAACGGCTGCGGCCATAGAGCCGATCTGGTCGGTGCGCTCCTGACCGGGAATGGAGACATCGAGATTGCCGGCAGCAAGGCCTTCCATGGCAGACGTCATCTGCGTGACGGGGCGGACGATGAAGCGGGAAAGGACGGTCGCAAGCAGGGCGATCATGATGACGGCTGCGAGGATCGTAGCGATGGTTGCCGCCAGCCGGAACTGGCCGATTGCGCTGTAGGCAACATCGGCATCGACGACAAAGCCGAGATACCAGTCGACCGAGGGCAGGCCGGCGACCGGAATGAAGCTGGTGATCTTGCCCTTGCCGTCGATCTCGGTCTGGGAGATAGCGGAGGAAATCGCTGGCGTATTGACCTTGAACAGGTCGGCCATCGGCTTGTCGACGAATTTAGGGTCGGGATGGATGAGGATCTTTCCATCCTTGCTGACGAGGAAAGCATATCCATCCGCGCCGGCATCCACCGACTTGATCATCTTCACTAGCGAGTCCAGCGAGAAGTCACTGCCTGTCACGCCAGCAAGCTTTCCATCGATGGAAACGGGAATGGCGGCGGTGATGATGAGGCCGCCGGTCGATGCATCATTGTAGGGTTCGGTCAGAACCGTCTTGCCGGCTTTCACCGCATCCAGATACCACGGGCGCTTGCGCGGATCGTAACCTTCAGGCAGCGGCGTTTTTGGGAAGGTGGTGAAACTGCCGGTGTCGGCATTGCCGAAATAGGTCGACATGAACTGTGCCGTCAGCACGTCGTTTTCCAGAAAATGCAGCTTTGCTTCGTTATCCGGAAGCTTGGCCAGCGTCTTTGCCACCGTTTCGGTCAGCATGATGCGGCCATTCAGCCAGTTGGCGATGCTTTGCGCCGCCTGTTTGCCGGATGAATCGATATTTTCCGCCACTGCTTCCGTCGTGACGCGATGCTGAAGGCTGTCGATGTAAAAAGAGAAGCCGGCAAAGGCGGCGACGACAAGTGATGACGCAGCAACGAGAATGCGCGTCATGAGATTGGTTTTTTTAGGCAAGCTACACGTCCTTGAAACCGGGTGAATCCGTTCGGCTCATCTAGGGGAATGGTGGAGAGAGACATGCCTTAAAGGCGGGAATATTCTGCGTCATGCAGCTTTTGGTTTAGAAGAACTACGCAATATTCTAATAAGTAAATTGAAATGGTAAAATTCGGCTAAATTTGTCTTTTGTCATCGAGGTTCGCCGATGGGTGCGCCAGATTGCCGTTTTGCGTAAATTTTGATCATCGATCTGCAAAGGTTGCGTGCAGGAGGGGAATATTTTATTCATCACCGTGCTGCCGTTGCGCAATTCGCGGGCAATGGCCAAAGTTCAGGTGAATTACAATGTCTTCGTCGGTTGTTGCAGGAACCGTTCCTTCCGGATCGGGGTCGTGGTTTTCGCATTTCAAGGCTACGCTTGTGCTGGGAATTCCGCTTATCGGTGCACAGCTCGCGCAGCTTGGCATCCATACCACTGATATGGTCATCGTCGGCCAGCTTGGCGCTGAAAAGCTGGCGGCCATGGTGCTGGCCGGGCAGTTCTTTTTCGTCGTCTTTATTTTCGGCTCCGGCTTTTCCGTCGCTGTCGTGCCGATGGTGGCGCAGGCTTACGGGCAGGGTGATGCGACATCCGCGCGCCGCTCGCTGCGCATGGGCATGTGGGTGGCAATCGCCTATTGGCTGCTTGCATTGCCGATTTTCTTCAATGCCGAGCGCATTCTCATTTCTCTTGGGCAGAACCCCAATGTGGCGGCGCTGACCGGCCATTATCTCGCCATCGCGAAATTCGGCCTTTTGCCGGCGCTGCTATTTTACGTGCTGCGCGGGCTTGTGAGCGCCATCGGGCGGGCGGGCATCATTCTTTATGTTACCATCATCATGCTGGTGATGAATGGTGTGCTGGCCTATGCGCTGGTATTCGGCCATTTCGGATTGCCCACCATGGGCATGAATGGTGCGGCCGTCGTTGCCGTCATCGTCAATGCCTTCAGCTTCATCTTCATCGTCGCCTATGTGCAGACGCGGGAGGAAACCAGGAAATACGAGCTGTTCGTGCGTTTCTGGCGGCCTGATTGGCACGCGCTTTTCGAAGTGCTGCGTCTTGGCCTGCCGATCAGCATCACCATTCTTGCCGAGGTGACCCTGTTTGCGGCCGCTTCGATCCTGATGGGGCAGATCGGCACGGTGCAGCTTGCGGCGCATGGCATTGCCCTCCAGCTCGCCTCCATCGCCTTCATGATTCCGCTTGGTCTTTCCCAGGCGGCGACGGTGCGTGTGGGCGTGGCGCGGGGGCAGGGGGATTTCAGGAATCTCATCCGTGCTTCCATCATGATTTACGCCATCGCCTGCGGCATCGCCATTTGTGGCGGCATCTTGTTTGCGGCGGTGCCGGAATTTCTGGCGAAGTGGTTCCTCGATCCGAAATTGCCTGAGGCCGCCGAGGTGCTCGCTTATGCCAGCAGCCTCGTGGTGATTGCCGGCATCTTCCAGCTGGTGGACGGCATTCAGGCCGTGACGGCGGGCCTGCTGCGCGGGTTGAAGGATGCACGCATTCCGGCGATGCTGGCGCTGATTTCCTATTGGCCGATCGGGCTGGCGCTCGCCTGGACCATGGCTTTTCCGCTCGGTTTCGGCGGGCGCGGTGTCTGGTTCGGCTTTGTGATCGGTCTTTCGACAGCCGCCGTTCTTCTCACCATCCGCTTCGTGCTGCTTGTGAAGCGTGAAATGCAAACGGCCCGCTGAGAAGCGGGCCGTATAATCTTTCCGGATTTTACGAGGTATCAGCGCTCGGCGAGCGCTGCCTCACCCTTCTTTTCACGCAGCAGGTTGACGAAGCGGCGGAAGAGATAGTGGCTGTCCTGTGGGCCGGGCGATGCTTCCGGGTGGTGCTGGACGGAGAAGACCGGCTTGCCGGTGATGCGCAGGCCGCAATTGGTGCCGTCGAACAGCGAGATATGGGTCTCTTCGACGCCCTCGGGCAGCGACTTGGTGTCGACCGCAAAGCCATGGTTCATGGAGACGATTTCAACCTTTCCGGTGGTGAAGTCCTTGACCGGATGGTTGGCGCCGTGGTGGCCCTGGTGCATCTTTTCGGTCTTTGCGCCGACGGCGAGACCGAGCATCTGGTGGCCGAGGCAGATGCCGAAGATCGGCAGCTCGCTCTTGATGAGGTTCTGGATGACCGGCACGGCGTATTCGCCCGTCGCGGCCGGGTCTCCCGGACCGTTGGACAGGAACACGCCATCCGGCTTCAGCGCCAGAATGTCTTCAGCAGAAGTCTGGGCCGGAACCACCGTCACCTTGCAGTCGAGACCGGCAAACAGGCGCAGGATGTTGCGCTTGACGCCGAAATCGACGCAGACGACGTGGTACTTGGCATCGGCTTCGCCGAGCGCGCCATAGCCCTTGTTCCATACCCACGGCGTTTCCGTCCAGGTG
This sequence comes from Rhizobium sp. NFACC06-2, assembly GCF_900101425.1. Classification (NCBI taxonomy): domain Bacteria; kingdom Pseudomonadati; phylum Pseudomonadota; class Alphaproteobacteria; order Hyphomicrobiales; family Rhizobiaceae; genus Rhizobium; species Rhizobium sp. NFACC06-2. The sequence goes on along the minus strand of NZ_FMVA01000001.1, from coordinate 379,017 downwards.
GAGGACTGGCCGGAAGTCGCTTCGATGGCGAGATCGAGGCCGACGAGACCGCTCCACGCCTTGGCTTCCGCCTTCAGCGCTTCGATATCGAAGACGCCGTTCGGATCATGGGCGATGACCGCGTTCGGTGCACCGTTTTCGCGGATCCATGCCGTCAAGGCGCGCGTATCGATGCCGCAGAGGCCGATGACGCCGCGGGCCTTCAGCCAGGCATCCAGATGCTTGACGGCACGGAAGTTCGACGGCTCGGTGATATCGGCCTTGAAGATGACACCGACGGCGCCGCGACGGGCGGCGGGGGTCAGGTCTTCGATGTCTTCCTCATTGGTGCCGACATTGCCGATATGCGGGAAGGTGAAGGTGACGATCTGGCCGAGATAGGAAGGATCGGTCAGGATTTCCTCATAACCCGTCAGCGCCGTGTTGAAGCAGACTTCGGCCTGAACCTTGCCGGTTGCGCCGATGCCCGTTCCTTCAATCACCGTGCCATCGGCAAGAACAAGCATTGCGGTCGGTTTGCGGGTAGTCCAGGGCGCTGTCTCGGTCATCTCGTTCCGTTTCTGCCGCTTCGCACCCCGCCTCTTGAAAGGCAGGGGGTAAGGGGCCATTTTTGTCGCAGGCTTCGTGACATAAAGGGGCGCGCGATAAAGCTCGCGTTCCGACCCTTCGTTAAAATCTCGTGCAGGTGCCGGAAAATAACGAAAGCAGCCCAAGCGGTCAACCGCAGGGCCAAGATTTACGTGGAATTAAACCACCGTATTTTCAAGGTCTTATGCATTTGATTTGCTTGAGCGTGTCTGCTCGTTTATGTCGTTTCGCAAAATGAGGTGGAAAGTTTCCGTATCGAGAAGCTACGGAAAGCGCTTTCCCAAGGAGAAGAAAAATGATGCGCGACACGTTCGCAAACGCTTTGAAGGACGCATTGAAGGCTCGTGATGCACGCCGCACCTCGACCGTGCGCCTCATCCAAACCGCCATCAAGGATCGCGATATCGCCAATCGCGGCGTGGGCAAAGACCCCGTCAGCGATGAGGACATCATGCAGATCCTGACCAAGATGGTGAAGCAGCGGGAAGAGTCCGCCAATATCTATGAAGGCGCCGGCCGCCCCGAGCTTGCCGCTCAGGAGCGCGAGGAAATCGTCATCATCAAGGAATTCATGCCGGAAGAAATCCCGGCCGAGAAGGTGCGCGAACTCTGCCAGGCCGTCATCACCGAGACCGGCGCGTCCGGCCTGCGCGACATGGGCAAGTGCATGAATGCGCTGAAGGAGCGTTATCCCGGTCAGATCGACTTCGCCAAGGCTTCCGGCGTCGTCAAGGATTTGCTGAAGTAAGTTCGGGCATCCTTAAAAAGTAAAGGCAGGGCAGATGTGGGCTGCCCTGCCTTTTTTCTGTCGACGAAAACGCATTCCGGCGGATCAAAATGCGATCCTTCACAGGCTTTTTCGGGGGACGTGCCTGCGGGCGTCGGCAGATTATACGGAGGTCAATTGCTGCCTTCGCTGATGTTTTTACATCGCCGCTGCAGCCGGCTCAAATTACAAAAACATAATTTTCGGTGATGCTGCGGTGCCATAAATTTGCCCGAAGCGAGCGCAATGGCGATGTGATTTCGCCGTCGTGGCCTGTGAATATCGGGTATTCCTGTTCTTTAAGTTTTGTGCTGGCCTCTTTCCGCGCTTATATGAAAGACTGGCCTCGAATAGGTAACCCATGCGCTTTTCCAACTCTTTCCTTGATGAGATACGCGACCGCGTGAACATCTCCGATGTGATCGGCAGACGTGTGTCCTGGGACAAGAAGAAGACCAATGCGCCGCGGGGGGATTATTGGGCCTGCTGCCCGTTCCATGGCGAAAAAAGCCCTAGCTTTCACTGTGAGGACCGCAAGGGGCGGTATCATTGCTTTGGTTGCGGCGTTTCCGGCGATCATTTCCGCTTTCTGACCGAGCTTGAGGGCTTAAGTTTCCCGGAAGCCGTACAGCAGATCGCCGATATGGCCGGCATTTCCATGCCGCAGCCCGATCCGCAGGCGGAAAAGCGCGAGCGCGAGCGCACCTCGCTTCAGGACGTCATGGAAATGGCGACGCTGTTCTTTCAGGACCAGTTGCAGACCGCGCTGGGCGCGCGAGCGAGGGCTTACCTGCGCGATCGCGGGTTGACCGGGCGCACCATCGAGACTTTCCGGTTGGGTTATGCGCCCGATAGCCGCAATGCGCTGAAAGAGCATCTGGCGAGCAAGGGTGTGACGAAGGAGCAGATGGAGGCCTGCGGGCTGGTTGTGCATGAGAATGTGCCAGTCTCCTACGACCGCTTCCGCGACCGCATCATGTTCCCGATCCTGTCTTCGCGGGAAAAAGTGATCGCTTTCGGCGGCCGCGCCATGGCCGCGGATGCGGTGGCGAAATATCTGAACTCCAACGAAACAGAGCTCTTTCACAAGGGCAACGTTCTCTACAATTTCGCTCGCGCCCGGCGCGCCTCGCAGGTGGCCGGCGGTTCGGTCATCGCCGTCGAAGGTTATATGGATGTCATCGCGCTCTATCAGGCGGGTGTGGAAAATGCCGTCGCTCCGCTCGGCACGGCGTTGACCGAAAGCCAGCTCGATCTCCTCTGGAAAATGTCGCCGCAGCCGATCCTCTGCTTCGATGGCGATGGCGCCGGCATTCGCGCCGCCAACCGTGCGGCCGATCTTGCCCTGCCGCATATCAAGCCGGATCGTTCCGTCAGCTTCGCGCTTCTGCCCGATGGCAAGGATCCGGACGATCTCGTGCGGCTTGAGGGACGCGCGCCTTTCGACCGGGTGCTGTCTGAAGCCAAGCCGCTGGCCGCGATGATCTGGAGCCGCGAGACCTCCGGCGTCACTTTCGATACACCGGAAAAACGCGCGCAGCTTGAAAGCCGGTTGCGGCAGATCGTGGCCGTTATCGGCGACGAGACAGTGCGCCGTTTTTACCAGCAGGATATGCGCGACAGGCTGAATGGCTTTTTCCAGCCGCGTTTTCAGCAGGGTGGGGCTCAGAACGGCAATTTTCGCCGCAACGGCGCGCAGCCGGCGGGACGCGGCTTCCAGCGCAATGCGCCGGGGCGGGGCGGGGCGATGGCCGCGCCGGCCAGCAGCATTTCCGACCGGCTGGCGCAATCCGGTCTCGTCAGGGGCTATCAGACCAAGCCTTCGCTCCGGGAAAGCGTTCTTGCCATTACCATCGTCAACCATCCCGAATTGCTGCTCGAGGAATATGACGAGATCGCCGCTATCGACTACGAAAACCGCGATTTGCAGCGCCTGTGGTCGACGGTGCTGACCTATGCGGCGGAAAGTGCGGCGGATATTTCGCGGGCAGGGCTGATCGAGCGCCTGTCACAGCAGGGCTTCGAGGTGCTTTTGAAGGCCATGGACCAGCAGGTGCGCAATGCCCGCCTGTGGACGGCGACGGAGCAGGCGGCGATGGAGGATGCGCGTGAAGGTTATGTGCAGGCGCTTTCGCTTCATAAGAGGACGAAATCCCTGCTCTGGCAGAAAAAGGAACTGGAGCGGGAAATCGCCGAGGCGACGGATGACGAACGCGGTACATTGCTGGTGCGGGCGCTGGCCGAAGTGCAGCTGGAAATCGGCCGTATGGAAAATCAGGAGGCGATCATCGATGGTTTCGGGGTCATGTCCGGCCGGGTGAAGGGGCCGGCCGTCGGCCATGGCTGAGGGCGGTCGGCAGAATTGAAAGGTGTTTGGGGTTGCCTTTTGCGGCAGGCGTCCTAAATAGGGGATAGTCTGGTGATAACCCGCAAAATGCGGCTCTTTTTAAGAATTTCCTTGGTTGTCTCGCCCTCAAAGGCTTGACGGGGCGGGAAATAGCGGGAATCACCATTTCAGGAAAAGTAAGGTGGAATGAGCCTTGGCGGATAGAAATTGCATGAGCAAGCATTTCCGGGTGCACTGTCTTTGCATTCTGCCTGAGGCTGCCGTGGTTAATCGGCAATTAAAGATCACTCCGTTAGGTGTCTGACAGTGATTCGCGGCATGCGCCGGATGCTCAAGGGGCGGACGGCGATGCTGCGGAACAGGTGTTAGCGTCAGGGAAAGCGACGAGATAGATGGCAACCAAAGTCAAAGAAAACGAAGAAGCAGAAAACGAACGCGACGGTGCGACGGACGGCCCGCTTCTCGACCTTTCGGATGACGCGGTCAAGAAAATGATCAAGGCCGCCAAGAAGCGCGGCTATGTGACGATGGACGAGCTGAATTCCGTCCTGCCGTCCGAAGAGGTGACCTCCGAGCAGATCGAGGACACGATGGCGATGCTGTCCGATATGGGCATCAACGTGATCGAGGACGAGGACGCCGAGGAAGCCGCCAGCAGCGACGACGACAGCGATTCCGATAGCGACGATTCCGAGGGCGGGGAACTTGCCCCTTCCGGCGGCACCGCGCTTGCGACCGCCAAGAAGAAAGAACCGACCGACCGTACCGACGATCCGGTGCGCATGTATCTGCGCGAAATGGGTTCTGTGGAGCTTCTGTCGCGCGAAGGCGAAATCGCCATCGCCAAGCGTATCGAGGCCGGCCGCGAAACGATGATTTCGGGCCTCTGCGAAAGCCCGCTGACGTTCCAGGCGCTGATCATCTGGCGCGACGAACTCAACGAAGGCACGACGCTGCTGCGTGAGATCATCGATCTCGAAACGACCTATTCCGGTCCGGAAGCCAAGGCGGCTCCCCAGTTCCAGAGCCCGGAGAAGATCGAGGCGGACCGCAAGGCCGCCGAAGAGAAGGAAAAGACCCGCAAGCTGCGTGCGCCGACCGGCGACGAGGATGTGACGGATGTGGGCGGCGACGGCCTGCCGCCGGAAGAGGAAGAGGAGGACGACGACGAGTCCAATCTTTCGCTTGCCGCGATGGAAGCCGAACTGCGTCCGCAGGTCATGGAAACGCTCGATACCATCGCCGACACCTACAAGAAGCTGCGTAAGCTTCAGGATCAGCAGGTTGAAGCGCGTCTTGCCTGCACCGGCACCCTGTCTTCCGGTCAGGAGCGTCGTTACAAGGAACTGAAAGATCAGCTGATCACGGCCGTCAAGTCGCTGTCGCTGAACCAGAACCGTATCGACAGCCTGGTCGAGCAGCTCTACGACATTTCCAAGCGCCTGATGCAGAATGAAGGCCGCCTGCTGCGCCTTGCCGAATCCTATGGCGTCAAGCGCGACAGCTTCCTCGAGCAATATCACGGTGCGGAACTCGATCCGAACTGGATGAAGTCGATTGCCAATCTGGCCGCGCGCGGCTGGAAGGAATTCGCCCGCGAGGAAAGCAACACGATCCGGGAAATCCGTCAGGAAATCCAGAACCTCTCCACGGAAACAGGCATTTCCATCGCCGAATTCCGCCGCATCGTTTCGATGGTGCAGAAGGGCGAACGCGAAGCGCGTATCGCCAAGAAGGAGATGGTCGAAGCCAACCTGCGTCTGGTGATCTCGATTGCGAAGAAGTACACCAATCGCGGTCTGCAGTTCCTCGACCTTATTCAGGAAGGCAATATCGGCCTGATGAAGGCGGTCGACAAGTTCGAATACCGCCGCGGTTACAAGTTCTCGACCTATGCGACCTGGTGGATCAGGCAGGCGATCACCCGTTCGATTGCTGACCAGGCCCGCACGATCCGTATTCCGGTGCATATGATCGAAACGATCAACAAGATCGTTCGCACCTCGCGCCAGATGCTGCATGAGATCGGCCGCGAGCCGACCCCGGAAGAGCTGGCGGAAAAGCTGGCCATGCCGCTTGAAAAGGTGCGCAAGGTTCTGAAGATCGCCAAGGAGCCGATTTCGCTCGAAACCCCCGTGGGTGACGAAGAGGATTCGCATCTCGGCGACTTCATCGAGGACAAGAACGCACTGTTGCCGATTGACGCCGCTATTCAGGCGAACCTGCGCGAGACGACAACCCGCGTCCTCGCCTCGCTGACGCCGCGTGAAGAGCGTGTTCTGCGCATGCGCTTCGGCATCGGCATGAACACCGACCATACGCTGGAAGAAGTCGGCCAGCAGTTCTCGGTCACGCGCGAACGTATCCGCCAGATCGAGGCGAAGGCGCTGCGCAAGCTGAAGCATCCGAGCCGCTCGAGAAAGCTGCGCAGCTTCCTCGACAGTTAAGCTGTTTGTTTCCTTTAAAATTGAACCCGGTCAGTCAGCGCTGGCCGGGTTTTTTGTTTCCCGCACTGGCGAACTCTGCGACAAGCCTTATGTGTGAGAACAGGCTTTCCGCTTTATTGGAAATGCTCAGCTTCGATTTGGTTCGATGAGATGCAACAGGTTTCGGCAGGCAGATGGCGATGGAAGGGATGGGCTGTGCCCGTCTCCGTTCTGCTGCATCTTGCCGTTGTCGCGCTTTTCCTTTTCGAGCTGCCGGAGCGGATAGCCGAGCCGCAGGAGCCGGAAAGCATCAGCGTCGATCTGGTGTCGCCGCCCGAGGAGAAAAAGGCGGAAGAGGCCCCGCCACCGGGTGAAGAGAAGGCGAAAGAGGAAAAGCCGCAACCCCCACCGCCGCCGCCCGCTCCTCCGGCGGAAGAGGCAAAACCTTTGCCGCAGCCGCAGGCGACGTTGCCGGCCATCGCCATGAGGCCCGAGGAAGCGCAGGCGGACCCTGAGGACAAGCCGGGCAAGACGGAGGAAGCGGAAAAGACCGAGCCTTCCGAGGAGCCTGCTAGCCAGCCTGAAAAAACGGCTGAGGAAAAGCCCGCAGCTCCTGCCGCCAACAGCGATCTTCAGGCTTCCGCCGCACAGGGGGAGATCACGGTTTCACCCGTGAAGGAAGAAGCGCCGCCCGATCAGCCGCCGGTGCCGCAGGCCAAGCCGGCTGAGGAAAAGCCGGCGGAAGTGACGGAAAAGAAACCCGCGAAACTTCCGGCGGCCAAAAACCTCCTGTCTTCGTCGATGCTGTCACCGGCCCAGAGACGCCAGATGTTTGGCGATCTGCCACCGCGTCGCCGCGTCGTTCAGCTTTGCAGCACCGAAGCCTTGGCCCAGATTCAGGGTGCGGGATTTGCCGCCAGGGGCATGATCCCCTATTCTGACACGGGCGGCAGGATTTCCGGTAATTCGATCGATGCTTCCGGCGGCGCGTTCAACACCGGCAGTAGCTGGCATGACGTCTCGTTCCAGTGCGAAGTCGATCTGGAAAATTACACGGTGACGGAGTTCCGGTTTAAAATCGGAAATGAGGTCAGCCCGGAAGACGCGAAAAAGCGGGGCTTTACGAGATTTCAGTGAGGGCGGGTTTCCCAATCATTAGTCTCCTAAACCCGCTCCGCATCTCCCACCAGCAGCCCAATGCCCGCCATCAGCGCATCCTCATCATAGGGCTTCCTGATCACCGGCACGGTGCCGAATTCATCCGGCACCATGCTGCCATCCGCATAACCGGTTGCGAAGAGGAAGGGGACGCCGCGGCGGTGGAGTTCCCGGGCGACGGGGATCGATGTATCGGAGCCGAGATTGATGTCGAGAATGGCGACATCCGGCACATAGGTCTTCAGCTTTTCAATGGCCATTGCCGACGAGGTTGCCGTTTCGATTGCCTTGATGCCGTTGTCTTCCAGCATGTTCTCGACATCCATGGCGATCAGCATCTGGTCTTCGACGAGTAATACTTTCAACGGCTCCTCCCGGTTATAGCGTCTGGGCTGCGGCGCGGTTTCATCTTCGGTTTGCGTGTCGGTGACTGCCGTGGCCGAGGAAACGTGACGGGAGGGCAGGAGAATTTCCGCCTCCAGCCCGTCAGGCAAATAGCGTATCGTGCTGCGTCCGCCGAGATCGTATGGGATGCTGCGGCTGATGAGCGCCGTGCCGAAGCCCGCGCGCGATGGCGGGGGCAGTTTGGTGGGCAGGATTTCACGCCACTCAATCTCGCAATCGCGGTTCTCGTTGATGGTCCAGTGCACATGCAATTGCCCGCCATTTTGCGAAAGCGCGCCGTATTTGGCGGCGTTCGTCGCCAGCTCATGCAGAACAAGAGCCATGACGGAAAAAGCGCGCGAATCGAGCGTCACCTGCGGGCCGGTCAGTTTCACAACGGTTTCCGGCGAGCGATGCGGCGACAGTTCGGCATCCAGAAGATCGCGAAGCGCGCCGCCGCCTTCACCGCGAATGATCTGGTCATGGGCAAAGGACAATGCCTGAATGCGGCCCTTCAGGGCCGTCACATATTCCTGCAGGGTCTTGCCCTCCTGCGAGGGATTGCCGACCAGTGATTTGATGATGGCGAGAACATTCTTGACGCGGTGGTTGAGTTCCTCGTTCAGCATGCGCTGGCGCACTTCCGCGCGCTCTCTTTCGCCCGCCATCAGTTCGCTGTGATGGAATGCGACCTCGACCAGCGCAATCCTCGCCGCTTCCGCGATCTCCCGGTCGGCTTCCGACCAGGGCTGCGCCTGCAGGCGGACCGTCTCTTTCCAGATCGCAAAGCTCTTGCGCGGGGTAAGGCGGTCGCCCATCGGGCCGGTCTCATAGGATTTTTCCGGATTGCCGGCCCAGTTCAGGTTTTGCACGATCTCCTTGCGGAAAAACAGCAGGTAGTCGTTTTTCACCTGCGACAGCGGAATGGCTAGCATTCCGGCAGCCGTGCCGGCATAGATTTCCGCCTCCGGTATGGCCTGCGACAGCGCGTGCGTCGCCCAGACCTTGCCTTCCGACGCCGAGGCGACGAAGCGCGCCAGCCTTGGAATGGCGTCATGCGGCGGTGTTGCGCCATGGCCGTGCCAGTTGTTTCCCACCCACAGGCCGACGCCATCGCAGGGCATCAGATCGGCAAAATCCTGAAAGCTGTCGATCAGCAGTTCTTCGATGTTTGCGTGATGGGCGGCAAGCCGAAGGAAGCGGTCAAGCGCGGCATGGGCATGGTTGACGGTATCGAGCCTGCGCTTCTGTTTGAGAACCTGCAAATGCATGGAGAAAAACTCTCCGAACATTTCAGCGGCGATCCGGACGGGCATTGTCAGTACGCGCGGGGAATAATGATGGCAGGCGATCAGGCCCCAGAGCGCACCGTCGACAATCACCGAAATCGACATGGAAGCCGCAACACCCATGTTGCGAAGATATTCGCAATGGATGGGCGAGACGCTGCGCAGATGCGCAAAGGACATATCGAGAGCTTCGCCCGATGCGTCGAGCGCCGGCAGCACGGAAACCCGGGCGCCGCTGGCGTCGGATATGATGCGCAATGTGTTCTTGAGATAGAGCGCGCGGGCTTGCTGGGGTATGTCGCTGGCGGGGAAATATTGACCGAGAAAGCTTTCCAGCTCCGGCTGCTTCGCTTCCGACACGACCTTGCCGGCGCCGTCTTCCTCGAAACGGTAGATCATCACCCGGTCGTAACCGAGCGTCGCCTTTATCAGTCGCGTCGTTCTGGAGATCAGGCTTTCGACACTGTCCGCCTCGCGGATGCGGTCCACCATCTTGCGCGCGGTGCCCAGCGGCTGCGTTTCGCTGCGGGAGGGTTCGAATTCGATGATCGTGGTGGATTTGTAGCGGTGCAGGGAAATATCGAAGCTGCGGCCGTCGCTCATTTCCATGGCGGGCAGCATGGCGGGACGCGTGGTTCTGCCGGTGACGGTGAGCGCATTGCGAAGATCGTGGACGAGTTTTTTGCCGAGCACCTCCTCGGCCGTCCTGCCATTGATATCGCCTTGGACGCCCAGCAGTTCGCGGCAGTTTTCAGAATGCCGCAGCACCATGCGCATGGCATTGTCGCAGGCGATGAGACAGCCATGCGGTTGAATATAGCCTGGGATGTGGATGGGTTCGCGGTCGCAATTGGTCAGGTCGACATGATAGTCACTGGGGGCCATGAATCAGTCTTTCGCACCCTGTGCCTGTCTTGTACGGGGAATATTCTGTTCGTCGAGGAACGGGTAAGCTTGAATAATTCATTCTGATAGTGCCAACCCTTCCCCGTTTTTTTGCAACTGTGACGCCGGTTTTCCGTTCTGCTCTTATAGGCCGTCGTCACGCACTTGTCGTATCCCTTACGTCATCGGATACAATTTGACATGCTGAAACGTTGGCAGCGCCGATTTTGTTCCAACCCGTTGAAGGAAAAAATGTGCCGCAGAGAAAAATGATCGTCGCCACCCGGGGGCAGGGTCTTTATGAATTCACATCCGAGGCCAAGGCATTCGTCAGCCATGCCGGCGTGGAAGAAGGCCTGCTGACGATCTTCGTCCGCCACACATCCTGTTCGCTGCTTATCCAGGAAAATGCCGATCCCGATGTGCGACGCGATCTCACGGTGTTTTTCTCCCGTCTCGTGCCGCCCTCCGACGATCCATCCATGCGCTGGATCATCCACACGCTCGAAGGCCCGGACGATATGCCCGCCCATATCAAATCGGCGCTCACCACGGTTTCCATCGGCGTGCCGATCAGCGACGGCAGGCTCGTGCTCGGCACCTGGCAGGGCCTTTATCTTTTCGAACACCGCGATGAGCCGCATCGGCGCGAAATCTTGCTGCATATCTCGCCGTGATATCCGGATCCGGATCGAGGCGTTCCGCGTTAACCTCCCTGAACGCCTGCTGAACATTCGGTTCTGCTGATATTCAGGCGGGCGAGTCTAGGGTCTCGTCAATCGCAGGGGGATGTTCCCCTGTCGGCAAAGAAACAACGGAGTGAGTTCATGTTCAGCACCTTCGCAAAAGCCGGCCTGGCTGCCCTCATCGCCCTCGGTGGAATTTCCTTCACTGCGCCGGCGGCTTCCGCTGGCTCGGATGTTCAGTTCAGAGTTCAGGTTCAGGATGGCTATGGCCATCGTCCCGGCTGGGGTCGCCCGGACCGCCCGCGCCGTGGCTGCTCGCCCTGGCTGGCGGAAGAGAAAGCGAGCCGCATGGGCCTTCGCCGCGCCCGCGTGGTTGATGTATCGCCGCGCCGTGTCGTGGTGGCTGGCTTCAACCGTTACGGCCGCGACCGCGTCGTTTTCGCCAATGAGCGCGGCTGCCCCGTCATCCGCCGCTAATATGTAATCCGCCGCTAACAGCGGCGACCTTATCGATCTGCCGATATCGCCGTATGGTAGATGGATCAAAAATGCCCCTCGCTTGTCCGGAAAGGCAGGCGAGGGGCATTTTATTTCGGGTTATGTGAATGGCTGAACGCAAGATGGGGCAGGAGCGGTGCCGAGGCGCCGCCCGCCGTCGATCTTATTGCTCGAGAGCGAAGGTGACGTTGACCACCACGCTGTAGCTGTTCTCGCCCGAAGCGACCGGAACGCTGTCGGCTTCCTTCATCATCGAAGCGCGCATCATGCCCGCCGGTACCGGCATCGGGCGCTGCGAGTTTTCGCTGATCTGAATGACCCGGCCAAGCTTCACGCCTGCCGCTTCCGTCAGCGTCTTCGCCTTGGCCAGCGCATCGGCAACGGCCAGCTTGCGGGCCTCGGTCACCGTCGCTTCGGGCTTGTCATTGGTGAAAGTGATGTCGCCGCCCTGGTTGATGCCGAGCTTGACGGATGTATCGAGGATCGCGCCAAGCTTTTTCAGGTCGCGCACGCGCACGGTCAGGCCGTTGGACACCTGATAACCGGTGATCTCGGGCGCGACATAGACGCCATCCTTGGGTTCATAGTGCTTGTAGAGCGGCTGCACCGAGAAATTGCTGGTCTGCAGGTCGCGCTCCTCGATGGCGGCCTCTTTCAGCGCCTTCAGAACATCGGCAAGCGCCTTGGAGTTTTCGGTCAGCGCCGCAGCTGCGGTCTCCGCCTGCTTGACGACGCTGAAGGACAGGATCGCCATGTCGGGGGCAATGGCCGACTGGCCCTCACCGGAAACACTGATGGTGGCTTCGCGAGGAGTAGCCTCCTGCGCAGACACCTGGGCGGCAAGCGGCATCATGGCTGCTGCGGTCATTGCGGTGAGTGCGAAAAGGCGGGCCGTTTTTGTCTTCATGGTGTTTCCTCGTTGATTGAGTCCCTTTGAAGGGTATTGCCTTAGATTGTGTAGCTAATACGGCGGCACTGCTTTGCGAAAGCATCATTGGCTTGTCGGGCTCAAAAAATTACGTTAGAGCGTGACCCACCGGATTCGAGCCATTGCGAAACCGGTGTTTCGGACTGGTTTTTCCGAAAAGGGCCTGTAGCTCAATGGTTAGAGCCGGCGGCTCATAACCGCTTGGTTGGGGGTTCGAGTCCCTCCGGGCCCACCATTTTCTTTCAAGATCAATTGCTTGGGATGTTTCGCGACTCTTCGCGAGCGCACGTCTGATGCGTGATCTGCTATGCCGATGGCAAAGTCCGGCTGCGGAATGAATGCATCGGTGCCGATCCGGCGTGCCGATGGGGCAAGCCGGATCGAGAAAGCTTTAATGTCAGTTACAAACCCGCATACTTTCCGTATGCCAGCCGCCGTCATAGGAATTGGGAACGCGGCGGTCTTCGAACCAGCAGCGCGGGCGGGGCGGCGGTGGCGGTTCGTAGTAGCGCGGGCCGTTGTTGCTGTTGGCGATGGCGCCGCCGATCAGGCCGCCGATGACGCCTGCGGCGAGGCCGCCGGCAATCGCTGCGCCGTCATTGTGGCGGCGGTGTTCGCGGTAGGGCGGCGGGGGTGGGCCGCCGCGGTCGTAGCCACGGTCATAGCGCGGGCGATAGGGATAGTCCTGCGCGGCAGCGGTGCCATAGGATGCAAAAATGCTGCCGGTGGCGACCAGCGCGGCAATAGTGGAAAGAATTATCTTTTTCATCTGGGCTACTCCATAAGCCTGCTTCGGGAGATAGAGGCTCATTATGCCCGGATCATGGCACGGGACGGGTGAACGGCCTGTGAATATTCCATTTCTGCACAGTTCATATTTTTCTGGTTTCAAAATGTAGAATTTAAGCCGGTTCAGGCTTTCAGTGACGAAAAAGCCCGGCGGATGGCCGGGCTTTTTGTCGAAACGATTGGTCGCGATCAGAATTTTACGCCGAGACCGACCTTCACAGTGTGCTGGTCGACATCGGTGTTGATGCCGAAGATGTCCTTGTCGCTATAATCGTTGTAGCGATATTCCAGCCTGCCGAACACATTGTCGGTGAAGGCATAGTCCAGACCCGCGCCAACGGTATAGCCGTTGAAGGTGGTGCTGTCCTTGCCAGCGCCGGGCGTTTCGATGAAGCCGCGTGTCGCGGTCCAGCCGGCGGTGGCATAGAGCAGGGCATGGTCGAAGGCATAACCGACGCGGCCACGGACGGAGCCCTGCCAGTCGGTGCCGATCTCGGTGCCCGCATAGTCATTGTCGTTCCAGTTATAATCGACGTCACCTTCGATGCCGACGACGAAATTATTGTCGAACTGGTAATTGTAACCGGCAAAGGCACCCAGAATGCCGCCATTGAAATTATCCGAAGCGACGGGGCCGCCAGCCGAAAAATCGCCATTCGCCCACCCCGCGCCGCCTTGGATACCCAGATACGGACCAGACCAGGTGAAGACCGGCAGGGTTTCCTGCGCGACCGGAGGTGCCGGCGTTTCGTAGACGGCATCCGCAGCCATTGCGGTGCTGGCGGAAAGGGCCAGAAGTGACGTTACGATCAGCGTTTTCATCGTTTTTCTCCCTGAGCTGACTGACATCCATAGCATAGATTAGCTGCTTTTAATATGGGGCGGGGTTCGGCGGTTCCAAGAGGCGCTCGTGTCCTCCCGGCGTTGCTGGCCGTCTTGCCCCGGATCGCGGCTTTTTATCGCCCCGCCATGCTGTTCTGATGCGGCGAACGTCTTTGGCCGTGTTTGGTTCCCTTCGCCGTTTCGTCAAAAGTCTGGCAGGGTGGCGGGCCGACGTCACGCTTGGTTGTCTTGACAGCGCAGGGCGCGACCATAGAGTTGTGGTAGACTATGGCGGTGCCAATGTTTTTCGCCGCATCGCCGGCGGCATAAGCTGCGGTTGAGACTACACCGTTGCGGCTTCCCGGCGAGGGGGATCGTTGCGGGCGGAAAGGGCATGGGAGGACGAGATCGCATGAGGCTTTATTTTAGCGGAGGAGGGGCGACGTGATTGTCGGAGCCGTTCTCAGCGCCATTCTTCTTCTCGCCCTCATTGCATTTCCACGGCATCTCAAATCCGTCGTTATCTGCCTGCTGTTGATCTGGACGGCCACCGCCGCCTTTGTGATCTATGACTGGTGGCGTGGCAACCAGCGGCTCGACCATATCGTCGCCAGCGCCGGATTCGATGCGGCCTGCCCGGATGCAGCACTGCCAATCCGCGTCAGCTTCCGCAACGACAATAATGTCGCCGTAGAGCGGCTTACCTATACGCTCGAAGGGTTCGAACCGGCCTTCCGTGCCTCCGTTTCCTTCGATCCCTATCAGGTGAGCGAAAGACGGATCGAAGCCGGGGAGACTTTCTCGGCCTGCCGGGCGTTCCGTATGCGCAACAATGAAAGGGTGGAGCCGCAACGGCTGGAATGGCGTGTCACCGTCATTTCCGCGGAATTCGACTGAGCGGTTCGTGTGGCTGCCCGTTATCACGACATTTTGAAAAATTTCGCGCCGGTGAGCGGCGGCCGGAAAATCCCTGCATGACAGCGGTTTCGGGCGGATGGGTGAATTCTCATCGTCCGCAACGGAACCCGCTGGGCAGTCCCTGACTTGTTTTCGTCCATTTGCGATGCCATCTCCCCCTCCATTCGATGAATGTCGCGGGTTGATGTTTTGCGTATTGTTCTGAAGTTTCTGAAAATAACCGCCATCGGCCTTGTCGCCCTGCCGGTTCTGGCGGGTGCGCATATGGGCATCGGCCAGCTCACCGGAAATTTTCACGAAGTCATTCCCGGAGAGCTTTACCGTTCGGCCCAGCCGAGCGGTAAGGACATCGCGGCCTATGCCAAGGCTTATGGCATCAAGACGATCATTAACCTGCGCGATGAAAAGCGTGAAGGCTGGTACGATGCCGAAAGTCTTGCGGCCAGGAACAACGGCATCCGGCTTGTCGATTATCCGCTGAGTTCAAGCGAAAAGGTCTCGGTGGACGATTCGGAAACGCTGGCGGCTGTGCTGCGCAATGCTGAAAAACCTGTTCTCATCCATTGCGAACATGGCGCCAACCGCACCGGGCTCGCCTCCGCCATCTATGTGGCCGCCGTGGCCGGCAAGAGCGAGGCGGCCGCAGAATTTCAGCTTTCCCCCTATTACGGGCATGTGCCGATCCCCGGTATCGGGCGGTATGAAATGTACCAGTCCTGGGACGATTTCGAGGAAACCATCGGGTTTTGAGACGCCGCCATACATCGTCACCCCGAATTTGATCCGGGGTCCAGTGCGATCAAGTCATTGATCGCAAAAGACTCTTTCACGGCGCAGACGCGCCGTGGCTGGATGCCGGCTCAAGGCCGGCATGACGGACGGTTGCGCAGCGCGCCTCAATAATCCCCGCCGCTTTCCCTGATCACCTTCGTCAGGCTTCCCGTCGCCGGGAAAAGCGGGATGAGGCAGGCCTGCAGCGCGTGGTAGATATCGCCCTTGCCGGGGAACAGCGTGTGGGCGGGAACCAGATCTTCCGTCAATTCCTCGTGCCAGCCGCCATTCTCATGGTCGATGAAATTGTTGGCGATGGTGCTCCAGATGCGGCGATAGCTGTCTTCATAGAAGTTGTCCGCCGGCAGGTTCTCGTTGAGGAAGTGGGCAGCGCCCGCCGCTTCGCACATCGGCCACCAGAGCTTGGCGCGCTTGTCCGGATTGTCGTTCCAGTCGAGCGTATAAAAGAAGCCGCCCTTTTCCCGGTCCCAGCCGAGCGCCATGGATTGCACGAACAGCGATTTCGCGGCCACCGGCATCCAGTCATGGCGGCGCTCGCCCAGCACCCATAATTGCAGGATGAGGCGCGCCCATTCCAGCCAGTGGCCGGGGGTGGAGCCGGAGGGGCGGAACATTTCGTTGCCGCGATACTCCTTGTCGAGCGTCCAGTTCTCGTCGAAATGCTCCGGCACGCGGAAATCCAACTCGCCGGCGCGGCGGCGGATGACGAGATCGGCGATGCGCTCCGCCTTGCTGAGGTAGCTATTGTCGCCGGTAACCTCATAGGCCGCCATCAGCGCTTCGGTCAGGTGCATGTTGGAGTTCTGGCCGCGGTAATTCTCGATGGGCGACCAGTCGCGATGGAATTCCTCGGCGATGGCGCCGTGTTTTTCTTCCCAGAAGCGGGTTTCCAGAACCTCGGTAATATCGGCGAGCATCTTGTCTGCCAGCGGGTGGCCGACGGTCTTGGCGGAAGAGGCGGCCAGAAGCACAAAGGCATGGCCGTAACCCTGCTTGGTGGCGTCCACTGGGCCGGCATCGTTCACCTGCCAGAAATAACCGCCATGCTCGCCATCGCGGTGCCTGTTCCAGAGATAGGTCATGCCGTGATCGACGATATCGCCGCAGCCCGGACGGCCAAGCAAGTGGCCGATTGAGAAGCAATGCACCATGCGGGCCGAAGCATGAATGCCGCGCACGGGGTCGTTTGGCTGCAACGGCGCGCCTTTGGCATCGAGATCGAAGAAGCCGCCGACAGGATTGAGGGCACGATACTGGAAGAAATCGAAAAGTCCCTCGGCCTGTTTTACCAGCCATTGGCGATGCCAGGGCAGGGTGTTCCAGTTGCGGCTGTTGTGATCGTCCTCGGGCATTCTCGTCCTCCATGCGGTTTGCTGCTTCGGCTTATATCCTTGCTGTATAAACCTGTCATCTGTCAGCGATATTTCGTAACGTGCTGCAACTGCGCAAAGCCATGCCTGTCCCTTGAAGATATATTGACATAAACATATCTTTATGTGACTTGACGGCTTGCGATCTTGCAAATCGAAATGAGGAGTGTGCCCGTGTTTGACGATCTGTTCGGCCCTGAAGGGGCAAAGCGTGACGGCGCGGAAATTTTCAAGGCGCTGCGCGAAGCCGCCAGCGAACGCATCCTCATTCTCGATGGCGCCATGGGCACGCAGATCCAGGGGCTGGGTTTTGACGAAGATCATTTTCGTGGCGATCGTTTTATCGGCTGTGCCTGTCACCAGAAGGGCAATAACGACCTTCTGATCCTGACCCAACCGGATGCCATCGAAGACATCCATTACCGCTACGCCATGGCGGGTGCGGATATTCTCGAAACCAACACGTTTTCGTCGACGCGTATCGCGCAGGCCGATTACGAGATGGAAAACGCCGTCTACGACCTCAACCGCGAAGGTGCCGCGATTGTCCGCCGTGCCGCCCAGCGCGCCGAGCGGGAAGATGGCCGCCGCCGTTTCGTGGCGGGCGCCATCGGCCCTACCAACCGCACGGCTTCCATTTCGCCCGACGTCAACAATCCCGGTTACCGCGCCGTCAGTTTCGACGACTTGCGTATCGCCTATGGCGAGCAGATCGATGGCCTGATCGACGGCGGGGCCGATATAATCCTCATCGAGACGATTTTCGATACGCTGAACGCCAAGGCCGCGATCTTCGCCTGCGAGGAGCGTTTCGAGGCAAAGGGCATCCGCCTGCCGGTGATGATCTCGGGCACGATCACCGACCTTTCCGGCCGCACGCTTTCCGGCCAGACGCCGTCTGCGTTCTGGAATTCGGTGCGCCACGCCAACCCCTTCACCATCGGCCTGAACTGCGCGCTGGGTGCGGATGCCATGCGTCCGCATCTGCAGGAATTGTCGGATGTCGCCGATACTTTCGTTTGCGCCTATCCGAATGCCGGCCTGCCGAACGAATTCGGCCAATATGACGAAACGCCCGAGATGATGGCGCGCCAGGTGGAAGGTTTCGTGCGTGACGGTCTCGTCAACATCGTCGGCGGCTGCTGCGGTTCGACGCCGGAGCACATCCGGGCGATTGCCGAAGCGGTCAAGGACTACAAGCCGCGCCCGATCCCTGAACACAAGCCCTTCATGTCGCTTTCGGGTCTTGAGCCCTTTGTGCTGACCAAGGATATTCCCTTCGTTAATGTCGGCGAGCGCACCAACGTCACCGGCTCTGTCCGCTTCCGCAAGCTCATCACCGCCGGCGACTATACGGCGGCGCTGGCGGTTGCCCGCGATCAGGTGGAAAACGGCGCGCAGATAATCGACATCAACATGGATGAGGGTCTGATCGATTCCGAAAAGGCGATGGTGGAGTTCCTGAACCTCATCGCCGCCGAGCCGGATATCGCCCGTGTGCCTGTGATGATCGACTCATCCAAGTTCGAGATCATCGAGGCCGGCCTGAAATGCGTTCAGGGCAAGTCGATCGTCAATTCGATTTCGCTGAAGGAAGGCGAGGAGAAGTTTCTCCAGCAGGCGCGGCTCGTCCATAATTACGGTGCTGCGGTCGTGGTCATGGCCTTTGACGAGGTCGGGCAGGCTGATACTTACGAGCGCAAGGTCGAGATCTGCTCGCGTGCCTACAAGCTCTTGACCGAGAAGGCGGGCCTGTCGCCGGAAGATATCATCTTTGACCCCAACGTCTTTGCCGTTGCGACGGGTATCGAGGAGCACAATAATTACGGCGTGGATTTCATCGAAGCCGCTAAGACCATCCGCGAAACCATGCCGCTCACGCATATTTCCGGTGGCGTTTCCAACCTGTCCTTCTCCTTCCGCGGCAATGAGCCGGTGCGTGAGGCGATGCATGCCGTGTTCCTTTACCACGCCATTCAGGTCGGCATGGATATGGGCATCGTCAATGCCGGGCAGCTTGCGGTTTACGACAATATTGACCCTGAACTGCGTGAGGCCTGCGAGGACGTGGTGCTGAACCGTCGCGACGACGCGACGGAACGGTTGCTGGAGGTCGCGGAGCGTTTCCGTGGCACGGGCGCCAAGGATACGAAGGTTCAGGACCTTTCCTGGCGCGAGCTGCCCGTTGAAAAGCGGCTGGAACATGCGCTGGTCAACGGCATCACCGACTATATCGAGGCCGATACGGAAGAGGCGCGCCAGAAGGCGGAGCGCCCCTTGCACGTCATTGAAGGGCCGCTGATGGCCGGCATGAATGTGGTCGGCGATCTCTTCGGTTCCGGCAAGATGTTCCTGCCGCAGGTGGTGAAATCCGCCCGCGTGATGAAGCAGGCGGTTGCCGTGCTGCTTCCTTACATGGAAGAGGAAAAACGCCTGAATGGCGGGGCCGAGCGCAGTGCTGCGGGTAAGGTGCTGATGGCGACCGTGAAGGGCGATGTGCACGATATCGGCAAAAACATCGTCGGCGTCGTTCTCGCCTGTAACAATTACGAGATCATCGATCTCGGCGTCATGGTGCCGACGACGAAAATCCTCGAAACGGCGATTGCCGAAAAGGTGGATGTGATCGGCCTTTCCGGCCTCATCACTCCGTCGCTGGACGAGATGGTGCATGTGGCGGCCGAAATGGAGCGGCAGGGTTTCGATATTCCGCTGCTGATCGGCGGCGCGACGACGAGCCGTGTGCATACGGCGGTGAAAATCCATCCGCGTTATGAGGCGGGCCAGGCGATCTATGTCACCGACGCTTCACGCGCCGTGGGCGTCGTGTCGGCGCTTCTCTCCGCCGAGCAGAAGCCCGCTTATATCGACGGTATTCGCAGCGAATATGCCAAGGTGGCGGAAGCGCATGCCCGCAACGAGCGTGAAAAGCAGCGCCTGCCGATTTCCCGCGCCCGCGAGAATGCGCACAAGATCGACTGGTCGACCTATAGCGCCGTCAAGCCGCAATTCTTCGGCACCAGGGTGTTCGAAACTTATGATCTGGAAGAGCTTTCCCGTTACATCGACTGGACGCCCTTCTTCCAGACCTGGGAATTGAAGGGTCGTTTCCCGGCCATTCTCGATGACGAAAAGCAGGGCGAGGCGGCGCGGCAGCTTTACAGCGATGCGCAGGCGATGCTGAAGAAGATCATCGAGGAAAACTGGTTCCGGCCGCGCGCGGTGATCGGCTTCTGGCCGGCAAACGCCGTGGGTGACGATATCCGGCTTTTCACGGATGAAAGCCGCGGCGAAGAGCTTGCGACCTTCTTCACGCTGCGCCAGCAGCTTTCCAAGCGCGATGGTCGCCCGAATGTGGCGCTGTCGGATTTCGTCGCACCTGTTGATAGCGGCGTTGCCGATTATGTCGGTGGCTTCGTGGTGACGGCGGGCATTGAGGAAGTGGCGATTGCCGAGCGTTTCGAGCGGGCGAATGACGATTATTCGTCAATCCTCGTCAAGGCGCTGGCAGACCGTTTCGCGGAAGCCTTCGCCGAGCGCATGCATGAGCGGGTGCGCAAGGAATTCTGGGGTTATGCGCCGCAGGAAAACTTCAACGGCGATGAGCTGATTGGCGAAGCCTATGCCGGCATTCGCCCGGCACCCGGCTATCCTGCCCAGCCCGACCATACCGAAAAGAAGACGCTGTTCGCCCTGCTCGACGCCACCAATGCGGCGGGTGTGGAATTGACGGAAAGTTATGCCATGTGGCCCGGCTCTTCCGTCTCGGGCATCTATATCGGCCATCCCGAGAGCTATTATTTCGGTGTCGCCAAAGTGGAGCGCGATCAGGTTCTCGATTATGCGCGCCGCAAGGATATGCCGGTGGAAGAGGTGGAGCGCTGGCTCGGACCAGTCCTCAACTACGTGCCGACGAACGGCGCTGAGGAAATCGACAGCGCGGCCTGATGTTCGGTGTGCGGCCATTCAATAAAAAAGCGCGGGTAAGACCCGCGCTTTTTGTATTCATTGGGTCGTTTAAGACCGTAACGCCGCCAGTTCCTCGATGCCGACATGGCTCTCCACCTCGCTGCCGCGCAGATAGAGGTAAAGGCCAATGCAGAAGGCGAGGACGGCGATGAAGACCAGATACCAGGCGTGGGCCATGGGGTTAATCGCAAGCGCCGTGGTCACGCCGATCGGCGTCAGCCCGCCGAAGACGGCATAGGAGACGTTATAGGCAAAGGAGAGGCCGGAGAAGCGCACCGAGGCCGGGAAGGCGCGGACCATGACGTATGGCACCGCGCCGGCCATGCCGACCGACAGGCCCATGACGCCGTAAAGCACGAACATGGTTTGAAGGGATGTGCCGGCATAGCTGTAGAAGGTGAAGGTGGCGATGCCGAAGAAGATGCTGGCCCCCATGAAGAAGATGCCGGAGCCGACACGGTCGATCAGCGCGCCGGCGATGATGACGCCGAAGATCAGGAACAGCGTGCCGAAGCTGGTGCCGGCCAGCGCCTGTGTCGGGGTATAACCGTAAAGCTTCTGCAGGAAGGTGGCCGTCATCAGTGTCGTGACGACGATGGCGGCCGAGAGAACCCAGGTCAGCAGGGCGGAAATGACCACGCCGCGCATATGGTGCTTCAGCACCAGCCCAAGCGGCAGCTTGTCTGTCAGCGATTTCGACTTCTTCATCTCGGTGAAGATCGGCGTTTCTTCCAGCCAGCGACGCAGATAGACGGCGATGAGGCCGAAAATGCCGCCGAGCAGGAAGGGAATGCGCCAGGCGTAACCGGCCACGTCTTCCGGTGTGAAGAGCGAGTTGATGGCGAAAGCGATCAGCGAACCCAGCATGATGCCGAAGGAAAGGCCCGATGTGAGGAAGCCGCAGGCGAGGCCAACGCGGCGGAAGGGCACATGTTCGGCAACGAAGGTCCATGCGCCCGGCACTTCACCGCCAATGGCAGCGCCCTGCAGCATGCGCAGGACGATGAGCAGGATGGGGGCGGCCACGCCGATGGTGGCATAGGTCGGCATCAGCGCCATACCGAGCGTGGAGAGCGCCATCAGCAGGATGGAGAAGGCGAAGACGCGCTTGCGGCCGTAACGGTCGCCATAATGCGCGAGCACGATGCCGCCCAGGGGGCGCACCAGATAACCGGCGGCAAAGATGCCGAAGGTCTGGATCATCACCAGCCAGTCCGGCATTTCCGGCGGGAAGAACAGATGGCCGATGACGGTGGCGAAAAATACGAAGATGATGAAATCGTAAAATTCGAGCGCGCCGCCGAGGGCCGAAAGGCCAAGAGTTCTGTAATCCTGACCGTTAAGGGGCCGGGCTACCGCCGGTGTGGTGGTGGGAGACATGAGGCTGCTTCTTTTCTAAATTACGTATTACTTATGGGCATGCGGCAAGAGCGGCGGGATTTCAAGCCTTATCGGTCGTCAATCGTTCAGGTATTTGGATGGACGATCGAGAAAGCGCCGCAGGAAGGCGATGTTTTCCAGCTCGTCATAGAGGCGCTCGGTGATGCCATCTGCGTCGAAATGATAAATCGTGGCTTCGGGAATGGCCAATAGCACCGGTGAGTGGGTGGCGATGATCAATTGCCCGCCACTATCGGCGGCGTGACGGATGAGGGCGGCCAGCTCCAGCTGCTTTTGCGGCGAAAGCGGGCTTTCCGGTTCGTCGAGAAAATAGAGGCCGGCGCCATGCAGGCGCCGATGCATGATATCGAGGAAGCCTTCGCCATGCGATCGCCGGTCGAGGCTGTTGTTCCTGACAATCCCGCGAAATGTCTCCGGCGTCTCTTCCGGAAAATCCTCGCCGTTTTTCAGAGCCTTTTCCCGCTCCCAGCGAAAATCGTCCAGTGCTTCCTCGTTCTGTCGACGGATATAGCCAAGCACGTCTTCCGCGCGCAGAAACATGCGGATCTTCGGATATTTTTTGCGGGCAAAATAGAAGGCCTTCGCCACGGTTTCGGCATGCTGGAGATAGAGATCACCCTTGACCTGGCCATGATTGCCGATGGCATAGGCCGTCATTCCCGCCGCCAGACCCTCCAGCAGTGTCGATTTTCCCGAGCCGTTATTACCGGCGAAAAAGGTGATCGGCGTCTTGAATTCGAGGCGTTCCAGGTGGCGTAACGCCGGAACGGAGAAGGGATAGTCGTCTCTTCCGTCCGGCGTCTCTTTCATGGTTACGCTATCGAGAAACAGCATGTCGCGTTCCTTATCTAATCCGTCATGTTCGCCGACGTTGCGCTCTGTCGCATCATCGCGGCGCTATGCTCAAAGCAATTGCGTGTGATTGCGGCTTAACGTGGGGCGCTGTTCGCACCAACGGTTTGCAGGGTTGGCGGAGATACGACATGCCGAATCGTTCGAAGTTCATTTTATTATAAATTAGTACAAACAATTTTTGGTAATAAATCGATCAATATTAGATATATGCAATATTTATCTTAATCTTGGGATGTTGTCGTAAGTATAAACTTCAAATTAATTCAGCAATGCCAGTTGTTGTCATTCTCGTTGTTGTTGGGGAGAGTGAATGAAGCATATTGTGCTTTTTTCGGTCGCGTTTCTATTTTCCGCGATATTCGTGAGCGAAGCTGAGGCGCGGAAGTCCCGGTTTTTTGCCATCCCCGGATTCGGCGGCGGCGAGACGATCGATCTCGTTTACGATCTGCCGGATAACGAGCCTTTTCTTCGCGACGGGGGAGCATTCGACATTGGTTATCTCAACAGCGGGGATAGGAGCGGTTATGTGCTGTATCGCGGCGAGCGGTACGGCAGGCTCAGCGATGCGGATATCGCCAGGCTGAAGGCGACGCTTGGTTTTGATCCGACGACAAAAGACCGCATGGAGCGGGCGGCGAGGGCCAGCGACGCGCCCTGGAACCTCGTGATTATCATAGCGGTCGCAATTGTTGGTATCTTCGCGCTTGTTCACAAGGGCATGCAGCTAGTGCGGTGGATTTCGCGACTGGCGACGATCTCCCCAGCTGCGGGAAGTAAGCGGCAGGAGGAGGAGGACACCCCCGACCCGCTGGAGGTCCGCAAGAAACAGCTGGTAAACCGTCAATGGAGCGATAGCCAGACGGATCACGCGGCGCGTGTTCCGGCAGCATCGCCGGCCCATGCGTCTGCGCGAGGAACCACTGCGGTCCGGACATTCGGACGCAGGAGCGCCTGAGCGGTGCAAAATCCCTAAACCTCAGGCGGCCTCAGGAGCCTGCACTACTCGAACCGGTCGATGATGCTGATGCCGCTTTCCTTAAAGCTGTCCATGGCGGGCAGGGCGGTTGCTGCCTCGGAAAGCGTGATGTGGCGACCGATCAGCTTTTCCGGCGCGAGCCTGCCGCTTTCGATCATCGCCAGCATGTCCTCATAACGCCATGCCTGCATGCCGTGGCTGCCGTAGATCTCCAGCTCATGCGCGATCACCCGGGCCATGGGGATGGCGGGCATGGCGTGATCGGCCAGCATGAGGCCCACCTGCACATGGCGGCCGCGCCGACGCAGGTTGCTGATGGAGTTGCAGCAGGTCTGCGGGTGGCCAAGCGCATCGACAGAGACATGTGCGCCGCCGCCCGTCACCTCGCGAACCGCCTCGGCAACATCGGCAACCGCGCGGCTGTTGATGGTAGCGGTCGCGCCGAGCTGCCGCGCAAGTTCGAGCTTGTCTTCGGCAATATCGATGGCGACGACCTGCGCGCCGAGGCCAGCGCCGATCATGATAGCGGAGAGGCCGACGCCGCCGCAGCCATGGACCGCCAGCCATTCGCCGCCCTTCAGGCGTCCCTGATCAGTCACGGCCCGGAAGGAAGTGGCGAAACGGCAGCCGAGGCCGGCAGCGGTGGCATAAGTCATCGATTCCGGCAGGTGCACCAGATTCTGATCGGCATAATCGATGGCGACATATTCGGCGAAGGAGCCCCAATGGGTGAAGCCGGGCTGGAACTGCGCCTCGCAGACCTGCTGGTTGCCGGAGCGGCATTCATGGCAATGACCGCAGCCGGAGACGAAGGGCACGGTGACGCGGTCGCCGGTCTTGAAGCGGGTGACGTTTTTGCCGACGGCGGCGACCACGCCTGCGAATTCGTGGCCGGGAACATGCGGCAGGCGGATATCCGGGTCATGTCCCATCCAGCCGTGCCAGTCGCTGCGGCAAAGGCCGGTCGCCTTTACCTCGATGACCACGCCGCCATCGGTCGGTTCCGGATCCGGCAGGGTTGCGACAACCGGGGTTTCGCCGAACAGTTCGTAAAAAAGCGCGCGCATCATGGCCTCAATGTTTGGTATGCAGGTTCGAAGTCATACCTGCTCTACCATGTCCCGCAAATGGGCGAAGCGGTTTTACGTCTGGAAAAGCGCTTTAGTCCTTGATGACCATCAGGTCGCCGGCTGCGAATTTCAGCGTCACCTGCTCACCGACCGCGGGCGGTGCTGTGCCGGGATCGTTGAACATATCGAAAGACAGGGTCGAGCCGCCGAGATCGAGGCGGGTGCGGATCACGGAGCCGAGGAACTGGCTGGAGGTGACGAGGCCGGAAATGGCGACATCGCCTTTCGCTTCGCTGCCGAGCGAGCCCGCTTCCGGCCGAAGGGCAAGGGTGATTTTTTCGCCGTTCGCCGCATCGACCGGCTTGTGCAGGGTGATCTGCTGCTCTCCGACACGGATGGTGTTGGATGAGGAATCGACCACAGTGGCGTCGATGAGGTTCAGCGTGCCGACGAAAGAGGCGACGAAGCGGGTCGCGGGCTTGTTGTAGATGTCGAAAGGGGAGCCGATCTGGTCGGCGCGGCCGCCATTCATGACGACGATGCGGTCGGAAATCGACAGGGCCTCTTCCTGATCGTGAGTCACGAAAATGGTGGTGATGCCGAGTTTCTGCTGAATCTGGCGGATTTCCTCACGCAGCGACACGCGAATCTTGGCATCAAGCGCGGAGAGCGGTTCATCCAGCAGAAGCACTTCCGGCTTCGGCGCGAGCGCGCGGGCAAGCGCCACGCGCTGCTGCTGGCCGCCCGACATCTGGTAGGGGTAACGGTCCGCCAGATGCTCCAGATGGATAAGCTGGAGCATTTCCTTCACGCGGGCGTCGATCTCGGCTTTCGGCTTGCCGGCGACTTTGAGCCCGAAGGCGACGTTTTCATAAACATTCATGTTGGGGAACAGCGCATAGGCCTGGAACACCATGCCGATATTGCGCTGGTTCGGTCTGAGCGCCGTCTGGTCCTTGCCGTTGATGACGATCGATCCGCCACTCGGGGTTTCGAAGCCGGCGATCATGCGCAGCACGGTGGTCTTGCCGCAGCCCGATGGCCCGAGGAAGGAGACGAACTCGCCCTTTTCGATGGCCATGTTGAAATCATGCACGACCTGCACGGAGCCGAAGGATTTCTTGATATTGCTAAGTGTCAAAAAGCTCATGAAAAATTGTCCTCAGGCCTTGGGAGGCGCGCCCTTCTGGTAGCGTGAAACGAGTTGGATCAGACCCAGGCAACCCCAGGTGATGCCGAAGGAAATCACGGCAAGTGCGGCCGGTTCATAGGCGCGGTTGGCGCCAAGCAGCTGCATGTAGGGGCCGAAGGCCGGGCGGTTCAAAAGAGCTGCCATGGTGAATTCACCGATGACGATGGCGAAGGTCAGGAACGCACCGGACAGCACGGCGACCAGAACATTGGGCAGGATGATGCGCGAGAGAATGGTCGTCCAGCCCGCGCCGAGGCTCTGAGCCGCTTCCGTGAGCGTCGCCACATCGATGGTTCTGAGACCGGTATCGACGGCGCGGTACATATAGGGCAAGGCCAGTGTGGCGTAACCGAACATCAAAAGCAGGTTGGTGCCGAAGCTCGTGCCGGTCAGTGGCAGCCAGCTCGACGTGTTGTAAAGCCGGATGTAACCGAAGACGATGACGATGGCCGGGATGACCAGCGGCAAAAGCGTGATGAATTCGATATAGGGGCGCAGGCTCGGCAATTTCAGGCGCACCCAATAGGCGGTGGGCACCACCAGCAGAACCCCGAAAACGATGGTGAACAGTGCCATCACCACAGAATAGCTGAAGGTCTCCTGGAAACGCGGATCGGTCAGCACCTTGCCATAGGCGTCGAATGAGTATTCGCCGCGCCGCATTTTCAGCGAGAAGTTGGTCATGCCGATCAGCGGCAGGGCGAAATAGAGCAGGCCGAAAATCAGCGCGCCCCAGGCGAAAAACCGCTTCATTTCAGCCACCTTTCGCTGCGGGCGCGCAGCCAGATATAAAGCGCATTGGCGATGCCGGTGACGACGATCATACCGAAGGCAAGGGCGTAACCGAGATGCGGGTTGCCGAGAACGTCGCCACGGATTTGCGCAAACAGCAGGATGGGCACGATGTTGAGCGAGGAACCGGTAAGGGCAATTGCGGTGGCCACCGCACCGAAGGCATTGGCAAACAAAAGCGACATGGTGCCAAGCAGCGACGGCAGCAGGATGGGGAAGGCCACCATGCGCCAATATTGCAGGCCGGTTGCGCCGAGGATTTCCGCAGCCTCGCGCCATTCGCGTTTCAGCCCGTCCAGCGCAGGCGTAATGATGAGGATCATCAACGGTATCTGGAAGAACAGATAGGTGACCGTTAGACCCCAGAAGGACAGGATGTTGAAGCCGAGGAGCCTGAGATCGACGCCGACCTGCGTTTTCAGAAAGATGGTGAGAAGGCCGACCGGGCCGAGCGTGGCGATGAAGGCGAAGGCGAGCGGCACGCCGGCGAATTGCGAAGCGACGCCGGAAAAGGTCAGCAGCGGTCCGCGAATGCGCTGCGGCAATCCGCCAAGCACCACGGCGGCCGCCACGGCAAAACCGATCAGGCAGCCCAGCGCCGCCGAAGCGAGGCTGATCTTGATCGAAATCCAGTAGGCCGCAAGGATGGAGGAGGTGAAAAGCCCGGCGATATTTTCCAGCGTGAAGCTGCCATCCGTCCGCTGAAACGCGCCGATGACGATCTTCATCGTCGGCAGAATCAGAAACAGCAGAACAAAAACGGCAAAAGGTACGATCCCTATCCAGTGAAGAGGCAGTTTTCTGCCCGCGTCGGAAGGTCCGCCGGTGTTGGTCGATGACATGCCTTGTCCCCAAACGCCGCTTTCAAAACGGTCTGTCTATTAAGGTATTTATTATAAAAGAAGCACCCCGGCTTTTTGATTGGCCGGGGTGCGTTTTCAACAGTTTACTTCACGTTCGCGCCGACGACGCTGTCCCAGCCGCCGGTGACGGCAGCCTTGTTGGCGTCGACTTCCTCGAGCGTCGGGAAGATCGCCTTTTCATAGGCTGCTGCCGGCGGCAGGCTGTCGATCAGCTCCTGTGGAACCTTGCCGGCCTTGACCATGGCGTTGAAACGGATCGGGTGGCAATAACCCTTCAGCCAGCCGAGCTGACCGTCGTCGGAGTAGAGGTGCTCCATCCACAGCTTGGCGGCATTCGGATGCGGCGCGTAGGCGGAAATGCCCTGAACGTAAACGCCGGCGAGAACGCCCTTTTCAGGCACGACGACTTCGGTCGGCGGGTTGTCGTTCAGCGTCTTTTTCCAGGAAAGGGCGTTATAGTCCCAGGCGATGATGATCGGGGTTGCGCCCTGTGCCAGCGTGCCGGCCTTGCCGATGACGGGCAGGAAGTTGCCGGCCTTGTTGAGGTCGGCGAAATACTTCAGGCCAGCTTCACCGGCTTCCTTGCCAGACTTTGCGCCGGTGGAAAGACCGGCGGCGAGAACGCCGAGGATCGCCTGGTTGGAGGCGCGCGGATCGCCGGCAAGCGCTACCTGACCGGAATATTCCGGCTTCTGCAGGTCGGCCCAGTCCTTCGGCGTGTTCTTGACGAGGTCCTTGTTCACGAACATCGACATGACGCCGTAGTAGTCGCCGTACCAGTAGCCGTCTGCATCCTTGACGTTGTCAGGGATTTCATCCCAGGTGGAGACCTTGTAGGGCTGCAGCAGGCCTTCGGCCTTCATCTGCGGGCCAAAAGCGAGACCGACGTCAACGACGTCAGGAGCCTGCGGGCCCTTGTTGTCCTTGTTCGCCTTGATGGCTTCGACTTCATCGGCGGAGCCGGCGTCGGGGTTCAGTTCGTTGACGGTGATTTCCGGATATTTCGCCTTGAAGGCGGCAATCACGTCGCCGTAACCGCACCAGTCGTGCGGCAGGGCGACGGTGGTCAGCATGCCTTCCTTTTTGGCGGCCGCGATCAGCTCGGCGCTCGGTTCAGCGGCGGCAATTGCGGTGGAGGCGATGACCAGTGCAGTGGTCGTAGCAAGCAGTCGGCGGCAGTGAGAGATCACTTTTTTCTCCTCTTCGTGTTCTCATATTGCGGACGCTGATACGGATTCTCGATGAAGCTAATGTGACGGCTGGATTGCAATTTATTTATCCGGATTCCGTCACTTTACGCCCGTTTTCCGCCATCACCCGGCTTTTTTGCCTGCAATTGCGGGAGATTCCCTCATGATCCGTGGTGGCCAGATATGTTCCCCAGCTTGGTTTCTTATCCTGTTTTATCGTGCTGGTAGCGATGACAGGTATCCAATCAGCGTGCGGCATCCGCGTCAAGCAAGTTGCCCGGCTATGTAGTTTCATGTTCTGTCCGGTCTGCGGAACAGCCGCGTCTGTTCGAACAGGCCTTCAAGCGCGTTCATGCGTTCCCTGGTTTCATCCCAGGTGCCGTTCTGCACCGCTTCGATCAGCGCTTCGACCACGAACAGCGTGACCACGGAGGAATCCCATGCCGAGGGAGCTTCGATCCTGACACGGAAAGTGTGCAGCGCGTGGCGCGCCACCGGCGATGTCCATTGATCGGTGAAGAGAATGATCTGCACGCCGTTGGCTTTCGCCACTTCGGCCAGCGTCGTCATGTCGTGCTCGTAGCGGCGGATGTCGAAGATAACCAGTATGTCACCGGCGCTCATGTTCAACATATATTGCGGCCAGGCGCTGGAATTCGACGACATCAGCGTCGTCTTCGGCCGGATCACCTGCATGTGGGTGAAGAAATATTCGGCAATCGCGCCGGTGATGCGCCCGCCGACGAAATAGATGCTGCGCTTGCGGTCGGAAAGCAGCGCTGCGGCATTGTCGAAGACGGCGGTGTCGAGATCGCTCAGCGTATCGCGCAGATTACCGGTGATGGCATCGGCGAAGCGGTTGAGAATGTGCAGGCCGGGCGCATTGGTTGCCCAGCGGTCATGTTTGGCGATGGGGCCGGAGATCGTCGCTTCCAGTTCCTGGTGCAGATGCGCCTGAAATTCCGGATAGCCCTTGTAGCCGAGCTTCTGCACCATGCGCGCGACCGTCGGCGTCGAAACGCCGGCATTTTCCGCAATGGTGGTGATGCTGCCGAGGCCGGAGACGGGGTAGTTGCCGAGCAGGCTCTCCGCCAGCCGTTTTTCCGAACGGGTCAGTGCGTCGTAATGGGCATGAATGACATCCGACACGGTCGCCGTCGTGCTGCGCAAATTTTTCCCCTTCCGGTCTTCTGCCGGTGCATGGCTAAAATAAACATCTGTGCCAGCTATCGAGTCAATCGGAAAATGAAGAGAAAATTTCAAAATTCCATTTGACACTCGCAATAATGTGAAGAATTCTTTTCGGCGTTGACGGGACGTGGGGGTTCCGGGTGGGGTTCGTGCATGACGCTGCGGTCACGGTTTTTCACAGAAGCGGAAGGGCAGGCCGTCGGCATCGAGAATGCTGGGGCTAAGGGCGACGTCCTTCTCGTCTGCGAACATGCCTCCGCCACCATTCCGCAGAAATTCGGCACATTGGGTCTTTCGCCGGAGGTGCTTTCGAGCCATGCGGCTTGGGATCCGGGCGCTCTGGCCGTTGCCCGGCTGCTTTCGGAAAAGCTTGACGCTACGCTCGTCTATCAGCGGTTTTCGCGTCTCGTCTATGATTGCAACCGGCCGCCCGAATCGCCTTCCGCCATGCCGGTGAAAAGCGAGATTTACGATATTCCCGGCAATTTCGATCTCAGCGAAGCGGAGCGTTTCGCCCGAACCTCCGCACTTTATGTGCCGTTTCATGACCGGGTGAGCGAGATCATCGCCGCGCGGCAGGCGGATGGCCGTAACGTGGTGGTGGTGACCATCCACAGTTTCACACCGGTTTATCACGGCCGGTTCCGAAAGGTTGAGATTGGCATCCTGCACGATGCCGACAGCCGCCTCGCGGATGCGATGCTGGCGGGCGCCGAAGGGTCCGCGCTCACGGTCAATCGCAACGATCCCTATGGCCCGGAAGACGGCGTGACGCATACGTTGCGGCTGCATGCGCTGCCGGACGGGCTTTTGAACGTCATGATCGAGGTCCGCAACGATCTCATCACCAATGAAGGAGAGCAGGCGGCAATCGCCGGTTTTCTTTACGAGCTTATGGGGAAGGCGCTCTCATCGATCGATGAGTGAGGGAGCTATGGCCGGCCGATGGTGAAAACACCGGGGCCGGCTGCCAGATGAGACTGCCGCCATTTTATAAAAACCGGCCACGCAGCCGGAAAAACACGAAGCGGCAAGGGAACAGCAAGTGCGTGCGGCCAATCGCGGGAGACTCCCGGGTGAAGCTGGAAACTGGGGCACAATCGGCCAATAACGGCTGACTGGCTTGTTTTTTTCTTATTCAGGAGAGAAGGGCATGGACAGTTCATCGTCAGGCGTCAGCTACAAGAAGGCTGATGCATCCTATTTCGAAAAACGCGGACTATCCCGTTATGCGGGCGTGTGGTCGCTCTGGTCGCTCGGCGTCGGCGCGGTCATTTCCGGGCATTTTTCCGGATGGAATTTCGGCTTTTCCACCGGCGGCTGGGGCGGCATGCTGGTGGCGGGCATCATCATCGCCATCATGTATCTCGGGCTGACATTTTCGATTGCGGAAATGAGCCCGGCCTTGCCACATACCGGTGCGGCCTATTCCTTTGCCCGCACGGCCATGGGCCCATGGGGCGGCTTCATCACCGGGCTTTGCGAGAATGTCGAATATGTGCTGACGCCGGCGGTCGTCGTCACCTTCATCACCGCCTATGTGAACTCCATTCTCGGCCTCGATCCTGCCTATTCACCCTTCGTATGGATAGCGTTTTACGCGATATTCCTTGCGCTCAATGTCTTCGGGCTTGAGCTTTCCTTCAAGGTGACGCTGGTCATCACGCTGATTTCGCTTGCCGTTCTGGTGTTCTTCTGGATCAGCGCCATCCCGAATATCGATTTTTCGCGTTTCGCGCTCAATATCGGTGTCGGACCTGACGGCAAGGCGGTGGAGCTGCCGGAGGGCGGCGGTTCCTTCTTCCCCTTCGGTTTCTCGGGCGTTCTCGCCACGCTGCCTTTCGCGGTCTGGCTGTTCCTTGCCATCGAGCAACTGCCGCTGGCGGCGGAAGAATCGGTCGATCCCAAGCGCGACATGCCGAAGGGCATCATCCTTGGCATGGTGACGCTGATGGTTTCGGCCTTCATGATCGTGCTGCTCAACCCGTCCCTGCCGGGCGTCGGCGCGTTCCATCTCAGTTCTTCGCTTGAGCCGCTGCTCGATGGTTTCAAGGCGATCTATGGCGATGGCGGCGTGGTGGTGCTGGGTCTCGTTGCCTTGACCGGCCTGATCGCCAGCTTCCATACGATCCTCTACGCGCAGGGCCGGCAGATCTATTCGCTGTCGCGTGCGGGTTACTTCCCGACCGTGCTGTCGATCACTCATTCCAAATACCGTACGCCATATGTGGCCAATATTTCCGGCGCGATTGTCGGCTTGGCGGTCATGCTCGTCATCTGGTTCGCGCTGGGTGCGGAACAGGGCGGTAGCATCATCGGCAGCGTGCTTTTGAACATGGCCGTGTTCGGTGCGATGTTCTCCTACATCATGCAGGCGATTTCCTTCATCCTGCTCAGGAAGAACCTGCCGCATATCGAGCGGCCGTTCCGCTCGCCCTTCGGCATTCCGGGCGCGGTGCTAACGATCATCATCGCCATCGTCACGCTGCTTTACCAGATCCAGGATCCGAACTTCACCAAGGGCGTGCTTTGGGTGGCGGTCTGGTTCGCCGTGGCGATTGCTTACTTTGCCTTTGTCGGACGCCACCGCCTCATCCTGTCGCCGGAAGAGGAATTCGCGCTGGAGCACAAGCAGGCTGCGGTTGCCGCAGCGGCTGCAAAGGCCTGATGCTCAAACAAACGGGCGGCCGCATTCCGGCCGCCCGGCCACGACAATAAAGGGAACGGACAAAATGACGAGCTACACATTCGACGCGCTTAAGATGGATGTCGCCGAGGGGCGCATCGACACGGTTCTGGCCTGCCTTGTCGACATGCAGGGGCGTCTGATGGGCAAACGGTTTCAGGCGGAGTTCTTCGTTGAAAGCGCCTTTGAGGAAACCCATAGCTGCAACTATGTGCTTGCCACCGACATGGAGATGGAAACCGTTCCCGGTTACAAATCCTCCAGCTGGGAAAAGGGTTATGGCGACTATGTGCTGAAACCCGATCTTTCGACGCTGCGGCGCGTGCCGTGGCTGGAAGGCACGGCGCTGGTGTTGTGCGATGTGCTCGATCATCACACCCATGAAGAAGTGCCGCATTCGCCGCGGGCGCTCTTGAAAAAGCAGGTGGCGCGGCTGGAGGCCATGGGGCTGAAGGCCTATATGGCGACCGAGCTGGAATTTTTCCTGTTCGACCAGACTTTCGACGCGGCGCGCGCCAGCGGCTACAGGGGGCTGAATCTCGCCAGCGGTTACAACGAGGATTACCATATCTTCCAGACGACCAAGGAAGAGGACGTCATGCGGGCGCTGCGCAAGGGCCTGCAGGGCGCGGGAATTCCGGTCGAGAATTCCAAGGGCGAGGCCTCTCCCGGTCAGGCGGAAATCAATGTGCGTTATGCCGAGGCGCTGACCATGGCCGACCGGCACGCCATCATCAAGAACGCCACCAAGGAAATCGCCTGGTCCAAGGGCAAGGCCGTGACGTTCCTCGCCAAGTGGAACTACAATGCCGCCGGCAGTTCTTCACACATCCACCAGTCGCTATGGAGCCTCGACGGCAAGACCCCGGCGTTCCTGGACAAGGGTGCCAAGCATGGCATGTCGGAACTGATGCGGCATTATGTTGCCGGGCTTCTGGCCCATGCCAGCGAGATCACCTATTTCCTCGCGCCCTATATCAATTCCTACAAGCGGTTCATGGCGGGCACCTTTGCGCCCACCAAGGCGATCTGGAGCCTCGACAACCGCACG
Source organism: Rhizobium sp. NFACC06-2 (assembly GCF_900101425.1). NCBI lineage: Bacteria > Pseudomonadati > Pseudomonadota > Alphaproteobacteria > Hyphomicrobiales > Rhizobiaceae > Rhizobium > Rhizobium sp. NFACC06-2. The sequence goes on along the minus strand of NZ_FMVA01000001.1, from coordinate 345,135 downwards.
GCCGGATATCGTCTCTGCGGCGAAGGCACCAAGGGTATCCGTATCGAATGCCGCGTCGGCGGCTCCGATCTCAATCCCTATCTCGCCATGGCGGCTTTGCTTGCGGCGGGCATTGACGGTATCGAAAATAAACTTGAACTTGAGCCCGCTTTTGTCGGTGACGCCTATGGCGGCAAGGACGTGCGCGAGATACCCAAGACCCTGCGTGACGCCACTGCCTTTCTGGACGGATCGAAAATGCTGCGTAACGCCTTCGGCGACGATGTGATCGATCATTACGTCCATGCCGGACGGTGGGAACAGGAAGAATACGACCGCCGCGTGACCGACTGGGAAGTGGCGCGCGGTTTCGAACGGGCCTAATCATTACGGGAAAATATCATGACCATGATCCAGAATATCTCGCCCATCGATGGCTCGGTTTATGCCGAGCGGGAGGCGATGTCGCTGGAGGCGGCGCGGGCCGCCGTTTCGAGAGCGCGCAAGGCGCAAAAGGACTGGGCGCGGCGTCCGCTTGAGGACCGCGTTCAGCTGGTTCTGAAGGGTGTCGCCCGCCTCAATGAAATGGTGGATGAGGTCGTGCCGGAACTTGCCCATATGATGGGCCGTCCGGTGCGTTATGGCGGCGAGTTCAAGGGCTTTAACGAGCGCTCCAACTATGTCGCCTCCATCGCCGCCGATGCGCTGGCGCCGCTCGTCATAGAGGAAAGCGGCAATTTCGAACGCCGCATCGAGCGCGAGGCGCATGGCGTGGTCTTCGTCATCGCGCCGTGGAACTATCCTTACATGACGGCGATCAACACCGTCGCACCCGCCTTGATGGCCGGTAATACGGTCGTCATAAAACATGCGGCGCAGACGCTGCTGGTGGGCGAGCGCATGGTGCGGGCTTTTGTCGAGGCCGGTGTGCCTGACGATGTCTTCATCAATGTTTTCCTGGACCATGGCACGACCTCGGCGCTCATTTCCGAGGGCCTGTTCAATTTCGTCAATTTCACCGGTTCGGTGGAAGGCGGCCGTGCCATCGAACGCGCCGCTGCCGGCACCTTCACCGGTCTCGGGCTTGAACTCGGCGGCAAGGACCCCGGTTACGTGATGGAGGATGCCGATCTGGACGCCGCCGTCGATACGCTGATGGATGGTGCGACCTATAATTCGGGGCAATGCTGCTGCGGCATCGAGCGTATTTACGTCAACGAAAACCTCTATGACGCCTTCGTCGAGAAGTCCGTGGCGTGGGTGTCCAACTACAAGCTCGGCAATCCGCTGGTTGAGGAAACGACGCTCGGGCCGATGGCCAACAAGCGTTTCGCCAAGGTGGTGCGGGCGCAGGTCGCCGATGCTGTTGCCAAGGGCGCCAAAGCGCTGGTCGATCCGAAGCTTTTCCCCGCCGATGACGGCGAGAGCGCTTATGTCGCGCCGCAAGTGCTCGTCAATGTCGATCATTCGATGGAGTTCATGACCGAAGAAACCTTCGGCCCGGCCGTCGGCATCATGAAAGTGAAGAACGACGACGAAGCCATCGCGCTGATGAATGACAGCAAATATGGCCTCACCGCCTCGCTGTGGACGCAGGATGCCGCCCGGGCCGGGCGCATCGGCCGCGAAATCGAAACCGGCACCGTGTTCATGAACCGCGCCGATTATCTCGACCCCGCCCTTTGCTGGACCGGCGTCAAGGAAACCGGCCGAGGCGGCTCGCTATCCGTTCTCGGTTTCCAGAACCTGACCCGCCCGAAATCCTACCATCTGAAGAAAGTCACGAAATGAATATCGTCGCCAACTGGAGCTATCCCACCGCCGTCAAGCTTGGCCGTGGCCGGATCAAGGAACTGGCGGAAGCCTGCAAGACGCTCGGCATCCAAAAGCCGCTGCTCGTGACGGATCGCGGCCTTGCCAATATGGCGATCACCGCGCATGCGCTCGACGTGCTGGAAGAGGCGGGTCTCGGCCGGGCGATCTTTGCCGAGGTCGATCCCAATCCCAACGAAATCAACATGGAAGCCGGCGTGAGGGCCTATCGCGATGGCGGTCATGACGGCGTCGTCGCCTTCGGCGGCGGCTCTGGCCTTGATCTCGGCAAGACCATCGCCTTCATGGCCGGGCAGACGCGCCCGGTCTGGGATTTCGAGGATATCGGTGACTGGTGGGCCCGGGCGGACGCTTCAAAGATCGCGCCCATCGTTGCGGTTCCGACGACGGCGGGCACCGGTTCGGAAGTCGGCCGCGCCAGCGTCATCACCAACTCGCAGACCCATGTGAAGAAGATCATCTTCCATCCGAAGCTTCTGCCCGGCGTCGTCATATGCGATCCGGAACTGACGGTCGGCATGCCGAAGGTCATCACGGCAGGTACGGGCATGGATGCCTTTGCCCATTGCCTCGAAGCCTATTCGTCGCCCTTCTATCATCCGATGAGCGCCGGTGTGGCGCTGGAGGGGCTGCGGCTCGTCAAGGAATTCCTGCCGCGCGCCTATAAGGACGGCACGGATATCGAAGCGCGCACCAACATGATGGCGGCGGCGGCGATGGGGGCGGTCGCCTTCCAGAAGGGCCTCGGCGCCATTCACTCGATCTCGCATCCGATCGGCGCGGTCTACAACACCCATCACGGCATGACCAATGCCGTCGTCATGCCGGCGGTGCTGCGCTTCAACCGCCTCGCCATCGAAGACAAGATTGCCCGCGCGGCCGCCTATCTCGGCATTTCCGGTGGCTTCGACGGCTTCTATAATTATGTGCTGGGGCTTCGCAGGGAACTCGGCGTGCCGGAAAACCTGACCGCCCTAGGCATCAAGCCCGATCGTATCGACGAACTCGCGGCGGAGGCGATCAAGGATCCGAGCTGCGGCGGTAATCCGGTGCCGATGACGCTGGAGAATACGAAGAAGTTGTTCGAGGACTGCTTTTAAATGAGATTTTCAGCATTGTCGCCATTGCTGGCAGTGGCGTTCTTAAGTCTGCCTTATGTGGCGCAGGCCGCTTCTTTTAAGGAGCTTTCCGGTCAGGGTTACAAAGTCGGAACCCTATCGAGCAACAAGGCGGGAATCCGGGGATGGAACTTGTCCAAGGGCTCCGACCGCTATTTCTGTGAGATGCGCGCGACTATGGCGTATTCCGGAAAGAATGGCATGGTATCCTTCACCAGCGCCGGCCGCATGATCACGCTTGATCGTGCAACAGTTGAGAAAAGCCTGGGCAGTTCCCTGAATTTGCCAAAGTACGAAGATCTCAAAGCCGGCCGCCTGCGCGCGGACGATGTCGGGTCCTGCCGAAAGCTGGCGTGATCAATCGGATGACAGAAGCCCGCGATTTATCGCGGGCTTTTTGTTGTCCCCAAAAACGATCTTAGTCTTTTCTTAACCATGTTCGTTAAGGTTATGGAAAGCACCATGAATTGCTTCGGTGCGTGAATGAGCATGAAACGGCTCTGACCAACAGGGGGTGTCATGTCAGTCATCACTTTCGCCAACACCAAGGGCGGTGCCGGAAAAACGACAGCAGTGCTGCTTCTGGCAACCGAACTGGCCCGCAGCGGTCACCGCGTGACGGTTCTGGATGCCGATCCGCAATTGTGGATTTCCCGCTGGCACGACTTGTCCGGCGAGATCGAAAATCTCTCGGTGATTTCGCATGTGACGATGGCTTCGCTTGAAGGCCATATTCGCGAGAATAAAACCAATACCGACTGTTTCATCATCGACCTGCCGGGTGCGAAAAGCCCGCTTCTGACCATGGCGCTCGGCATTTCCGATCATGTGCTGATCCCGGTTCAAGGTTCAGCCATGGATGCGCGCGGCGCTGCCGAAGTTCTGGATCACATCGAATTCCTGAACCGCAAGATGGGCAAGGCTATCGCCCATTCGATCGTGCTGACGCGGGTGAATGCCATGGTGGCGACGCGCTCCCTGCTGCTCGTCAAAATGCTGCTGGCGGAAAAGAACGTCTCGGTGCTCAATACGCCGATTGTCGAGAGAGCGGCCTATCGCGATATTTTCGATTATGGCGGTACGCTCCTCTGTCTCGACAAGGACAAGGTCAGCAATATCGACAAGGCGGTGGAGAACGCGAAAGCCTTCGCCACCGAAGTCATCGGCCTGCTGCCGAAACGTCTTTTGCGGCTGGGCACGCAACCTGCGCGTCTTTTCACCCGCAAGGCCGCCTGAAACATTGATTTCGGCGTTCTATCCGTCTGCGGTCTTCATCACCGCAGACGGATGATGATGCCTTGGACCATTGGCCGCCGTTGAGCTTGTCCGGGCATCGGTCGACGTTTTTCCGCGCCGGTTTCATTATTCGCTTGAATTGGAAATGATCATTTCCTATATTCCGGCCATGAGCAATATCAACCACACCAATTCACCGGAACAGCGCCATCGCGGCAGGCCGCGCGAGTTTGACGTCGACCGTGCGCTCGATGGGGCGATCCGCGTTTTTTCGCGACGCGGCTATCATGCCACCTCCGTCGGTGATCTCACCGATGCGATGGAACTGGCGCAGGGTAGCCTTTACAAGGCTTTCAAGGACAAGAAAGCCATCTTCATCGCCACGATGGAACGCTACAGGATCGTGCAGACCGAGCGTTTCGAAGCGGCGGTGGCCGGTTGTGACACCGGTTATGAGCGCCTGAGGGCGGGCCTGATGTTCTATGCGGAACGGTCGTATGGCGGTGTCGGCTCTGACGGATGTCTGGTGGTTGGTGCTGCTGCCGATCTGGCGGCTCTGGATGACGATATTGCAATCGTGGTCGAGCGGGCGGTGAAGGCGAGGGAGCGAATTGTCGCCCGCCTCGTTGCCGAAGGGCAGAAGGATGGTTCCGTGCGTTCGAAGGCCGATCCCGACGATCTCGCCCGGGCGATGTTGTGCATGATGTACGGCATGCGCGTGGTGGGAAAGACGGGGCGCAGCCTCAAAGACATGGTGGCCGTGGTGGATATCGCCATGAAGCTTGCCGAGTGATTTTGTGACTATTTAGGAAACAATTGTTTCCATATTGGAGAAAATGATGACGACGCGTGTAATTGAAGGGGATGATGTCGAGGCAACATCCATTTCCCCGGCCTTGACGTTCCTCTTGGCGACTGCCTGCGGACTGATTGCCGCCAATCTTTATTATGGCCAGCCGCTGGCCGGCATCATCGGGGCGGAACTCGGTCTTTCTGCCGGTGCGACGGGGCTGATCGTGACCCTGACCCAGATCGGTTACGGTATCGGTCTGCTGTTTGTCGTGCCGCTCGGCGATCTCGTTGAAAACCGCAAGCTGGTGGTCAGCGCCGTTGCGATGGCGGTGCTTTCCCTTGTGGCGGCAGCATTTGCGCCGCATGCGGCCCCGTTTCTGATTGCGGCCTTTCTGGTCGGCGTCAGTTCCGTGGCGGTGCAGGTCATCGTTCCCTATGCCGCCCACATGGCGCCGCATGCCATTCGCGGCCGGGTGGTCGGCAATGTCATGAGCGGGCTGATGGCCGGCATCATGCTGGCGCGGCCGGTTTCCAGCCTTCTGTCGGAAGTGGTCTCCTGGCGCGGTGTGTTTCTGACCTCGGCGGCCGTCATGGCGCTTCTTGCCGTGGTGCTTTTCCGGCTTCTGCCCGCCCGTATGCCCGATGCGCGGCTGAGCTATGGGGCCTTGATGGCTTCGATGGGCCGGCTGGCGCTGCACACGCCGATCCTGCGGCGGCGGGCGATCTATCACGCCTTCCTGTTTGCGGCTTTCAGCCTGTTCTGGACCACGACGCCGCTTTATCTGAGCGGACCGCATTTCAATCTGAGCCAGGGTGAGATCGCGCTTTTCGCGCTGGCCGGTGCGGCCGGCACCGTGGCCGCGCCGATTGCCGGGCGGATGGCGGACCGTGGCTGGACGCGTGCGGCCACCTTCTTTGCCCTGGTGGCGGTGGCGCTCTCCTTCGCCGTCACGCATCTTGCGCCCGAAGGCTCGCATCTGGCGCTCGCCATTCTGGTCGTCGCCGCCATTGTTCTGGATTTCGGCGTCACCACCAATCTGGTGCTTGGCCAGCGTGCTATCTTCACGCTCGGGGCGGAATTCCGCAGCCGTTTGAACGGCATCTATATGGCGACGTTCTTCATGGGCGGCGCAATCGGTTCCGCCGTTGGCGGCTGGGCCTATGCCGTCGGCGAATGGCAAGCCGCCTCTTGGATCGGCTTCGCCTTGCCGGTGGCAGCCCTGCTTTATTTCCTCACGGAAAAACGTGACTGAAACGCCACCAAATGAAAAAAGCCCGGCAGACCAAACCGCCGGGCTTTTTCTTTTTTCTTTCGGTCGATCCTATTCCGCGAATTCGACCACCACGCCGGGACGGACCATTTTCGCCAGTTCGGTCGCATCCCAGTTGGTCAGGCGGATACAGCCGTGGCTGTTGGTCTTGCCGATCTTCGAGGGTTCCGGCGTGCCGTGAATGCCGTAGGTCGGCTTCGACAAGGCAATCCAGACCGTGCCGACCGGGCCGTTCGGACCCGGGGGAATCTGCAGGATCTTGTCGTTCTGGCCCTGCTTGAAGTTGATCTTCGGATTATAGGTGTAGCCGGGATTGAGCGCGATGCGCTCCACCGTGTGCGTGCCGCTTGGCGAGGGCGTGTCCGTGGAACCGATGGTGGCCGGATAGGCGGCGATCAGATTGCCGTCCTGACCATAGGCGAACACCTGCTTGATACCCTTATGCGCGACGATGCGGGCAACCTGTCCTTTTTTTGTCTCGCCCGGATTGACGACCTTGATGATGGTGCCGGGAACGGAAAAATCGATGCCGGGGTTCAGTTCCTTCAGATAGTTCTCATCCATGTGGAAACGTTCGGCGAGCGCTTCCGACGTCGAGGTGAAGGAGAGGGCAGGCAGCTGCGACTTCTCGGCATAGTCGTCCGGGATGGAGGCGACATAGGGGCCGGCGGCGTCGGCGGCGGTAATGGTGTAGTCGACGATCGGCATGCCGCCGGAAGCGCGCAGACGCTCCAGAATGTCATCGGAATTGTTGGGGTCGAGCTTTTCGCCGGTCATGTCTTGCCAGGCGGCAATCGCCTTGTTGACGTTGTCGCCCATCTTGCCGTCGATAACGCCGGGCGAGATGCCTTCACGGTCGAGGAATGTCTGGAGCGCGACGATTTCCTGGCGCGAGCGATTGACCGGCGTTGTTACCGGCGTATGGCGCTCGATCAGGTGGTCCGGCTGCGGAACGGCGGCCGTGGTGCTTTCGCCCGGCATCGGCTGGCCGAGCGGGCCGCTTTCCACCGCACCGGGTGCGGGAACGGAGCCGGTATAGAAATTCTCGTCGGAACCATCGCCGCGATATTCGCGGTAATCGCGCACGCTGCCATTGTCCTGATAGCCGTAGTCGCGTTGTGGCTCGCGATATTGGCCGCCGGGGGCGGGCGGGTAATAGGTGGTGTCGCGCTGGCGCGCCTGCTGTCGCTGCTGGTAGCCCGAGGGCATTTCGGTGGCGAGGAGATTGCCGTACTGGTCGTAAAACACCGTGCGTCCCATGGAATCGCGGCTGATGACGATATCGCCGCGCTCCGGCATGAAGTCGAGCACACGACCGTCCGGGGTCACCAGCATCGTCTGCTGATCGCCATAACGCTGCTGCGCGCCAGCCTGTAGCGGGGCGATAGCTGCCGCCAGCGCGACTGTCAGACCCAGAGCTGCGTTAAGAAACTGTTTCACGATTCTGCTATCCCTTACTTGTTCACCGATAAACACACCGCAATCTTGACCCTATTGTGAAAAAGGTGAATTCGCGGTTAATGCAATCTTAATTTCCGTCACGGTTAGTAGCGTTTCCGTGAAGCATGCGTTTTCAGGGTGACAGGGAGGTCTATCTTGCGTTCGTTTCAGGCTGGCAGATCGCCACGCATTTTCCTCGATGAAACCTCCGTCTTCGATATCGGCGCCTGCGTCGTCGATGGCATCGACATCGCGCCCGGTCGCGCCATTCCCGACGATGGCGATGCGCGCATCGACCACTCGCTGGAAGGCTTTCTGTTCACCTGCGGCCCCGACCATATCCGCCATCCCGAGCCGATCGATGGCGGCGGTGAGGGACGTCGATATCCGCTGCATGGGTCCTTTTCCTCGCATCCCGCGACGGTCATTGCGTTCGATGTTCAAGAGTCCAATGCATTGGCGCGCGTCGAGGTTCCCGTGAAGCTTGCCGATGGCGGCACGGCCCTTCTGGAACGGACATGGCGCATCGACGGAGAGAGCGGCGAGGTCAGCCTCGATGATAAGATCGTCAACACGTCCGAGCGGCCCATTCCAGTGTTCCTGATGTATCATATGAATGTCGGCGCGCGCCTCTTCGACAATGCCGTGCGGCTTGAGGGCGCGATGTTGGAAGGCGGCGGCCACGGCTGGCGTTTCGGCGAGGAGCCGGGCAATGTTTTCTGCGTTGCCGCCGGTGATGACGAGTGGGCGTCGCTCGCGCTCGGACCGATTGCGGCCATTGGCGGGAAAACGCTGACGGTGCGTTTTCGCACGCAAACGCTGCCCTATCTGCAGATGTGGCGCAACCAGCAGGCGCCGGCCAATGTGCTCGGCATCGAGCCGGTATCGCATCGCTGGGTCGGGCGGAGCGAGCTTGAGGCTTCCGGCGAGTTCAATATTCTCCAGCCGGGCGAAAGCCGTTCCTTCGGCCTGCGCTTTTCCATCCTCTGAACTGTAGCGAATGACGGTGCGCCATCATTGACGCACGGGGTTTGACCGCTTACATCGGATGCGGATTTCTAGATCGTTTTGGCTTTTCTTCGAATCGCCAAACCGATCTAGCTCTTTGATTTTACGCGTTGTCCGGACGTAAAAGCGTTTCCGCTTTTACTGGAAACGCTCTAAGGGTGACAGCCAGCGGCGCGGACGCCGGTTTCAGCGGAGGCATGACATGGATATCAGGCGCATAGACGACGAATATTCGGTAACGGGACAGATCAGCGTCGCCGATCTCGACGAGATCAAGGCGCTCGGCTTCAAGTCGATCGTCTGCCACCGCCCTGACGGCGAAGAAGACGGCCAGCCGCTTTTCGCCGATATTGCCGAGCGTGCCGAACAGCTTGGCCTCACCATCATGCATGTGCCGGTTGGCCGCTATGGCGTCGATGCCGATGCCGTTACCGGCATGGTGGATGCACTGGACGAATTGCAGCGCCCGATGCTCGGCTATTGCCGTTCCGGTGCGCGCTCGACGGCAATCTACGAAAAGACCCATCACCTGCGCGGCTGATTTTCCGCGCATCATTCTATTTTAAATGCCAATCAACAGGAGTTTTCCATGACCATCAAGCGTATCGAGCCGGGCAAGCGCATGAGCGGCGCCGTCGTTCACGGCAACACCGTTTATCTGGCCGGCCAAGTTGGCGAAGGCACGAGCGTTACGGAACAGAGCAAGTCCGCTCTCGCTGAAGTCGACCGCCTGCTGGCCGCTGCCGGTTCGGACAAGTCGAAGATCCTGCAGACCATCATCTACCTCTCCGACATGTCCACCTTCGGCGAAATGAACGCCGTCTGGGAAGGCTGGATCGACCCGGCAAACCCGCCGGCCCGCGCCACCAGCGGTGCACCATTGGCCACGCCGGACTACAAGGTTGAGTTCATCGTGACCGCTGCTCTCTGAGCATCCGTCTGAGTTTTCAAGAAAAGGCCGGGTCGCGGAATGCGGCCCGGCTTTTTTGATGGGATGGGGTCAAAAACTCTCCCCGTCATGCCGGGCTTGATCCGGCATCCAGCCACGGCGCGTCTGCGCCGTGAAGAGAGTCTTTCGGGATCAATGACTTGATCGCGCTGGACCCCGGATCTAGTCCGGGGTGACGGCGCGGCGTTGCGACATGGCCACAGAATGCCAAGTTTTCATGTTTTTTGAATCGCTTGCGTCCGTCACCTCACCGGCGAAGCAAGCGCCTTCTCAAACTGCTTCAACGTCGTCACCCGCTCCGCAAACCACAGCCGCGCCAGATCGCTCGCCGAGGCGAGATCGATGCCATCCGGGTCGATGGAGGTGATCGTCCAACGGCCGCTTTTTGCGCCGGCCAGAACGGCAAGCCGGGCCGCTTCGCCCTTGATGGCGTTAAGGCGGATCACTTCGCTTTCCGCCGCCGCCATCAGTTCGTCTGCACCTGACAGATCGGTGCGCAGATCGGCCGGGGTGATGTTGCTGGCATTGCGGGCCGGGCCGCCATTGATCTGCACGCCTTCCGTCCGCAACCGGTAAAGTCTCGTGTCGGGAAGGGAGAGATAAAGTTTCGCTTTGGGGTAGCGGGCAATGTAGCGCGCGATGGCGAGCGGCACTTCATCCGGGCCGATTTGTTCCGCCTTGCCCACCAGTGTCAGCCGCGGCAGCGTCAGGGCATCGCCCTTGCCGAAGGGGGCGAGCGTCAGCGAGATGCGTGCGTCCGCCTCCATGTTGCGGGCATGCAGCGTCAGCCCCGCCGCGAAGAAGAACGGCGTCCCGTCCGGCTCGATGCCGATATTGGTGGCGGTCGTATAGGGATATCCACTGAGGGGATCGAGGGTCGCAAGCGCTGCCGTGCGGGACGTGTGCAGCACATCCCGGGCCACGCGCACGGCCTCGAAAGGCGCGCCGGCCGAGGGTTCGATTTTTGCGCCGCGCGGGGTGATGACGAGAGGGGCTGTATCCGGCATGTCTTATCCTGAGTGAGTGGATGCTGAGAGAAGCATAAAACCTCTCCACGTCATGCTCGGGCCTGTCCCGAGCATCTGCAACCGATCGATTTAACTCGACGTTATTGGATCCTCGGGACAAGCCCGAGGATGACGTCAAGCGAGCGTCAGGATTTACACCATGCCGGAGCCGTGTCCATGCGTAATATCAGCTTCCGGTCCTGATCTGTGTCAGGGTACGCGTTGGCGTGATGGCTTCGGCATCCAGCTTCACCTCGATGATGGCCGGCTTGCCGCTTGCCCGCGCCCGTTCGAAGGCGGCGGCAAAGTCTTGCGTTCTTTCCACCGTTTCGCCGTGGCCGCCATAGGCTTTGGCAAAGGCGTTGAAATCCGGATTGACGAGATCGGTGCCGCTGACACGGCCGGGATATTCCCGCTCCTGATGCATGCGGATCGTGCCGTAGGTGCCGTTATTGACCAGTACGGTGATGATCGGCAGGCCGTAACGCACGGCGGTGATGAATTCCTGCCCATGCATCATGAAACAGCCGTCGCCGGCAAAGCAGATCACCTCACGCTCGGGGAACAGATGCTTGGCCGCGACCGCTGCCGGCAGGCCGTAACCCATCGAGCCTGATGTTGGGGCCGATTGTGTATTGTATCGACGGAAACGATGGAAGCGATGCACCCAGGTGGCATAGTTGCCGGCGCCATTGGTGAAGATCGCATCCTGGGGCACATTGGCCTCGATCCAGTCCATGATCGGACCCATCTGCACAGCGCCGGGGCCGGTCTTCGGCGGGGTGGACCAGCTGAGATAGGCCGCATGCATGGCGGCGGTGCGATCCGCCCATGCGGCGCTGCCGGAAACTGTGATGGAGGAGAGGGCGGCGATAAAATCGTCCGGTGCGGCGCAGATTGCGAGATCGGGACGGTAAACGCGGCCAAGCTCTTCGGCTTCCGGATAAATATGGACGAGTTTCTGCGACGGGTAGGGGATGTCGAGCAGCGTATAGCCGGAAGACGGCATTTCGGAGAGGCGGCCGCCGAGCAGCACCACGAGATCGGCCTCCTTGATCTCCTTGGCCAGCGCCGGGTTGATGCCGATGCCGACATCGCCCGCATAGGAGGGGCTCAGATGATCGAACAGCATCTGGCGGCGGAAGGAGCAGCCGACGGGCAGCTTGTTGTTTTCCGCAAATGCCTTGAAGCCTGCGACGCTTTCCTCGGACCAGCGTGTGCCGCCGATGATGAAGACCGGGCGCTTCGCCTCGCCAAGCATTTTTGCGAAGGCGGCCATCTGTGACGGGCCGGGATGCGCTTCGACCGGAGTATAGGGCTTTGCTTCGGGCGCTTCGACCTCTTCCACCAGCATGTCTTCGGGCAGCGTCAGCACCACCGGGCCGGGGCGGCCGGAGGTGGCGACGGCAAAGGCGCGGGTGACGAATTCGGGGATGCGGCGCGCATCGTCGATCTCACCCACCCATTTGGCGAATTCGGTGAAGGCGCGGCGATATTCCACTTCCTGAAACGCCTCGCGCTCGCGGGCGTCGCGCTGCACCTGACCGATGAAGAGGATCATCGGAATGGAATCCTGCCTTGCGATGTGCAGGCCGGCCGAGGCGTTGGTGGCGCCCGGTCCGCGGGTCACCATGCAGATGCCGGGTTCACCCGTCAGCCGGCCCCATGTGTCGGCCATCATGGCGGCGCCGCCTTCCTGGCGGCAGACCACGGTTTCGATGCCGCTTTCATAAAGCGCATCCAGTACGGCGAGATAGCTTTCGCCCGGAACGCAGGAAACGCGGGAGACGCCATTGGCCTTCAGCGCTTCGACGATCAATTGCCCGCCTGTTCTTTTCATTCCGGCTGCAGTCATGGCGTCGTGGTCCTTTCGATGTTTTCCAGTTCGGCCAGCACCTGCGCCTGATGTTCGCCGAGCTTCGGGCTCGGGCGTTCATAGCGCAGCGGCGTTTGCGACATGATAATGGGTGTTCGGACCCCGGGGATGACGGTGCCGTCTTCCGCCTCCAGATCGACGCGAAGGCCGCGCGCCTTCACCTGCGGATCGGCGAACATTTCCTCGATGGAATTGATCGGTCCGGCAGGGACGGCATTCTTTTCGCAGGCGGTCAGAAGATCGCGCTTCTGCCATTTCAGCGTTTCGGTGGAAACGATCTGCCGGACTTCCGCTTTATGGGCCACGCGGGCCTTGTTCGTCGCGTAACATTCGTCATCGGCAATCGCGCCGATGCCGAGGATATTGCAGAGGCGGCGGAACTGGCCGTCATTGCCGACCGCGAGGATCAGGAAACCGTCAGCCGTCGGCACCACCTCATAGGGGGAAATATTCGGATGGGCGTTGCCGAGCCGGACGGGCGGCTTGCCGGAAATCAGGTAATTCATGTTCTGGTTGGCGAGCACGGCCGATTGCACATCGAGAAGAGCCATGTCGATATGCTGGCCTTCGCCTGTGCGGATGGCGTGGATCAGCGCCGCCTGAATGGCCGATACGGAATAGATGCCGGTGAAAATATCGGCAACCGCCACGCCCGCCTTCATCGGCTGGCCGTCGGCTTCGCCCGTTATCGACATGAAGCCGGACATGCCCTGAACGATATAGTCGTATCCGGCGAGATCGGCATAAGGCCCGGTCTGGCCGAAGCCGGTGATGGAGCAATAGATCAGCTTCGGATTGAGCGCCTTCAGGCTCTCGTAGTCGAGGCCATATTTGGCAAGCCCGCCGCGCTTGAAATTTTCGATGACGACATCGGCGGTGCGCACCAGCCGGCGCACCAGCTCGCAGCCCTCGGGCGTTTTCAGATCGGCGACGATGGAGCGTTTGCCGCGATTGGTGGCGTGGTAATAGGCGGCGGAGAGGTTTTCTCCATCTTCGCTTTCGACGAAAGGCGGTCCCCATGCGCGGGTATCGTCGCCGCCCTCGGGGTTTTCGACCTTGATGACATCAGCGCCCATATCGGCCAGCATCTGCCCTGCCCAGGGACCGGCCAGAACCCGCGCCAGCTCGATGACGCGAATGCCTGATAGCGGCGGTTTCCTGTTCAGCATGTCGGTCATCGGTCCCCCGGTATTTGTGTCTGCCGGTTTATAGACCGCCGCTTGCCGCGTCGCATGTGATTTTATCTCATGGACTTATTCCGTTTCGGCAAAGGCCCTCGATCGCCGACGACGCGGCCGCACCAGACGGCAAAATCCGCCGCGACGGGCTGCCAGCCTATTTCGTTCAAGGTCTCGTGTCGCATGCCCTTGTAGATCGTGTGCTCGACACGGCTGAAACCTGCCTCGCGGAAACGCTCCGCCAGCCAGACGATCTCCTTGCCGTCATTGGTGGCTTTGTCCTGATCGCCGCTGACAAGCAGAAGCGGCAAGGTTTTTGGCAGGCGCTTGATGAGTTTCGGTGCGCGATAGGAGAGTTCGAAGACATCCTGCCACAGGGAAACGCTCGCCTCGAACTGGCAGAGCGGGTCTTCCACATAGGCGTCCACCGCCGCCCTGTCGTGGCTCAGCCAGTCGGCATGGGTGCGTCTTTCCGGCATTTTCGCATTCCACACGCGGAAGGTTGCCTTCGGCAGAATGGCGCTCGGCACATCCGAGCCTTTCAGCATCTTTTCAAGCCGCAGCACCACCTGCGCGAGGCGGCCCATGATGCCGGGATTGAGATTGGAATTCCAGATCGACAGACCATCGAAGGCATCCGGGTGGCTGACGGCGGTGTTGAGCGCGACGAGGCCGCCCATGGAATGGCCGAACAGGATGACCGGCAGGCCGGGATGTCTTTCACCGACCATCACGCGCATCGCCACGACGTCGGCCACGACCTTGTCCGCGCCATCCTTCCAGGCAAATCGACCGAGAGGCGCATCCGCGGCTTTCGTGCGGCCGTGGCCGCGATGGTCATGGGCATAGACCTCTAAACCCTGTTTCGCCATGACATCGGCAAAACGGCGGTAACGGCCGGCGTGCTCGACAAGGCCGTGGCAGATCATCAGCACGCCACGAGCGGGGGATAGAGCAGAAGGTTGATGACGGAAGGCGATCGATGCGCCGGAAGGGGCTTCCAGCCTCTCAATCCGGCTGAACGCGAAGTTATCGGTCGTCTCATTCATGGCAGCACCCATCGTCTCATCACGCAGCTTGTCATAATCATGGGGTCATAATCGTGCCAGAGGTTGCCCCAAGGTCCTATTTACCCTACATAGCGGCAAATTTCCCGATACGTACTCTTAAAAATCCGATGTGGAGCATTCGCTACAATGGCACGTCAATTCATCTATCACATGGCTGGGCTGAACAAGTCCTATGGCGCGAAGAAGGTTCTGGAGAACGTCCATCTCTCCTTCTACCCCGATGCCAAGATCGGTATCCTCGGCCCGAACGGCGCCGGTAAGTCGACCGTTCTCAAAATCATGGCCGGCCTCGACAAGGAATATACCGGTGAAGCCTGGCTGGCCGAAGGTGCTACGCTCGGTTATCTCGAGCAGGAGCCGAAGCTCGACGAAAACAAGACCGTGATGGAAAACGTCATGGAAGGCGTGGCGAGCAAGACGGCCATCGTCGACCGCTACAACGAATTGATGATGAACTATTCCGACGAAACGGCGGATGAGGGCGCAAAGCTCCAGGACATGATCGACAGCCAGAACCTCTGGGATCTGGAAAATCAGGTCGAAATGGCCATGGACGCCCTGCGCTGCCCGCCCGGCGATTCGCCGGTGACTGGCCTTTCGGGCGGTGAGCGTCGCCGCGTGGCGCTTTGCCGCCTGCTGCTGTCGCAGCCGGACCTGCTGCTGCTCGACGAACCGACCAACCATCTGGATGCCGAAACCATCGCATGGCTCGAAAAGCACCTGCGCGACTATCCCGGCGCCGTGATGATGATCACCCACGACCGTTACTTCCTCGACAACGTCACGGGCTGGATTCTTGAGCTCGACCGCGGCCGCGGCATTCCTTACGAAGGCAATTACTCCGCTTACCTGCAGGCGAAAGCCAAGCGCATGCAGCAGGAAGCCCGCGAAGATGCCTCGCGGCAGAAGGCAATCAGCCGTGAACAGGAATGGATCGCCTCCAGCCCCAAGGCCCGCCAGACGAAGTCCAAGGCACGTATCAAGGCCTATGACGAGCTGGTGGAAGCAGCGGAAAACCGTCGTCCCGGCGATGCGCAGATCGTTATCCCGGTTGCCGAGCGTCTCGGACGTGTGGTCATCGAGGCTGAGAACCTCACCAAATCCTATGGCGACCGCGTGCTGATCGAGAACCTGTCCTTCAAGCTCCCGCCCGGCGGTATTGTCGGCGTCATCGGCCCGAACGGCGCCGGTAAGACGACGCTGTTCAAGATGATCACCGGCCAGGAAAAGCCTGATAGCGGTTCTGTGACCGTTGGTGACACCGTTCAGCTCGGTTATGTTGACCAGAGCCGTGACGCGCTGGCGGGTGACAAGACCGTGTGGGAAGAAATCTCCGGCGGCAACGACATCATCAAGCTCGGCAAGTTCGAAGTGAACTCGCGCGCCTATTGCGGCGCCTTCAACTTTAAAGGCGGCGATCAGCAGCAGAAGGTCGGCAACCTTTCGGGTGGTCAGCGCAACCGCGTGCACCTCGCCAAGATGCTGAAGGCCGGCGGCAACGTGCTGCTACTCGACGAACCGACCAACGACCTTGATACGGAAACGCTGGCAGCGCTTGAAGAAGCTCTGGAAGCCTTCGCCGGCTGCGCCGTTATCATCAGCCACGATCGTATGTTCCTTGACCGTCTGGCCACGCACATCCTCGCTTTCGAGGGTGACAGCCATGTGGAATGGTTCGAAGGCAACTTCGAGGACTATGAAAAGGACAAGGTCCGCCGCCTGGGCCCGGAAAGCATCAAGCCCGGCCGGGTTAGCTACAAGCGCCTGACACGCTGATCCTTTTCCAGATGACTTAAAAAGGGCCCGCCGCAAAGCGGGCCTTTTACTGTGTAATAAGCGGGCCTGATGAAGGTATAAGCCACTTTGCGCTTGCATCTCGCGCCACATCGACATAAAGATATCTTTATATCTTGATTAGTATGTGAGGCGCGACAGAGTGGCGTTCGGTCTGGACAAATTGGTGGATCTCTTGAAGGCGGCGGGTGAACCGACGCGCTTCCGATTGCTGGCGCTTCTTTCTGCCGGCGATCTGACGGTCACTGACCTTACCGAAATTCTCGGCCAGTCTCAGCCGCGTATTTCCCGCCACCTCAAGCTTTTGACGGAAGAGGGGCTGATCGAGCGGTATCAGGAAGGCGCATGGGCTTATTTTCGCCTGCGGCAAGATGGTGAGCCCGCCATTGTCATCCGGCAGCTGCTTGGCGCCGCATCGCCCTCGGACGCCGTTCTTCAGCGTGACAGCGAACGTCTTGCCACCGTCAAGCGGGTGCGCGCGGAGCGGGCGCAGGATTATTTCAGCCGCAACGCCTCCGCGTGGGACGAGCTGCGCCGCCTGCATGTCAGCGACGAGGCCGTGGAAGGCGCGCTCCTGAAGCTGGTGGGCACCACGCCGGTCGATTCGCTGCTCGACCTCGGCACGGGCACCGGCCGCATCCTGCAGCTTCTGAGCGGTATCTATCGCCGCGCGATCGGTGTGGATGCCAGCCGTGACATGCTGTCGGTGGCGCGTGCCAATCTCGACAAGGCGGGCGTGGTCAATGCATCCGTGCGCCATGGCGATATTCTCAACCTGCCGCTGGAAGGCCAGGATTTCGATCTGATCGTCATCCATCAGGTCCTGCATTTTCTCGACCAGCCGGAAATTGCGCTGTCCGAAGCCGCGCGCATGCTGCGCCCCGGCGGGCGGCTGATCGTTATCGATCTTGCGCCGCATTCCTTCGAATATCTGCGCGACGAGCATGCGCATGTGCGGCTCGGTTTCTCGCATCCGCTGATGGAAGAGTGGCTGAAGAAGGCCGGACTTTCTCTGGAGCGTGCCGTCGATCTTCATTCTGAAAAAGCGTCCGACGAAGCTCTGGATGTTACGATTTGGGTTGCCCGTGACCAGCGGCTGCTGATGGCAGACGATGTGGTGCAAGAGGCCGTTTTACTTGCTGCCGGGAGGGCATGATATGTTGAGGTCGGAAACCGCGCGCCGTGATGGCGATATCCGGTTGTCTTTCGAGTTTTTCCCGCCCAAGAATCCCGAGATGGAAACCCAGCTCTGGGAAACGGTTGCCGAACTGAAGAAATGGAACCCGGATTTCGTGTCGGTCACCTATGGCGCCGGCGGTTCCACCAAAGCGCCGACGCTGGATGCGGTGCGCCGGATGATCGGCGACAGCCATCTGGCGACCGCTGCGCATCTGACCTGCGTGGATGCCAGCCGTGAGGACGTGCATCAGGTCATCGAAGAGTTTCGTAATGCCGGCGTTCGTCATTTCGTGGCGCTGCGCGGCGATCCCTCCACGGGCATCGGCACGGCCTACAAGCCGCATCCGGAAGGGTATGAGAACGCCGCCGCTCTGGTGAAGGGGCTGCGTGAAATTGCCGATTTCGAGATTTCCGTGTCGGCCTATCCGGAAAAGCACCCGGAAAGCGCAAGCGAAGCGGTCGATATCGATATGCTGAAGCGCAAGGCGGATAATGGCGCGACGCGGGCGCTGACGCAGTTCTTCTTCGATAATGACGTGTTCGAACGTTATATGGAGCGGGTGACGGCTGCGGGCATCACCATTCCGGTGGTTCCGGGCATCATGCCGATCCAGAACCTCACCCAGCTCAAGCGTTTCGCCGGCCGCTGCGGCACCAGCATTCCCGGTTTTCTGGATGAGCGTTTCGAAGGTTATGACGACGATCTGGAAGGTCGTGCCCGCGTGGCCGCGGAGGTTGCCGCCGAGCAGATCGCCGATCTTCAGCGGCGTGGCGTCAATGAGTTCCATCTCTACACCATGAACCGCGCGCCGCTGGTTGATGCGGTGCTTGAAAATCTCGGGCTGGAGCGTCTGCGCCGCAGCGCCGCCTGATTTTACCAGAGCAGATTACCGAGATGAAAAAAGCGCAGGTCCCTCAGGGCCTGCGCTTTTTAAACTCGTGTCATCTACGGTTCTTATCTGCGTTTGGTCTTCACGTCTCGTCAGATGAAAAGCATCATCGCTACGAACAAAAACGCCAAACCGACTGCCAAGGCATTGAGAGATTTTGTAAGTCCCATGGGTGCCTCCTCTTGTTGACAGGTTCGATAATATGACCGTTTTGTGGCAGTTGAAAAGCGGTTTTTGTGATGCAGTGCAGCACGTCTCCGAATGACATAAAAAAGAAATTTCTGTAATTATTTGAAAATAAAAGATTATTTTCTTATCACGCAGTGCTTCATATGTTTAAAAAAAGTAAATGACCGGGGTGTTATCCCCAGTCATCAGGTCGAGATTAACGCTTTATGCCTTGATTCCGTCCGACAGATTAAGGGCCGGAAGGCGCCGTTAAGATTGCTTAAAGCGCCTGCAGAAGTGCGGTCGAAGGCCAGCCATCGGCGGGCATTCCGAGACGCTGCTGCTCCTTCTGGATGGCGACGCGGGTGCCGGAACCGAGAATGCCATCCACCTTGCCGACATTGTGTCCGCGCGCCTCAAGCTTGGTCTGAAGCTCCTTCATGGTCGCGTCATCGAAGCCGGGCTCGGGATTGCCCTTGTTGTAGACGGGAGAGCCCATGAGGCGGGTGGCGAAATAGGCGGCTGAGGTCGTGTAGATGAACGACTGGTTCCATTCCAGATAGATGTTGAAGTTCGGATAGGTGATGAAGGTCGGTCCCTTGCGTCCCTGCGGCATGATGAGGGCTGCGGGCAGGGTGGCGAAGTTTCTGTTGCCGTCGCGCGGGGTGACGCCCAGTGCGAACCAGTCACCGGCGGTCAGCGGGCCGCCGAGGCCGGATTTTTCCCAAGGCAGGTTTTCCGGCAGCGAGACTTCCTGAATCCAGGGTTCGCCCTTCTTGAAACCGAGATGCTGGATGAACTTCGCAGCCGTCAGGATCGCATCCGGGGCGCTGCTCTTGACGTTGATGTGGCCGTCGCCATCGCCGTCGACGCCGAAGGCGATGATGTCCTTGGGCAGCATCTGCACCTGACCGATTTCACCGGCCCATGCGCCGGTATTGGTGGCGGGATCGAGATCGCCGTGCTGGACCATTTCGATCAGCGCCAGCAGCTGCGGGCGGAAGAGTTCCGGGCGGCGGCAATCATGCGAGAGGGTTACAAGCGCGTTGCGGGTGTTGAAATCGCCCTGAACGGCGCCGAAATCCGTCTCCATGGCCCAGAAGGCGGCGATGACGCCGGCCGGAACACCGAATTCGTTTTCGGCGCGGGCGAAGGTGGAGGAGAGTTCCTGAAGTTTCTTGCGGCCGATATCCAGACGGGCCTGGCTGACGGTGCGCTGGGAGAATTCCAGGAAGGTCTGGCGGAAGACGCCCTGTGCACGGTCACGCGAGAGCACCTTCGGGTCGATCTGCGCGCCGGCAAGCGCCTTCTGGATCGCGTCGGCCGGAATGCCCTTGGCAAGCGCGTCGGCTTTCACGCCTTCGAGGAATGCACCGAGATCGCCGCCGCAGGCAACCTGCTTGGGATCGTCAGGCGCGGCCACTGGCGGTGTGGCGAGGGCGGAGCCGGTGGAAAGAAGCGACAAAGCGGCGGCAAAAACGATGCTGCGCGACCGGAACGTGGGCATGGGAATTTCCTCGATAGGTTGTTAGCCCGCTTTACCCATATGTTTGCGACAAAAAAACGGACCGAATGATCTGACGTTGCAGAACAACGCCGATTTTTCAAAAGTGTTGCTTCTTGGCCGTGTTATTTGGCGGAAGCAATCCATTTCCGCCAGTTTTTCTCCGTTCCGGCAAAGACATTGATGTCGGTCGGACCGTTCACGCCGGGGACGACGCCGGTTGCGGTATATTGCCAGAAGGCCCATTTGCGATCTTCGTAAATCTTGGCCGGATGGGCGGCGACGGAGCGGACCCAGAAATGGTAATCCTTGAACTGGCCGACGAGATTGTCGCGATGGAAGTCGACCGAGGTATAGATGATCGGACGCTTGCCATAGTGGGCTTCGATGCGGTCGAGGAAACGCTGCATCTCGGCGCGAACGATGCCGGGCGCCGGGCGCGTCTTGCAGGTGGGCGAGGCCGGGTTCCATTCCACGTCGAGAACCGGGGGCAGGGTGACGGCCTCCTTCGGCACGTTGCGAATGAACCAGTCGGCCTGGGCGTCTGCTGTCGAACAGAAATAATAGAAGTGGTAGGGCGCGTGCAGAACATCTGCCGCCGCCGCGCTGCGCCAATGGTCGCCGAATTTCGGATCGATGCGGTCCGATCCCTCCGTCGCCTTGATGAAGACGAAGGACACGCCTGATTCGCGCACGGTCGGCCAGTCGACATCGCCATTCCATTTGGACACGTCGATGCCGTGCACCTCATGGCGGTGCGGGTTGTTCGTGCCGAAATCCTGCGGATCGGTATCGGAAAATTTCGGCCTGGAAACGGATGCGGTTTCCAGCAGGTCATAGCTGGTGGAGGTGCAGCCGCCGATCAACAGCAAAGCCGACAATAGTGCCGATAAACGCAGCCGCATTGAAACCCTGATGAAAGTGTTGCCCATCCCGCGGCCGCAAAACGGCGCGCCGTATCTCCCGATTTACGCATAACATGGTAAACAAGCGGTTATGGCAAGGGGCAAGGTGCTTTTTTGCATCTCGCAAGCCGCTGGATTTGAAGCGATCTGCGATTTTTACTGCTGAAACGTCGCCCGGCGGAGCCTTGAAGACTACGCCACAGGCGCGCAGGCGGGATTCGCAATCCGCCGGGAATCAGGCGTCGGCCAGGATGCGGTGGATTTTCGGCTGCTGCGCTTCGGCAACCGGAAGCGTGATGACAGCCCGCCAGGCATAACCCCGGGCGATTTCCTCGAATTCGAGATTACCGTCAAAACGGCCGGCCATATTGGCCAGAACATAGCGGAGATTGGCGCGGGGCGTGACGTGGAAACGGGTGAGCCAGGCTTGCAGAAGGGTGCGGAACCACTTCGGCAATTGTTCCTGCTGGCCGAAATCGACGATATGCAGCGAGCCGCCGGGTTTCAGCGCCGTGAGCGCCTGTTCGATCGCCTTTTCCCAGTCCGGTATCATCGACAGCGCATAAGGGATCATGACGCGGTCGAAGCCGTCGGGCTGGCCGAATTCGGAGGCGCGAAAAGCAGTGGCATCGGCCACGCGCAGAATGGGGCGTTCCGCCTTGCCGGCGAAATTTTCGGCTGCGGTCAGCAGCATTTCGGCGGAAATGTCGAGGCCGAACAGTCTTGCCTGCGGAAATTTGCGGCTGGCCAGCAGCAGGTTGCGGCCGGTGCCGCAGCCGACTTCCAACAGCGTGCCGCCCTTCGGCACGTCGAGGCCGGAAATGGTCCGGTCACGGCCGAGAAGGTAATATTTGCGGGTGATATCGTAGATATGCCGCTGGTGGCGATACATGCGGTCCATCAGGCTCGCATGCGCGCTATCTGCAAGGCCCACATTCTCGCCGATGGTTTTCATGCCATAGCCCTCTGATAGATATGGAAGCCGCCGTAGATGGCCGAGCGGTCCATGGCGTTGAGCTCGTTGGAGCGCTCTTCGAGATAGACCCACTGGTTGCGGATATCGGGCGAAAGCCGGCCTTCGATGACGCTCTTTTCGGCCGCGGTGCGGAAGATGACGCGCGCACTGGGCGCGGCGGTGCGGCTGATCTGCGACCACAATTCGTTGAGCTGCGTGTCCGTCATCCAGTCCTGCGCATCGAGGAGGATATAGCGGTCGACGGCGCTTGCCGGCTTTCTGGAGAGAAGCTCGGTATAGGTGGCGTGGTGAACCGCGACGCGTGCCGTGTTGTTGCGGATCGTCTCGTAATATTCCGGCTTGAGATAGGCGGGCAGCGCGCCCTCATGCGGCTCGGGATAACGGCGTGCAAAGGCCTGCCAGGCGAAATAATTGTCGCTGAGCGGGAAGTTGCAGGCGAGCTTTTCCAGCCGTTCCTTCAGCACGGATGCGACCGTGCCATTGGCGGAAAGGCTGGCCAACTCGTCATATTGCCGGGGCGGGATGCCGAGGCCGAAGAGCGAGCTTTTGCGCTTCGTCAGCCAGCGCACCACCGGCTTGTCGAACAACGGCGCCACCTTGCTGTCGAAAAACTGGCGCTGTTCGTCCAGCGTGCGGGTCTTGGCCATTTCGGTCAGCTTTACGCCGTGCAGCCGGGCCATGAGATGGCCGACGCCGATGAAGCGGCCGAGCAGGCCGGTGCGATAGATGTTCCTGTCGAAGACAGAGATGCGGCGGCGGCCGGAAAGGGTGCGCTTCGACCAGTAAGCCTTGGTCGTGGCGTCGAGATGCTCGGCGATGAAGCGGTCGTAACCGTGGCTGTTGCTGCGCGTATTGGCGCGGCCGAAGTGGCGCACCACGTCCTGATGGGCGGGCAGATGGCGGAAGGCGGCGAGCTTCAGCTTGTTCAGCGCGATGTGGTGCGGGTTGAGGTCCACGACATCGATGCTGGCCGGATTGCGGGAGAGATAGGCCAGCATGTTGCAGCCGCCCGAGCCGATGGTGACGATGCGGTGACCTTCGCCAAGCTCCATCGCTTCCATGTCGATTTCCGGGTCTTCCCATATCTGCGGATAGACGAGGCCGGAAAAGAGGACGCCGAAGAAGCGCTCGGACAGACCGCTTTTGGAGAGTGCCTTGTGCTGGAGCAATGCGGACTTCAGTTTCGTGTTCTTGCTGAAGCCGGTCTTGGGTGCCGCACTCGTCATATGTTCACCTCTCAGTCGATTGAGAGGCGTCTACAGCCGTGACACTACAATTTGATGACAGGGGCTGTGGGCAAAGCCGGGGAATAGGGCTGTCGGTGGAAAACCAGCCCGCGCCGCCCAATCAGGATGACGAAATGAAAACACCCGGCGGCTTAAGAAAAGCCGCGCGGTTGCATTCGCATAACGGAGCCGGAGGCAATCACTTGCGCAAAACGTGCAGCATGCCCTTGCGCTTGGCGTCGTAATAATAACCGCGCGCATAAAGCCGGACCGCGTTGTCGCGGTCGTTGCCGGCCACAACCCATGCGCCGCGCAGATATTTGACGGCGTATTTGAGGTTGGTTTCGGCATCGAAAAGGCCGGAGGCGGGGCCATCGAAGCCCATGGAGCGGGCCGTGGCGTGCCGGATCTGCATCAGGCCGAAATTGCCGCTGCTATAGGCGCCGGGATTATATCGGCTCTCGCGCTGCACGACGCGGTGAACCAGATCTTCCGGCACATCATACATGGTGGCGTATTTGGTAATGAGGCCGCTCAGCTTTTCGCGTCCGGCCGGCGCGGAATTGAGCGGCGCCGTCATCGATTCGTTCTGGCGGATGGCGGCCAGCGCGGCGTTGGTGGGACCGGCGGCATAGGCCAGAACCGTGCTGTCCGGCTTCGGCAGCGGAATGACTTTGCGTTCCGCCGTCAGTTCGGTGCCGATGGAGGGCGAGCCGGGCGGCGGCGGTGCGGGCGGGAAGCTGCCCTTGACGGCAACCACCTGCGGCAGATCGGCGGCGGCATTATGGGTAGCCGGCTTGACCGCCACGTCAGCCGTTTCGATGGCTGCGGCCGCCGGAGTGGCGCTTGTCGGTGCCAGCGCCGTGGCCGTGGTCGGCGGAGATGTCGTCACACCAGCTTGGGCGACTTCGTTCTGCTGCGGCTGCATCTGGGCGGCTATGGCTGCGGCTGCAGCAATTTCAGAAGCCGGCGGCAGCGCCACGCGTCCGCCCTTGACGGCGACTGCGGTGGGAAGTGCTGTAGGCTGGGAAGGGGTTGTGGTTTCGGCGGTCTGCACCGTTGCTGCTGCTGCCGGGGTCGCGCCCGCTGCTGCTTCGGCCGTTGCCGGCTGCGCCGATGTCTGCGCAGGAGTGGTCGCGGGATTGACTGTCGCGATCGTCGGGCCGTTCGGCCCTTCCTTTGCGGTATATTCGACGCTGGTACATGCGCTCAATGCCAGTGCCAGACCCACGGTGGAAGACAGAAGAAGTGCACTTCTTCCGCGGAATTTGCCGGAATTTCGCATGTTGCCGCCTTCGTTATGCCTGTCTTTCGATACCCCCGCGTCGAGCGAAGCAGGCAGTGTCCCGTCGCGCCTTCATTAACCTATTGTAAGGATAGCGGCAAGCCGGGACGTTTCTCCCCGGCTTTCGGGCGGTTTTTCAGGCGGCGATGCGCCTGTATCCGGCGCTGACGGCGCGGCCGGAAATGAAGTGAGTGCGGTATTTCGGCCGGATTTTTTTATCGCCCGACATGCGGCGCACAATCGCCAGAGTAGGCCCGGCAAACAGCGCCTGCGCGGTCAGAATCACCAGCGCCAGAAGCAGGATGGCGGCCTGCGCCATGGCAAGCGTTTCAATTGCATTGCCGGAGGTGGACACGAATTGCGGCAGCAACGCCAGAAAGAAAGCGAAGTAGCGCGGGCGCAGGGCGGCAATGGCGTAACAATCGCGGAAAATACCGCTCCAGGATTTGCCCGGCAGGTTGTCATTATCGGCATTGGCGGCCTGGGCGGCAGGCGTGGCGAAGGTCCACAGGAGGAACAGCATCAGCCAGCCGATGCCGGCCCATTGCACGATTTCCACGAAGGATTGCGGCAGCCAGGCGAGACCGGCCACCGGAATGGCGGAAATCGTCATGGCCGTGACAATGCCGAGCGCGCCGCCGATGACGGAGGCGAAGACCGTCTTTTTGCCGCGAATGGCGGCATAAGAGGCAACAGAAAATACAAGGGGAGAGGGGAGTGCGAACACAACGGCACATGCTGCACAAAAAATCAGCCAGGCCTGTCCAGACATTCTCTTCCTCCTTGCCCTCCCTGTCGCCGTATTATTTTAGCCTATCGTAAAATCAGGCCGCTGTGAACGGCTGACCGACGTGTTCCATCACTTCGGTAAACCATTTTGCAGAGAGGTCGAAATGCTTTCCGCCCTTGATACGCGGAAACTCGATGGTCCGCAATTTGCCATTCTGGCCTTCGTCATGGCCGGTGACGCCGGAGACCTTGTTGAGCGCGCTTTCGACGGCGAGATCGACCATGCCCTGAATGAGGCGCAGGTCGTCGCTATTGGCGGCGGCGGAGCGGGCGAAATAGCCTGATTTCTGCACCATCGAGCGTTCCGCACCGATGAGGCTGGCGAACTGCTTCTGGAACCAGCCGCCGACATTGATGGTGTCGATCTTCACATGGCCGAAAGCGTCGCGCTTGACAGCCTCGCCGGAGGCTTCGCGTTCGGCGACGATGGAATCGAGGCCCGCACCTTCGGAAACGAACAGCGTGACATAGCCGTTCCTGTCCATGATTTCCTTCAGGCGCTCGGCTTCCGCCTCGATGTCGAAGGCCATTTCCGGCAGGTAGATGCCGTCGATGTTCTTCATCTGCGTGTTCATCATCAGGCCTTCGACATATTCATTGCCGCTGGTCTTCTGGATATAGGCACGGGCGGTGGCGGCCGTCAGCCAGCCGCAATGGCGGCCCATGACTTCGTGAATGACGAAGGTTTTCGGCGCTGCGCTCTGTTCGTTGCTGACATTGTCGAAGAAGGAGGCGCCGACTTCGGCGGCCGTCCAGGCGCCGAGCGACTGCTTGATCGGCACCACGTCGTTGTCGACCGTCTTCGGCAGGCCGACGACGGTGAGGTTGTAGCCGTTGGCGCCGAGATAGGCGGCGAGGTCCGCAGCCGTCGTATTGGTGTCGTCACCGCCGATGGTGTGAAGAATGGTGATGCCGTCAGCCGCCAGCCGGTCAGCCGCGACGCGAAGCGGATTGTCGCCTTCCTTGACCAGGCCGCGCTTGGCGCAATCGGCTGCATTGGTGAGCTTGACGCGGCTGTTGCCGATCGGCGAACCGCCGTAACGGTGCAGCAGATGCGCCTTTTCCCGCATATCCCTGGTGATCTCGATGCGATCACCCAGAAGCACGCCCTGATAACCCGAGCGGTAAGCGATGATGTCGATCTCGGGCGCGATGTCGCTGTAACGCTCGATCAGGCCGCCCACGGCCGAAGAGAGACAGGGCGCAAGGCCACCCGCGGTCAGCATTGCGACTTTCTGTTTGGCCATCATGGCTCTCCTTTTCACATATACCCAAAGACATGTCTGGCAAATGGATGCGACAGCCGCGTGTAGGTGTAAAGTGAATTTATGAAGAAAAACGCCGATTTCTCGCGGTTTTTCAGCGGCTTGAGCAAAGTGGCGGAATATAATCGTTTCAATCGGCATAGCCGGTGGTCGGCTTCCCGCCATCTGTGGAAAACTGTCGCGTCATCGTCTGGCGCGCTCTTGTTCCTGAAGCAAAACTGTCGCAAAGATGAATAAAAGTTAATGCCGCCGGCCCGCTGGACATATTGCATTCGCGGCAATATCCCGTCATGCTTGTCGCATGATGTTCGATTTCGCCTGTCTGCAAATTTCATCCCTGTGGGAACGGCTGCTCGGCGCAATCGGCGACGCGGCAGGCGGTGCGCTCGGGCGCGTGGTGGAAGCCATCCGCACCCTTTTCGAGGGCGATCCGGAAACCCGCCGCAAGGTTTCCTTTTCCGTGGCAATCATCGCGCTCTCCGCCAAGATGGCGAAGGCCGACGGTGTCGTCAACGATGCGGAAGTGCGCGCCTTCCGGCAAATCTTCGATTTTCCGGAAGAAGAAGCCAAGAACGTCGCCCGTCTTTATAATCTCGCCCGTCAGGACGTTGCCGGTTACGAAGCCTATGCCGAGCGGCTTGCCGGTCTGTGCGGTTCCGGACATGCCAATTGCGAGATGCTGGAAAGCGTTATTGACGGCCTGTTCCACATCGCCAAGGCCGATGGGCTGATCCATGAGCGGGAACTGGCCTTCCTCGGCCGGATCGCGGAAATCTTCCGTATCACCGAAGATCACTTCGAAACGATCATGGCGCGGCATGTCCACATGGACGGGCGCGACCCCTATCGCGTGCTCGGCGTTTCGCCTTCCGACGATTTTTCCGATATTCGCCGGCGTTATCGTTCGCTGGTTGCCGAACACCATCCTGACAAGCTCATCGCACGCGGCGTTCCCATGGAATTGCATGCGGCCGCGAATGAGCGTATGGCGGCTCTCAACGCCGCCTATGCGGCCATCGAGAAAGAACGCCGCGTCGCATGAGTGAATGTCTGCCGGATTTTACCCCGGATTTCGGGGGCGCAGCCGTTGCGCCTTCGCCTAACCATGGTGAAAGGCTGGGTGTGGCCGGCCCCGATATTATCCTGCTGCATTATACCGGCATGACGACGGCCGACGGCGCGCTGTCGTGGCTCTGCAATCCGGAAAGTCAGGTTTCCAGCCATTATTTCGTCTTCGAAGACGGGCGCGTCATCCAGATGGTTCCTGAAACCCGCCGTGCCTGGCACGCGGGCAAAAGCATCTGGGCGGGGGATGAGGACATCAATTCCCGCTCCATCGGCATCGAGATCGCCAATCAGGGCCATCCCGGCGGCCTGCCGGAATTTCCGAAGAAACAGGTGCAAGCCGTCATCGAATTGTGTCGCGATTGCGGCCAGCGCTGGTCTATCGCCCCTGAAAGGGTGCTGGCGCACTCGGATGTCGCGCCGATCCGCAAGGTCGATCCGGGTGAAAAATTCCCGTGGGACATCCTGTCGCAGCACGGTGTTGGCCATTGGGTGGAGCCTGCGCCGATCCGTGGCGGGCGTTTTTTCCAGCGCGGCGATCATGGCCAACCGGTCGAAGCGCTGCAGTCGATGCTGTCCATTTATGGTTATGGCGTTGAAATTACAGGCGCTTATTGCGAGAAAACCGAAGGCGCCGTGGCTGCCTTCCAGCGGCATTTCCGTCCCGCTCTGGTGGATGGCATCGCGGATTTCTCCACCATCGACACGCTGCATCGGCTGATCGCCAGCCTGCCGAGATTTTCGGCCGCCTGAACGCGGATTCTGGAAAATCGTTCCCGGTTTTCTTGCCGTTCAAGTCGCTTTTTTTACCGTGCCACAGTTAATCCGCATTGAGGAAGTTTAAGAACGTTACTGCATGCGGTGTCGTTCTTCAGGGGAACCTGCCGTCAATATCAATCAAGGAGACCGGACAGCGGAAGGTCGTGATCGACTTTCCGGGCGCAAATTAATTGTGCCGCTTCATTGTTTCTGTCATCCGATCTGGAGACTTTTTCTACATATGAACAGGGTTGTTGTTGCTGTCGTGGCGGGCGTTGTTGTGCTCGCTTCGCAGGCGGGGATTGCTTTTGCCAAAGACGAGGACGTCAAGACCAAAACCGTGACGCTGGAGACCTTCTTCCGCAAGCCCGGTTATCCCATTCCCGAAAAAAGCCTGCCTTCCTCGCTCAGGAACGACTATTCCGATCTGATCGTCAAATATGCCAAGCGTTACGGCGTTCCCACCAATCTGGCGCATGCCGTGGTTTCGGTGGAAAGCAAGTTCAATCCGAAGGCTCGCGGCAGCGCAGGCGAGGTCGGGCTGATGCAGATCAAGCCGGCGACGGCGCGGATGATGGGCTATCGCGGCACGACCAAGGCGCTCTACGATCCCGAGACCAATATTCGCTGGGGCATGCAATATCTGGCGACGGCGCATCAGCTTGGCGGCGGCCAGGTGTGCAGCACGATCCTGCGTTACAATGCAGGCCATGGCGCCACCCGGATGAACCCGGTCTCCAAGCGTTATTGCGGCAAGGTGCAGGCGCTGCTGGCCGGCTGAGGCCGCCATCGATCGTCTGCGGAATTGCGAAAAGCGATTCCGGTTCGGCCCGGCATGCTGTAGTCAGAAGCAAATCTGATACGGAGCATGACATGCCGGATTTCAAATATATCGTCGTCGGGGCCGGGATGATGGGAGCGGCTGCGGCGCGGCATCTCTCAATGCAAACGGATGGCGTGGCGCTGATCGGCCCGGACGAACCCACCGATCGCAAGACCCATCAGGGTGTGTTTTCGAGCCATTACGACGAAGCGCGCATTACCCGCGGTTTTGATGGCGATCCGGTCTGGGCGGAACTCGCGCAGCGCTCCATCCGCCGTTATGCGGAGATCGAGGCCAAAAGCGGCATCCGCTTTTTCACGGAAGCGGGCTGCCTGTTTACCGGAAACGGCAGGGGGCTTGCGGGGGACTATGTCTCGCGCGCGCTTGCCTCGGCCGACCGTCTCGGCCTCGGTGTGGAGACACTCGGCACTGATGAGCTGGCTGGCCGGTTTCCTATGTTCTCCCTGCCGGCCGACCATAGCGGTTATTTCGAGGCGCAATATGCCGGCCACGTCAATCCGCGCGCCCTGGTGAAGGCGCAATGCACGATTGCCGTCGCGCAGGGCGCGCGGCTTGTGCGCCAGACGGCGGCGCATATTCGAGATACTTCCCATGGCGTCGAGGTTTCTACTCGAGAAGGGGCGGTTCATACGGCTGAAAAGGTCATCGTAGCGGCCGGCGGTTTCACCAACATGGCCGAGCTTCTGCCTTCTCCGGTCAATATGGCGGCCACGGGCCGCACCATCGTCTTTTTTGAGCTGGATGAGGCGCGGCAGGCGCTGTTCGGTGCGATGCCCTCCACCATCGTACTGGCGGAGACCGAGGACGACATCGTCTATATCCTGCCGCCGGTGCGTTATCCCGATGGCAAGGTCTATCTGAAGATCGGCGGCGAGAGCGAAAAGGGCAGGCTTGAAACGCTCACCGACGCAGTGGACTGGTTCCATTCGGACGGCACGCCGGGTGAGGTTGAGTTTCTGAAAAAGCGGGCGCTCTCCTTGATGCCGGAGCTTGCCGGCTGCCCGGTCACCTCAGGCTCCTGTGTTGCTTCCATTACCCGCAGCGGCTATCCCTATATTGGCTATACGCAATCCTCCAATATCGCGGTTCTGACCGGCGGCAATTTCGTCTCCGCCAAATCTTCGGACGAAATCGGCCGGCTGGGCGCCATGCTGCTTTTGAACGGTCAGTTGACCGAGGATGAATTCGCCGCCGAAATGTCGCCGGTTTTCGTCTGACATTCAGGGACGAAGCAGCTACAAGGTTGCGACGGAAATGAGCGGGTGAAGAGGGCGGCATGTCGGGACATTTCAGATACATCGTCGTGGGTCGCGGCATGATGGGGGCCGCTGCCGCCCGCCACCTGGCCGAAACGGTCGATGGCGTCGCGCTGATCGGCCCCGGCGAACCTGCCGACATCAAATCGCATCTGGGCGTCTTCGCCAGCCACTATGACGAGGCGCGGATTACCCGCACCATTGACAGCGATGCCGACTGGGCGCTGCTCGCCAACCGCTCGATAGCGCGTTACGCCGATATCGCCGCCAGAAGCGGCGTTGAATTTTATGCACCGGTCGGCTGCCTGATGGTGGGGCCTGAACGGGGCGGCGATAATCCTTTTGTCGACGATGTCCGCAAGGCGGCGGCGCGGCTCGGGGTTTCGACGGAACTGCTGGGCGGTGAAAGTCTGAAAAGTCGCTTTCCTTATTTCTCTTTTGAGCAGGGTTGTGAGGGCGTGTTCGAAAGGGACAATGCCGGATACGTCAATCCGCGTGGGCTGGTGAAGGCGCAGGCTATTCTCGCTGAAAAGGCGGGTGTCACGCTTGTCGACGATATCGTCGTCTCGACTCGGGAAGAGGATGGTCGCGCACGGGTGGAGACGGCCTCGGGCGCGGCTTATACCGCAGACCGGGTGCTGGTGGCGGCCGGCGGCTTCTCGATCACGAAAGATCTGCTGCCGCAGCCGGTGGCCCTCGATGTCTATGCACGCACCGTCGCTTTCTTCGAGGTAGATGAGGGCGATCTGGATCAATATGCGGACATGCCGTCGCTGATCTATGAGCCGCGCGACACGATGAAACATATCTATCTTCTGCCGCCGGTACGTTATCCCGATGGCAAATTCTACCTGAAGATCGGCGGCGATCCCGACGACAAGAGGCTCGGCAGCGACCCGGAAATCCGGGAATGGTTCCGCGCCGGCGGACGTGAAAGCGTGCGTGATCATCTCTCCGAGATCGTCGGATCGCTGGTGCCTTCCATCGATCTCTCGCGTGTCTCGATGGCCGCCTGCGTCGTCTCCAAAACGCAAAGCGGTTATCCGGCCATCGGCTTCACCGCCTCGCCGAAGATTGCGGTTCTGACCGGCGGTAACGGTACGGCGGCCAAGAGTTCCGATGAGATCGGACGGCTCGGTGCTGTGCTGCTGCGGGACGGAAAAATCGCCGACGGCGCCTTTGCTACGGATTTCAAGCCGGCATTTCTTTGATCCTTGCCTGCGCTTTTCGGTGGCTTTCGCCTCGGAACATGGTTATGCAGCCCATGCCAGTTGGCCGGGCAGCCGCGCTTTACCAATGTCGAAAGACGGTAAGGTGAGGAAAGTCCGGGCTCCACGGAAATACGGTGCCGGATAACGTCCGGCGGGGGCGACCCCAGGGAAAGTGCCACAGAGAGCAAACCGCCATGCATCGCATGGTAAGGGTGAAAGGGTGGGGTAAGAGCCCACCGCGCTTCTGGTAACAGCGGCGGCAAGGTAAACCCCACCGGGAGCAAGACCGAATAGGGATGACATGGGATTGGCGAAAGCCCGTTCACAGCCGGTTTCCAGGCCCGTCATCCGGGTGGGTTGCGCGAGGCGGCATGCAAATGCCGTCCCAGATGAATGGCTGCCACGTTCCGGGTCAAACCGGGGCCATACAGAACCCGGCTTACAGGCCAACTGGCGAATTTTCCTTTCCGACCCTGAATTGCGGGTCTCATGTGGGATTTGGTTATCCCGTTGCTTCATAAAAGAGAAATGGGTGTTTTGCGGCGAATTTCCACGCAGCGAAAGCGCATCGCCGCGCGCCCCGGTAAACCATTCGTTAAACTTAACGGCTTATGAATTTCCGATGCGAAGTCGGTATCGTGCCGGCTTCTCCCATTGACGCCCATAGTGTCCCATGATATCCCAAATGCACACCACATTGGGTCGTGTTTTTGACCCGCAATCGCTGAAACGAGTGAGGAGCCTACGAGGGGCTGCTGCAGGGCACGTCGCCCTGGCGCTTGGCGATGTGTCGTGCGTACCGGTGTCGTCTGCAAAGTGGATGGTTCGCTTTGCGGAATGTGGTTTTGGCGAGTTGAGTAATGGACCGCTTTTTATCGAACGTGACGAACAGGATCGACGCCAAGGGGCGCGTTTCGGTTCCGTCTCCGTTTCGTTCGGTGCTGGTCAGGCGCGGCATTCAGGAGCTTTATTGTCTTCAGGATTTCGCCTTTCCGGCCATCAGTGTCGGCGGTCCGGATTTGCTGGAGCGCTACGAGCGGCAGATTGCGTCGATGGATGCCTTCTCGCGGCAAGCGAACGCGATGTCGCTGCTGGTTCACGGCGGCGGCGTTTTCATGAAGCTCGACCAGGAAGGTCGATTGATGGTGACGGATTTCGTGCGGGAATTCACCGGCATATCCACCGAGGTCACCTTCGTCGGACGGGCGGATCATTTTCAGCTTTGGCAACCGGATGCGTTTTTGGCGGCGCAGGCGGAAGCAAGAGCGGGGCGCGGTTTTTCGGCTGCTCGCCCCGCCTAGGACGGGGACACGGAATGGCGGCGAATTCTGGCGGACGATCTTCTGATGCCGATGGCGGACCTCAGCGTCACATACCGGTCCTGCTTCGCGAAGTCATTGCCGCGCTGGAGCCATCATCCGGCAAGATCATTCTCGACGGCACGTTCGGCGCCGGCGGCTACACCCAGGCCATCCTTGATCAGGGCGCTGATGTCATCGCGCTCGACCGCGATCCGACCGCGATCGCCGGCGGTCAGGCAATGGTTGCCGCCAATGGCGGCCGGTTGAGCCTCATTCAGTCGCAATTCTCCGATCTCGCGAAACATGCGCCGCAAGGCGGGCTCGATGGCGTCGTTCTTGATATCGGCGTTTCCTCCATGCAGATCGACGAGGCCGAGCGCGGTTTTTCCTTTCAGAAAAACGGCCCTCTCGATATGCGCATGTCGGGTTCCGGCGTTTCGGCGGCCGATGTCGTCAACCGTGCGAAAGTCAGCGATCTGATCCGCATCTTCGGTTTTCTCGGTGAAGAAAAGCAGCCGGGCCGCATCGCCCGCGCCATAGAGAAGAAGAGGGCGGAAGAGCCGTTCCGCACCACCCGCGATCTGGCCGGCCTCATCGAAATCGTCACGCCGCGTAAGGCCAAAGACAAGATTCATCCCGCAACGCGGGTGTTTCAGGCGCTGCGCGTTTTCGTCAATGACGAGCTGGGCGAGCTGGCGCAGGCGCTTTTTGCCGCCGAGCAGGTTTTGAAACCCGGCGGCCGGCTGGTCGTCGTCACCTTCCATTCGCTGGAAGACCGTATCGTCAAGAAATTCTTCTCCGACCGTTCGGGCAAGGCCGCCGGTTCCCGGCATCTGCCGATGGTGGAGGACAAGCCCGCCATTTTCGATAACATCGGAAAGCCGATGGTCGCCGCCAGCGATGAGGAGGCGGAGCTCAATCCGCGAGCCCGATCCGCCAAATTACGGGCCGGTCTGCGCACGACCGCACCGGCGCGCGCGGCGGATTATTCGATCTTCGAGCTTCCCGATCTCGCCAGCCTTGAAAAGATGGGAGGCTGATATGCTGCGCACTTTCGATGTCATCTTGGTGGGTGTGATGGTCGCCGCGGCCGTCGTGACCTATTCGATCAAGCACAAGGCCGATCTGAAGCTTGAGGAGGTCCGCAAGCTGGAGGCCGAGATCAAGCTTGAGAAGGATACGATTGATCTCTTGAGGGCCGACTGGGCGCTCTTGACGCAGCCGAACCGTCTGCACCGGCTCGTGAATGCCTATCAGGATGAACTTGGCCTTTCGCCGACGCTGCCGACGCAACTGGCGCAGCCGCGCGAGCTGCCCATGCTGCGCTCGCAACTGCCGCAGCCGCCCGAGCCGGAAGGAATGAGCGTCGAGGATGTCATCGCCGCCGCCGTCAACGGTTCCAAGCCGGGTGCGACGCTTGGCGCGGCCACCAAAAAGAAATCACCGCCGGCTGGCCAGATTGCCGTCAACGGCACTCCGGTTCCGACACCCCGGGCGCGTGTTTCCCGTCCCACAGCGGCTCCGGCCGTCTCCGCCGTCGCGGGCGATGAAACCGACGACATGGATGACACGATAACAGGATCGGTGAACCGCTGATGTCTTTTCTCTCCCGCGTCATGGTTTTGAAGAGCAAGGCTCATTTTTCCGCCAGCACCACCGGTGTTTATACCGACCATGCGGCTTTTGAGGGCGCCCGCAAGAAGCGCGCCGCCCAGGCGAAAAGCCGCGTCGGCCTGATCATTTTCGGTTTCGTCGCCTTTTACGCCGTCGTTGGCGGGCGTCTCGTGCAATATGGCATGGCCGAGCAGGAAACGGTATCGAGCATCGCACCCGCCGACCGCTTGATGGCGTCGCGCCCCGATCTTCTCGACCGCAATGGCGAGGTTCTGGCCACTGATATTCGCACCGTCTCGCTTTTCGCCGAACCGCATCGCATCGTCGATATCGATGAGGCTATCGAGAAGCTGCGAACGGTTCTGCCGGATCTCGACCAGCGCAGCACCTATCAGAAGCTTTCCTCCAATTCACGCTTCCAGTGGCTGCGCCGCCAGCTGACGCCGAAGCAGCAGAGCCAGATTCTGGCGCTCGGCATTCCAGGCGTCGGCTTCCGCCCGGAAAAGCGCCGCTTTTATCCCGGCGGGCCGACCGCTGCGCATGTCGTCGGTCACGTCAATATCGATAATCGCGGCGTTGCCGGCATGGAACGTTACGTCGATAGCCAGGGCCTTGCCGATCTGACGGCGCTTGGCATGACCAGCGACCAGCCGCTGGAGCCGGTGAAGCTTTCCATTGATCTGCGCGTGCAGTCCATTGTCCGCGAAGTCGTGACCTCGGCCATCACCAAGTTCCAGGCGATCGGCGCGGGCGCGGTGGTTCTGGATGTGCATACTGGCGAAGTCCTCGCCATGGCCTCGGTGCCGGATTACGATCCGAACAACCCGGCCGAAGGCGCCAAGGAAGGCTGGCTCAACCGCATGTCGAACGGCACGTTCGAAATGGGCTCCACCTTCAAGTCCTTTACGATTGCCATGGGCCTCGATTCGGGTCGCGTCCGTCTCGGTGACATGTTCGATGCGCGTTATCCGATCCGCATTGGTGGCTTCACCATCAAGGACTTCCACGGCAAGGGCCGGATGCTTTCGGTGCCGGAAATCTTCCAGTATTCGTCGAACATCGGTACGGCCAAGATCGCCGACACTGTCGGCACCGAAGGCCACAAGGAATTCCTCACAAGGCTTGGCCTCCTGACCCGGATGCAGACCGAACTGCCGGAAGTGGCTTTGCCGTCGCAGCCGCGTGAATGGAAGAAGATCAACTCCATCACCATTTCCTTCGGTCACGGCGTTTCCACGACACCGCTGCAGACAGCGGTTGCCGGTGCGGCTCTCGTCAATGGCGGCAAACTGATCGAGCCGACATTCCTGCCGCGCACCCGCGAACAGGCGGATCAGGTGGCGAAACAGGTGCTGAAACCGGGCGCCAGCAAGGATATGCGCTTCCTCTTCGAATGGAACGGCGTCAACGGTTCAGGCCGCAACGCGCGCGTCGATGGTTTCAACGTCGGCGGCAAGACCGGTACGGCCGACAAGGTCGTCAACGGACGTTACGTGCACGACAAGAACTTCAACGCCTTCCTCTCGGCCTTCCCAATGGACGATCCGCAATATGTCGTGCTGTCCTTCATCGACGAGCCGAAGACGGACAAGGGCAATGGCGCGGCACTCGCCGGCACATCCGCAGCGCCGATGGTGCGCGATATCATCACCCGCACGGCGGCGGTGCTGGGCGTGAAGCCGAAGTTCGGCAAGGATGGCTCGGCCTTGCTCGTGTCTTATTGATTGTTAGCTTATGATGTTCCGGCGATTCGCGCCGGGGGGACAAGACGGACACAGTCGATGAATTTGCGAGATATATCCGGAAATGCGTTTCCGGAATTGAAAGAATTGCTCCTGTCTGAGATCGGGGCGATCGAAATCGGGGGGATCACCGCAGACAGCCGCAAGGCTGCGCCGGGCAGCCTGTTCGTGGCGGTTGCGGGCACCAAGGCGGATGGCGCGGCCTATGTGAAGGACGCGGTTGCCAAGGGCGCGGTCGCTGTCGTTTCCGGACACGCGCTGGATGCCGATGTGCCGGTGCTTTCGGTCACCGATCCACGCCTTTATCTCTCCCTTGCCGCTTCCCGTTTTTACGGAAAACAGCCGGAAACCATGGTCGCCGTCACCGGTACTGCGGGAAAAACGTCCGTTGCTTCCTTCGTGCGGCAAATCTGGGCTTTCGCCGGCCATCCCGCAGCGCAGATCGGTACGACAGGTGTGATTGCACCCGGCCGCGAGGACTACGGCGCGCTCACCACGCCCGATCCGGTAACGCTGCATGCGCTTCTGGCCGAACTTGCGGCCGAAGGCGTGACGCATGCGGCGATGGAGGCGTCCAGCCATGGTCTTGACCAGCGCCGTCTCGATGGAGTGAGGCTGGCGGCGGCCGGTTTCACCAATCTCGGCCGCGACCACATGGATTATCACCCCACCGTCGAGGACTACATGGCCGCGAAGATGCGGCTCTTCGATACGCTGATGGAAAAGGGCGCTCCCGCCGTGATCTTCGCCGACGATCCATGGTCGCAACAGGCGATCCGCGCGGCGGGCGAAGCCGGTCTCGATGTGCGCACGGTCGGTCGCAAGGGCGACTATCTGGCCCTGAAGCGTGTCGAGCACTTCCGTCACAAGCAGATGATCGAAGTGCATCATGACGGCGAGATTTATGAAGTCGACATCCCATTGGCGGGTGATTTTCAGGTTGCGAACGCTCTCGTCGCGGCCGGTCTTGCCATGTCCACCGGCGTTCCCGCGGCAACCGCGCTGAAGGCGCTCGAAAAGCTGATCGGTGCTGCCGGCCGTCTGGAACTCGTGGGCCAGACGAAGAACGGTGCGCTTGCCTATGTGGATTACGCCCACAAGCCGGATGCGCTGGAAAATGTGCTCACCTCGGTCCGGCCCTTCACCTCCGGCCGCATCATCACCGTCTTCGGCTGCGGCGGCGACCGCGACAAGGGCAAGCGCCCGATCATGGGCGAGGTTGCGACGCGGCTTTCCGACATCGTCATCGTCACCGACGACAATCCGCGTTCGGAAGATGCTGCAACGATCCGTTCCGAAGTCATGGCGGCAGCGCCCGGCGCTTTGGAAATCGGCGACAGGGCGGACGCTATCCGGCATGCGGTGTCGCTGCTTTCGCATGGCGATACGCTGATCGTCGCGGGCAAGGGTCATGAAGAGGGGCAGATCGTCGGTTCGGTAACGCTGCCGTTTTCCGATCATGAACAGGTGCGCGCTGCACTGGCAGGGCTGGAAGGATCGAAGATTTGAGCTGGTTATGGACAGTCGCCGACATGATCGCCATCACGGCGGGACGCCCCGTGGGCAACCTGCCGACCGGGATCACCGGCATTTCCATCGACAGCCGGACGGTCAAGCCGGGCGAAGCGTTCTTCGCCATCAAGGGCGACCGGGTGGACGGTCATGATTACACCAGTTTCGCCGTTGCGAACGGGGCGGGACTTCTGGTCGTTGCGGAGGCCAAGCTGCCGGCGCTCGGCCGCCTGACCGTGCCGATGATCGTGGTGGAAGATGTGCTTGCCGCACTCGGCAAGCTCGCCATCGCGGCGCGTGAAAGAACGTCGGCGCGCATCATTGCGGTGACCGGTTCGGTCGGCAAGACCACCACCAAGGAAATGCTGCGGCAGGCGCTCGCCCCTTCAGGCCGGGTGCATGCGGCGGTGGCCTCCTTCAACAACCATTGGGGCGTGCCGCTGACGCTGGCGCGTATGCCTGCCGACACGGAATTCGGCGTGTTCGAGATCGGCATGAACCATTCCGGCGAAATCCGGCCGTTGGTGAAGCTGGTGCGCCCACATGTAGCGATCATCACGACCATTGCTCCGGCCCATCTTGGCAATTTCAAGAACATCGAAGAGATCGCTAGCGCCAAGGCGGAGATTTTCGAGGGTCTGGAGGAGGGCGGTTCCGTCATCCTCAACCGCGATAACGCCCAGTTCGAACAGCTTGAAGAAGCGGCGCAGGAACAGGGTATCGAGCATATCCTCACCTTCGGGCAGCATGCCAAGGCGGATTTCCGCCTCGCGGATTTCGAGAGCACGACGACGGGCTCGACGATCTGGGCGATCCTGAACGGTGAAACCAGCGAGTTGCACATCAATATTCCCGGCCGGCATATTGCAGATAACGCAATGGCCGTGCTGGGCGCCGTTGCCGTCACCGGCGCCAATCTCGACCGCGCCTTCGAGGCGCTGGGAACGCTCGAGGCGGTAAAGGGGCGCGGCCAGCGCCATCAGCTGGCAATCAACGGCGGCACCTTCCTGCTGATCGATGAAAGCTACAATGCCAATCCGGCCTCCATGCGCGCGGCGATCGCCGTGCTGGCGGAAACGCCGACGCAGGGTCACGGAAGGCGCGTCGCAGTCCTCGGCGACATGCTGGAGATGGGCGAGTTTTCCGCGCAGTTGCATGAAGAATTGGCCGGCCCACTGCTCGCGGCCGGTATCGAACATGTCTGGCTGGCGGGTGAGGCGATGGCGGCGCTGCGCGATGCGCTGCCTGATAGTGTGACCGTCATCTGGTTCCCGACGACGGCGGAACTGACCGATTTCGCCCTGCAATGGGTGCAACCGGGAGACGCGCTGATGGTAAAATCGTCACTTGGCCTCGGTTTCGGCAAGATTGTCGCCGCCCTGCTTGACAAGTATCCGGCATTCCCCGAGACGGAACGCCAAGTCTGAAATAGCCTTTTGAAAGGGCAATTATGCTGATCTGGCTCGTCGAACTGTCGGATAAAATTCAAATCTTCAACCTGTTCCGGTACATCACCTTCCGGGCGGGTGCTGCAATGTTCACCTCTGCGTTGATCGTCTTCCTGTTCGGACCGGCGATCATCAATTCGCTGCGCGTGCGCCAGGGCAAGGGCCAGCCCATCCGCGCCGATGGTCCGCAGACGCATTTCAAGAAGGCCGGCACGCCGACCATGGGCGGGCTGATGATCCTTGCCGGCATTCTCGGCGGTTCGCTGCTCTGGGGCGATCTTTCTAATGTCTATGTCGTCGCCGTTTTGATGGTGACGCTCGGTTTCGGAGCCATCGGCTTCTACGACGACTATCTGAAGGTGACGAAGCAGAGCGACAAGGGCTTTTCCGGCAAGGCCCGTCTCGGCATCGAATTCCTGATTGCGGCGATTGCCGTGTTCTTCATGATGAAGATGGCGCTCGCTTCCGCCCCGCATGGCGGCACGCTCGGCAGCTCCATCGCGTTTCCCTTCTTCAAGGAATTCGTGATCAATCTCGGCTACTTCTTCGTGCTGTTCGGTGCTTTCGTCATCGTCGGCGCGGGCAATGCCGTGAACCTGACGGATGGCCTTGATGGTCTCGCCATCGTGCCTGTGATGATCGCCGCCGCCACCTTCGGCGTGATCGCCTATCTCGCCGGTAACGCGGTTTTCGCCAATTACCTGCAGATCAACTTCGTGCCCGGCACGGGTGAGCTTGCCGTCATCGTCGGCGCGGTCATCGGCGCGGGCCTCGGCTTCCTGTGGTTCAACGCGCCGCCCGCCGCCATCTTCATGGGCGATACGGGTTCGCTGGCGCTCGGCGGCCTGATCGGCTCCATCGCTGTCGCGACCAAGCACGAGATCGTTATGGTCATCGTCGGCGGTCTGTTCGTCATGGAAACACTGTCTGTCATCATCCAGGTCTTCTGGTTCAAGCGCACCGGCAGGCGCGTCTTCCTGATGGCGCCGATCCATCACCATTTCGAGAAAAAGGGCTGGACGGAAAGCCAGGTGGTGATCCGTTTCTGGATCATCTCCGTTGGCCTCGCGCTGCTCGGCCTCGCCACCCTGAAGCTGAGGTGAGCGATGATCCCGGTCACGTCGTTCAAAGGTAAGAAGGTCGCGCTTTTCGGGCTTGGCGGTTCGGGTCTCGTCACGGCCCGCGCGCTGGTGGCGGGCGGGGCGGATGTCGTTGCTTTCGATGACAATCCCGACAGTGTCGCGAAGGCCGAGGCCGAAGGCATCAAGACGGCGGATCTTCGGACGATTGACTGGCCCTCCTTTTCCTCCTTCGTGCTGGCGCCCGGCGTGCCGCTGACGCATCCGAAACCGCATTGGTCGGTCGACCTTGCGAAAGCTGCGGGCGTCGAGATCATCGGCGATATCGAGCTTTTCATCCGCGAGCGCCGTGCGCATGCGCCGGACTGCCCTTTCATCGCGATTACCGGCACCAACGGCAAGTCGACAACGACGGCGCTGATCGCGCATATTCTCAAGGCGTCCGGCCGCGATACGCAGCTTGGCGGCAATATCGGAACGGCGGTGCTGAGCCTCGATCCGCCGAAGGCGCAGCGCTTCTATGTTGTCGAGTGCTCGTCCTACCAGATCGATCTCGCACCGACGATCAATCCGACCGCCGGCATTCTGCTCAATCTGACGCCCGATCATCTCGACCGGCACGGGACGATGCAGCACTATGCCGACGTCAAGGAACGGCTGGTGGCGGGCAGTCAAACGGCCATCGTGGGTGTTGATGACAGCCATTCGACGCTGATTGCCGACCGTATCGAACGCGCCGGCGTGAAGGTGGAGCGCATTTCCAAGCGCAATGTCGTTTCCGAAGGTCTCTATGCCGAAGGCAGCCGCATTTTCCGTGCGCATGGCGGCACTTCTTTGCTGCTCACCGATCTCGAGGGTATCCAGACCCTGCGCGGCAGCCACAATGCGCAGAATGCGGCGGCGGCAATCGCCGCCTGCCTTGCGGTCGGGGTTTCCGAAGAGGAAGTTCGCGCAGGCCTGAAGTCTTTTCCCGGCCTCAAGCATCGTATGCAGCCGGTCGGCCGACGTGGCAATGTCACCTTCGTCAATGACAGCAAGGCCACCAATGCCGATGCTGCGGCACCGGCGCTTTCAAGTTTCGACCGTATCTACTGGATCGCCGGCGGTTTGCCCAAGGCAGGCGGCATCGCCAGCCTCTCGCCGCTTTTCCCGCGCATCGCCAAGGCCTATCTGATCGGCGAGGCGGCCGCGGAATTTGCCGCGACGCTTGGCGAGGCCGTACCTTATGAAATATCCGGCACGCTGGACAAGGCCGTGCAACATGCGGCGGCGGATGCGGAAAAAGATGCGACGGCCGGCAATATCGTGATGTTATCCCCGGCTTGCGCAAGCTTCGATCAATATAAGAACTTTGAGATCAGAGGTGATTCGTTCGTCGCGCAGGTCGCGGCGCTCGATGGCATGACGATGCTGGTTGACTCTGGAAAAGGGGGCTGAAGGCCATGGTAAGCCGAGTTGATCGCGGTCCGGTCGCGGAGTGGTTCTGGACCATCGACCGTTTCTTTCTGGCGGCGTTCATCGCGCTGATGGGCATCGGCCTGATGCTGTCCTTTGCGGCCTCGCCTGCGGTTGCCGAGCGCATCGGCCTCAACAGTTTCTTCTTCGTCGAGCGTCAGGCGATGTTCATGGTGCCGTCGCTGGCAATCATGGTCGGCCTATCCTTCCTGTCGCCGCGTCAGGTGCGGCGCGTCGCGGTCATCATGCTTATCGTTTCGCTGCTGATGATGATCTTCGCGCTGTTTTTCGGCATCGAGGTCAAGGGTGCGCGGCGCTGGATTTCCATCGGCACTTTCTCGATCCAGCCATCGGAATTCATGAAGCCGGCCTTCGTCATCGTCTGCGCCTGGCTCTTTGCCGAACGGGCGCGCCATCCTGAAATTCCGGGCAATCTCTTCGCCATCATCACCTTCGGCATCGTCGCCGCACTTCTGATCGCCCAGCCGGACTTCGGCCAGACGATCCTGACCTCCGTGGTCTGGGGCGGCATGTTCTTCATGGCCGGCGTGCCGTGGTTCTGGATCATCATGCTCGGCGGTCTCGGCGTCGGCGGTATCATCACGGCCTACCTGATGTTGCCGCACGTCGCGGGCCGTATCGACCGGTTCTGGACGGGTGAGGGCGATACGTTCCAGGTGGACACGGCGCGCGAGGCGATCATTCGCGGCGACTGGTTCGGTCGCGGGCCGGGCGAGGGCATCGTCAAGCGCATCATTCCCGACAGCCATACCGACTTCATCTTCTCGGTTGCTGCTGAAGAATTCGGCATCGTCTTCTGCATGTTCCTGGTGGCGATCTTCGCCTTCATCGTGTTGCGCGGCCTTT
Source organism: Rhizobium sp. NFACC06-2 (assembly GCF_900101425.1). NCBI lineage: Bacteria > Pseudomonadati > Pseudomonadota > Alphaproteobacteria > Hyphomicrobiales > Rhizobiaceae > Rhizobium > Rhizobium sp. NFACC06-2. Next base: position 302,244 of record NZ_FMVA01000001.1, on the reverse strand, counting down.
CGCACGCCTTCAAGGAAAAGGACGATTTTTGCCGCTTTGCCGTGGCCGGCCTTGTGCTGCAGATCGGCATGCAGTCGATGATCAATATCGGCGTCAATCTGGAACTGATGCCCGCCAAGGGCATGACCTTGCCGCTGATTTCCTATGGCGGCTCGTCGATGATGGCGATATGCGTGACCGCCGGCTTCCTTCTGGCGCTGACACGCCACAGACCCGAAAAGCGGGCGCAGGAGCGGAGTTTCTTCCGCGTCGGTTCCGGCGTTCCCGCGGAGTAAACGATCATGAGCAAGGGTATTGTTCTTCTTGCCGCCGGGGGAACCGGCGGCCATGTTTTTCCAGCCGAGGCGCTCGCGCACACGCTGAAAGCGCGCGGTTATCAGGTGCACCTCGTTACCGACAGCCGCGCCGAGCGTTATGCGGGCAAGTTCCCGGCGGATGAAATCCATGTTGTGCCGTCCGCCACCATCGGCTCGAAAAATCCGATTTCCGTGGCGCGTTCGCTCTGGAAGCTGTGGGTTGGTCTGCGCGCCGCGCGCCGGCTGGTGGCGAAGCTGAAGCCTGTCGCAGTTGTCGGTTTCGGCGGTTATCCCACCGTGCCGCCGCTTCTGGCATCCACCGGGCTTGGCGTTCCCTCCATCATTCATGAGCAGAATGCGGTGATGGGCCGCGCCAACAAGGCGCTGGCAGGCCGGGTGAAGGCAATTGCCGGCGGTTTCCTGCCGCCCGCCAACGGCCAATATTCCGACAAGACGGTAGCGACCGGTAATCCCGTGCGCCCAGCGGTGCTGGCGGCGTCGGAGATACCCTATACGCCCTCGCAGACGGGTGAGACATTCCAGCTTGTCGTTTTCGGCGGCAGCCAGGGTGCGCAGTTCTTCTCGAGCGCGGTGCCTGCGGCGATCTGCCTGCTGAAGGATGAGCAGCGCAAGCGCATCGTCGTCACCCAGCAGGCGCGGCCGGAAGACAAGGACAGCGTGATCGCCTCCTATCAGAAGCTCGGTGTGAAGGCGGATGTTTCGCCCTTCTTCGGCGACATGGCGTCGCGCATCGGCGAGGCCGATCTGGTCATCAGCCGCTCGGGCGCATCGACCGTATCGGAGCTTTCGGTGATCGGCCGCCCGTCGATCCTCGTTCCCTATCCGCATGCGCTCGATCACGATCAGGCGGCGAACGCGGCAGCGCTTTCGGCGGCGGGCGGGGCAAGCGTCATCAAGCAGGCGGAACTGTCGCCGCAGAAGCTTTCCGGCCTGCTGTCCTCAGCGCTTTCGGAGCCGGACCGTCTTTCGGCAACGGCGGCGGCAGCAAAGGCGACGGGCAAACCGCATGCGGCGGATGTGCTGGCCGATCTGGTCGAGGCGATTGCTTCCGGCCGGTCCGTACAGGAATTCAAGAAAAAGAATGAAGGAGTTGGGGCATGAAGATGCCGAAAGCCATAGGCCTTGTGCATTTCATCGGCATAGGCGGGATCGGCATGAGCGGCATTGCCGAAGTGCTTCACAATCTCGGCCACCGCGTTCAGGGGTCGGATCAGGCCGACAACGCCAATGTGCAGCGCCTGCGCGACAAGGGCATCGAGGTTTTCGTCGGCCATACGGCGGATAATATCGGCGATGCTGAGGTGGTGGTCGTTTCCACCGCCATCAAGAAGAACAATCCGGAACTCATCGCGGCGCGTGAAAAGCACCTGCCGATCGTTCGCCGGGCCGAAATGCTGGCCGAGCTGATGCGTTTCCGTAACGCCATCGCCATCGGCGGCACCCACGGCAAGACCACGACCACCTCCATGGTCGCGACTCTGCTGGAAGCCGGCAATCTTGACCCGACCGTCATCAACGGCGGCATCATCAATGCTTATGGCACCAACGCCCGCATGGGCGAGGGCGAGTGGATGGTGGTGGAGGCCGACGAATCCGACGGCACCTTCCTGAAGCTGCCGGCCGATGTGGCCGTTATTACCAATATCGATCCGGAACATCTCGACCATTACGGCAATTTCGACGCCGTACGCGCCGCATTCCGTCAGTTCGTCGAGAATGTGCCGTTCTACGGTTTCGGCGTCATGTGCCTCGATCATCCCGAAGTACAGGCGCTGGTTGGCCGCATCGAGGACCGCAAGGTCATCACCTATGGCGAGAACCCGCAGGCCGACGTGCGGTTTTCGAATGTCCGCATCGACGGCACGCGCTCGGTGTTCGACGTGGAGATCCGCCGTCGCCGCACCGGCAAGATATTCTCCTTCAAGGATCTCGTCCTGCCGATGCCCGGCCGCCACAACGTCTCGAATGCGACGGCGGCGATTGCGGTTGCCAATCGTCTCGGAATTTCGGAAGCCGATATCAAGAAGGGCCTTGCCTCCTTCGGCGGCGTCAAGCGGCGTTTCACGCTGACGGGCGAAGCCAATGGGGTGCAGGTTTTTGACGATTACGGTCACCACCCGGTCGAGATCAAGGCTGTGCTGAAGGCGGCGCGGGAGGCCTGCAAGGGCCGCATCATCGCCGTGCACCAGCCGCACCGCTATAGCCGGCTTTCCAGCCTGTTCGACGATTTCGCGCATTGTTTTAACGATGCCGACACGATTATCCTTGCTCCGGTCTATGCCGCGGGCGAAGATCCGATCGAGGGTGCAAGCTCGGAAGCGCTGGTTTCGGCCATCAAGGCCGCCGGCCACCGGGACGCCCGTTTTCTCGAAAAACGGGAAGATCTCGCCTCAGTGGTTGCAGGCATTGCGAATCCGGGTGATTTCGTGGTTCTCTTGGGGGCTGGAAATATCACGCAATGGGCAGCAGTACTGCCTTCGGAATTGAAGAGCATATCAGGAAAGTCTGAATGAGACAGGTCGATGGGGTTAAATTGCTGGGGAGGCTCGGCGACGGGGTAAATGAATTGCGGGGACGTCTGACACCGGATGCGCCCATGGACCGCGTGACGTGGTTCAGAGCTGGCGGTCTTGCAGAAGTCATGTTCCAGCCGCACGATACCGACGATCTGATTGCCTTCCTGAAAATTCTGCCGGAAGACGTGCCGTTGACCGTGGTTGGCGTCGGCTCGAACCTTCTGGTGCGCGATGGCGGCATTCCGGGCGTTGTCGTCCGTCTGTCGGCCAAGGGCTTTGGCCAGGTGGAGCTTGCCGGTGAAAACCGCATCAAGGCGGGCGCGATCTGCCCGGACAAGCATATTGCCGCTATGGCCATGGATAATGGCATTGGCGGTTTCCATTTCTATTACGGCATTCCCGGCTCCATCGGCGGTGCGCTGCGCATGAATGCGGGCGCCAATGGCGGCGAGACGCGCGAGCGTGTGGTGGAGGTCTATGCGGTCGACCGTCAGGGCAACCAGCATGTGCTTTCCAATGCCGATATGGGCTACAGCTATCGCCATTCCGGCGCCGATGCAGGTCTGATCTTTACGGGCGCGCTGTTTGAGGGTTATCCGGAAGACAAGGCGAAAATCCGTGCCGATATGGATGCCGTGCGCCACCACCGCGAAACCGTGCAGCCGATCCGCGAGCAGACGGGCGGTTCCACCTTCAAGAACCCCGAAGGTCATTCCGCCTGGGAACTGATCGATGAGGCGGGCGGTCGCGGTCTGGTCATCGGCGGCGCGCAGATGTCGTCGCTGCATTGCAATTTCATGATCAATACCGGCCATGCGACCGGTTACGATCTGGAATATCTGGGTGAGACCATCCGCAAGCGGGTGTTCGAGAAGTCGGGCATCCGGCTGGAATGGGAAATCAAGCGCCTTGGCCTGTTCATGCCGGGCCGGGAAGTGGAGCCGTTCCTCGGGGCTTAAGCCTCGGCGAATGCTGCCAATTGCAAGAAAAACCTGCTGTTGATCTGGCCGTTTCATGTATCGTAACGGTCAATCAACAGTTTTTGCCATATTATCGGGGCGAAGCGACGTCTCGTCCTTCTATTAAATTACTTTTTATCAGGAAATACCAACGGCATTACGTGATCTAGGCGCTTTTGAGCATGATGTTGGGTCTTTGGAAAAAACCGATCGAAATGATAAGTTTTTCGGTCGCCACGTCGGAGGGCCGCAGGCGGCTCGAGCCACTGGAATTCTCCATTCGTATCGCTTGTCTCGTGACGATCATTGTCATCCTGATGTGCATGGGCGGCCTGACGTTTCTCGCGCAGTTCGGGCTGGTAACTGATCTCTTCAACGGCATCATGTTGAGTGTGACGCTCGGCGGGACGGTGGCGTTTACGATTACATTGCTGGTCTGCTGGCTGAATTCCAGGGAAGTGAAAATTCTCGTGCAATCCCACGAGCGCTTCCTGCATCTGAGCCATACGGACGCCCTGACCGGCCTCAGCAACCGGCTCGGCCTTTATGCTGCATGCGCTGAACTGGGCAGCGACTATTGCGTCGCCTTTATCGATATCGATCATTTCAAGAAGGTGAATGACAGATACAGCCACCTTGCCGGTGATCTCGTCATCTCAAACGTCGCCCGCAGGATAAGGGAGCATTTCGATCCTTCTGCGCATGTCGCCCGCCTGGGTGGCGAGGAATTTGTCGTTGTGCAGGAAACCAGCCCGCTCGCCTTTCTGCAGATGTGCGAAAGGGTTCGCGCAGCCATCGAGACCACCCCGGTGGAGTATCAGGATTTGCGGATCACGGTGACGATTTCGATTGGCGTGGCGTTTCGCGGCGACGCCGACATTTTCGACAAGGTCATGCACAATGCCGATCTGGCGCTCTATCGGGCAAAGGAAGGAGGGCGCAATCGCGTCTGCATGACCGGTCATGTGGAGCGGCGCCAGGCCGTGGCGTAAGCGTTAAAACAGGCAAACAAAAGCCCGCGAAACGAAGGTTTCGCGGGCTTTTTAATGTCTGGCAATCCGTTCGGATCAGACTTCGTCCTTGCGCGACAGGAGGATGCAGGCGAGCGTGATGAGCGCCGATACGCAGAGATAATAGCCGACATACCCCATGCCGTAGTTCACCTGCAGCCATGTGGCGATGTAAGGCGCCAGCGATGCGCCGAAGATGCCGGCCATGTTGAAGGTGATGGACGAGCCGGTGTAACGCACGCGGGTCGGGAAGGGGGCGGCGAGCGCCGTTCCGATCAGGCCGTAGGTCATGCCCATCAGCATCATGGCAAGAGCCGCGAAGACGAAGATCGAGCCTTCGCCACCGGACATCAGGCCGGGCAGCAGGAAGGAGAACAGGCCGATCAGCACCGTCGTCAGGATCAGGATTTCACGGCGACCGAATTTTTCGGCGAGCTTGCCGGCGATCGGAATGAAGATGCCGAAAACGATGGAGCCGAGGATCTGCACTTCCAGCGCGTCGAGGAACGGGATTTTCAGGACCTTGACGTTGTAGGACAGAAGATAGGCGGTGCCGATGTAGAAGAGCACGAAGGTGGCCAGCGCCACGAAGGTGCCGAGCACGAGGCTGCGCTTGTGGTTGCGGAACAGTTCCGCGACCGGCACGGCCACACGTTCTTCCTTTTCGATTGCCTTCTGGAAGTCGGGCGTTTCGGTGATGGACAGGCGAACCCACATGCCGACCGCGATCAGGATGATCGACGCGACGAAGGGAATGCGCCAGCCCCAGCTCAAAAGCGCTTCCTGAGACATGAAGTGCAGCAGGATCCAGAACACGCCGGACGAAAGGAACAGGCCAACGGGTGCACCGAGCTGCGGGAACATGCCGTACCAGCTGCGCTTGCCCGGAGGTGCATTTTCCGTGGCGAGCAGGACGGCGCCGCCCCATTCGCCGCCAAGGCCGAAACCCTGACCGAAGCGGCAAAGCGCGAGCAGCAGCGGGGCCAGAACGCCGGCGGTCTCATAGGAGGGCAGGAGGCCAATCACGACCGTGGAAACGCCCATCGTGAGCAGGGCGGCGACAAGGGTGGTCTTGCGGCCGACCCGGTCGCCATAGTGGCCGAAGACCACAGCGCCCAGCGGGCGGGCGAAAAAGGCGATGGAGAAGGTGGCGAAGGACGCCAGAAGCGCCGTCATCGGGTCATTGTTCGGGAAGAACAAAGTGGGGAACACGAGCACTGCGGCCGTGGCGTAAACGTAGAAATCGAAAAACTCGATGGTCGTGCCGACCAGGCTGGCAGTGAGAACTCGTGCAGGCGAATTTGTCTTTACAACGTTCGAAGTGTCAGCGGTCGGCGATACCGGAGATATCGCGTCGGTCATGGTATTGGTTCCATTTTGGATGATTGCAATGTCATGCCTTGGGAGGCGATGACTGCGTTAACGCAATTTTTGTTCTTATGGAATGCTAAAAAAGAAATAATGCAGATAATGTGATCCATCAGTGCGACACGTGTGGTTATGCCTCTGGGGGATGTTTTGGCGATTGAGAGACTGATTCAGGCCGCGGTTTTAAAACGCTGAAACGCCAGATAATTTTCCCTGGGGAATAACCCCGTCTGTTAACGTTTCGGCCTTGCCTTTATTGCGGAGCGGCAGACGCGCGAGCATCGTTTTATTTCCGATCATTGAAAACCTGCATGTTGCAATCCATGCAACTCTCTGATTCCAAGGAGGGAATCCGGATCGGTGCTGATTCTTTAACGAAACTCGGCACGTTGGACGCGGCGGTTAACGAAAGTAAACGATTCATTAACCTTAATGGCGTTTAACTGATCTCAAGGGTCATGTGCCAGAATCACTGTTCGTCAAATTCGGTCGGTTCGGAGCGTGGTTCGTAACGGAGAGTTGGTGTCAGAGGTATCGATGAGCGGCAAGCACGTAGCTGTTCTTTTGGGTGGATTTTCGTCGGAGCGGCCGGTCAGCCTGTCGTCGGGCAACGCTTGCGCGCAGGCTCTGGAAGACGAGGGCTACAAGGTCACCCGGGTCGATGTGGGGCGCGATATCGCCGCCGTGCTAGCCGAGCTGCGCCCGGATGTGGCCTTCAACGCGCTGCACGGTCCCTTTGGCGAAGATGGCACCATTCAGGGCATCCTCGAATATCTCGCCATTCCCTATACCCATTCCGGCGTGCTCGCTTCCGCGCTCGCCATGGACAAGGCGCAGGCCAAGAAGGTTGCCGCTGCTGCCGGCATCCCGGTGGCTGCCGAGCGCGTCATGAACCGCTTCGATTTCACCAGCGAACATCCGCTTGCACCCCCTTATGTCGTGAAGCCGGTGCGTGAAGGTTCGAGCTTCGGTGTCGTGATCGTCAAGGAAGACCAGTCGCATCCGCCGCAGATACTCACCTCTTCGGAATGGCGCTACGGCGATCAGGTGATGGTCGAGCGCTATATTCACGGCCGCGAACTGACCTGCGGTGTACTCGACGGCGAGGCGCTGGGCGTTACCGAAGTGGTGCCGCTCGGTCACAATTTCTATGATTATGATGCGAAATATGCGGCTGGTGGCTCGAAACATGTCATTCCCGCAGAAATTTCACCGAAAATTTACCAAAAGATTCAAACATTGGCGGTTATGGCGCATCAGGCGATCGGGTGCCGTGGCGTAAGCCGTTCAGACTTTCGTTACGACGACCGCTTCTCAGAAGATGGCGAAGTTATCTGGCTTGAAGTGAATACGCAGCCGGGCATGACGCCGACCTCCCTGGTGCCGGAAATGGCGGCCCATGCTGGCCGCTCCTTTGGTGACCTTGTCAGCTGGATGGTGGAGGACGCTTCGTGTTTGCGGTGACCGGCAAAAAGTCGACGGCAAAAAAGCGCGAGCAATATGCGGCGACGGCCAATGCCGACGATCGCAGGGTGCTGCCGCGTCCGCTGCGTCGCTTCGTGCGTTTCGGTGTCAGCCTTGCGACCGGGCGCATTCATATTCCTGCCCATACCGGCACGATTTCCGCCGTCGCCTTTTACGCGATGATCGGGCTTTACGGCATGTCGCTCGGCGGGCACACCAATATTGTTACCCAGACCACGACATCGGCCGCAGGCTTTGCGGTCGAGGACGTGAAGGTTTCCGGCAATCTGCAGACCTCCGAAATCGAAGTGTTCCAGCTTCTCGGCCTCGATGGCAGCACCTCGCTGATCGCGCTCGATATCGATGCGGCACGCCGCAAGCTGGTGCAGCTTCCCTGGGTGGAAGATGTCGATATCCGCAAGGTGTATCCCAAGACCGTGGAAGTGCGGCTGAAGGAGCGTCAGGCCTTCGGCATCTGGCAGCATGGAACGGAACTGTCGCTCATCGAAAAAAGCGGCAGCGTGATTGCGCCGCTGCGGGACAATAAGTTCGCCGCCCTGCCGCTCTTCGTCGGCCGCGACGCGGAAACGGGTGCTGCCGGTTTCGTCGAGCAGCTGGCCGACTGGCCGGAAATCCGCAACCGTGTCCGCGCTTATGTCCGCATTGCCGGCCGTCGCTGGGATCTGCATCTCGATAACGGCATCGTCGTCAAGCTGCCGGAAGAAAACCTGCCGCAGGCGCTGCAATTGCTGGCGCGGCTCGATCTCGAGGAAAAGGTTCTGTCGCGCGATGTCGCCGCCGTCGATCTCCGGCTCGCGGACCGCACCACGATCCAGCTGACCGAGGGTGCCACGGAACGCCGTCAGGCCGCCGTCGATGCGCGCACCAAGGCTCTCAAGAAGGCGGAGAAGAACACATGAGCTTATTCGGTTCTTCCCATTTCGGCCTGCCTCGCCTGAAGCCGCTTTCTTCCAAGCGCAGCCACATCGTTTCGGTGCTCGACATCGGCTCGACCAAGGTCGTGTGCATGATCGGCCGGCTGACGCCGCGCCAGGAAAGCGAAATTCTGCCCGGTCGTACGCATAAGGTCGAAATCATCGGCATCGGCCATCAGCGTTCGCGCGGTGTGAAATCCGGCGTGATCGCCGATCTCGACGCGCTGGAAGGTGTCATCCGTCTTTCGGTAGATGCGGCCGAGCGCATGGCGGGCCTTACCGTCGACAGCCTGATCGTCAATGTTTCCGCCGGACGGCTGGCAAGCGATATCTATACCGCGAGCATCGATCTCGGCGGCCAGGAAGTGGAAGCAAGCGATCTGCGCAAGGTTCTGGTGGCGGCAAGCCAGCAGTCCATGCGCCAGGACCGGGCGATCCTGCATTCTTTGCCAACTGGCTATTCGCTGGATGGCGAGCGCGGCATTCGCGATCCACTCTCCATGTATGGTGATCTTCTCGGCGTCGACATGCATGTGGTCACGGTCGAGCGCACGGCGCTGAAGAACCTCGAGCTTTGTGTCAATCGCGCGCATCTTTCGGTCGAGGGCATGGTGGCGACGCCCTATGCCAGCGGTCTGGCGGCGCTGGTGGACGATGAAGTCGAACTCGGCTGCGCGGCCATCGACATGGGCGGCGGCACCACGACGATCTCGGTTTTCGCCGAAGGCCGTCTCATTCACACCGATGCGATCGGCCTTGGCGGCCATCACGTTACGACAGATCTTGCACGTGGCCTCTCGACACGAATCGAAGATGCGGAGAGACTGAAGGTGGTGCATGGTTCGGCTTTGCTGAATGGCGCGGATGAGCGCGACATGATTTCGATCCCGCCGATTGGTGAAGATGATCGCGATCAACCATCGCAAGTTTCAAGAGCATTGGTCACCCGCATCGTGCGGGCACGTATCGAAGAGACGCTGGAATTGATCCGTGATCGCATCCAGAAGTCCGGCTTCAGCCCGATTGTCGGCAAGCGCGTCGTCCTGACCGGCGGCGCAAGCCAGCTGACGGGGCTGCCGGAAACGGCACGGCGCATTCTTGCCCGCAACGTTCGTATCGGCCGCCCCATGGGGGTCGCCGGTCTTCCGGTGGCGGCGAAGGGACCGGCATTTTCAACCGCCTGCGGACTGATGATCTATCCGCAGGTGGCGGACATCGAAATTCATGCGGCGCAAGGCGGAATGTTCTCGCCGTTTGGTAACGGTAGCGGCCGGATAGCCCGGGTGGGGCAATGGCTGAAAGAGAGTTTTTGAGTGGCCTCGTGGCGTAAGCCGGAGGTTTCAGAGTTGAGTTTTCAAGAATCGGCCAGCGGGGCGATGCGGCCAGAGAAAGAAGGAATGTTAAAATGACGATACAGCTGCAGAAGCCTGATATCACAGAGCTGAAGCCACGCATCACCGTCTTCGGTGTTGGCGGTGGTGGTGGTAACGCTGTCAACAACATGATCACGGCCGGCCTTCAGGGCGTCGACTTCGTCGTCGCCAACACGGATGCGCAGGCGCTGACCATGACGAAGGCAGATCGGGTCATTCAGCTCGGCGTCAACGTCACCGAAGGCCTTGGCGCCGGTTCCCAGCCGGAAGTCGGCCGCGCTGCCGCTGAAGAATGCATCGATGAGATCATCGACCACCTGAACGGCACCCACATGTGCTTCGTCACCGCCGGCATGGGCGGCGGAACCGGTACGGGTGCTGCACCTGTCGTCGCACAGGCGGCCCGCAACAAGGGCATCCTGACGGTCGGCGTCGTCACCAAGCCTTTCCACTTCGAAGGCGGCCGCCGTATGCGTCTTGCCGAACAGGGCATTGAGGAACTGCAGAAGTCCGTCGATACGCTGATCGTCATTCCGAACCAGAACCTCTTCCGTATTGCCAATGACAAGACGACCTTCGCCGACGCCTTCGCCATGGCCGACCAGGTTCTCTACTCCGGCGTTGCCTGCATCACCGACCTGATGGTGAAGGAAGGTCTCATCAACCTCGACTTCGCCGACGTTCGCTCGGTCATGCGTGAAATGGGCCGCGCGATGATGGGCACCGGCGAGGCTTCCGGTCCGGGCCGTGCGATGCAGGCTGCGGAAGCGGCAATCGCCAACCCGCTGCTCGACGAAACCTCGATGAAGGGCGCACAGGGCCTGCTGATCTCCATCACCGGCGGTCGCGACCTGACCCTGTTCGAAGTCGACGAAGCTGCGACCCGCATTCGCGAAGAAGTCGATCCGGATGCGAACATCATCCTCGGCGCAACCTTCGACGAAGCTCTGGAAGGTCTCATCCGCGTCTCCGTCGTGGCGACCGGCATCGACCGCGTTGCTGGCGTCGGCGAGCAGAACGTTGCCGATATGCGTGCCGCAGCAGCCGTTGCCAAGCCGCTTATCCGTCCTTCCGCGGCCGTTGCTTCCGCTCCGGCCGCAGTTCAGCCTGCTCCAGCAGTATCGCAGGCACAGAAGGCCGTAGACCCGATCGCCCAGACCATCCGTTCGGCAGAAGCCGAAATGGAACGCGAACTCGGTTTCGCCGCACACCAGCAGCCGGCTCAGGATTTCCGTCCGCAGAGCAAGCTGTTCGCATCTTCTCCGGCTGAAGCGCCGGCGGCTCTCCGTCCGGCCCAGCCGGTTCAGCAGGCCGCTCCGGCACCGGTCGCTCCGGCGCCCGTCTATCATGCTCCGGAACAGGTTGCCGCTCCGGCGCCGCGCATGCAGCAGCCGCAGGCTCCTGTCTATCAGGAACCGGCACCGGTTGCCCGCCAGCCCGAGCCGGTCCGCATGCCGAAGGTCGAAGACTTCCCGCCGGTCGTCAAGGCCGAGATGGAACATCGCACCCATGCCGCTCCTGCCGCCCAGGAAGAGCGTGGCCCGATGGGTCTTCTGAAGCGCATCACCAACTCGCTTGGTCGCCGCGAAGAAGAAGAAGTTCCGTCCGACATGATGGATGCGCCGAGCATGGCGCCGCAGCAGCGCCGCGCCCCGCTTTCGCCGGAAGCCAGCCTCTACGCACCGCGTCGTGGCCAGCTTGACGACCACGGCCGCGCAACGCCTTCTTCGGCCAGCCACCACGACGACGACCAGCTGGAAATCCCGGCCTTCCTGCGCCGCCAGTCCAACTAAGGGCGATTCCATCGGCCTCTTCGAACGCCCGGGTTTCACGATCCGGGCGTTTTGTTTATTTTACGTTATTAACACTAAATTAATTCGTATTTTCAAAGGTTTACGCGTGTAACAATCCGAAACGAACAGTGATTTGTCGTGGCACCTACATGTGCGTATGTATGAGGCTGGGTAAAGGAAAACACGGACTTGGCCGGTTGCCAAACCGGCTCGAAAACTTGAACGGCGCTCAAGCGGCGCGGTTTGCAAAACAAGGCATATTCGCATGACTATCGGACTGCTCGGATTTCAGACAACTATCGCAAATGCTGTTCAGCTCAAAGGCATTGGCGTGCATTCCGGCAATCCGGTTTCGATGACCTTCCAGCCCGCAGAAGCCGGAACGGGCATCGTCTTCCACCGCCTTCATGACAATGGCAGCGTTACCGAGTTGAAGGCGGTTTCGGCCAATGTCGGCAATACCGACCTGTGCACCGTGCTCGGCCGTTCGCTTTCCCAGTCGGTTGCGACGATCGAGCACGTCATGGCCGCCATCTACGCCATGGGCCTCGATAACCTCATCGTTGAAGTCGACGGTCCGGAAGCGCCGATCATGGACGGCAGCTCCGCTCCTTTCATCGAGGCGATCGAATCGGTCGGCATCAAGGGCCTCGGCGTGAAGCGCCGTTATATTCGCGTCACCAAACCGGTGCGCATCGATTCGGGCGCCTCCTGGGCGGAGTTCCGTCCCTATGACGGTACGCGCTTCGAGGTCGACATCGATTTCGACACGCCGCTGATCGGCAAACAGTCCTGGAAGGGCGACCTGACGGCGGAAAGCTTCAAGAACGAGCTGTCGCGCGCCCGCACCTTCGGCTTCATGCGCGATGTGGAGCGCCTGTGGGCCGCCGGTTATGCGCTCGGCTCCTCGCTTGAGAACTCGGTCGTCATCTCCGACGACAACAGCGTCATCAACATGGAAGGTCTGCGTTACGCCAGGGACGAATTCGTCCGTCACAAGACGCTGGACGCCGTGGGCGACCTGGCGCTCGCCGGTGCGCAGTTCATCGGCTGCTACCGCTCCTATCGCGGCGGCCACAAGGTCAATGCGAATGCGCTGAAGGCGCTTTTGAGCGACCGCACTGCCTATGAGATCGTCGAAGCGCCGGCCGCCCGCAACCAGATGGTGCGCGCCCGCGAATTCGTTGCGGTCAACATGCCGGAATTCGCACCCTGGTCTGCGTGAATTCCTTCGCAGGCTATCAATTGACAGAAAAAGCCGCTCCCTTTGGGGCGGCTTTTTCGTGATGCGAACAAGAAGTTGCGTAATATCGCCTGATATTCATGCGATTGCACGGGTCGATGCCATAAAAATGCGTTAATGCGTCATCATTGCGTTGCCCTGCGGATGCTTTTATGGCTAGAACGCCAGTGCAAAGCCGATGCTTATGTATTTGCGCGGGAAGTGGGAACTGTCGAATGAAGCATGTAGGGTCTGGTGCAATGAAGGGTACGATGCGGGGGATCGCCGTCTCGTTGATGTTGGTCGGCGCGAGTGTCGCCGTCACGGCCTGCCAGTCCGATCCGGATATCGACATCACCAAGCTCGGCGTCGAGACCGATCCGCCGGATGTTCTGTACAAGCAGGGGCTTGCCAACATGAACGCCGGCAACATGACGGAAGCCTCACGCAAGTTCGAGGCGATCGACAAGCAGTACCCCTTCACCGAATGGGGCCAGAAGGCGCTGGTGATGCAGACCTTCATTGCCACGCGCACCAACAAGAACGATGTGGCCATTACCAATGGCAGCCGGTTCCTGCGCCAATATCCGCGCTCCAAGGATGCCGCTTACGTTCAGTATATGATCGGTCTTGCCTATTCGAAGCAGATTTCCGACGTCACGCAGGACCAGCGCGCCGCACAGCGCACCGTCGAGGCGATGAACAAGGTCGTCAACGACTATCCCGATTCGGAATATGTCGCCGACGCACAGGCCAAGATCCGTTTCGCACGCGACCAGCTCGCCGGCCGCGAAATGCAGGTCGGCCGTTATTATCTTGAGCGCAAGGAATATCTCGCCGCTGTTTCGCGTTTCCGCATCGTCGTCGAGCAGTACCAGAACACCAACCAGATCGAGGAAGCGCTGGCACGTCTGACGGAAGCCTATTATGCGATGGGCCTGGTGGACGAGGCGCAGACCGCCGCCGCCGTTCTCGGCAACAACTATCCTGACAGCCAATGGTATTCGGATTCCTACAAGCTGCTGAAGGGCAGCGGGCTGGAACCGCGGGAAAACAAGGGGTCCTGGATTTCGCGCGCCGGCAAGAAGCTCATCGGCGCCTGAGACGGGGCATAGGCCATGCTGGTCCAGCTCTCGATTCGCGATATCGTTCTCATCGAAAGGCTCGACCTCGGTTTCGAGGCGGGCCTTTCCGTGTTGACGGGCGAAACGGGTGCGGGCAAATCCATTCTTCTCGATAGTCTCTCGCTCGCGCTTGGCGGCCGTGGCGATGGCGGCCTTGTGCGGCACGGGGAAGAGAAGGGGCAGGTCACCGCCACTTTCGAAGTCCCGAACAATCACCCGACACGGCTTCTCCTGCGTGAAAACGGTCTCGACGACGATGGCGACCTGATTTTCCGCCGGGTGCAATCCTCCGACGGTCGCACCAAGGCCTATATCAACGATCAGGCCATCAGCGTGCAGATGATGCGCCAGCTCGGGCAATTGCTGGTCGAAATCCATGGCCAGCATGATGATCGCGCGCTTGTCGATACCGATGCACATCGGACGCTGCTGGATGCCTTTGCCGGGCTGAGCGATGAGGCTCGTGCCGTTCAGGGCCTCTACCGCACCTGGAAGGATGCCGAGCGTGCGCTGAAGACGCACCGCGCCAAGGTGGAGGCGGCAGCGCGCGAGGCGGATTACCTTCGCTCTTCCGTCGAGGAACTGGAAACGCTCTCGCCGCGCGACGGTGAAGAGGACGAGCTGGCCGAACGCCGGGCGGTGATGCAGAAATCCGAACGCATTGCCGGCGATATCGCCGAGGCCAGCGAGTTTCTGAACGGCAATGCGTCGCCTGTGCCTGTCATCGCCTCGATGATGCGGCGTCTGGAGCGGAAGAGCCATGAAGCGCCGGGATTGCTGGAAGACACGGTGCAATTGCTGGATGCCGCGCTCGACAGCCTTTCCAATGCGCAGATGGAAGTGGAGGCGGCGCTGCGGCGCACCGAATTCGATCCGCGTGAGCTGGAGCGGGTGGAGGAGCGGCTGTTTGCGTTACGTGCCGCCGGCCGCAAATATAACGTTGCCGTGCCCGATCTGCCGGCTCTCGCCGAAAAAATGGTGGCCGATCTCGCCGATCTCGATGCCGGCGAAGAAAAGCTCGGCAAGCTCGAGGCCAATCTCGGGGTGGTGAAGGCCGATTTCGACCGTGCCGCGCAATCGCTTTCCGACAAACGCCGCCATGCGGCGGATGCGCTTTCCAACGCGGTGATGGCAGAACTGCCGGCGCTGAAGCTGGAGCGGGCGCGGTTTACCGTCGAGGTGACCTCCGATGCCGAACAGGCGACGGCCGATGGTATCGACACGGTTGAATTCCACGTCCAGACCAATCCGGGCACACGGCCGGGACCGATCATGAAGGTGGCCTCGGGTGGTGAATTGTCCCGCTTCCTGCTGGCGCTGAAAGTGGCGCTGGCGGATCGCGGCTCAGCGCCGACGCTGGTGTTCGATGAAATCGATACGGGTGTCGGCGGCGCGGTGGCGGATGCCATCGGCCAGCGGCTGCGCCGCCTGTCGAAAACCGTGCAGGTTCTGTCCGTTACCCATGCGCCGCAGGTGGCGGCACGGGCGGCGACCCATCTTCTCATTTCCAAAGGCCCATCCGGCGACGGCAGCGAGCGTATCGCCACGCGCGTGGCCACCATGGAGCCGAAACACCGTACCGAAGAGATTGCCCGCATGCTTGCCGGTGCGTCGGTGACGGACGAGGCGAGGGCTGCTGCGGCTCGCCTGCTGGCGGCCAAGGACTGACGGCTACCGATAGCGTTGCGAGAGCGGATTCGGCTTGTGAGTCCAGCGGCAAAACTGTTTTTAATGTTTGTTATTTCGGCTAAAAGCGTTCGGTAATTCGCAAAAGAGGCCGTCATGTCGAAAGACCAGAAATCCGTCGAAAACCTCACCGAGCTTGAAGCCTCTTCCGAGCTTGCGTTTCTGGCGGCCGAGCTTGCCCGCCACGATGCGCTTTACCACGGCAAGGATGCGCCGGAGATTACGGACGCGGAATATGACGCGCTGAAGCGGCGTAATGACGCCATCGAGGCGGCTTTCCCGGCGCTGGTGCGGGCCGACAGCCCGTCGAAAAAAGTCGGTTTCGCGCCCCTCCCCACCTTCGCACCTATCGTGCATGCGCGGCCGATGCTGTCGCTCGACAACACGTTTTCGGAAGAGGATTTGCGGGATTTCGTGAGTTCCGTCTATCGCTTCCTCGGGCATCTGCCGGACGATTCCATCGCCTTCACCGCCGAGCCGAAGATCGACGGGCTTTCCATGTCGATCCGCTACGAGAACCGCAGGCTGAAGACGGCGGCGACGCGCGGCGACGGCACGACGGGCGAGAATGTCACCGCCAATATCAGGACCATCAAGGAAATTCCGAACGAGCTGCCTGCCGATGCGCCCGATGTGGTGGAGGTGCGGGGCGAAGTCTATATGGCCAAGAGCGACTTTCTGGCGCTCAATGCCCAGATGGAGGCTGAAGGCAAGCAGACCTATGTGAACCCGCGCAACACGGCATCCGGTTCCCTGCGTCAGCTCGACGCCAATGTGACGGCGAAACGCAAGCTGCGGTTCTTCGCCTATGCGCTGGGCGAGGTTTCGAATGGCGGCCAGCCGGCGCGGATCGCCGATACGCAATATGGCATCGTGGAGAAATTCCGGGAGTGGGGATTTCCGGTCAATCCGCTGATGAAGCGATTCACCTCCGCCGCGCAATTGCTTGAGCATTATAATGAAATAGGCGTCGCGCGGCCCGATCTCGATTACGATATCGACGGCGTGGTCTATAAGGTTGACCGGCTCGATCTGCAGGAACGGCTGGGCTTCCGCTCGCGCAGCCCGCGCTGGGCTACCGCCCATAAATTTCCGGCCGAGCAGGCCTTTACCACGGTTGAGAATATCGAAATCCAGGTGGGGCGCACCGGTGCCTTGACGCCGGTGGCGCGGCTGACGCCGATCACCGTCGGCGGTGTCGTCGTCACCAATGCGACGCTGCATAATGCCGATTATATCGAAGGCATCGGCAATAGCGGCGAGCGCATCCGCCCTGAAGATCACGATATTCGCATCGGCGACACGGTAATCGTGCAGCGTGCCGGCGATGTCATTCCGCAGGTGCTGGACGTGCTTCTGGAAAAGCGCCCGACTGATGCGGTGAAATATGCATTCCCGGAAAAATGTCCGGTCTGCGGCAGCCATGCGGTGCGGGAGCGTAATGAGAAGACCGGCAAGCTCGATTCGGTCACGCGCTGCACGGGTGGGTTCGTCTGCCGGGCGCAGGCGGTTGAACATCTCAAACATTTCGTCTCGCGCAATGCCTTCGATATCGAAGGGCTTGGCACCAAGCAGATAGACTTCTTCTTCGAAAGCGACGATCCGGCGCTCTCGATCAAGACTGCGCCTGAGATTTTTACCCTGAAGGCGCGGCAGGAAGCCTCGCAACTGACCAAGCTCGAGAATATCGACGGCTTCGGCAAGGTCAGCGTCAGAAAGCTGTTCGACGCCATCGATGCCCGCCGCGAGATCGATCTGCACCGGCTGATCTTCGCGCTCGGCATCCGCCATGTGGGCGAGACCACGGCGAAGCTTCTGGCGCGCTCCTATGGCACTTACGACCATTTCGAAGAGAGCATGAAGGCGGCAGCCGACCCGGCGAGCGATGCCTGGGTCGAACTCAACAGCATCGACGGCATCGGCGAAGTGGTGGCCCGCGCCATCATCGAGTTCTACAAGGAGCCGCGCAATCTCGATGTCATCGACCGGCTGATACGGGAGTTGCAGCCGAAGGAGGCCGAAAAGCCTTCCACCGACGGCAGCCCGGTGGCGGGCAAGACGGTGGTGTTTACCGGCTCGCTGGAGAAATTTACCCGTGACGAGGCCAAGGCGCGCGCCGAAAGCCTCGGCGCGAAAGTGGCCGGCTCGGTTTCCAAAAAGACCGATATTCTGGTGGCGGGGCCGGGAGCCGGCTCCAAGCTTGCCAAGGCGACGGAACTGGGCGTGCAGACCATGGACGAGGACGAGTGGCTGGCCCTGATCGGCGGTTGATACACCGTCATGGCAATGTTGTTCTCTGCCGCTAGAGCTTTGCGACTGACACGGAGAGCACCGCATGGATGACCGCATTGTCGTCAGCACAGAGCAGGTCCGGGCGCTGGTTGACAGCCAGTTTCCGCAATGGGCGGGGTTAAATATCCGGCCCGTGGAGCTGAGCGGCTGGGACAATCGCAGCTTCCGTCTTGGCGATGAGATGCTGATCCGCATGCCAAGTGCCGCCCGGTATGTTGCGCAGGTGGAGAAGGAGCACCGGTGGCTGCCGGCGCTTGCGCCGCTCCTGCCTTTTCCGGTCCCTGCGCCATTGGCGCTCGGGCAGCCGGGACAGGGTTATCCGTTCCACTGGTCCGTCTATCGCTGGCTTAAGGGCGAACCGCTCGCCAGGTATCTGGAACGTGTTGATCTTTCAACCATCGCCGTCGATGTTGCCGCGTTTTTAAGAGCATTGCACGGGGTGGATGCTTCAGATGGCCCACCCGCAGGCGCACATAACTTCCAACGCGGCGGCTCGCTTTCGGTTTATGACGGGGAGGCGAAGGGTTCGGCGGTGCGGCTTGCCGATGAGGTGGATCAGGCGCTGGCCATGGAGATATGGCAGCTTGCGCTTTCGAGCCACTGGCGGAAGCAGGGAGTGTGGGTGCATGGAGACATTGCCGAGGGCAATCTGCTGGTGAAGGACGGCCGGCTTTCGGCCGTCATCGATTTCGGCAGTTCCGGCGTCGGCGATCCGTCTTCCGATCTCATCCTCGCGTGGAATGTGCTCGATGCGGGAAGCCGCGCCGTTTTTCGCCGGGCGCTGGATCTGGATGAGGCGACATGGCAGCGCGGGCGTGGCTGGGCGCTGTGGAAGGCTTTGATCGTGCTGGATGCGGAGCGCGGACGTAACGACAAAATGGCCGAATGGTCGCGCCGGACCATTCGGGAAGTGTTTGCGGATCACCTGGGCAACTGACCGGAACTATCGAAGACGCGCCATCACGTGGGCATCGACGTATTTTCCGTCACGATAGGCGTCGTTGCGCAGGGTGCCTTCCCGTTCGAAACCGAATTTCTCGTAAAGCCGGATTGCCGGGAGATTGTCGGTGAAGACGTTCAGCTCTATGCGGCGTATATCGTGCCAATTGTCGGCCGTGTCGATCAACGCCGCGAGGATATATGATCCGACGCCCTTGCCCGCAAAATCGTCGTGAACACTGATCACCAGATCGGCGATGTGGGACTGCCTTCCCGCCCTGCGAAACAGTCCTGCATTGGCAACGATCTTTCCACGCCATTCGCCAACGATGGCGATATCGTTCGGGCCGCGGTTTTCCATCGATTTCCGCGTTTTTTCAACGGACTGAAACGGCTGTCGGAGCGTGCCGTGACGGACGCCGGGCAGGTTGAACATTTCGGTCAGGGCTTCGGCATCGTCCAGACGCGCCGCGCGCAGGACGACTTCGTTCAAGCTGAATTGCGAATCTTCATTATCGGCAAATTTCATGTTCTGCATGCCTGTCTCCTTGGGCGTATGGGAGCAGGTTTGCGAACCCTGCTCTGGTGGCAGGGTGGAAATGGATCGCTTAACGCGACGACATACCTCTGCCTGCCGGGTGGCCGGTAATGGTATGGCGACGGGTGGTGTTCTGTTTCGTTGCGATCATGCGCGCAGAATGCTTTTGCCGCATGGCCCTGTCAAGCGGGTGCGTTGCGCAGCAGGCTTCTGAGTTTTGCCGGCAGCCTGCCGTCGATCGCGGCAAGACCGGCGGCGATCATCGCCATGCCGGCGAAGTGCTTCATCTCCAGCTGCTCGCCGAGAAGCAGCGAACCGAGCAGGATGGCGCTGACGGGAATGAGGAAGGTGACGAGGGCGAGGTTGGTGGCGCCGGCGCTGGCGAGGATGCGGAAGAAGATCAGGTAGGCGAGCGCCGTCGATAAGAGGGCGATGCCGACAAGTGCGCCCCAGGTTCCGAGGCCCGGCATGGCGAGCGTCCATGGCTTATCGATAACAAGGGCGGCCGGGATGAGCATCAATGTCGAAGAGGAGATCTGGCCGGTGGCGGTCATCAGCGGCGGCACGCCCATGGCCTTGAAACGGCGGCCGAATATGCCCGCGAAGGAATAGGAGATGGCCGCGCCGAGAATGGCGACCTGGCCCCAGAGGCCGGATGAGCCGGTGAAGGCGGCAGGGCCGATCATGGTCGCCACGCCGGCAAAGCCGATCAGCACGCCGGTGAGCTTGTTGCCAGTCATCTTCTCGTCGGCGGTGAGAAAATGGGCGACGATGACGGTGAAGAGAGGCGTGGTGGCATTGAGGATCGAGGCTAGTCCGCTGGCAATGTGGGTCTGGCCCCAGACGATCAGGCAGAAGGGGATGATGTTGTTGAGCAGGCCCATGCCGAAAAAGGCGCGCCACACCGCCCATTCACGCGGCAGGCGAAGGCCCATGATGCGGCAGACGATGAGAAGCGCGATTGCCGCCAGGCTGACGCGCAGCGCTACGATGGTGACGGGCGGCAGTTCCTTGACGGCGACACCGATGAAAAAGAACGATCCGCCCCAGAGAAGCGAGAGCGCTACGAGCATCGCCCATTCACCGGCATCCATCTGTTTCTGTATCGCCATCGTCATCTCCCAAAGCATGAGTATCGACATGATCGCAGGCGGGCTCGCCGCCATCCACCCGATATCGGTTGAGTTTGGCTCAATCTGGAGATGGGTGGTTTTCACTGCGTTTCAGGTCTAGTTGCGTCTATTTACTCTCTGTTTTATGGTGTTTTCAAACGATTGTTTCTCGTTCGATAATTGAGATGAGCTAAATCATGGCAGCCGAACTTCCTTCTTTGAAAGGGTTGCAGGCCTTCGAGGCCGCAGCACGGTATCGCAGCGTCACGCTTGCTTCCAATGAGTTGAATGTCACGCCCGGTGCCGTCAGCCTGCAAATCCGGGAGCTGGAGGCGCGGCTTGGTGTGCAATTGTTTTTCCGCAAGCCGCGCAGCATACAGCTGACGCGTGAGGGGGAGCGTTATTACGGCGCGCTTCGCACCGCCTTCCGGATGATGCGCGAGGCGACGGCGGAACTGACGGCGCGCTCCGAGATCACGGTTCTGACGCTGAGCTGCACGCCGACTTTCGCCGTTCAATGGCTGATGCCGCGATTGCCTGCCTTCCAGCAGCAACACCCGCAGGTGGATGTCCGCATCAGTGTGACGAACCGATTGGTGGATTTTTCGAGGGACGATGTCGATCTGGCGGTGCGGCACGGGTTCGGTCGGTATGAAGGGCTGGAGAGCATCCGCTTCATCGATGACAGCACTTTGCCGGTTTGCTCCCCGCAGCTTCTGGAAAAATATGGGCCGCTTCAGGAGGCGGGGGATCTCAAATCCATTCCGCTTCTGC
This sequence comes from Rhizobium sp. NFACC06-2, assembly GCF_900101425.1. Lineage (NCBI taxonomy): Bacteria > Pseudomonadati > Pseudomonadota > Alphaproteobacteria > Hyphomicrobiales > Rhizobiaceae > Rhizobium > Rhizobium sp. NFACC06-2. The sequence goes on along the minus strand of NZ_FMVA01000001.1, from coordinate 280,822 downwards.
ACGATGAAAACCGCAATGAATGGCGGCGCTGGCTGGAGGCGGCGGGAGCATCGGATGTCGATGCCTCCGGCGGCACCGTCTTCATCGACAGCAATGGCGCGCTGGATGCGGCCAAGGCCGGGCACGGCATTGCGCTGACCCGGCGTTCGCTGGTTTCCCGCGAGCTTGCGGAAGGCGCATTGATTGCGCCCTTCGGCAAGGACATGGCCAGCACGCTCGCCTATTTCCTCGTTTATCCGCGGCGCATGCTGGATAATCCCGATCTGGTGACGCTCATCGACTGGATGCTTTCGGAAGCGGGTTCTGCCGAGGCCGGTTCTCTTTGACGTCAATCCGGTCTATGCCGGAATGAAACAACGGGAATCACTCTTGAAAACCATCGCCATCGATTTCGAGACCGCCAATGAGGAACGGGGCAGCGCCTGCTCCGTTGGGCTTGCATGGATAGAGGGCGGCGAGATCGTTCGCGTCGAGGAACGGCTGATCCGGCCGAAGGACATGCGGTTTTCGCCCTTCAACATCGCCGTGCATGGCATCCGCCCGGCCGATGTCGAAGATGCGCCGGAATTTCCCGAGGTGATGGAGGAGTTCATCGACGACTTCCACGGCGCCACCATGATCGCCCATAATGCCGCCTTCGATTTCAGCGTCATGCGCGCGTCCTTCGACAAATACCGGCAGTCCTATCCAGACCTTTCCTATCTGTGCAGCGTCAAGATCGCCCGGCATGTCTGGCCCAATCTGGCGTCGCACAAGCTGAATGTCATCGCCCATCACCTCCAGCTGCGTTTCGTGCACCACAATGCAGCGGAAGATGCCGTCGTCTGCGCGGCCGCGTCGATTGCGGCGGCCAAGGCTTTGCGCGTTGCCCATATCCGCGATCTGCCGGAAAAGATCGGCATGGTCGCGGGGCGTCTCACCTCCACCGGTTACCAGCCCTGCAGCATGAAAAAAACGCGCCGTCTCCCGGGTTGCGTCACCGTTCCGCGCACTTATGTTTGAAGCAGCGTAACGGAGAAGATGCGATGACGATGAAAACTCTGTCGGGTTTGTTTGCGGGCTTTCTGGCATTGCTTCCGGTGACAGCTGCGCATTCGCAGGTGGTGGGCGAGGTCGGCGTCGACTGGATCGGCAATGACATCGTCATCGAGGCGATCGCCGATCCGAAGATCAAGGGCGTGACCTGCCATGTGACCTATTTCGAGCGCGGCGTCATCGACCGGCTGAAGAACGGCAACTGGTTCGAAGACCCTTCCAACAACGCCATTTCCTGCAGCCAGACTGGACCGGTGGAGATCGGCGATATCGATCTCTCCAAGGGCGGGGAAGAAGTGTTCCGGCAGGGCATGTCGCTGGTGTGGAAGAAGCTCGTCGTCAGCCGCGTTTATGATAGGGCGAACGATACGCTGATCTATCTGGTACATGCGCGGGAACTGACCGACGGTTCGGCCAAGATGGCGATTTCCACGGTGCCGCTTTATAACCAGCAGGTCACATGGCAAAAGGGCAAGCCGTAAGGCCTGCCCCCTCAATTGCGTTATGCCTTGATCAGGCCGCTTCGCGTGCCAGCTCGTCTGCGATGACGGTGTCGAGGTTGAGGAAGCAGACCATGCTCTTTTCCAGCGCCACTATGCCGCGGCAGAAGCTGCGCTGTTCTTCCGGAATGATATCGGGCGCGGGCTGCAGGTCTTCGGAGCGGATGGTCATCATGTCGGAGACCTGTTCCACCAGCAGGCCGACCAACTTGCCGCCGATATCGGTGACGATGATGGCGGAGCGTTCGGAGGGTTCGGTCATCTTCATGCCGAGGCGGCCGGCCATGTCTATGACGGGAATGACAGCGCCGCGCAGGTTGATGAGGCCGAGCACATAAGGCGGGGTGTGCGGCATCGGTGTAACCGGCGCCCAACCGCGGATTTCGCGGATCGCCATGATGTCGATGCAGAATTCCTGATCGCCCAGATGGAAGGAAACGATTTCGAGATATGCGCCGGATTGCTTGATGGCGTTGGACATGACGGCAGGTTTCCTCTGATGGCTCTCTAACAGGCCCACGCAGGATTGAGCTTTATGCGGTGGCCGGAGAATGGACCGGGAGACATCATGTCGAGGCTTAAAAACCGCTATGGTCATAATGCACAGCAAGATTTTAAACTTTCCCTAACATTTGCGCCGGTCTCGCCGGCAAAACCCAGTATTTTGGCGGTTTTCGCGCTCACACAAACAGGTTATGATGGGCATATGAACGCACTCGTTTCCCATCCGCTGAAGTTTATTCTGGCTAGTCTTGCCGCTGTGGCCTCGCTTGCCATCGTGCTTCTTGCCTTTGACGGCTGGGTGCGGCACGGCACGGATATTTTCCTGTCCACGGTACAGAGCGGCATCGCCTGGTGCCTGTGACGCTTTTTCCGGCTGCGGATTTGTGACAAATCAGCGCGGTTCCCGCAAATACGCCCAGTTGATTTGCCGTCCCCGTCGCCTTTCGTTATCTGTCTGCCAGGGCCTGCGATATGCCGCCGGCTTTCGGGGTAGGATTGGACAATGAGAAATATTCGCATCGTATTGTGGGCCGTCGTGCTCGTTCTCGCCGGCGTTGTCAGCTGGTTGACGATCGAAATGACGAAGACGCGTAATGAAATGGTGGAGACAGCCTATGGCGTGCCCTTCCAACTCACCGCGCAAAACGGCCAGCCGATCACCGAAAAGGCCTTTCAGGGCAAGCCGACAGCGCTGTTCTTCGGTTTCACCCATTGCCCGGAAGTCTGCCCGACAACCCTTTTCGAGCTGAATGGCTGGATGGAGAAGGTGGACCCGGCCGGCGACAAGCTGCAGGCCTATTTCGTCTCCGTCGATCCCGAGCGCGATACGCCTGAGATCATGCAGCAATATGTCTCCAACGTCTCGAAGCGCATCACCGGCATCACCGGCCCGGCCGACAAGATTGCCGAAACGCTGAAGGGCTACCGCATCTATGCCAAGAAGGTGCCGGTGGACGAGAAGGATCCGAATGGCGACTACACCATGGATCACACGGCGTCCGTCATCCTGCTCGATGCCAACGGCCGCTTTGCGGGAACGATCGCTTATGGCGAAAACCCTGACGTCGCCGAACAGAAGCTCCAGAATCTTCTAAAGGGTGCGAAGGCATAATTACGCCGGGCTTATTGGACTGGTGAAGGTTTTGTGGCAAAGGCAGATTGAGTAGCCCTAGCCAGAGAAAGCAGCCGCCGTGAGCGAAATCCGCCTCTATGTCACCACGACCGAAATCAAGGCCGGTGAAATCCTCGATCTCATGTCGGACTATTTCGGCGAGGAGGATGTCGCGATCGCCACGACCGAGGTGGATGAGAAGCGCGATATCTGGGAAGCCTCCGTCTATCTGATGGCCGAGCAGGAGGAGGAGTTCCGCGAGCGCGTCAGCGCTTTGCTCGCTCCCGCTTTTCCCGGTCTCGTCATTGAGAAGGAAATCGTTCCCGATGTCGACTGGATCGCCAAATCGCTCGAGGGGCTGAAGCCCGTGCGGGCAGGGCGGTTCATCGTCCACGGTGCGCATGATCGTGACAAGGTGCAACCCCACGATCTGGCGATCGAGATCGAGGCGGGGCAGGCTTTCGGCACCGGCCATCACGGCACGACGGCCGGCTGCCTTGAGATGATCGCGGACGTGCTCCGTGCACGGACGGTGCGCAACGCGCTCGATCTCGGCACCGGCAGCGGCGTGCTGGCGATTGCGGTGCGCAAGATGCGTCCCATTCCCGTGCTGGCAACGGACATCGATCCCGTTGCCGTCAAAGTGGCCAAGGAAAATGTGCGGCTGAACGGCATTGTTTCCGGGATGGCGCTGGAAACCGCACCCGGATTTCACTCCGACGCCTTCCGCAAGCATGGTCCGTTCGATCTCATCATCGCCAATATTCTGGCGCGGCCGCTTATCAAGATGGCGCCGCAGCTTGTCACGCATCTGGCGCCCGGCGGCACCGTCATACTGTCCGGCATTCTGGCCTCACAGCGCTGGAAGGTGCTTTCCGCCTATAATGGCGCCCGGCTTTCCCATGTCCGCACCATCTGGCGCAACGGCTGGGTCACGCTGCATCTGCGTAAAGACTGAACCAGCGGCAGCATCCCTTTCGGGCAAAAGAAAAGGCGGCGCTTTCGCGCCGCCTGGAAACCCGCGAGCATGGGAGGAGCTTGCTCAAGCGGGTCGACGTATTCCTGTTCGGCGCGGTGGAGGGAGGATCGCCGCGCCGGACGTGATCAGAATACGTAGCTGGACTTTGCCTTGCGACGCAGATCGGCGCGGTTCATGCCGAGCGCTTCGAGCGACTTGTCGTCGAGGTTCAGAAGGGCGGCGTTGACATGGCGGCTGACCTGACGCTCGCGTGCTTCAACGACGCGATCGAAGGCGGTGCGGAGGAAAGATTTTGCCATTGCTTCAAATCCTTGTTTGCCAGGAGAGTGTCTCTCTCGCTGTGTTGATCTGAAGATAAGCGATGTGTTTTTGTTTAGTTAGAGGGGATATCTCAGGGTAGATATGCATTTATCGCATGTCACTTCGCCTTGAGTATTACTTATTTCACAAAATATGCACAATTTATCGCCGCAAGCTGGTCTGTCATATATGGCTTGAAACTGGCTTTGTCCGCGTGGCATTGTCGTTGTGCGCCAATGATTTGACGGCGCAACTTGCAGCTTTTCTCCATGACAGTTCCCGAAAGACGCCCATGTTCCAGACCTTCGAAAACAAATCCGCGCCGCAATTTGGCAAGGCCCGCGTCGAGGCGCTGCGCGCCGGTTTCGATGCCCTTGGTATCGACGGTTTTCTGGTGCCGCGCGCCGATGAATATCAGGGGGAATATGTGCCGGAGTGCGCCGAGCGCCTGTCCTGGCTGACGGGGTTTACCGGTTCCGCCGGCATTGCGCTGGTGACGCGCACGGAGGCGGTGGTTTTTGTCGATGGCCGTTATACAACGCAGCTCAAGTCGCAGGTCGATCAATCGGTCTTCAGCGGCGGCGATCTGGTTGGCGCGCCGCCCTCCGTCTGGCTGGCCGAACATGCTCCACAGGGTTTCCGGCTCGGCATCGATCCATGGCTGCACACCGGCGCGGAGTTGAAGCGGCTGGAAAAGGCGCTTGCCGGCAAGGGCGGTTCGGTCGTTCTCCTGGAAAAGAATCCGCTCGATGCCCTTTGGCAGGACCGTCCCTCCGAGCCGCTGGAACCCGTCGTTATCCAGCCCGAGGCCTTTACCGGCAGGCTGGCGAAGGAAAAGATCGCCTCGCTGGCGGAGACGGTCTCGGCAAAGGGCGCGGATGCCCTGTTGGTTACCGATCCGTCGTCCATCGCCTGGATTTTCAATCTTCGCGGCAACGACGTGCCGCATACGCCGCATCCGCTCGCCCGCGCCATCATCTACGCCGATGGCAGGGCGGATATTTTTCTCGACAAGCGTAAGACCGGCATCGAGACCGAGGCCTATCTGGCGCAGCTCGCGACACAATTGCCGCCGTCGAAGATCGCAGATCGTCTGCATGCCATTGCCAGCGCCAAGGGTCGGGTGATGGTCGATGCCGATCTGACCCCGGTGGCGCTGACCGGCGCAATCACGGCGGCGGGCGGCTCGCTGATAGAGGAGGCCGATCCCGTTCGCCTGCCGCGCGCGCGCAAGAACAAGGCGGAGCTGGCCGGCTCGGCAGCCGCCCATGTGCAGGATGGCGCGGCCATGGTCGAATATCTCTGCTGGCTGGATCGCCAGCAACCGGGCAGCGTCACCGAAATCGTCGCCGTCAAGGCGCTGGAGGCCGCTCGGGTCAAGGTGGGGCAGGGGTTGCAAAACCCGCTCAAGGACGTGTCTTTCGATACGATTTCAGGTGCCGGCGAACATGCCGCCATCATCCATTACCGCGTCACCACCGATACCGACCGCACACTTGCGGACGGCGAGATGTTCCTCGTCGATTCCGGCGCGCAATATGTCAACGGCACTACTGACATCACCCGTACCATCGCAATCGGCACGGTGCCGGAGGAGCAGAGGCGTTTCTTCACGCTGGTGCTGAAGGGCGTGATTGCCATCAGTGCGGCACGGTTTCCGAAGGGAACGCGCGGTTGCGACCTTGATCCACTGGCGCGCATCGCACTGTGGAAGGCGGGGGCAGATTATGCCCATGGCACCGGCCACGGTGTTGGCTCCTATCTCTCCGTGCATGAGGGGCCGCAACGTATTGCAAGGCTTTCGACGCAGGAGCTTCTGCCCGGCATGATCCTGTCGAACGAGCCGGGTTATTATCGTCCCGGCGCTTTCGGCATCCGCATCGAGAACCTGATCTATGTGCGCGAGGCGGAGGAGGTGGCCGGCGGCGATCAGCCGATGTTCTCCTTCGAAACGCTGACCTGGTGCCCCATCGACAACAGGCTCGTCATCGTGTCCCTGCTGACCGACGAGGAACTCGATTGGCTTAACGCCTACCATGCCAGCGTTCTGGAGAAGCTTTCTCCACTCATCACCGACGAAGAGGTGAAGGCTTGGCTCGTTGCGGCGACTAAGCCATTGGCACGGGCGGCTTAAAGCAGCCCGAAATGTCTGATGGCGATGACGACGGCCCAACCTATGGCTAGCATCGTCAGGCCAGGAAAGCGCAGGCAGACCAGAAGGGCGGCCACCATGCCGATCTTCACCTCGTATCCGCCTTCGAAAAAGGCGGGTGCGACGAGCGTGGTCAGAACCGCAACCGGCACGGCGTTCAGTCCGGCCTCCATGCGCGGTGGAATGGATTTCATCCGCGTCATCAGCACATAACCGCCGATGCGGGTGAGATAAGTGGCGATGGCGGCGAGTGCGATCAGCATCAGCGTATCGGCGTGCAGCATGTCGCTCATGGCGTGTCGGCCCCGCTATCAGAATTCGCCGCGCCATTCGGCTTCGGCGGATAAAGGACCGCGACGAGAATTCCGGCGACGGCGCCGAGGCTTACATGCCATGGCGAACCGACGATGTGATAGGCGACCGTTGCGCCAACCGCGCTTGCCAGCATGACAGGGTAGAAATTCTCCCGCTGGCGGAAGCTCAAGACCATGCCCATGAAATAGATCGGCAGCAGCACATCGAGACCGATGGCTTTGGGATCGCCGACCATATTGCCGAGCGATGCGCCGAGAATGGTCATGGCCAGCCACAGCACGTAGACCGGCGCTGCAAAGCCCATGTACCAGGAAAAGCCGACCGTGCCGGTATTTTCGTATTTCCTGACCGATTCGGCGAATTGCGGATCGACCAGCACGAAGAAGCCCGCGGCCTTCTGGAGGAAAGACCAGTTCGAGATCATCCGGGCAATGGCGGCCGAATAGAGGATATGGCGGAAATTGACGGCGAAGACGGATAAAACGATCAGCCAGGGGGCAACCTTCTGGCCGAACAATTCGATACCCACGAGCTGGCTCGCGCCCGCATAGACGGTTCCGCTCATGATCGTGGCCTCGGTGACGCTGAGCCCGTTATCGACTGCGACCGCGCCGAACAGCGCACCGAAGGGGGCGGCGGAGAGGGCGATCGGGAAACCGCTCTTCAATCCCTCGCGAAAATCTGCATTGAACATTTCTGGAAACTCCTTGCCCGCCGCTCTATCGCCGTCCCGCCCGGCTGGCAAACGAATTGCATGAATGGATCGATTGATTCCCTTGAAGCTTCCGTTACGGTAACGCCCCATATGGCCGGTGTCGGACGGACGGTTTCACCGCCTTCCTCCCGTATTCCTCAACAGTCAAACGTTGGAAGATCGATGCTGGAAAAGCAGGAAAAGGCCGCCCTGGCCGCACGTATCAGAGATTATCTTGCGCGGGAGACCGAAGCCGAGATCGGCCATCTGCAGGCGGAAATCTTCGTGGATTTTCTGGCCGAGGAGCTGGGGCATGTTTTTTACAATGAGGGGCTCAGGGATGCGCATGCCGCGATCCTGAGACGCCTTGAGGATGCAGCAGGCGATATCGACGTGCTGGAGAAGCCGAAGCCGCGCTAAACTAGTCCCGCAAAATGTCGCGGCTTTTGAGAATGGCCGCGCCTTTTTCCCGCATCGTCGAAATCGCGGCCTTGATGCCCTGTGGATCGATGCCGCGGCTGGCATCTTCGATGAAACGGACATTCACACCGGGCAGCATGTCGAGGGCATCGAGCACCGAAAAACTGACGCAATAATCCGTGGCAAGGCCGCAGATGTCGAGTTGCGTGACACCCTGACGGCTCAGATAATCAGCCAGTCCCGTCGTCGCACCCTGGTCATTGTCGCGAAAGGCGGAATAGCTGTCGACGGCCGGGTTTTCGCCCTTCTGCTGAATATAGTCGAAGGCGTCCGTCTTGAGGTCGGGATGAAATTCCGCATCCGGCGTGCCCTGCACGCAATGGTCCGGCCACATCATCTGCGGTTTGCCGGAGAGTTCGCCCATGTCGAAGGGTTTCTTGCCGGGATGCTGGGAGGCGAAGCTGCCGTGATTTTCCGGGTGCCAGTCCTGCGAGGCGACGATGAGATCGTAGCCGCCATTGTCGATCAGGGCATTGGCGATGGGCACGACCCTGTCGCCATCGGCAACGGCCAGGTTGCCGCCCGGGCAAAAACCGTTCTGGATATCGATGAGCAGCAGCGCCTTCATGATGTGCCTCCCTTTTCAGGGCAGGATGCCAAGCCGGCTTTAACGGATCAAGCCCCTTTCGACCTCTCCGGCAGGCACGGGTGTTTCGGGCAGGGGGCTTGCCCTGTCGCAGTGCTGCCGCAATTGCAGCAAATTTCCGGCCAAGTCGGAATTTACCTGACAATGCGGCGACGGAAATTTTTAGGCCGATGACGACCCTTTGAGGGGCATTTCCCGGGACAATGCAGTGCGGACGCACGCAGTCTCGGCGCAAGTCATTGTTTTGCCTTCGCCTTACAATGCGCAGACCTTAACGAATTATTTTTGCAGGGACTCGTAAACACTTTGGTTACCATAATTCGTCATGCTTCGAACCAGTCAGTTCCGAAACCGGCGTGGTGTTTGCCCGCCCTTCGGATGTCCCAAAATCCCTCCGGCGTCGGCCGGGTGTGCGTGAACGGTTCGAGTAACGAGTATCATGGCGTTTTCTGCTGCGGCCTATAATGGCGCCGGTCTTGCCGGTTCGTCTTCCGTCAAGAGAGGCAAATCCTTTGCGTTCGGCCGAATGTCCGCCCTTCTCGGCGGCGGTGCCTTTGCCGGCCTTTTCGCCTTGGCCGCCTTTGCCTCGCTGCACAGCATGGCCGCCGCTTCGCATGGTGTCGGGCAGTTTGAAAAGACGCTGGTGACGCGATTCGCTTCCACTGAGACGGCAATTGCCCACGCGGCTGCGCGGGATATTCACGTGCGCAAGTTTTCCCGCCTGAGCGACCACAGCCATGGCCAGCAGAAGGCGGTTCGCCTCGCCGGCATCATGCCCGAGATCGGCGCGAAGGAATTCAGTGAGCGCTTCGGCGCGGCTGCCAATGCCAAGGGGCAGGCGACCGTGAAGCAGCTTGCCGCGCTCAAGCCGTCGGCGATCGTCGATTCGGCGCTGGGTCGCACCTCCGAGGTTGCCTATCAGAGCGCCGTTCCGCAGCACCCGGCATTTGAAGTGGCGCTGGCGCGGCCGCAGATCGAGGAAGAGGCAAGCAGCCTGCTGCCCGATGATGTCCCGCTGCCGAGCTTCCGTCCCGAGGTTGCGATGGCTGAGACAGTCGAGCCGTCACCGCGTCCCGCGACATCGTCCAAGACCGAGGAACATGTTCCGGCCGTCGCTTCGGCACCGGCTTTCGATGCGCCGGTTCCCCTGAGGGCGCCTGCGCCGCCGAAGCAGAGCACCGGCGCCATGCTCGCCTTTGCAAAACCTGACAATCCGATGCGTGAGCCGAGCAAGATGGATGCGGTTCCGTGGCCGGATCGCGGTAACGGCACGGCGATCTACGATATTTCCTCCGGCGTGGTGCACATGCCGAATGGCGAGAAGCTCGAAGCGCATTCCGGCATCGGCAAGATGCGCGACAACCCCGATTACGTGCATGTGAGAATGCGCGGTTCGACGCCGCCTTCCAGCTATCGTCTGACGATGCGCGAGGCGCGGTTCCATGGCGTCGAGGCCATTCGCCTGACGCCCGAAAACGGCGTCAACCCGCACGGTCGCGACGGTCTTCTGGCGCATACGTACATGCTGGCGAAACGCGGTGAATCGAATGGCTGCGTGGTGTTCCGGGATTACCCGCGCTTCCTTGCGGCCTTCAAGCGCGGCGAAGTCAAGCGCATGGTGGTGGTGCCGAAGTTGAACGGCAACCGGCCGACACTTGCGAGCAGCGGCGGTAAAAGCGGCGGCAAGACCCTGCTCGGCATGTTTTCGCGCGGCAGCGATTCCTGAGCTTTCCGCATTTTCCTGACTGGAAATGCTCTAGCGACCGCGCCGCTGTGTCAGCACCATGCCGGCCAAGATGAGCAGGATGCCGAGTGCGCTAGCCCAGAGTTTCGGCGGATGATCGCCGAAAAGATCGAGAACCACGCCTGAAACCATCTGCCCGCTGATGACCAGAAGGGCGGTATTGACCGCACCGATGCGCGGAATGAGCCAGCTTCCCGAAGCGATGAAGACGACGCCGATCGGCCCGCCGATAAACGCAAGCCAGGGCGCGTCGGCCGCGCCCGGCGGAATGAGGCCGCCGACGATGAGGCCGATGACCGTCAGTACGGCAAAACCGACAATGTGGTTCCAGAACGATGCGATGAGCGGTGAGTTGGACAGGCTGAGGCGACCGTTGATCTGGCGGCTCAGCGCCACGAAGACGCCGCCGGTAAAGGCCATGGCGATCCAGACGATCATGCCGTTCTCCCGACAAGGATGATGAGGGCGCTGCCGCACAGGATCAGCGCCACCGCCGCCATGTCCCGCAGGTCCGGCTTTCTTCTGGGCAGGCCGAAGAGGCCGAAAAGATCCGCCAGAAGGCTGAAGATCACCTGTCCGCCAAGCCCGAGCGCAATGGTGCCGGAAAGCGCCAGCGGCGAATTGACGGCAGTGGAGGTGAGGACGACGATGGCCGCACCCACGACCCCGCCGCAATAGGCCCATAACGGCGCTCTCGGTTTTTCCGCTGCGCCCACTTCTTTCTTCGGGCGCATGATGGCGAGATAGATCAGCGCCGCCACCGTGCCGGTGCCATGCGCCGTCCAGGAGGAAAACAACGCATTGCCGTAATGGGCAAGCTGACCGTTAAAATGCACCATCAATGTCAAAAGGCAGCCGCTGGCGAAGGCGGCGGTGAGATGTAGCGGGTTGAGGCGGGGATGCGTCGTGTTTGTCATGGTCGGCCGAATTTTGTTCACGCTCGGAAGCGTTATCGCATCGGCGCCGCAAGCGAAATCGAATTCTCCATGTTTCCTGAATTCATACGGAGCGCGTCAGCTCCCCCGAGCGGATGCCTCAACGCTGCGAACCGGGATGGCGTCTGTCATCACTTCGGCGAGGAACTCTGTAATCAATGTGGAAACACGTTTCGGGTCTTCCCAATGCGGATTGTGGCCATGGCCCGGTAGCGTCACGCTGTGCGCGGTGGGAAACGCCTCGGTGAGTTGCCGCTGATGGGTTTCGTCGAACAGAGGGTCTTCAGAACCGGAAAGGCAAAGGATCGGTGCATTTATTTTGGATGCGCTGTGGTGCAGGTTCGTTTCTCCGAAGGCCTTCAAAACGCCATGCCATGTCGATGCGGGCATATTTGCCGCGTCCCGCTTCATACAGGAGATAAATTCGTCGCTGACGGGATGGCAGCAGGAATACCAGTCACTTAGGAAACCGTCGGCCGGCTTGATTGGATCGCGCAGCGCAAGAATGTCCCTGGAAAGCCTGCTTTCGGCACCGAAGTCGGGTTCCAGCGTACCCGAGATCAGAGTGAGCGCGCGGACAGAATGGGGGCGCCGGGAGGCCAGTTCGATTGACGTCATCGCACCCATGGAATGGCCAAGCAGAAAGAAGCGCGAGATGCCCATGAGCGTCAGGAAGTGATCGATCGTTTCAGCGAAGTCCGAGACGTGAAAACCATGCCCCAAGGAAGATGCGCCGTGGCCGGGCAGGTCAGGAGCAATCAGCCGGTATTCCTGGAAATACGGTTCGAGCACCGAAAAGCTGCGGCTGGTGTCGGAAAACCCGTGCAGCATCAACAGCACCGGACCGGGACCGCCGGTGTCTATAAAGGACAGTCGGCGCTTGCGCGGCAACTCTATGTAACGTTTGCGCTTTTCCCAATCGTCAAGGTAAACCGACGTCATAGGCCGAGACCTGCCTTGACGGCTGCAAGACCGTTCTGGCCATCAAAGGTGGACACGTCTTTCAGCCATGTCTCAAGCCGTTGCGGTTCCGCCCTGAGCGCCTGTACTGCCGCGTCCTCCGGTGACAGGCCGCCGTTCATGATTAAGTCCATGCCCATATTTTCGTATTCCACATCAAATTCCAGGTTTTGGAGCAGCTTGGCTACATTGGGGCATTCCTGCGGATACCCTTTGCGGACCTGGGTATCGACGGTGGCCGCACCAAAATTGGGTCCGTAAAATTTGTCGCCGCCCGTCAGATATTTCATGTCGAATTTGCTGTTCATCGGATGCGGCGCCCAGCCCTGGAAGACGATGAAAGACTTGTTGCGGCTAAAGCGCGCTACCTGGGAAAGCATGCCCTGTTCGCTGGATTCAACGACCTCCCAGTCTTTGAGGCCGAGCGACGGATCGTTGACGGCCTCCAGCATCAACTGGTTCGAACCGGGTTCGATGCCGTAGAGTTTTCTGTCGAACTTGTCGGCAAATTTCTGCAGGTCGGTGAAGTCCCTGACGCCGGCCTCCCAGGCATAGGCCGGCACGGCGAAGGTGTACTTGGCGCCCACGAGGTTGGTGCGGACTTTTTCGACCGATCCATCTTCCTTGTAGGGCTTGTAATAATTGACCATTGCCGGATCCCAGTAGCCGAGGAAAACGTCGAGGTCCCTGGCTTTCAGGCCGGTGTAGATGACGTCAATTCCGAGCAGCTGGCTTTGCGGCTCGTAGCCCAAAGCCTTCAAAAGCGTCGTGGCTATACCGGTCGTGAAGGCGAGGTCATTCCACCCTGGTTCGGCCATGCGCACGATTTTGCAGGCTTGCGGATCGGCTGCGAAAGCGGCGCTTTGTCCCGCCGCAACAAATGCCGCCGCCGAAAAAATCTCCACCCATCTTCTCATGAGGCAACCTTTTGTCTTAGCGGTTACTAAATTGACCGATGGGACAATAATTGATCTTTCCGGAAAATTTGTCAATGTGCTTTTGCAAGGAGACTGAAATGCGACTCACTAAAATAAGCGATATTCGCCGCGCCGAACTGAGACGCGCGGCGTTTGAAGTGCTGCAGAAAGAGGGGATGGCGGGGGCGACGCTCGAGAGGGTCGCAGCACAAGCCGGCGCCTCCAAAGGAATCGTGCTGCATTATTTCGCCAGCAAGCAGGAACTGTTCGAACACGCGATGCGGGAGGCCAATTTGAAGTTGGCGGAGGTCGTCGTTGCACGCCTCAAACGCGCCTCCAATCCTCGTGAAAGACTCGACGCGATTATCGAAGGCAATTTCGACGAGAGCTTTTTCCAGCCATCGATCTGCCATGCCTGGCTTTCGCTGTGCGCCGAGGTTCCCCGCGAGCCGCAGCTTGCGCGCATCCAGAAGGTGATCCATGCGCGCATGCGCTCGAATCTGCTCTCCGCACTAAGGCATCTCGTGCCGAAGCAGGACTGTGAGCCCGTCGCGCTGGGCATCACCACGCTGATCGACGGGCTATGGCTGCGGTCCGGTCTGCAATCTGGAGGGCTTTCGAGAGAGGAGGCGATGGCCCAAATGCATGACTACCTGTCACACCGATTATCAAACTCGGAATCGGCCGTCTAAGGCTCGCCGTGCCAAGGCGAGAGCTGTGATGGAACCAGCCTTCGTCTACCGCATTATTCCGGCATGAAGAAAACGACACGCAAACCATTGAACCGGATGACGATTTTCGTCATTTCGCTTTTTATTCTCGCAGCCGTGGTTGCGGCCGTCTATCTCGTCGGCTTCACGCCCGGCGAAGTGTAAGTCGGATTGGTCAGCGATCAGCCAGTGCGGTCCTGCTTTTGTCGCGTTCCATCGCAACTTTTGTTCTTGCGACAGCGAAGCGGATGCTCCGCAGCAGGAAACGGCTGGTTTCGAGAAAGGCGCGATAGGGCAAAACGGTGAAATAGCGCCAGCGCGGCAGGCGGTAGATGCGCAGATTGTTCTGGATCTGGCTTTCCCCATCCGCATCCTGCGTGGCGCAGAGCGGGTAGAGGAAGGCTGCCTTCAGCCCCGCGAGATATTCCAGATCGAATGCGATGTCATAAGCGAGCCGCATGGGGATCAGCTTCGATATCCATTTTCCGGCGCGGCGGTTGACGAGATAGGCTCCCGACCCTTTTTCCCGCGTGATGGCAATGGCGAGCGAACGACCATTGGAAAGCTGGCGGAACGGGAATTTGCGGCCATTGCTGACGGTCGTGAGCCGCAGCAAATCCCAGTCGCCGCCATTCAGCACCGCCTCGTCGATGGCGTTGAGAAAATCATCGTCGAAGACCACGTCATCCTCGAGGATGAGCGCGATATCGGCATCGCCCGCCATGAATTTACTGGCACAGGCGACATGGCTGAGATAGCAGCCGATTTCCGGCGGCGAGGTACGGCGGCCATGCATGAGCATGTAGGAAATCTCGCTGAATTCCGGGATGGGGTAATTCAGTTCCCTGCCATTGACGCCGGGGACACGCTCCGCCTTGAGCCCCATGGCATCGAGGCGCGCGGTCATATCCGCGAGGCGTTTGGTGGCGCTGTCCATATTGATCAGGAAAACGGCGAGCCTGCGCTGGCTTTTCGGTAATATATGCAAAGCTGTCCTCGCCGGTTCCACTTCCCCATTGCAACTCCTTTATTGCAACGGCATGACGTCGGCTACGGAAAAAGCAGCCTTCAGGCACTCACGGTTGTCGAATCAGACCTTTTCCACAAATCCGTCCAGCACGCGCTTCTGGCCGGCGCGGTCGAAGTCGATGGTCAACTTGTTGCCCTCGATGGCGGAAATATTGCCATTGCCGAATTTGAGGTGGAAGACGCGGTCGCCAACAAAGAATTTCGATGGCGTGTCGGCGACGGATTTCGCCACCAGTTCGCCGTCGATCGTGCGGGTGCGCGGGCCGCTTTCGCCATAACCGATGCGTTCCACCGCATGGCCGGAGCGGGTGCCCCAATTGTCACGGGTGGCGTCGCTGCGGTTCTGCTGCGCACGCTTCCAGCCGGGGGTGGAATAGTTGTTGGTGAAAGGATCGGCCTTGTCGAAACGCGACTGGCCGTAGCCGCCGCGTCCGCCATAACCGCCGTAACTGCTGTCGGATGCCGCGACATCCACATGGGCGGGCGGCAATTCATCGAGGAAACGCGAGGGCAGGGTGGATTGCCACAGCCCGTGAATGCGCCGGTTCGACACGAACCAGATATGGCAGAGCTTCTTGGCGCGGGTGATGCCAACGTAAGCGAGACGGCGTTCTTCTTCCAGACCGGAGCGCCCGCCTTCGTCCAGCGCCCGCTGGTGCGGGAACAGACCTTCTTCCCAGCCGGGCAGGAAGACGGTGTCGAATTCCAGACCCTTGGCGGAGTGCAGCGTCATGATGGAGACGGCATCGAGATTTTCGTTCTGCTCTGCATCCATGACGAGGGCGACGTGCTCGAGGAAGCCGCGCATGCTCTCGAAGGCCTCCATCGAGCGGATGAGTTCCTTCAGGTTCTCAAGCCGTCCGGGCGCTTCGGCCGTCTTGTCGGCCTGCCACATGGCGGTATAGCCGCTTTCGTCGAGAATCTGCTCGGCAAGCGTGGTGTGCTCGGTATTTTCCAAGAGGCCCTGCCAGCGGCGGAAATCTTGCACCACGTCGAACAGCGCCTTGCGCGCCTTTGGTTTCAGCTCGTCGGTCTCGATGATGTCGGCGGCCGCTGCCAGCATCGGAATATCGCGGGCGCGGGCATAGTCGTGCAGGTTACGGATCGTCGTATCGCCAAGACCGCGCTTCGGCGTATTGACGATCCGCTCAAAGGCGAGATCGTCGGCCGGCTGGCAGACGAGGCGGAAATAGGCCATGGCGTCGCGGATTTCGAGGCGCTCATAAAAGCGCGGGCCGCCGATGACGCGGTAATTGAGGCCAAGCGTCACGAAACGGTCTTCGAACTCGCGCATCTGGAAGGAGGCGCGGACGAGAATGGCCATGTCGTTCAGATTATGGTTTTTGCGCTGGAGCTGTTCGATCTCCTCGCCGACCGCACGGGCTTCCTCCTCGGAATCCCAGGCGGCATGCACCACGACCTTTTCGTCATTCGGGCTGCTGCGTTCGGTGAAGAGCGTCTTGCCGAGACGGCCCTCATTATGGGCGATCAGATGGCCGGCCGCGCCGAGAATATGTTCGGTGGAGCGGTAGTTTCGTTCGAGCTTGATGACCTTGGCGCCGGGAAAATCCTTGTCGAAGCGGAGGATATTGTCCACTTCCGCGCCGCGCCAGCCATAGATCGACTGGTCGTCGTCACCCACGCAACAGACGTTCTGCGGTTCGCCCTTGGCGCGTTGGGCAAGCAGCCTCAGCCACATATATTGCGCCGTATTGGTGTCCTGATATTCGTCCACCAGAATGTACCGGAACTTCTGGTGATACTCCTTCAGAATATCGGTGTGGCGGCGGAAGATGCTGATGGGATGCATCAGAAGGTCGCCGAAATCGCAGGCGTTCAGCGTTTTCAGGCGGTTCTGATAGGCGGTGTAAAGTTCGCGGCCCTTGCCATTGGCGAAAGCGCGGCTGTCACCCTCCGGAATGTCCGACGGCGTCAGGCCCTTGTTTTTCCAGCCGTCGATCATGCCGGCGAACTGTTTTGCCGGCCAGCGCTTGTCGTCCAGCCCTTCGGCTTGAATGAGCTGCTTGATCAGCCGCACCACGTCATCGGTATCGAGAATGGTGAAATCCGATTTCAGGCCGACGAGTTCGGCATGGCGGCGCAAAAGCTTGACGCCGATGGAGTGGAAGGTGCCGAGCCAGGGCATGCCCTCGACAGCGCCGCCGACGAGAACGCCGATACGTTCCTTCATCTCGCGGGCAGCCTTGTTGGTGAAGGTCACGGCAAGGATCTCGCGGGGGTAGGCGCGGCCGGTGGAAATGATATGAGCTATGCGGGTGGTCAGAACCCGGGTTTTGCCGGTGCCTGCGCCTGCGAGCACGAGAACGGGACCATCCAGCGTTTCCACGGCATCGCGCTGCTCGGGATTGAGGCCGGAAAGATAGTCGGGTGCAGCACGCGTCTGATCGCGCGCCGCCATGGCGCGGGCGGCAATTCCGAGCCCGCCGCCGCTTTCCACACCGGCATTGTTCGTTGCCCTGCGCGGTGCGGCGGGTTCCTCATCGAAGAACGGCATATCGTCAAAACTGTTGCTCATGCGGCCCAATGTAGTGATTCGGGATATAAAGGCCAGAACCGTGTTCTGCTTTTATTCCGGTATCAACCATCAAAACGCCCATTCCAAGGCATTTTTTCGTTTCATGTCTGCCTGTCGGCGTCGAAAGCGGCGTCAACGGGCACTTGCAACGCCACCGCAAGCTGGTTGGTCTTGGCGGCAAGCGCGATGACGCGCAGCAAATCGGCATGTTGTTCGGTGGTCATGCCCTTGGCTTTTGCTGCTGCGGTGTGGGAATGGGCGCAATAGGAGCAGCCATTGGTGACGGAAACGGCGATATAGAGCATTTCCTTCACCACGGGATCGAGCGCCGAAGGTGTCGCCATCACCGCCTTGACCTCAGCCCATGTCTTTTCAAGCAGATCGGCATCGAAGGCGAGGTAGAGCCACATATTGTTGATGAAATCCGATTTGCGGGTGGCGCGGATGTCATCGAACACCGCCTTGACGCGCGGGTCGGTTTCCGGGTTTTCGGTCTTCGTCACGGTGCTCATGGCTTCCTCCGGTTATGGCGTCTCGGTGGCGCAGATTAGCCCAATGGCGGATATTTGCGACAGGAATGCACGGATGGATTGCGGATTGGCTGCGCCGGCGGCATTTGCGCCCAAATTACAATTACGTAAGGAACGGATTTGTGCGTTGCCTTGCCTCAGCCAAGCAGGAATACTGCATCTGTCCCGGAACGCAGGTTTTCGGGAATGCTTTATGCTGCGCGGATCAACCGGAGAAATATATGCGGGTCTGGAAACAGGTGGGTGTCAGTGTTGCCGTGGTGGGAGCGGGGCTCTGTCTCTGGGGCTTCTATTCGCCCGAAGCCCGCAATGTGCTCGCCAGCATGGGGCTTGGCAAAACGCCTGCCGGCGCCGTCGAGGTTGCCGCCGCTACGCCCGGTTCGGGTCAAAACGCCGGCGGTGCGCGCCGCAATGGCAACGCCACACTGGTGGTGACGGCCCCGGTGAAGAAGGGCACGGTCAATGACCGGCTGAATGCCATCGGCAATGGCGAGGCGATCCAGTCGGTTGTCGTCATGCCGCAGGCTTCCGGCACGCTTTCCGAAATTCGCACGTCGTCCGGCGCACGTGTCGTGAAGGGGCAGGTGCTGGCGCGGCTCGACGATGAGGAGCAGGTGATCGAGCGCGACAAGGCGCAGGTGGCGCTGCGCAGCGCCGTTGAAAAATCCAACTCCTACAAGAACCTGAAATCCGTTTCCCGCCTCGATGTGCTGGATGCGCAGATTGCCGAAGAAGCCGCCAAGCTTGCGCTGAGCACCGCCGAACTCAATCTCAAGCGGCGCGATATCGTTGCGCCGATAGAGGGTGTGGCGGGTATCGTCGCCGCCAATATCGGCGATAACGTCACCACGCAGTCAACCATCGTCAGCATCGATGACCGTTCGGAAATTCTCGTCAATTTCTGGGCCCCCGAGCGGTTCGCAACCGCGATCAAGGTCGGCATGCCGGTGGAGGCCACGTCCATTTCCCGGCCGGGTGAGACCTTCAAGGGCGAGATCGAGGCCGTCGACAACCGCGTCGATGAGGCGAGCCGCACGATCCGTATCCGGGCGAAGTTCGGCAATGAGAAGGACGAGCTGAGGGCGGGCATGTCCTTCGGCGTCACCATGCGTTTTGCCGGGGAAACTTATGCCTCGGTCGATCCACTGGCCGTGCAGTGGGATGCGGAAGGCTCTTACGTCTGGCGCGTGGCCGACAATAAATCGAACAAGGTGCGGGTGCAGATCGTGCAGCGCAATCCCGATGCCGTTCTCGTCAAGGCGGAGCTGGCGGATGGCGAGCCTGTCGTGATCGAGGGCCTTCAGCGTGTCAGGGAAGGCGGCGCGGTCCGCGTTGGCAACCAGCCGAAGCCTGAAGAGGTTGCCAGCCAATGACGACGCAGCCACCCTCCGGACAGGATTCCAAGCTCGCCTTTACCGCATTGTTCGTGCGCCGGCCGATTCTGGCGGCGGTTCTCAACACGCTGCTGGTCGTTGCCGGCCTTGCGGCGCTGGTGGGCGTTGAAGTGCGCGAACTGCCTGATGTCGACCGGCCGACGATCAGCGTCAGGACCACCTATGAGGGGGCCGCACCCGAAACCATCGATCAGGAAGTGACGCAGACCATCGAAGGTGCGGTGGCGCGGGTCAGCGGCGTCAAATCCATCTCGTCCAACTCGCAATTCGGCACCAGCCGCGTGACGCTGGAATTCGGTGACAATGTCGATCTGGCCGTCGCCGCCAACGACGTGCGCGACGCCATCGGCCGCGTTACCAACCAGTTGCCTGACGATGCCGACGAGCCGCAGATCATCAAGGCGGATTCCGACAGCCAGCCGATCATGCGCCTTGCCGTCACTTCCTCCACGCTCAGCATGGAAGACCTGACCAAGCTTGTGGATGACGAGATCATCGACCGTCTGGCCGCCGTCGACGGCGTGGCCGATGTGGAGCTTTACGGCGATCAGGAAAAGGTTTTCCGGGTCGATCTCAATCAGGCGGCGCTCGCCAGCCGCGGTTTGACGGTGACCGATGTTTCGAACGCGCTTGCCAGCGCAGCCCTCGACGTGCCGGCGGGGTCGCTGAAAAGCACGACGCAGGACATCGTCGTGCGCGCTACCGCCAGCCTGACGAAGCCCGAAGACTTTTCCAACCTTCTCATCAAGAACAATATCCGCCTCAGGGACGTCGCGACCGTCATGCTGGGCGCGGATGATGAATCCACCTCGCTGCGCTCCAACGGCGTGCAGGGTGTCGGTCTCGGTGTCATCCGGCAGGCGCAGTCGAACACGCTCAGCATCTCGACCGGCGTGAAGGCGGCCGTCGACGCCATGTCGGCCAATCTGCCCGAAGGTACGCGTATCGTCGTCACCAGTGACGATGCCGTCTTCATCGAAGGCGCGCTGCATGAGGTCGAGCTGGCGCTCGGTCTCTCGGCGATCATCGTCGTCGTCGTGCTTTATCTCTTCCTGCGCGACTGGCGCGCCACCCTCATTCCGGCGATCACCATGCCGGTGGCGCTGATCGGCACCATCGTCGCCATCTATATGGTCGGCTTCTCGGTCAATATTCTGACCCTGCTTGCGATCGTTCTGGCGACTGGCCTCGTGGTCGATGACGCCATCGTGGTGCTGGAAAACATCGTGCGCCGCCGGGCGGAAGGCATGGGGCCGCGCGCCGCTGCCGTTCTCGGCACGCAGGAAGTCTTTTTCGCGGTCATCGCGACAACGGCGACGCTTGCCGCCGTCTTCATTCCGCTTTCCTTCCTGCCGGGCCAGCTTGGCGGCCTGTTCCGCGAATTCGGTTTCGTGCTGGCCTTCGCGGTGGGCTTGTCCTCCATCGTGGCCCTGACGCTCTGCCCGATGCTCGCCTCGCGTATGCTGAAAGAGGGGTTGAAGGAGCCGACGGGGCCGCTCGCATGGTTCGGCAATGTCTTTGCCTCCACCTACAAAACGACACTTTCCGCCTGCCTCAACAATCCGCTGATCGTCATCGTCGTGGCGCTGATCTTTTCCGGCCTGTCGTGGATCGCCTTCGGCATGATCCAGAACGAGCTGACGCCGCGCGAAGACCGCGCCTCGATCATGATGCGGGTCACCGCGCCGCAGGGCGTCAGCCTCGAATATACGCGTGACCAGCTGCAGCGGATCGAGGAAAACCTGCAGCCGCTGCGTGACAGTGGCGAAATCCGCAATATCTACTCCATCACCGGCATGAACGGTTCGTCCAATACCGGCTTCATGGTGCTGACGCTCGCGCCCTGGGCCGACCGTGAGCGCACGCAGAACCAGATTGCCGCCGATGTCACCTCTGCCGCCAACAGGGTGCCGGCACTGCGCGGCAATGCGATGCAGCCGAACAGCCTTAGAATTCGCGGTGCCGGCAACGGCCTGCAGATGGCGATGGTTGGCAGCAACTACGCGGCGCTGACCGAGGCGACGCAGAAATTACTGCTTTCCATGGAGGAAAGCGGCCTGTTCGATACGCCGCGTTTCGACAATGAACCCAACCAGGCGCAAATCTCCGTTTCCATCGACCGCGAGCGTGCGTCGGATCTCGGCATCGACATTACCGGCCTGTCGCGCGCCATGCAGTCGCTGCTGGAAGGCCGCTCGATTGTCGACGTCTTCGTGGATGGCGATGCGATCCCGGTCAGGCTCCTGTCCTCCACCCGGCCGATCAACGATCCGACCGACCTCGAAAACGTCTTCCTGAAAACCGGCGACGGCAAGATCGTGCCGATGTCGGTCATCGCGTCGCTCAAGGAAAATGCGGTTGCGCCGCAGCTCAACCGCGAGCAGCAGCTTCCCTCCGTCGGCTTTACCGCCAACCTCAAGGATGGCGTTTCGCTGGGTGAGGCGCTGCAAAAGGTGAACGAGCTTTCGCAGTCCGTCCTGCCACCCGGCGCTCGTCTGCTGCCGCTCGGCGAGGCCGCGACGCTGGAGGAAAATTCGAGCGGCATGTTGCTGACCTTCGGTTTCGCCATAGCCATCATCTTCCTCGTGCTGGCGGCGCAGTTCGAAAGCGTGCTGAGCTCGGTCATCATCATGACGACGGTGCCGCTCGGTCTTGCCTGCGCGGTCATCGCGCTGCTGGTCACCGGTTCAAGCCTCAACGTCTATAGCCAGATCGGGCTCGTCCTCCTCGTCGGGGTGATGGCGAAAAACGGTATTCTCATCGTGGAATTCGCCAATCATCTGCGCGATCAGGGCGCAACCGTGCGGGAAGCCATTGAAAAGGCGACGAGCATTCGCCTGCGCCCCGTGATGATGACGATGATTGCGACCATTCTCGGCGGTGTTCCGCTGGTGCTGGCGCAGGGTGCCGGCGCGGAAGCGCGCATCGCGCTCGGCTGGGTCATCGTCGGCGGCCTCGGCTTTGCGACGCTGGTGACGCTTTACATCACGCCGGTCTCCTACCTGCTGATCGCCCGCTTCGCGAAACCGCAGGCGGATGAGGAGATCCGTCTTCACCGCGAGCTTGAACTTGCCGCCCGCCGCAAGGCGCTGGAAGAGGACAAGCCGCTGCTGGCGGCGGAATAAAAACGGTTGCCTCCAAACAGTGTTTGGCGCAATCGCGATGCTGGACAAAGCGTTTACCTTATCCCATACCACCTGACGGAATTTCGTAACGGATCGAATCCGTTACGGGCAGATGTTGCGGTGGAGACGGACGATGGCGCTGAAAGACGTGGTGGCGGGAAAGCGGAACGAAGAGGGCATCGCGTCGGCGCTCGCGGTGCTGAAGCAGCAGCTCGGCGACAGGCTTCAGACCGGACAGGCGTTTCGCGAACAGCACGGCCATACCACCACCTATCTGACGCTGCAGGCGCCTGACGGTGTCGTTTTTGCCGAGAGCGCGGACGATGTGAAGGCCGTGGTGAAGGTCTGCGCGCAATATAAGGTGCCGGTCATTCCGTTCGGAACGGGCTCTTCGCTGGAAGGGCAGGTGAATGCGCCTGACGGTGGAATCTGCATCGATTTCAGCCGGATGAATCGCATCATTGAGGTGAATGCGGAAGATCTTGACGTGACGGTGGAGCCGGGTGTGACGCGCGAGGACCTGAATGTCTATCTGCGCGATACCGGCCTGTTTTTCCCCATCGATCCCGGCGCCAATGCCTCCATCGGCGGCATGGCCTCGACGCGAGCCTCCGGCACCAATGCCGTGCGTTACGGCACGATGAAGGACAATGTGCTGGCCGTTACCGCCGTCGTTGCCAATGGCGAAGAGATCCGTACCGCCCGCCGTGCCCGCAAATCGTCTGCGGGTTACGATCTGACGCGGCTTTTCGTCGGTGCAGAGGGAA
This sequence comes from Rhizobium sp. NFACC06-2, assembly GCF_900101425.1. NCBI lineage: Bacteria > Pseudomonadati > Pseudomonadota > Alphaproteobacteria > Hyphomicrobiales > Rhizobiaceae > Rhizobium > Rhizobium sp. NFACC06-2. The sequence goes on along the minus strand of NZ_FMVA01000001.1, from coordinate 257,519 downwards.
CGTTGGGTGTCATTACCTCCGTTACGCTGCGCTTGCAGGGTATTCCTGAAAAAATCGCCGGCGGGGTCTGCACCTTCGACAGCATCAAGGCGGCCTGCGATGCCGTCATCATGGCGATCCAGATGGGGGTTCCGGTCGCCCGCATCGAATTGCTGGACGAGGTGCAGGTGCGGGCCTGCAATGCCTATTCCGGCCTGAACTACGCCGAGAAGCCGACACTCTTCGTGGAATTCCACGGCACCGAGGAAACGGCGGCGCTGCAATCGCAGCAATTTGCCGAGATCGCCGCTGAATGCGGCGGCGTCGATTTCCGCTGGACGAGCGACGCGGCCGAGCGCAACAAGCTCTGGAAGGCGCGGCACGATGCCTATTGGGCCTCGCGCGCACTTGCACCGCATCTCGACGGGCTTTCCACCGATGTCTGCGTGCCGATTTCGCGGCTCGCGGATTGCGTGGTGGAAACGCAGCGGGATATCGAGGAAAACGGCTTTCTCGCCCCCATTGTCGGCCATGCCGGTGACGGGAACTTTCATGTGCTTATTCTGTTCGATGGCAAGGATGCCGAAAGTGTCGCGAAAACAGAGGCCTTCGTCGCCCGTCTCAACCGCCGCGCCATCGCCATGGACGGCACCTGCACCGGTGAACACGGCATCGGACAGGGCAAGATGAGTTTCCTCGCCGAAGAGGCCGGCAATGCACTGGATCTCATGCGCGCCATCAAAACGTCGCTCGATCCCGATAACATCTTCAATCCGGGCAAGTTGTTCCGGCTTGTCTGATCATTCTCATATTTGATTGGTACAAAAGGCTGCTTGCCGTTAAGGCAGAAAAGAATAGGTTTGCAGCGTTCGCGAAGGGAGATGCAGGTCAGTGCTCGGACGTATTCTGGTTTTTCTGGGCGGATTGCTGGCCGTGGTGCTGTTTTCGGCGCTGCTTATTCCCTATTTCGTCGACTGGACGGATTTCCGCCGCGATTTCGAGGATCAGGCAAGCCGTATTCTCGGCAAGAAGGTGGTGGTGCATGGCCGCGTCGAAGCCCGTATCCTGCCTTTCCCTTCGGTGACATTGCATGATGTGCGCGCCGGAACGGACGCGGATGGATCGCCGCTCATTCAGGTCGCCCGTTTTTCCATGGATGCCGAGTTGGCACCTTTCCTCTCCGGCGAAGCGCGTATCTTCGACATGCGCATCGAGGAACCCAAGGCCAAGATCCGGCTGCTGAAAGATGGCACGCTGGACTGGATGCGTGGCAGCCGGGCGGAAATTCCAGCCCGCACCGTGGTTCTGGAAAGCGTGCAGATCGAAGGCGGGCAGATCGAATTCATCGACGAGCAATCTGGCCGCAACCGCGTGGTGACGGGGCTTAACGCCGACATGTCCGCCAATTCGCTGGCCGGGCCGTGGAAGGCGGAGGGACGCGCCGCCGTCGATGGCCATCCGGGCTCCTTCTCGCTCTCCAGCAGCGAGCCGGATTATGCCGCCGGCCGCATGGGGCTGAGGGTGCGGCTGGTGCCGGACGAACACCCGGTCGAGGTCGATCTCGATGGCGCAATTGCCGCAACGGCGGGAAAGCCCGCCTATAGCGGTTCTTTCTCCTTCAGTTTCCGTGAGGACGAAAAGCAGAAACAGCAGGCCGGACAATCGCTGTTTTCCTCGCCGCGCACCCGCGGCAGCTTTGAACTCACCAATGAAAGCGTGCGTATCCCGAGCTACCGCATGGAGCTCGGCGGCAGTGAAAATCCCTATGTCGTGACCGGGGAAGCAACGCTCGATACCGGCGCCAAGCCGGAATTCCTCCTGACGGCCGATGGCCAGCAGATCGATGTCGCCCGCTTTGCGCCGCCCGTCGTGCAGACGGGCAAGACCTCGCGCCAGCCCACCGCCTCGGTGCGCCAGCGTATTGAAGCCTTTGCCGCCATGGTGGCCCGCATTCCTGTTCCGCCGGTGCCGGGCAAGGCGAGCATCAGCCTTCCGGCGCTCGTTTCCGATGATACGACCATTCGCGACATCAGGCTGGATGTGCGCCCTGAAGGCAGCGGCTGGCAGGTGGTGAACGCGGTTGCGACCCTGCCGGGCCGGACGCAGCTCGAAGCCAAGGGGTCGTTGACGCTTCTCGGCGGCCCTGCCTTCAACGGCAATCTGCTTCTCGCCTCCAACCAGCCTTCGGGTCTGGCGAACTGGCTTTCCGGTTCCGTCGATCCGGCGATCCGCCAGCTCAATGCAGCCGGTTTTTCCGCCGATGTCTCGCTGACGACGCTCAACCAGCGTTTCGACAATCTGGAGCTTGCAATCGGCGATGCGTCGCTGAAAGGTGAGCTGGAGCGGCGCTCCGATGGCAAGACCTCCAATCTTTCCATCGATCTCGCCGGTAACGAAATCGATCTCGATGCGCTGAAGGCGCTCGGCAGTCTGGCGCTTGGCGATCAGGTCGGCAGTTCCGTGCTCGACCACCGCATTACCGCGAAATTCAAGGCCGACCGGTTCAACATGGCCGGTGTGACCGCCAATCATGTCGAGACCGCCTTCACCATGGCGGGCGGTGTTCTCTCGCTGGAAAACATGACGGCCGGAGACATCGCCGGTGCGGAAGTCAGGGCAAGGGGTGAGCTGCAGGGTTCGCTGCTGAAATATGCGGGCAAGGGCACGGTGAACCTGCATGCGGCGGATATGCAGCCGCTCTTTACCATGCTGCAGCAGAAATTGCCGAACCACCCCTTCCTCAGCCGTCTGGCGGCGAGTGCCCCGTGGTACGCCAATTCCGATCTCTCCATGGATGTTTCAGTCAATAGCGAAAATGGCGGCGCCAATGTCGCCGTTTCCGGTACCGTCAATGGCAGCCGACTGTCGGCCGTGGCCAAGATGCCGGATTTCCTGTCGATCACCGATGATACCGCCATGTCGCTGGAAGCGGTTCTGAAAAACCAGTCGACGGCCATCCTGTTCGGGCAGGCGGGGCTCGATCCGCTGCCCTTTGATGCGGATGGCGAGGGCCTTTTGTCCATCAAGCTCAACGGCACGCTCGGCTCGCCCGCCCAGACGGAACTGCGCTTCTCGACGGAGCGCACGCATTTTTCGATGAACGGCTCCTTTGCCGTTTCATCCGCCAATTTCGGTGAGGGCAGCGCCGATGTGGCACTCGAAAGCGCCGACATCGAGCCCTATCTCATCATGAACGCCGTTGGCCTGCCGCAGCTTGGCGGCGGCATGGCGTTGAAGGCCAACGCGAAAGTGGCGGTGGATGGGCAGAAGATCGCGCTTTCCTCGATAGGCGGGCAGGCGGGCGGAAATCCGTTCTCGGGTAATCTGACCTTCCAGCGCGCCGCGCCCTATCCCGTCACCGGCGATCTTGCGGTCAGAACGGCCGATCTCGCCTGGCTGGGTGATGCGATCTATGGGCCTGTAATCGATCCGGAAACCGGGGCGCTCAACGCCAAGCCTCTGGCCATGGCCGCCTTCCCGCAACTCAAGGCTTCGCTTGCCTTGAAAGCGGAAAGCTTCGAGGCCGGCCCTTTCGGCACGGTCACGGGTGTTTCGGCCAAGGTCACGCATGATGCGGGCAGCCTCTCTCTCGACGAAGTTGCCGGCACCTTCATGGGCGGCAAACTCACGGGACGGCTCGCCATGTCGACGGGCGAGGGGGCGGGCATTTTCCGCACCAAGATCGCGGTCACCGACGCCAATCCGGAGCCGATCCTGTGGGCGAATGCCAATGGGCCGGTCGCGGCAGGCCGGGTCGCCATCGACCTGACGGCCGAATCGACCGGCAAGAGCGTCGGTGAAATGCTGAAATCGGCAGGCGGCTCGGGTGAAATCCGGGTCGGTGGGTTGGTGCTGAAGGGGCTCAATCCCGGCACCCTGCCACCGATCCTGCAGGCGGCGGACGGCTTGCAGCAACCGATCGACGCGCCCAAGGTGCGGCCGCTGGTGGACCAGAGCCTGTGGCAGGGTGAAATCGGCCTCGGCGATGTGGCCTTGCCGTTCTCGCTGAATGGCGGCGCGCTTCATTTCAAGAATTTGCGTGCGGGGATCGATCCGGTAACGCTGACGGCCGATGTAACGGTTGATCTTGCGGCTTCGACCGTGAATGGCGACCTCGATCTCCTGTTCAATCCCGGCACCGAAACCGTTGCGGGGGCCGAGCCTTCGGTGCGCCTGAATTATAACGGCCCGCTTGCCGCGCCGGCTTTGACGACCGACGTTTCGACGCTCAGCAATTACCTGTCGCTCCGGGCTTTCGAAAAGGAACGCCGTCGGGTGGAGGCTATGCAGGCCAGCGTTCTCGAAAAGCAGCGCCTGCGCCGGGAAGTGGCGCTTTATCGCTCTCAGGCGGCCGAGCGGCAGGCCGAGAAGAAACGGGCGGAGGCGGAAGCCAAGGCCAAGGCGGAAGAAGAGGCGCGTTTAAAGGCTGCGGCCGAAGAACGTCTGCGTCAGGAAAAGGAACAGCAGGAGCGGTTGCAGCAGCAACAGCAACAACAGGAACAGGGGCAACAGCCGACGCCCGAGCGGCAATCTGCGCCTGTTCTGGTGGTGCCTCCGACGGAAAATGCCATCCGGCAACTGGCGCCGGAAAATGCTCCCGCGACGCCGTGAGCTTGCGGGCAGGGGAGGGCTGATCGGCCTTCATATTGCGAAAGTGGGAAACCTGTCCCGGAACGTTGCATCATCCTCGAGCATGAGTCGACAATCTCACGGTAAACTCGTTCCCTAACGGCGGAAACCCGGGAACGCTTCGTGGTGGATGTGAGGGATGGCAAAGGTCTGGAAACAGTATTTGAAAGCAAGGCTACGCAATACGGGAAATGCCTTGCAGCGCAGACTAGGCCGCCAATGTTTAATGAATGCTTTCACGGCGTTACGAGTTTTTGGCAGTAATTTTTGTAGTCCGGGGGGACAAATTCGGATAGAGGCATCCACAGGCCGTGACCGATTGCGTATCTTTACTCACGCCGGAAAACCTCAGCGGGTTTTCAGCCAGTTCAGCACATAAACCCGCAGTGACGAGGACAAATTGCTGTCGGCGGAGCGGTTGTCGTCTATTTCGGCGAGCAGCGCCGCGAAACTGATCTTGCGTCTTTCCGCAATGGTTTTCAGCTCGTCCCAGAAGGCGTCCTCGAGTGAAATGCTGGTGCGGTGACCGTGCAACGTCGCGGAGTGCTTGCGGATCATCAGATCGGTCTCCGGTGAAACCGGTTGGAGGTCTCAATCATGTCTCCCCGGCAAGTCCCTGTTTTTCGATTCTTTTCGAATAGTCCCGAAATCCGCGACGGTCGGCCGGCCTGTCAGTCTTTGCCGGCCCCGTCATCGTTTTTTTCGAGCCGCCCCTGATCGAGCGCCTTTTCGGCCTTTTCGTTCAGGGCCGAGGTAAGATTTTTTTCGGTCTTGGTGCGGCCGAAGGACAGGCGGTTCTGCTCCGCCTGCTTTTCTTTTTCGCTACGGGCTTTCTGTTTGCGAAACTGGCGCAGATTGACGATATCGGCCGCCATGGGGATATGTCTCCTTGGGTTTCGTAAGCGCTGCGTAAAAGCCGTTATTGCTTCTTGCGGAAGGCATCCAGCGAAACGACCGAGCCTTCCTTCTTTTCCTCGCCGGATTTGGGCGTCTCGGAAGCGGCAGCGGGCTTTGCCTCATGGGAAACGGGATAAGCGGTGATCTCGGCGTCTTCGATTTCTTCCTCTTCGGCCAGAGGCACGTCGAATTCGAGCTCGAAATTGACAGAAGGATCGTAGAAACCGCGAATGGCGTTATAAGGGATCACCAGCTTTTCCGGCGTATCCGAGAAGGACAGGCCGATTTCGAAGCCGGTTTCGGTTACTTTCAGATCCCAGAACTGATGCTGGATAACGATGGTCATCTGCTCGGCATATTTCGCCTTGAGGTGCTGGGAAATCCGCACGCCCGGCGCGCCGGTCAGGAAGGTGATGAAAAAGTGGTGGTCGCCGGGCAGACGACCGGTTGCGGCCACTTCACCCAAAACCTTACGAATAACGCCGCGAAGGGCATCCTGTGCGAGAATGTCGTAACGGATATGATCCTGCCCCATGCGGTCCTGTCTTTCCCTTATTCGAACGTCTTTTCATGCACGGCGCGGCTTGCGCGCCAAGGACGCTGTAACACTTTGAATCTTCGCGTAATCCTTGAGCCGGGATCATTTCCGATCCTGACGCTCACGCGTTGGCCAAGTATACGCAATGTCCTGAACGGCAGCAACGGAAAAGCCAATGCCGATTGCGAGTCAGCTATCATATAACCAATTCAGGCAAAATGGAGAAGGTGGAGGTTTCTGTTGCCAGGTACCTCCGAACCCCGCCTCACGGGGCTAACCGTGAGGACTTTAGAGCGGAATTCCCGCACCGCCATTAGGCAGCGAGAGCATATTCCTTAGCGTTGTTGTCGTTTGCAACTACACTTGTGACCCGATAACGGCGGTATCATGCCGAGCAAAAGTTCGATCTTTACGCCCTTGTCGATCCTATTTCGCCCCCATCAAAAGCCGGCCTTCGTCTCATGAAAGTCCGCCGGTTTTTGGTGGAGGCGCCGGGTACCGCCCCCGGGTCCAATAGGTTTATTACACCGACCGTTTATCGCCATAGCCGGGTTGCCCCGGCAAGGCTCATATAGGCGTTTCGACCGCCTGAGAAAAGGGGGGTGATGACAATTCCATGAAAAGGTTTCGTGATTGCGGCCCGCACTTTAGACAATTCTTGACGACGAGGGATTGCTGTCCCATTGTCCATGCAACCGGTCACCAGAAGCAACACCGGGCCGGGGACACACGAAGGAGTGGACATGACTGACTATCTCGCAGATGTGAAGAAATACGACGCAGCAGCCGACGAAGCGGTGGTCGGCAAGATCGTCAAGCATCTCGGCATCGCCCTGCGCAACCGGGATTCCTCGCTGGTGTCCGCTTCCGATCCGGAAGAGCTTGCGCGTGTGAAGGCGAGCTGGTGCGGCAAGAAGCTCGGCGTGACCGACGGTACGGCCGATCAGGCAATCGATGCCGTTGCCAAGGCCATGGCTGCGGACCGCTCCAAATCGCGCGTGACCTTTTATTATCTGGTCGCCAAGGAACTGGGCAAACTCCAGTCGCTTTGATTTAACGGGGATAAGCCCGCATTAGATGATTGGTTCTGCCGCCCTGTGCTATTATATTCCCCTGATATCAGGGAATCGGCGGCAGAACGCATGAAACAATATCTCGATCTTCTCCGGCATGTGATGGAAACCGGCTCCGACCGCGGAGACCGCACCGGCACGGGCACGCGCTCGGTGTTCGGTTACCAGATGCGTTTCGACCTTTCCGAAGGTTTTCCGGTTCTCACCACCAAGAAGCTGCATCTGCGCTCCATCATTCATGAACTGCTGTGGTTCCTGAAGGGCGATACCAATATCGCCTATCTCAAGGAAAACGGCGTTTCCATCTGGGATGAGTGGGCCGACGAGAACGGCGATCTCGGTCCGGTCTATGGTGCGCAGTGGCGCTCGTGGCCCGCACCGGACGGTCGCCATGTCGACCAGATCGCGCTTTTGATCGAGGGCCTGAAAACCAATCCGAACTCCCGCCGTCATATCGTTTCGGCCTGGAACCCGGCGCTTGTGGATGAAATGGCGCTGCCGCCCTGTCATTGCCTGTTCCAGTTCTATGTTTCCGATGGAAAGCTGTCCTGCCAGCTCTATCAGCGCTCGGCCGACATTTTCCTCGGCGTGCCGTTCAACATCGCCTCCTATGCGCTTCTGACGCTGATGGTGGCGCAGGTCACCGGCCTGAAGCCGGGCGATTTCGTCCATACGCTCGGCGATGCGCATATCTATGCCAATCATTTCGAACAGGCGAAGCTGCAGATGACGCGCACGCCCAAGGCCCTGCCGACGATGCGCCTCAACCCGGATGTGAAGGATCTTTTCGCCTTTAAGTTCGAAGACTTTACGCTGGAAAACTACGAGGCCGATTCAAGCATCAAGGCGCCGATCGCGGTATGAGCGAGCCACGCGTCACCATCATCGTCGCGGTGTCCGAAAACGGCGTCATCGGCCGCGACCTCGACATGCCGTGGAAACTCTCTACCGACCTCAAGCGCTTCAAGGCGATGACGATGGGCAAGCCGCTCATCATGGGCCGCAAGACATTTTTATCCGTCGGCGAGCGTCCATTGCCGGGCCGCCCGCATATCATCGTCAGCCGCAATGCCGATTACCGGCCGCAAGGCGTGGATGTCGTCTCCTCGCTGGAGGAGGCTTTGAAGCTCGCGGGAAGCAAGGCTGCGGAACTGGGTGTGGATGAGGTCTTCGTAGCCGGTGGCGGTGAGATTTACCGTCAGGCCATGCCCTTCGCCGATCAACTTTCCGTCACCCATGTCGCGGTAAAACTCGATGGCGACACTTTTTTTCCGGAAATCGATCCTGCCGTTTTTGAGAAAACCGAGGAAATCCCTGCTCCCGCAGGGGAAAAGGACAATTATCCGGTTCTGTTTACCACTTATGTGCGAAGAGCCGCGTCAAAGTGAACTATTTACCCTGATTGGGTATTTAGTTACCACCTCTGCGTTGAAACGGACGCTTCTCCTTCCTATAACGGGTCGATATTCCCGCCGCACGCGAGCAATCGCTTTCGAACGGAACCGGGAGAGGCTTTTATAAAGAGGTATTGATGCCCTGGAGCAATCAGAATGGCGGCGGCGGCCCTTGGGGCGGCGGCGGTGGAGGAAACAACCAGGGCGGCGGTGGCGGCCCATGGGGGCAGGGGCCTAACCGGCCTCGCGGCGGTGGCGGCGGCAATGGCGGCCCGCCCGATCTGGAAGAGATCATCCGGCGCAGCCAGGACCGTTTCAAGAATGTGCTGCCCGGCGGCTTCAACGGCGGCGCGGTTGCCATCGTGGTTCTCGTCGTGCTGGTTTTCCTCGGCATTCAGTCCATCTATACCGTCCAGCCGGACGAGCGCGGCGTGGAACTGCGTTTCGGCCGCCCGAAGGACGAAATCTCGATGCCCGGTCTGCATTTCCATCTGTGGCCGATCGAGACGGTTGAAATCGTCAAGGTTACCGAGCAGCAGCAGAATATCGGTTCGCGCGCTTCGTCGTCTTCTTCGAGCGGCGTGATGCTGACCGGCGACCAGAACATCGTCAACGTGCAGTTCTCGGTGCTCTATACGGTTTCCGATCCGAAATCCTATCTCTTCAACGTCGACAGCCCGGCCGAAACCCTGCAGCAGGTTTCCGAAAGCGCCATGCGCGAAGTCGTCGGCCGCCGTCCGGCACAGGACATTTTCCGCGATAACCGTCAGGCGATTGCGGCGGATGTGCGCACCATCATCCAGTCCACCATGGACGGTTATGGCGCCGGCATTTCCATCAATGCCGTGGCCATCGAAGATGCGGCGCCGCCGCGCGAAGTGGCCGATGCCTTCGATGAAGTGCAGCGTGCCGAACAGGACGAAGACCGCTTCGTTCAGGAAGCCAACCAGTACGCCAACCAGAAGCTCGGCGCCGCTCGCGGTCAGGCCGCGCAGATCCTCGAAGAAGCGAATGCGTACAAGTCGCGCGTCGTCAACGAGGCGCAGGGTGAGGCGCAGCGTTTCGTCTCCATCTATGACCAGTATCGCACCGCGCCGGACGTGACCCGCCAGCGCATGTTCCTGGAAACGATGGAGCAGGTCCTGAAGGGTTCCAACAAGATCATCATCGACGAGAAACAGGGCGTGGTGCCTTATCTGCCTCTGAACGAGATCATGCGCAACAATCCGGGCGCAGCACAGCAGGGAGGCAACTGATATGGGTAACCGTCTTTCTGCCATTCTCGTCGGTCTCGCCGTCGTGCTTTTCCTCGGTTACTCGTCGATCTTCGTCGTCAACGAGCGCCAGCAGGCCATCGTCGTCCGCTTCGGTGAAATCCAGGATGTGAAAACCGCGCCGGGCCTCTATTTCAAGCTGCCCTTCGCCTTCATGGATGCCGACCGGGTGCAATATATCGAGAACCGGGCGCTGCGCTTCGATCACGACAATATCCGTGTTCAGGTTTCCGGCGGCAAGTTCTACGAGGTCGATGCCTTCGTGGTCTATCGCATCACGGATGCGCGCCGCTTCCGGCAGACGGTCTCGGGTGACCAGATGTCGGCGGAATCACGCCTGCGTACCCGTCTCGACGCATCGCTGCGCCGGGTCTACGGTCTGCGCGGCTTCGAATCGGCGCTCTCGGATGCCCGTGCATCGATGATGCAGGAAGTGCGGGACGATCTGCGTCCCGATGCGGAATCGCTCGGCATCAGCATCGTCGATGTCCGCATCCGCCGTACCGACCTGACGCAGGAAGTCTCGCAGCAGACCTTCGAGCGTATGAAGTCGGAACGTCTGGCCGAGGCCGAACTGATCCGCGCCCGCGGTAACGAAGAGGCGCAGCGCCGCCGCGCCATCGCCGACCGTCAGGTCGTCGAGCTGGAATCCGACGCCCGCCGTCAGTCCGAAGTTCTGCGCGGTGAAGGCGATGCGGAGCGCAACAAGGTGTTCGGCGAGGCTTTCCAGCGCGATCCGAACTTCTTCGAGTTCTATCGCTCCATGTCGGCCTATGCCAATGCGCTGAACGGCAACGGCACGACGCTGGTTCTGTCCCCGGACTCGACCTTCTTCCGTTATTTCAACAATATCGACGGTGCGGCCCCTGCCGCTCCGGCTGCCCCTGCGCCAGCGCCGGCGAACTGATAGCGGAAAAAATGATTTTGGAGGGGCCGGTTTTACCGGCCCTTTCTTTTTAGTCCGTTTTCGTGCCAATGCTGTGGCTAAGGGCAAGGCGTCCCCCGCCTGTTCACGAAAAGGTATTTTTACACTTCATCATTCCGCCTTATGCTTTGCCGATATATGCAGGGCAAGACTATTTGAAACGCGAGGACGCTTATGGCCGTGACCCTTCTTTCGCCTTTTCGCAGCAGCATCGCCGCAGTCGCGGGCATCGCGCTTGTGGCAGGTAGCCTGACGGCACCGGTTGCTGCGAGAGCGCAGAGCCATGGGCCGGAATCGGTGGCCGATCTCGCCGAGCCGCTTCTCGATGCGGTGGTGAATATTTCCACGTCGCAGAACGTCAAGACCGAGGGCAAGGGCCCGGTTCCGCCGCGTCTGCCGGAGGGCTCGCCCTTTCAGGAATTCTTCAAGGATTATTTCGACAGCCAGAAGCCCGAGGGTGGCGAAAAGGTGAGTTCGCTGGGCTCGGGTTTCGTCATCGATCCTGCCGGCTACGTTGTCACCAACAACCACGTCATCGAGGGTGCCGACGCTATCGAGGTGATTTTCCCGAACGGCTCGAAGCTCAAGGCAACGCTGGTCGGCACCGATACCAAGACCGACCTTTCGGTGTTGAAGGTGGAGCCGAAAACGCCGCTGAAGGCCGTCAAGTTCGGCGATTCGCGCAGCATGCGCATCGGCGACTGGGTGATGGCCGTCGGCAATCCCTTTGGGCTTGGCGGATCGCTGACCGTGGGCGTCATTTCCGCGCGCGGCCGCAATATCAATGCCGGCCCCTATGACAATTTTATCCAGACGGATGCGGCCATCAACAAGGGCAATTCCGGCGGTCCGCTCTTCAACATGAAGGGTGAAGTGATCGGCATCAATACCGCGATCATTTCGCCGAGTGGTGGTTCCATCGGTATCGGTTTCGCCGTGCCGACGGAGCTTGCCCAGAATATCGTGCAGCAGCTCATCGAATTCGGCGAGACCCGCCGCGGCTGGCTCGGCGTTCGCGTTCAGCCTGTTACTGATGACGTAGCAGCGAGCCTCGGTATGGACAGCGCCAAGGGGGCGCTTATTTCCGGTGTCGCCAAGGGCGGACCGGTGGAGAACGGCCCGATCCAGGCCGGCGATGTCGTGCTGAAATTCGATGGCAAGGATATTCATGAAATGCGCGACCTCTTGCGGATCGTGGCGGAAAGCCCGGTCGGCAAGGAGGTCGATGTGGTGATCCTGCGTGACGGCAAGGAGGAAACCGTCAAGGTCAAGCTCGGGCAATTGCAGGATACGACCGACGAAAAGGCCTCGGCCGAAGATCAGCAGAGTGAAGACGGCGATGGCGGTGTGGTTGCACCGGAAGATGATGGCGGCGCCGACGATCAGGCGCAGGACCAGACGCCGGAAGTGCGCGAGGCGCCGCAGAGCGTGCTCGGCATGAATCTCGTGGTGCTGAGCAACGAACTGCGCACCGAAAAGGGCATTGCCGAAAGCGTCGAAGGCGTGCTGGTGGCGAGCGTCGATCCGGGCTCGCCCGCCGAGCAGAAGGGCATGAAGGCCGGCGATATCATCGTCGAGGTCGGGCAGGACTTCATGGAAGTTCCGGGCGATGTGCTGGTGCGCGTCAACGGCCTGAAATCCGAGGGCCGCAAGAACGCGCATATGATGGTGGCTGATGCGCAGGGTAATCTGCGCGTCGTGGCGCTGCCGCTCGAATAAGGCGTTTTCCGCCCGGTCAGGCAGGAATCGGGTGGTTGTGATCCCGGCCGCTCTCTAATTCTTGGTCTCCATCGAACGGAGGCCAAGAATATGAAATTACTCGAAAACAAGGTTGCCATCATCACCGGCGCGTCATCCGGCATCGGCCGGGCGACGGCGATGCTGTTTGCCGCCGAAGGTGCGGCCGTTGTCATCAATGCGCGCGGCGAAAAGGCCCTGCATGAGGTTGCCGCAGACATTCGTGAGGCCGGCGGCCGGGTCCACACGGTTGCCGGCGATGCCGGTGTTGCCGAAACCCATGCCCGGCTGGCGGATGCGGCCATAAGCGTCTTCGGTGGCCTCGATATCGCCGTCAACAATGCCGGAGCGGTGGGAGCCATGAAACCGCTGGCGGAGATTTCGCCTGCGGAATGGGATCATGCGCTCAATGTCAATCTCACCTCCGCCTTTCTGGGTGCGCGTTACCAGATTCCGCCGATGTTGATGCGGGGTGGCGGTTCCATCGTCTTCACCTCGAGCTTTGTCGGCACCAGCGCCGGCATACCGGGCATGGCGGCTTATGGCGCGGCCAAGGCGGGGTTGATGGGGTTGGTGAAAGGCATCACCGCCGATTATGCGGTCAAAGGCATTCGCGCCAATGCGCTGCTGCCCGGCGGGGTCGATACACCTGCTGCGGGAGACGACGCGCAGAAGGAATGGGCCGCCGGCCTGCACGCGATGAAACGTATCGCTGAGCCGCCGGAAATTGCGCGGGCAGCGCTTTTCCTCGCGAGCCCCATGGCGAGCTTCGTCGCCGGTGCCGCTCTGTTCGCCGATGGCGGCAATGCCGCCGTAAAATGACCTTGGGAACTGGCGGGCAGGTGTCTTATCGCGCCCGCCATTCCTCCAGCGTCAGCGCATAGGTGACGTGCGGCCGCAGATGCGGATGTGTGTCTTCCGGCACGCGCGGATGGTCGAAGTCACGGGAAGGATCGCGCTTCAGGCCGATGCGCTCCATCACCGCCGTCGAACGGTGGTTGTTGTGGACGGCGAAGGAGACGATTTCCGGCGTTTCCTTTTCATCGAAGGCCATGACGAGCAGCGACTGCGCCGCTTCCGTGACATAGCCGTGGCCCCAGAAGCGGGTGGCGAGCCGCCAGCCGATCTCCATGGTGCCGACCGGGAAGGGCGGATCGAGGTTCATGACGGGGGAGATGCCGCAGAAGCCCATGACCTCGCCGGTTTCACGCAGTTCCATGGCATAAAAGCCATAGCCGCTGCCGCGGATCATGCCGTTGATGGTTTCCAGCACGGCGTCCGCTTCCGCATGGCTGCGGCGGAAGGGGAAAAACTCCATGACCTTTTCGTCGGCGTTGATTTCGCGGAACAGGTCACGGTCGCTCTCCTTCCACTCGCGCAGAATGAGTCTTGGCGTCTCTCGGATGATCATGGAGTGACAAAATCCGTCTTGCGGTAGCCCTGGATGTAGAGAAGCGCCGTCAGGTCGCCATGGTCGATGCGCATCTGCGCCTCGGCGGCCACGGCGGGCTTGGCGTGCAGGGCAACGCCTGCGCCGGCCAGATGCAGCATACCGAGATCGTTGGCGCCATCGCCGACCGCCATCGCCTCTTCCGGCGAGATGCCGAGCCTTGCGGCAATATCGTTCAGCGCATCCACCTTGGCCTGCTTGCCGAGGATCGGTTCGGCCACGGTGCCGTCAAGTTCGCCATTGGCTTCGCCGAGCAGATTGGCGCGGTCCTCATCGAAACCCAGCATGGCGGCGACGCGGCCGGTGAAGACGGTGAAGCCGCCGGAAACGAGGGCGGTGTAATAGCCCTTGGCCTTCATGGTGGCGATCAGCTCCCTGCCGCCGGGGGTAAGCGTGACGCGCTTTTCGATGACATCGTCGATAACCGAGACAGGCAGGCCCTTCAGCAGCGCCACACGTTCCCGCAGTGCGGGTTCGAAGGCGATCTCGCCATTCATGGCGCGGGCGGTAATGGCGGAAACTTTTTCCTTCAGCCCGACTTCGGCGGCCAGCTCATCAATGCATTCTTGGCCGATCATGGTCGAATCCATATCGGCGATCAGCAGTTTCTTGCGGCGCTGATCCTGTTCCTGGATGACGATATCGATCGGTTTTCCGACAAGCGTGGCTGCAATAGCACTGCGAGCCTGTTCGGCTGCGGTGCCGGAAGGCAGGGCGATATCGCAGGCAATGCCATCGGCCAGCCAATAAAGGCCCGATGCGTTGACGGCCTTTGCGGCCGCCTCGCCGAGGGCCGATGTCAGAACAGGATTTGACGGATTGGCGATAAGCGTGGCAACGAGAGCCATGATGAAAAACCTTGATGAGAATTTTGATGCGATCCTGATAACCGGCCCGACGGCAAGCGGCAAGTCCGCGCTTGCGCTTCGTCTGGCGCGGGAGCGGGACGGCGTCGTCATCAATGCCGACAGTATGCAGGTTTACGATACGCTGCGGGTGCTGACCGCGCGGCTGTCCGAAGACGAGATGGAAGGCGTGCCGCATCTTCTCTACGGCCATGTGCCGGCGAGCAGCCTCTATTCAACCGGCGAATGGCTGCGGGAGATTTCCGCCCTGCTTGCGGATTTGCGCGGGCAGGGGCGTTTGCCCGTCATCGTCGGCGGTACGGGGCTTTATTTCAAGGCGCTGACGGGCGGGCTTTCCGATATGCCCGCCATTCCGGATGACATCCGCGATGGGCTGCGTGCCCGGCTGATCGGGGAGGGGGCGGCTGCGCTCCATGCCGAACTCGCACGGCACGATCCGGCCATGGCGGATATGCTGCAGCCGGGAGACGGCCAGCGTATCGTCCGGGCGCTGGAGGTGCTCAAGGCGACCGGAAAGTCGATCCGGGATTTTCAGCGCGCCAGCGGCCCGATGATCGTCGATCCCGACCGGGCGCAAAAATTCGTCGTCCTGCCGGAAAGGCCGGTGCTGCATGACCGCATCAACCGGCGTTTCGAGATGATGATGAATAGCGGGGCGGTGGAGGAGGTGCAGGCGCTTCTCGCGCTCAACCTCGCATCCGATGCCACCGCAATGAAGGCGATCGGCGTTGCCCAGATTGCCGATATGCTGGCCGGGCGCATCGGCGAGGCGGAGGTGATCGAAAAATCGGCGGCCGCGACCCGTCAATATGCCAAACGGCAGATGACCTGGTTTCGCAACCAGATGGGGGGCGACTGGACACGTATCCAGCCGTGAGAGCGCCCATCAGTCTTTCCGGTAGAGACTGCCGAGCGGTTTCTTCAGCAGGCTTTCCCGGAGCGAAGGACGTGCATCGCCGGACGGTGGACCATTCTGTGCCTGCATCTGGAAACTCGCCTTGCGCAATTCGTTGACGGCGCCGGAGGCGGCATCGGGTGCCGCCGGATTTGGCGATGGGGAGAGCGGGCGGCCGGGCAGCATGTCCGGGCGATAGGGCTCGTATCCCTCCGGTGCGGCCGTTCCCAGTTCCCGCTTCCAGCGGTCGATGTCGTCCGCCTCCCGTGGTGCGCCTGCCGGCTCCGGCAGATCGGAAAAGGCTGCTTCGACGCTTTGCTGGAAACCGGTGATAACAGGCTTGGCCGTGGCGCGCATGCGGGTGACGATGTTGTTCAGATCGACCGTGTCAGGGGTTTCATGGTTCGTATGGCTGATGGTGCCGCTCGCCTTCGGCAATTTGGCCGTGGCCACGCGGTCGAAACGCATGCGCATCGGCACATTGACGGCCTCGCCAAAGGCGATGGCCTCGCCATTGCCGATGGAAGACAGAAAGCTGGTGGTCGAGGTCGATGCGTTCGGTACGGCGGAGAGAATGATCTTCTGGTCGATCTCGTTCGACAGCCGCATGGCGAAAACGGTCGAACACTGCGACAGGATGGTCTGGTCCAGCTCGCTTGGCCGCTGGCTGATGACGCCGAGCGAAATGCCGTATTTACGGCCTTCCTTGGCGATCTGGGCAATGGATTGCCGGGTGGGGAAAAAGCCGCGCTCGGGATCGGCAGGCACATAACGGTGCGCTTCCTCGCAGACGACAAGCATATGCAGCGAGCCGCGTGCCAGCACCGCCAGTTCGAAGGACATGCGGCAGAGGACGGAGACCACCGAATTCACCACTTCGGAGGGGATGCCCGAGAGCTGGAACACCGAAATCGGCTTGCCTTCCCCGGGAATGCGGAAAATATGCGCGACCGTCTCCAGAATGGTGTCGCTGATCGTATTGCTGGAGAACATGAAATTGTAGCGTGTGTCGTTGATGGCCGAGAGAATGCGGCCTTTCAGCGAGCGCAGCGCGGGTTTTTCGCCACGCCCTTCCAGCCGGCCGATACGCTCGTCGATGAGGGCGAGGAGATCGGCCATGCGATAGGGCACCGGCGTATCCGGCGTGATCGCGCTCTTGTCGGACGTGCGGCGCACGGCGGAACCATCGGTGCCGCGAAATGCCTTTTTCGCTTCCGGAACGAGGTCGCGAAGGACGTCCATTTCTTCCGGCACGGGTTTGCGGCCGCGGAAAATCACTTCCGCAAATTCCTCAAGGCGCATCAGCCAGAAGGGAAGATCCAGCGTATCGGTGTCGATGACGACCGAATGATCGGGAAAGGCAGCCGCGAATTCATTATGCGGATCGAGAATGAGGACACGCAGCTTCGGGTCGGTCTCGATCGCCTTGTTCAGAAGCAGCGAGACGGCGGTGGTCTTGCCCACGCCCGTCGAGCCGACGACGGCGAAATGTTTGGCGAGCATCTGGGGAATGCTGATGGTGGCGTTGATCGTGTCGTCCTGCGTCAGCCTGCCGATCGTGCAGGCGTCGCGCTTGCCGCTGTCGTAAATCTTGGCAAGATCGCTGGTGCGGATGCGATGCGCCACCGCACCCAGATAGGGGTAACGGGAGATGCCGGTGGAAAAGCGCTCGCTGCCGTCCTCGGTGCGATAGACTTCGCCAACCAGTTCAACCTCGACCAGCAGCCTGTTCGGCCTGTCCGCCGCCCAGTAGTCCTCGCCGGTTCGCATGGAAAAAACCAGCGCTGCGACACGGCTCGTACCCATCTCGATGGAGATCAGGCGTCCGACGGACCAGAGCTGCGAGACATCGGTGGTGCCGGGTTCCGTTTCGGCGGCGATGGTGGCATGCGCACCGTTACAGGCGATGACGCGGCCCAGCATGCGGTTCGCCGGCTGCTGGCCGGATCGCCGTTCGTTTTCGTCCATGCGGGACGCACTATGAAACGTGTCGTTACTCACATTTTTTCCCGGTACATGCGGATGATCGCGGTGGTTCGGGCAGTATCTGCGTTCTCGATATTAAAAGATTATGCTTAACAACATGTGTATCGGCTGCGTTCGAAAATTTCGCGCAAGCAGCCTTTCCGGTAATAAAAGAAGGTGGCGGCGATTTTTTCCTGCAATATGCGTTGACGGCTGGGGCTTTTGTGGCTAACACTCCGGCCCATGAAAAATCTTAACGTACTTATCGTGGTGGGACGGCGCATGGGCAGGATGGTGTAACCATCCGGCGAAAGCACCCATGCGCTGAACGAGGCTCCTCTAGGGGCCTTTTTTTATGTCTTCAAACAGCCCTCGGGCTCCTCGATATCCAAAGCCAAAGCGGGATGGAAACAGGCAATGACGGATAAGGACAATACGGAAAACAGCAATCGCATGACAGGTGCGGAGATCGTTCTGCAGGCGCTGAAGGACAATGGCGTCGAGCACATCTTCGGTTATCCTGGCGGTGCCGTGCTTCCGATCTATGACGAGATTTTCCAGCAGGAAGACATCCAGCATATCCTCGTGCGTCACGAGCAGGGCGCCGGCCATGCCGCCGAAGGTTATGCCCGTTCCACCGGCAAGGTCGGCGTCATGCTCGTCACCTCCGGCCCCGGCGCCACCAATGCGGTCACGCCGCTGCAGGATGCGCTGATGGATTCCATTCCGCTCGTCTGCCTGTCCGGCCAGGTTCCCACCACGCTGATCGGTTCCGATGCGTTTCAGGAATGTGATACCGTCGGTATCACGCGCCCCTGCACCAAGCACAACTGGCTGGTCAAGGACGTCAACGAGCTGGCGGGCATCATCCATGAAGCCTTCCGTATCGCGCAGACGGGTCGTCCCGGTCCTGTCGTCGTCGATATTCCGAAGGACATCCAGTTCGCCACCGGCACCTACACGCCGCCCTCCGCCGCCACCCAGCACGAGAGCTACAAGCCGAAGGTTCAGGGCGATCTGAACGCCATTCATGCCGCCATCGACCTGATGTCGAAGGCGAAGAAGCCGGTTTTCTATACCGGCGGCGGCGTCATCAATTCCGGCCCCGAGGCAACCCGGCTGCTGCGCGAACTGGTCGAGCTGACCGGCTTCCCGATCACCTCGACGCTGATGGGTCTCGGCGCCTATCCGGCTTCCGGCAAGAACTGGCTCGGTATGCTGGGCATGCACGGTTCCTACGAAGCCAACATGACGATGCATGATTGCGACGTTCTGGTCTGCGTCGGTGCGCGTTTCGACGACCGAATTACCGGCCGCATCAATGCGTTCTCGCCGAATTCGAAGAAGATCCATATCGATATCGATCCGTCCTCGATCAACAAGACGGTTCGCGTCGACGTGCCGATCATCGGCGATGTCAGCCATGTTCTGGAAGATATGGTTCGCCTGTGGCGCGCTCTGCCGAAGAAGGTTGAGAAGGCGCAGACGGCCGACTGGTGGGCGCAGATCGAGCGCTGGCGCGCACGCAATTCCTTCGCCTACAAGAACTCCAACGATGTCATCATGCCGCAATATGCCTTGCAGCGGCTCTATGAGGCTTCGAAGGGCCGCGACACCTATATCACCACCGAAGTCGGCCAGCATCAGATGTGGGCGGCGCAGTTCTTCGGTTTCGAGGAGCCGAACCATTGGATGACCTCGGGCGGTCTCGGCACCATGGGCTACGGCCTGCCGGCGGCCATCGGCGTTCAGGTCGCCCATCCGGACGCGCTGGTCATCGATATTGCCGGTGACGCCTCGATCCAGATGTGCATTCAGGAAATGTCCTGCGCCATCCAGTACGGTCTGCCGGTGAAGATCTTCATCCTCAACAACCAGTATATGGGCATGGTGCGCCAATGGCAGCAGCTGCTGCACGGCAACCGCCTGTCCAACTCCTATACGGAAGCCATGCCCGATTTCGTCAAGCTGGCGGAAGCCTATGGCGCGGTCGGCATGTATTGCGACGATCCGAAGGAGCTGGACGACAAGATTGCAGAAATGATCGCGGTCAAGAAGCCGGTCATTTTCGATTGCCGCGTCGCCAATCTTGCCAATTGCTTCCCGATGATCCCGTCTGGTAAAGCCCATAATGAGATGCTGTTGCCGGATGAGGCGACGGATGAAGCGGTTGCCAACGCCATCGACGCCAAGGGCCGTCAGCTAGTCTGAGCCGGGAGAGGAAAAGGACATGAACGCACACCTACAACCCACCGGCTCGGCCTATTTCATCCAGAAGGAAACGGCTGCCGTCGAAAATCACACGCTGTCGGTTCTCGTCAGCAATGAGCCGGGCGTTCTCGCCCGGGTCATCGGCCTGTTTTCCGGCCGGGGCTACAACATCGAAAGCCTGACGGTTTCGGAAACGGAACATGAGGCGCATCTGTCGCGCATCACCATCGTCACGCGCGGCACGCCCATCGTGCTGGAGCAGATCAAGGCGCAGCTTGAGCGCATCGTGCCGGTGCACCGGGTTCTCGATCTCACCGTTCGCGCCCGCGAACTCGGGCAGGAGCGGCCTATCGAGCGCGAAGTGGCGCTCATCAAGGTCGCCGGTTCCGGCGAGGACCGTGCCGAGACGCTGCGCCTTGCCGATGCGTTTCAGGCCAAGGTGGTGGATGCGACGGTGGAGCATTTCATCTTCGAGATCACCGGCAAGTCGTCGAAGATCGACCAGTTCGTGGCGATCATCAAGCCGCTCGGCCTGATCGAGATTTGCCGCACCGGTATCGCGGCGATGAATCGCGGCCCGCAGGGGATGTAACCTCCATATCCGCAGCATATGCTGGAATATAAGCCCGCGGTTTGCCGCGGGTTTTTTTATGGCTTCGCCCGGATCGCCATATATTCAACCATATGGTTGACTTTCCGGGTCGACCGTCTATATTCAACAACATGGTTGAATTATCCGCTTCACATCTCGACACTGTCTTTCATGCCCTCGGCGACGCCACGCGGCGCACGATGCTGCGCGATCTTTCCCTTGGTGAGCGAACGGTGAGCCAGTTGGCCCGGCCGTTCGACATATCGCTCGCCGCCGCCTCGAAACATATCAAGGCGCTGGAGAACGCGGGGCTTATTCGCCGCGAGGTGAGGGGGCGCATCCATGTCTGCCGCCTTGCGCCGGAACCGTTGGCAGAGGCGCATGAATGGCTCGATTTCTACCGACAGTTCTGGGGCAGCCGCCTCGATATTCTTGAGCAGATGCTCAGGGAGGATGATCAGGGAAAAATCCCTGCAGATGGAGGAAATGACAATGGCTGATATTGCAATGCCTGACGCCTATGGCCGTCTTGTCGAACCGACGACCCTGAAGATCGAACGGCTGCTGCCGGGGCCGATCGAGCGGGTATGGGCCTATCTCACACAAAGCGAGCTTCGCCGTCGCTGGCTGGCGTCCGGCGAAATGCGGCTTGCGCCCGATGCGCCGTTCGAACTCGTCTGGCGCAACGATGAGCTTTCCGATCCGCCGGGCCGGCGCCCGGAAGGCTTTTCCGAAGAAGACCGTATGGCTTCCCGCATCATTACCGTGGTCCCACCGCACCGTCTCGTCTTCAGTTGGGGCGAAGGTGGCGAGGTGTCGATCGAGCTTCAGGCTCTTGGCAAGGATGTGCTGCTGACGCTGGTTCATCGCCGGCTGGCCGACAGGAAGACGAGGCTTGACGTCAGCGCTGGCTGGCATGTGCATCTCGACATTCTCGCCGCCCGTCTTCAGGAGAAGAAGCCGGGGCCGTTCTGGGATACATGGCTGGGACTGAAAGAAGAATATGAGCGGCGCATACCGTAACGGAGCGGTGCTTTTCTGGACACAACGGCGCGGTTTTCCGCGCCGTTTTTCAAGTGCCGCCTGCCGTGGCGCTGGCACAATTGCTTTGCTCACATTCCGATTCAACTGCCTGTTAGAGAGATTCCGGACAGTGTCTTAAAGCACTGTTATATCAAAGCATTTCCAGCGAGGTCTTGCGCGTTGGCGGCGGGAAGACGGCATCCAGAGCGGCCCAGTCTTCCTCGGTTATTTCAAGATCGGTCGCGCCGCGATTTTCCTCGACACGGGAAACGCTGGCGGATTTCGGGATGGCGATGACGCCGTCCCTCTCCAGAAGAAAGGCGAGCGCCAGTTGCGCCGGTGTCGCCTGATAGGCCTTGGCGATGCGGATGAGTTCGTGGTTCTTCAAGATGCGGCCCTGCTCGATGGGGGAATAGGCCATCAGCGGCACGCCGCGCTCCTGGCACCAGGGCAGCAGCGAAAACTCCGGCCCACGCCGGGACAGATTGTAGAGCACCTGATTGGCGGCGCAGTTCTTGCCGCCTGGAACCGCGAAAAGCTCCTCCATGTCGTCGGTGTCGAAATTGGAGACGCCCCAGTCGCCGATCTTGCCGTCGCTCTTCAGCCTTTCGAAAGCCGCTACGGTTTCTGCCAGCGGATGCTCGCCGCGCCAGTGCAGCAGATAGAGGTCGATATGGTCGGTGCCGAGCCTTGCAAGGCTGCGCTCGCAGGCCTCAGCCGTGCCTCTTTCGCTGGCGTTCCAGGGGTAGACCTTGCTGACCAGAAACACGTCCTGTCGACGACCGGCGATGGCCGCGCCGACCACCTCTTCCGATCTGCCATCCGCATACATTTCCGCCGTGTCGATCAGCGTCATGCCGATATCGATCGCCTTGCGGATGCTTTCGACCTCCTGCGGCGCGGATGACCTGGTCTCCCCCATGTTCCAGGTGCCGAGGCCAAGGGCGGGAACCTCTTTTCCGGAGGGCAGGGTGACGGAAGGAATATCGTCATTCATGGGTTCGCTCCAGCGGTTGATGATCGGACAATAGAACTTTGTTCCGACTTCTCAAAGCCGGGATGGAGAGGATCGATCCATCAAAAAAATTGACCTCGGCCATCGATCCGGCGGGGTGGCCTGATGTTGGCCCGGCGGATAGGATTTCGGCTCAAGGAGAAATCATGACTGTCGAAACTCTTGTCGCGCTGGTGCTGTTTGCCTTCACCACATCCATCACGCCCGGCCCGAACAATATGATGCTTTTTGCCTCCGGCGTGAATTTCGGATTCCGCCGCACCATCCCGCATATGCTGGGCATCGGGGCGGGCTTCCTGTCGCTACTGATCGGGGTCGGCTTCGGTCTCGGCGCGTTGCTGCATGCGGTGCCCGTGCTTTACACCGGGCTGAAATTCGCAGGCGGGCTCTATCTCGTCTGGATTGCGTGGAAGATCGGCACCTCCCGCAGCCTGAGCGAAGGTTCGGCCGCATCGGAGCCGATGAGTTTCCTTGCCGCGGCCGCCTTTCAGTGGGTCAATCCCAAGGCGTGGGTGATGGCGGTGACGGCGATGGCGACCTATACGGATGAGCGGCAATATTTCCTCACCGTGCTTGTCGTCGGCGTGGCCTTCGCCGCGGTCAATCTTCCAAGCGTTTCCACCTGGGCCGGTTTCGGCTCGGCATTGCGGGAATGGTTGGCTGTGCCGGTCCGGCTCAAATGGTTCAATATCACCATGGCCGTGCTTCTCGTCATCAGCCTCTGGCCGATGTTGAAATAACGGTCTTCACGTCGGGAACTGCCGGTAACATTCCTCGGCGATTGCCTGCACCTCGTCGCGCGTCAGCTCGGCGGACACGGCGTAACCCAGTTCATTGTCGATCCAATAGAAAGTCTCGATGCCGTCGGCGCTGGCCATGCGGAAGCTGGTGGTGCGGTTTTCCTCGTTGTGGCCGATCAGCACCGTCACCCTACGGCCGGTCTTGTCCTGATACATCAGCATCGCGCCCGGTTTGCCGCTGACGGGGATAAGACGCCCGCCGACGAGGTCGTATCCGATCTTTGAGAGGTCGGGGATGGTGAAGGGGTAACCGAGCCGCTTGCCGAGCCATGTGGCGAGATGCTGCTGTTCTCCCGCGCCGACTTCGACGGGATGGCGCACCTCGCTCGCATAGATGAGATAGGCGGATTTCGCCTGCGCCGGGATATCCGTCGTCAGCGACGCCAGTGTCACGTCCTGCGGTGTGGAAAAAGATGGCGGCAGAAGCCTGCCTGCCGCAGCACCCGCCACGAAGATCAAAAGGGCGGCCGCTGTTTGCAGGAGAACCGGTTTTGCCCGCCATGCGCGGTCCCTCTTTTGCGGGCTGAGCATCGATGCGTCATGCGGATGCGCGGCGGCATAGGAGGCGAAGGCATTGCGCAGAATATCGGCCTGTTTTCTCCATTCCTCCACACGGGCCTGCTCCTCCGGACTTTCCGCCAGCCAGGCCTCGACAGCCGCGCGGTCATCGTCGGAAAGAAGTCCGTCGACATAGGCGTGCAGATCGTCTTCGGTTATGGCCTCTAGCCGTTTCATCTTGGTCTCCGCAGGGGAATGATATTATCCGCCGCCAGATGCTGGCGAAGGGTCTCGCGGGCGCGGGACAGTCTGGACATGACGGTGCCGAGCGGGATCGCCAATGTCTCGGCCGCCTCCTGATAGCTGTAGCCTTCCACCGTCACCAGCATCAGCACGGCGCGCATGTCCGGCGAAAGAAGGGCGAGTGCGCCGTGCAGCCGGTCGTTCTCCAGCGTGTCGGAGAGCGTCTCCGCGCCGGCGATGCTCTCATGGCCGTCCAGGCTCTCGGACGGGTGGCGTTTCTCGGCGCGGTGGCGGTTACGATAAAGATTCGTCATTATCGTGTAAGCCCATGATTTCAAACCCGTTCCGCGCCATTGCCTTTTATTGGCCAGCGCCTTTTCCACGCAGTCCTGCAAGAGGTCTTCGCCATCGGCATCGGAACGGGAAAGGCTGCGGGAATAACGGCGCAGCATGGGCATCAGCGCCAGCATTTCGGTTTCGAAACTGCCGGCTGCGGGGGAATGGTTCCCCCGCTTTTCATCCGTCATGCCATCAGGGTTTTGCGGCATCCCATACACCGTTCATACCGTCGCCGGTGGCGTCGCCTTTTTTTGTGTCCTTGACCCAGTAATAAAGCGGCATGCCATCCTTCGCCCATTGCATCTTGCCGTCCTTGCGCTTCACGAGGGAATAGGCGCCCTCGGCCTTGTCGCTGGCGGCTGCGAAAAACGGCGGCCAGTTCACCGCGCATTTGTCATAACAATTGGATACGCCCTTCTTGTCGTTCTTGAAAGTGTAGAGCGTCATGCCTTTTTCTCCCGCCAGCACATCGCCCTTGGCGGTCTTGACGGTTTCGACCATAGGGGCGGCATAGGCCGTTCCGGCAAAAGCCAGAACGAGGGCGGGAACGATAAAGCGGATCTTCATGGACATATCCTCCTTGGTTCGGGCGGCCTCTGCCGCCAGCACATCAAGAGACACCGCAGCCCGACGGATTATTCCCTGCGGCAACGAATTTTTGCGATTTTTAAAAACTTATCCATTGAGCTAACTATTTCGATGTGATAGTTAGCCTTATGGAAAACTATTCAGACGCGCTCAACGATATCTTCCAGTCTCTTGCCGATCCCACCCGCAGGGCGGTGATCCTGCGGCTGGGCGGCGGGGAGGCGAGCATCGGAACGCTGGCCGAGCCCTTCGACATGGCCCTGCCATCCTTCATGAAACATATCCGCCAGCTGGAAGAGGCGGGGCTGATCGTGACGCGCAAGCAGGGGCGTGTCCGGTTCTGCGCGCTGGAGAAACAGCGGTTTTCCATGCTCGATGGCTGGCTTTCGCAGCAGCGCGCCATCTGGGAGGGCCGCACCGACCGGCTCGAGCAATTCGTCATGGCGCAACAGGACAGGATGTCCAGCAAAGGGGAGAATGACCAATGACCGAGACTTTCAATCCCGATCTCGACCTGAAGATTTCACGCATCATCAGGGCGCCGCGCCGGCTCGTCTGGAATGCCTGGACGGACAAGGCCAGCCTCGAACAATGGTGGGTGCCGCATCCCGGCCAATGCCGCGTCGACCGCATGGAGCTTTATCCCGGCGGCGCTTTCGAGACACGCTACAGCGAGGATGGGGCGGCATTCGGTCCGCATGTCAAAGGATGTTTCCTGGCGGTGGATCATGAGCAGCGTCTGGTTTTCACCGATGCGCTGACGGCGGGTTTTCGCCCCTCCGCCGAGCCGTTCCTCACCGCCGTGATGACGTTTCGCGATCACCCCGACGGCATGGAATATGTGGCCTATGCCATGCACAACAACCCAGAGGATCGCGACAGGCACGCGGAGATGGGCTTCTTCGACGGATGGAATACGGTTGCGGAGCAGCTGGCGCAGCTTGTCGAGCGACAGGCGGTCAATTGAGCCTTCATATTGGCGAGATGATTCATCTTTCGTTCTTTTTCTGTTGCGCACCACGCTCGAATCCTGCGATGAGGGCGCATGTTATTTTCACCGCAACAGGACGAAGCGCTGAAGGCTGTTTCCCGCTGGCTGAAGGAAGGCCGGACGCCGGTTTTCCGGCTGTTCGGTTATGCCGGAACGGGCAAGACGACGCTTGCCAAGCATTTCGCGGAAAATGTCGATGGCGAGGTGCTGTTTGCGGCCTTCACCGGCAAGGCGGCGCAGGTGCTGCGCTCACGCGGGGCGACCAATGCCCGCACCATCCATTCGCTGATCTATCGCCCGCGCGGCGAAGAAACCGTGGAAGACGAGGAAACCGGCAAGACTTCGATTGCGCCGATGTTCTCCATCAACCGCCAGAGCCCGCTCGCCAAGGCGGCGCTCATCATCATCGATGAATGTTCGATGGTGGATGAGCAGCTCGGCAGGGACCTGATGAGCTTCGGCACGCCGATCCTCGTGCTCGGCGATCCCGGCCAGCTGCCGCCGGTTTCGGGCGGCGGCTTCTTCACCGAGCAGGAGCCGGATTATCTGCTGTCGGAAATCCATCGCCAGGCCAAGGACAATCCCATCATCCATCTCGCCATGGACGTGCGGGAGGGCCGGGAGATCATGCGCGGCGATTACGGGACGGCGCAGGTGATTTCCAAGTCCGAAGTGACGCAGTCGCTCGTGCTTGAGGCCGATCAGGTGCTCGTCGGCACCAACCGCACCCGCCGCCGCTACAATCAGCGGCTTCGCGAGCTGAAGGGTTTTACCGCCGATTACCCGCAATCCGGCGACAAGCTGGTCTGCCTCCGGAACGACCCGGCCAAGGGGCTGCTCAACGGTTCGCTCTGGCAGGTGATGAGTTCATCGCGCGAGACGGTGAAGCCCGGCATCAACCTGATGATCCGGCCTGAAGACGACGATATGGATCGTGGTGCTGCCAAGATCAAATTGCTGAAGGCGGCCTTCGAGGATGTGGAGACGGAAATTCCGTGGTCCACGCGCAAGCGTTACGACGAGTTCGATTTCGGCTATGCGCTGACCGTGCACAAGGCACAGGGTTCGCAGTGGAACAACGTGGTTCTCTTCGACGAGAGCTATGCTTTCCGGGACTCGCGCGAGAGGTGGCTTTACACCGCCATTACCCGTGCGGCGGAGACGCTGACAATCGTTCGTTGATCGTGACTATGCACGGATGACGCCGAGCAGAACCGCCTTGGCGACCGCCTGAAAGCGGTTGCTGGCATTGAACTTGCCGATGATCTTCGCCTCGAGAACATTGAGATCGCTGCCGGAAAGACCAAGGGCGCGGGCGAGCCTCACCGGGGCGTAACCCTCCGCCATCAGTTCCAGACATTTTCGTTCGGTGTCGGTGAGGGCGATGTCCTTGGCGGGCGCCCGTTCCGCGCCATCCAAGCCGTCCGCATCCGTGTCGGCGACCAGCAGTTCCTCGATCTGCTGGGCCTGGCGCTGAAGGGTGGAAAGCTCGGCCGTCAATTCCCGCTTCCGCTGCCGCAGCGCGGCGTGGAATATATCGTCCGCCTCGCTTTGCGAGAGCGAGCGGACGAATTTCTCCATGATCTCAGTAATGGCGGCGACGGAAATGCCCACTTCGCGGCAGACGTTGATGACGGCCATGCGCTGGACATTGCGGTGGGTATAGACCCGCATCTGGCCGATGCGCTTCGAGGTCAGCAGCGCCTTTTCTTCGTAAAAATGCAGCGTCCGGTGGGTCACCCCGAAGATATTGGCCATGTCGGCGATGGGCACGGGTTCCGCGGGCAGGGAGGAGGGCAGGCTTATATCCGGTAGAAAGCTGCTGATCCTTAGATTGGGTTTGTCCTCGTCGCCGTGACTTTCGAACGGCATCCGGCCATCCTGCATTGTCTCCCCCTTCGCGCTCTTTGACAGTGTGCCTGCCTTTTTAAAGGTGTCCGTTGCTTGTTCCCCCAAGACGGACATATTTTCCGATCAAGACCTCATACCAAACGCTACATCAGAACCGTAACGTGTATTGCCTGTTTTTGTTCCCGCAATAATAAAAAATTCGCTGGCCTTCTTGCGATTGGCCTCAACCTGCGTGAAACAGGATGTCAATTCCGAACCGGAGCCCCGATGCCATGCCCGCAAAACTTTCTGTCAATCTGAACGCAATTGCCATGTTACGCAACCGCCGCGATCTTCCATGGCCGGATGTCGCGCATTTCGGGCATATTGCACTGGCGGCGGGGGCAAGCGGGCTGACTGTACACCCGCGGCCGGATCAGCGCCATATCCGCTTTTCCGATCTGCCGGTGCTGCGCGC
Organism: Rhizobium sp. NFACC06-2; assembly: GCF_900101425.1. Lineage (NCBI taxonomy): Bacteria > Pseudomonadati > Pseudomonadota > Alphaproteobacteria > Hyphomicrobiales > Rhizobiaceae > Rhizobium > Rhizobium sp. NFACC06-2. The sequence goes on along the minus strand of NZ_FMVA01000001.1, from coordinate 229,289 downwards.
CCTGATCGATGACAGTTTTCCCGGCGCGGAATTCAACATCGAAGGTTATCCGACCGAGGATTTCCTCGTTCTTTGCGAAAAGACCCAACCGGAGCAGGTGACGCTGGTACCTGACGATCCGTCGCAGGCAACCTCCGACCATGGCTGGGATTTCCGTAAGCACGGCGTTTTCCTGAAAGACGTGGTGGGACGCCTGAAGGCTGGCGGCATGCGCGTCTCGCTTTTTGCCGATGGCGATGGCGAACGCGAGCCGGTGGAACTGGCCGCTGAAACGGGCGCGGCGCGTATCGAACTTTACACCGGCCCCTATGGCGGCTGTTTTGACGATCCGCAAAAGGGTGAGGCGCTTCTCGAAAAGCTCGGGCAGACGGCGGATCATGCCAGAGCGCTCGGACTTGCCGTCAATGCCGGCCATGACCTCACTGTCGCAAACTTGCCCAAGCTGATGAAACGTATCCCTTATCTGGCCGAGGTTTCCATCGGCCACGGGCTGACGGCGGATGCGCTGGAATATGGCATGGCTGAAACAGTCCGGCGTTTTTGTCACGCCTGCGGTCAGGCTATTTCATAACCAAAGTCAATTTTTTTGCCTATAGTTTGCCGGCGCATGCTCCGTGCGCGAGCTTATGAAGGCAGAAGACATATGCAAGAACATCATGTTGTCGTCGTGGGTGGAGGCTTCGGCGGTTTGCAACTGGTACACGGGCTGGAGGGGGCCCCTGTCCGCATTACATTGATAGATCGTCGCAATCACCACCTGTTCCAGCCATTGCTTTATCAGGTTGCGACGACGGCTCTCGCGACATCCGAGATCGCCTGGCCGATCCGCCATCTCTATCGCGACCGCAAGGAGGTCACGACTCTGCTTGCGGAGGTGAACGGCATAGACCGGGCGGCGCGGACCGTGCATCTGAGTTCGGGTCAGGTCATTGGCTTCGATACGCTGGTGCTGGCCACCGGCGCCCGCCACGCCTATTTCGGCCGCGACGAGTGGGAGCGCTCCGCCCCCGGTCTCAAGACGCTTGAAGATGCGACGACAATCCGTCGCCGTCTGCTTCTGGCTTTCGAACGGGCCGAACTCGCCACCAGTGAAGAAGAACGGCAGGCGCTGCTGACCTTCGTCATTATCGGCGCAGGCCCGACGGGCGTGGAAATGGCAGGCATGATCGCCGAACTGGCGCACAAGGCGCTGCCGGCGGAATTCCGCAATGTGGATACCAGAAAAACCCGGGTGCTGCTCGTCGAGGCCGGGCCTCGCGTTCTGCCGGTCTTCACGGAAGATCTTTCGGCCTATGCGAAGGAAGCGCTCGAAAAACTCGGCGTCGAGGTTCTGCTCGGCACGCCGGTGACGGCGTGCAGCGATGAGGGCGTGACGGTGGGCGAGACCTATTACCCCTGCCGCACCGTGGTCTGGGCCGCCGGCGTGCAGGCGTCGCCTGCCGCGAAATGGCTCAACGCCGCCGCCGACCGGGCAGGGCGGGCCATCGTCGGACCTCATCTCAATCTGGAAGACGATCCGAATATCTTCGTCATCGGCGATACGGCCGCTGTCAATCAGGAAAACGGCAAGCCGGTGCCGGGCATCGCACCCGCGGCTAAGCAGCAGGGCGCCTATGTCGCGAAAGTCATCAAGGCGCGGCTGGCCGGCCAGCCGTCACCATCGCCGTTCCGCTACAGCCATCAAGGCAATCTGGCGACCATCGGCAAACGCGCGGCGGTGATCGATTTCGGCAGGTTCAAGCTCAAGGGCGTGCTGGCGTGGTGGATATGGGGGCTTGCCCATATCTACTTCCTGATCGGAACGCGTTCGCGGCTGGCCGTGGCGTGGAGCTGGCTTTGGATTTACCTGAGCGGCCAGCACAGCGCGCGGCTGATTACCCAGAAAGAGACGCTGAAGGACGAGGCGTGAGGCAAGCGACAAAGAAACGGCGGGAAGCATGGCTTCCCGCCGTTCCCTGTTTCGCCGTTTCCGGACGCATCAAGCGTCGAGCGACGCCATGTCGATGACGAAGCGGTAACGTACGTCGCTCTTCAGCACGCGCTCATAAGCCTCGTTGACGTCCTTGATGTCGATCTTTTCGATTTCGGACACGATGTCGTGCTTGCCGCAGAAATCCAGCATCTCCTGGGTTTCCTTGATAGAGCCGATCATAGAGCCAGCCAGAGAACGACGGCCGGGGATGACCGAGAAGGCGTGCACGGGGATCGCATGTTCAGGCACACCGAGAAGCACCATGGTGCCATTGACCTTCAGCAGGCCGAGATAGGCATTCCAGTCGATTTCCGCCGAAACGGTGCAGAGGATCAGGTCGAAGGTGCCGGCGAGTTTTTCGAAGGTCGAGGCATCGCTGGTGGCATAATATTCCTTCGCGCCAAGCTTAAGGCCGTCTTCCTTCTTGGAGAGTGTCTGCGAAAGCACGGTGATATCCGCGCCCATGGCTGAACCGATCTTCACGCCCATATGGCCAAGACCGCCCATGCCGACGATAGCCACCTTCTTGCCCGGGCCGGCATTCCAGTGCTGAAGCGGCGAATAAAGCGTGATACCAGCGCAGAGCAGGGGAGCGGAGGCGTCGAGCGGCAGGTTTTCCGGAATGGAGAGGACGTAATCTTCCCGCACGACGATATGGTCGGAATATCCGCCCTGCGTGGCGGTCTTGCCGTCGCGTTCGACGGAGTTGTAGGTCTGCACGAGACCCGGCATGTACTGTTCATTGTCGAGATCGCGGGTGGCGCAGCCGACGCAGGAATCGACAAAGCAGCCGACGCCGACATGGTCTCCGACCTTGAACTTCGTGACCTTGGAACCGACGGCTTTCACGACGCCGGCGATCTCATGGCCCGGAACGATCGGGTAGACGGCGTTCTTCCATTCGTTGCGGACGGTATGGATGTCGGAATGGCAGATGCCGGCATATTTGATATCGATGACGACGTCGTCATCGTTCGGCTCGCGGCGTTCGAAGGTGAACGGGGTAAGCGGCTTCGACGCATCTGTCGCAGCGTAACCTCTAGCAATAGCCATCTGAATATCCTTTCGGGAGTTGGGGACGACGGAATATGCGATGGAAGCGCGGGGCGGCGTTAGAGCGATCCTCCGAGCTTTTTGCACGATCCTGCAAAAATATGGTGGCGCACTCTTTGCGCGGGCCGCGCGGCTTTCTAGATAAAAGACATCCGACGCATCTCTTCCTTCAGTTACGGGATTTCCCCTATGTCCTTGCCGTTCAATGTCTATCAGGAGATCGCCTCCATTGCCGCGCGGCATGCTACCCAGGACGGCGAGGTGCAGACGGCAATCGACTCCCTCGGCATCAGCAGGCGCACGACGCCGAGCGCCCCATGCCACGGCAGCTATCGTCCTTGTCTCGCGATGGTTATCCAGGGCGCGAAATGCGTGCAACTGGGGACGGACACCATCTATTATGGGGCGGGGGATTATCTCCTGACCTCGCTTGATCTGCCGGTTGCATGGCGGGTGGTGGAGGCGAGCAGGGAGGTGCCGCATTTCTGCATTTCGCTTGCTATCGACAGCGAAAAGCTGCTCGATCTCATGCGGCGTGTACCTATCGATCCGCCTGCGGAGCCGGCGAATGCGCAGCGCGGCATCGTCGTCAATACGGCCACGCCGGAACTTCTTGATGCGGCTATCCGCCTGTTGCGCCTGCTCGACCGTCCGGCAGACATTGCCGCCATGGCGCCGCTGATCGAGCAGGAAATCCTCTATCGCATTCTGACCGGACCGGCGGGCGGGCAGCTTATGAACATCATCGCGGCCGGCAGCCATGGCAACCGCATCGCCCGCGCCATCGCCTGGCTGCGCGAGAATTTCGCACGCCAGCTGCGTATCGAGGATCTGGCCGATCATATCGGCATGAGCGTCTCGTCCTTCCACCATCATTTCAAGACGATCACGGCCATGACGCCGGTTCAGTACCAGAAGCAGCTGCGGTTGCATGAGGCGCGGCGGCTGATGCTGCTGGAGCGGCTGGATGCAGGCACCGCCGGCCACCGTGTCGGTTATCAGAGCCCGTCGCAGTTCAGTCGTGAATATAGCCGTTTCTACGGATTGTCGCCGTCACGGGATATCGACGCCTCGCGGGAGATCAGCGCGGCTGGGTAGATTGGTTCTTTGGGAAGGTTTTCCATTGCCTGAGGAGCGCGGCGTTACCCCCCTCTGCCCTGCCGGGCATCTCCCCCTCAAGGGGGGAGATCGATCTGCGGCAAGGTCTCGCCCATCTCGAAGCTTGGAATGAAGCGACAAAAGGGACCCTTGCCGATCTCCCCCCCTTGAGGGGGAGATGTCCGGCAGGACAGAGGGGGGTAAGGCTCCACGCACCTTCGGTCCGCTACCAACGCAAAACCTCCTAGAGGTTCACCTCAAGCTTGCCGTGATACTCCGCCGCACCGCGTCAATTCTCATCCTCCCCTGAAGAATCCGCTTGACCCCAACGCAGCCTCCGCTTAAATGGCGCTCGAACCGTACCGTACGGTACATTAATCGAGCCCCTGGAGTGGAAAAGACTTGGCTTCCGACCCGATCACAGCGCAGGAGTTTTCGCCGCGCCAGAACGCCGTTCTGGACCAGGCATTGCGTCTATTGGTCGAGGGCGGCGAGAAAGCGCTCACCACATCGGGGCTGGCGCGTGCCGCCAACTGTTCCAAGGAAAGCCTGTACAAGTGGTTCGGCGACCGGGACGGCCTGCTGGCGGCGATGATCACCTTTCAGCAGAGCAAGGTCCGCACCTTCGAAAAGGCAGGTGACCGCGTCTCCGCACCGCAGCTTGCCGATCACCTCGAGGTTTTCGCGCATGATCTGCTGGATGTGCTGGCGGGCGATGTGTCGCTGGCGCTCAACCGTCTGGCGATAGGGCAGGCGAGCCGCGACGGCTCGAAGCTCGGCGATCTGCTGCTGGAACGCGGCCGTCGCCAGATCGACCGCCGCGCCCGTGGGTTGATCGAGGCGGGTCGCCGTTCCGGCTATCTGCGTTTCGATGATGCCGAGGAGGCATATCGCAGTTTTTACGGCCTAATCGTTTCGGATCTGCATGTGCGCATGCTGCTGGGCGAGGCGCCGGACAAGGATTTTTCCGCCCGGGCGAAGAAGGCGGTCGTCGCCTTTCTGACCCTCTACGGCACGGAAAAGGTACATTCGGAACTCAGCGGCAAACCCGCCTGAGATTCCGGTTCAGACAACTGAGAGACAAGCATTAGGGAAGGACCATAAAATGCGCGTTTATTATGATCGTGATGCCGATCTCAATCTCATCAAGTCCAAGAATGTCGTCATCGTCGGTTACGGCTCCCAGGGCCGCGCCCATGCGCTGAACCTCAAGGATTCCGGCGCCAAGAACGTCGTCATCGCTCTCAAAGCCGGTTCGCCGACCGTCAAGAAGGCCGAAGCCGACGGCTTCAAGGTCATGACCGTTGCCGAAGCCGCCAAGTGGGGCGACCTCCTGATGATGGCGACGCCGGACGAACTCCAGGCCGACATCTACAAGGCCGACATCGCCGGCAACATCCGTGATGGCGCAGCAATCGCTTTCGCACACGGCCTCAACGTTCACTTCGGCCTCATCGAGCCGAAGGCATCGCTCGACGTCGTCATGATCGCGCCGAAGGGCCCCGGCCACACGGTTCGCGGCGAATACCAGAAGGGCGGCGGCGTTCCCTGCCTCGTTGCCGTTCACCAGAACGCTTCCGGCAACGCGCTTGAACTCGCTCTCTCCTACGCCTGCGGCGTTGGCGGCGGCCGTTCGGGCATCATCGAAACCAACTTCAAGGAAGAGTGCGAAACCGACCTCTTCGGCGAACAGGTCGTTCTGTGCGGCGGTCTCGTCGAACTGATCCGCGCCGGTTTCGAAACCCTGGTCGAAGCCGGTTACGCACCGGAAATGGCCTATTTCGAGTGCCTGCACGAAGTGAAGCTGATCGTCGACCTGATCTATGAAGGCGGCATCGCCAACATGAACTACTCGATCTCCAACACGGCAGAGTGGGGCGAATACGTCACCGGCCCGCGCATCATCACCGCCGACACCAAGGCTGAAATGAAGCGCGTTCTGCACGACATCCAGACTGGCAAGTTCACCTCCGAGTGGATGCAGGAATGGAAGGCCGGCGGCGCCCGCTTCAAGGGCATTCGTCGCAACAACGACGCCCACCAGATCGAAGAAGTCGGCGCCAAGCTGCGCGGCATGATGCCCTGGATCGGCAAGAACAAGCTGGTCGACAAGGCCGTCAACTAAGCTTCATTGCTTGTTGGGAAAATATGGAGGCCGGAGCGAAAGCTCCGGCCTTTTTGTTTTCGATGTGCTATCAAACGATGGTATCGTCTTCCTCGATAACCACCGAAACAGGGAAGTGATCGGAGAACCCACCGAGATTGACGTTTTTGACCGCATCGCCTTTCGACAGGCCGAAGCGGATTGGCCCCTCATTCTTGCTGTGGCTGACCATGGCGGCAATGGCTTCTATTTTTGCCGTCTCCTCACGCGCTTTGAAGCCGCTGCTACCGGTTAAAAGCGATCGGGAAACGAGGATTTGATCGAAGATATTGGCGTCGCCGTTGAAGTAGAGCGTGCCGTAGATCGTTCTTGCCGTGCCGACGGAATCGACCACCGGCTGGCGCAGGTAATTCCAGGTGAGATTGTAGAACATGGCCGATTGCGAGTTTTCGACATCGTCGCGCTCGCGGGTGGAATTGGCGTGGTACCGCAGTGAGGCATCGGAAGGGTCGTCGTTGAAGTCGCCGAAGGCGATGACAGCGATGTCGTTTCCTTTTTCTTCCCTGATGCGCTGGTGCCAATAGCCCAGCGTTTCACCGGCCGTCATGCGAAAACCGGCGCTCTCCACCGCGCCGCCAGAGCGCGACGGCCAGTGATTGGAGAGCGCGATAAGCTGGCGGCCGCCCTTGGTGATGAAGGTGCATTGGGTAATGTCGCGCGTGCCGGTGCGGCGCATCACGAAATGGCTGAAAATCTCGTTCTCGTTGATCAGCAGCTTTTTGCTGTCATAGATGAAGGCGGTATCGATGCCGCGCTGGTCCTTGCTGGAATCGGCATGCACGACCCGGTAGGAGCGCGCGGGCATGAGGTCGTTCAGATGTTCCGCAAGCGTCTCCAGAACGAAACGGTTCTCGACTTCGCACACACCGAGCAGATCCGGTCCCGCGCCGCCGATCTGGCTTATGATCAGACCGAGCTGTTTGACCTTGGTTTTGAACAGGTCCTCGGTCCAGCCTTTCAGATCGTTCTTCAGCCGCTCGGCAATCCACGGCTCTCGCGCCGGATAACCCTCCGGCGCAAACAGGTTTTCGACATTCCAGAACGCCAGGACATATTGGGTCATGATCCGCACACCTCCGGTTGGTTTTTCAAGCCTAGTGGAAGTTTTTGCCATAACAACTTGAAATTGTCATGAAGGCGGGCGGCCGGCGCAATTTTCCCGTTTTTGGCTTTACGTGGCCGGCGGGATGACACCCTTCGTCAGAAGGAAGCAGCCATAAAATCGGGTTTCGCCCGTGGTGATGACGCAATAGGCTTTTTTTGCCTGTTCGTAGAACGCGAAGCGCTCGATGCCGTACATGGGAGCGGATTTTCCTTCCGCCGCGTCGATTTCCTTCTGCACTTCCACCTGCACCGGCTCCAGCTGATCCGGTGCGCCCATCACTTCCATGCGGCCGACGGAAGGCTGCAGCGGCGTGTCGAGCGGCAGGACGGAGAGGATCGCCTTTATGGCGCGGGCTGCGGAGACGTTGTCGATATGCAGCACCTTGCCGACAGTCGTGTGGCGGGCAACCGAATCGGAGGGGAAGTTGGTGTCGGAGATTACCAGCGTATCGCCATGCCCCATGGCACGCAGCGCGTGCAGGACATCGGCATTCAGCGCCGGGTCGATATTTTTCAGCATGTCGTCAAACTCCCATGATGCTTTCGCCGTGTTACGGCGCGCGCGCAATCCAGCCGGAAAACCATGCCGCGTCAATCGCAAAGGTGTGATTGTGAAGCTTTGCGCAAGGGTGTATTTGGCTTTGTCCGCAAAATCGGGTCTTAAGGCAGGTCGGTTGCGGACAATGTGCAGGGAGGCAGAAATAATTCGAAAAACTGATAAGTCAGTATTGCTGACGTATCGACATTTCTGTAAAGATGCACGCATAAAAACGACACAAGAGGAAACGTACCCATGCTTAATTGGGAACAAATTTTCGCCACGCGCTCTTCGCGCATGAAAGCGTCTGAAATCCGTGAGCTGCTGAAGCTGCTCGAGCAGCCCGATATCATCTCCTTTGCCGGCGGTATTCCGGACCCGGCTCTTTTCCCCGCAGAGGAGTTCCAGCAGGCTTATGCGGAAATTTTTTCGGGTTCGCAGGTAAACTCGGCGCTGCAATATTCAGTGAGCGAAGGTTACAAGCCGCTGCGCGAATGGCTGGCGGGCGAAATGGCCGAAATCGGCATCGACTGCACCGCCGATAACGTCTTCATCGTTTCCGGTTCGCAGCAGGGTCTCGATTATCTCGGCAAGCTGTTCCTGTCGCCGAAGGATACGGCGCTGGTCACCTGGCCGACCTATCTCGGCGCGCTTTCCGCCTTCAACGCCTATGAGCCGAATTACGACCAGCTGAACCCCGGCGGCAACCGTACGCCCGAGGCTTACCGCGAAACCGCCGCCAAGCTCGGCGGCGCGGTGAAGTTCGCTTATCTCTCGGCCGACTTCTCCAACCCGACTGGCGAAACCGTCGATCTGGCCGGCCGCGAAAAGGTTCTGGCGCTAGCCGATGAGCTGGATATCGCCGTCATCGAAGACGCGGCCTATCAGTCGCTGCGTTACGATGGCGAGGCTGTTCCGCCGATCATGGCGCTCGACATCGCCCGCTCGGGCGGCATTGAGAACACCCGCACCATCTATTGCGGCAGCTTTTCGAAGACGCTCGCACCGGGCCTTCGCGTCGGTTACATCGTCGCTTCCGCGCCGGTTATTCGCAAGCTGGTGCTGATGAAGCAGGCAGCCGACCTGCATTCCTCCACCATCAACCAGATCGCCATCGAACGTGTCGCCTCGCGCGGCTTCGACAAACAGGTCGCCAAGATCAAGGCAGCCTATAGCGCCCGCCGCGACGCGATGCTGGCCGCACTCGACAAATATATGCCGAAGGGCACGCGCTGGACGAAGCCGGAAGGTGGAATGTTCATCTGGGTGACGTTGCCGGAAGGCATGGACGGTGCGGCGTTGCTGGCGAAATCCATCGCCACGGAAAAGGTCGCCTTCGTTCCCGGCCGCGCCTTCTTCGCGGATGGCTCTGGCACGAATACGCTGCGCATCAGCTTCTCCTGCGCTAATGAGGCGATGATCGAGGAAGGCATGAAGCGGCTTGGCCGGTTGATCGCGACGGCCCAGGCGGAAACGGGTGAGGCGCTGCCGGCGATTTGAGGGCGGCGGCTTACGGCAGCGGCAGAGGGGGGTAAGCCGCACCCTCGACCTTGGCTATCGAAATCCCACCCCAAAAATCCTGCCTGTCACATACATGTTATGCAATCATGTTTTAGCGGTCCCACCAAACAACAGGGACTGGACCCATGAAAACGCTGCTCTCCGCTTTCACCGCCATCGTGTCGCTCGGCTTCATCGCCACAGCTGCCAATGCTGCCGATCTGGTGCTTTACACCAGCCAGCCCAACGAGGACGCGCAGGCGACCGTTGATGGTTTCAAGGCCGCCAATCCCGGTCTTGAAGTCGAATGGGTGCGTGACGGAACGCCGAAGATCATGGCCAAGCTGATGGCTGAGATCAATGCTGGCAATCCAGTTGCCGACGTCCTGTTGATTGCCGACACCGTGACGCTCGAGCGCATGAAGCAGGCTGGCCAGCTTCTGGCCCACAAGTCTGCGGAAGCCAAGAATATCGACGCTTCGCTCTACGATGCGGACGGTTTCTACTATTCCACCAAGCTCATCACCACCGGCATCATGTACAACACGGCTGCCGCGATGAAGCCGACGAGCTGGAAGGATCTTGCCAAGGCTGAAGCCAAGGGTCTCGTGACCATGCCGAGCCCGCTGACCTCGGGTGCGGCGCTGATCCATGCGCAGACGCTGGCCGCTGCCAACGGCCTCGGCTGGGACTATTACAAGCAGCTGAAGGCCAATGAAGCCATTGCCGGCGGCGGTAACGGTGCGGTTCTGAAGTCCGTTGCATCGGGCGAAAAGGCCTATGGCGTGGTCGTCGATTACATGCCGATCCGCGAAAAGGCCAAGGGCGCGCCGGTCGAGTTCGTCTTCCCGGAAGAAGGCGTTTCGGCCGTCACCGAGCCGGTTGCGATCATCAAGGGCACGAAGCACGAGGAGGCGGCGAAGAAGTTCGTTGACTACGTGCTTTCGGAAAAGGGCCAGCAGGGCTTCGTCAAGCTCGGCTACATTCCTGTTCGCGCCGATGCCGGCATGCCGGAAGGTTTCCCGGCCCGCGACAAGATCAAGGTTCTGCCGCTCAGCGCCGCCGACGCGCTGAAGAACTCCGAACAGGACCTCAAGACCTTCTCCGATATCTTCGGCTCCAAGGGCTGATATAGCGGAATGACCCGTTCCAAGGCTTATGGAAGCAGCCAGCCGCGCTGGCTGTTTCCTTTTGTGGTGAGTGTCGTTTTTGCGCTCAGTGCCCTGCCGCTCGGCCGGCTCGCCTATACCGGCATCGTCTCATCACTCAATGGTGACATATGGCGACTTCTGGCCGATCCCGCTCTCTGGGATGCGGCGCTGAACACGCTCTCCACCTCGTTTTTCGGCATGCTGATTTCACTCGGCATCGGCGGCGCTTTTGCGCTTGCACTGACGCTTTGTGATATTCGCGGCAAGTCGATTTTGAGCTTCCTGTTCATGCTGCCGATGATGATACCGCCACAGGTGACGGCGCTGTCGTGGATTGGCATGACCGGCCCATCGAGCACGCTTTTGAAGGCGATCGGCCTTGCGCCGGCGATGGGATCGCCGCAGCCGCTTTATTCCATTGCGGGCATCGCGCTGCTGCTCGGTGTGCAGCACGCGCCGCTCGTCTATCTGTCGCTGCGGGCCGGTCTGCTGGCCTTGCCGCAGGACGGCATCGAGGCCGCCAAGCTGTCCGGCGCGTCGCCGCGACGGGTGCTGTTCGATATCATCCTGCCGCTGTCGACACCGGGATTGATCGCCGGCGCAGCGATCTCCTTCGTCTCCAGTGTCGGCAATTTTGGCATTCCGGCGATCCTCGGCATCCCCGCCTCGATCTTTACCCTGCCGACGCTGATCTACAGCCGTTTTGCCAGTTTCGGCACCAGCACCTTCGGCGATATTGCCATCCTCTCCACCATGATTGCCATCATCTCGGTCGCCGGGCTTGCTTTGCAGGAACGGGCTATGAAGGGCAGGGACTATCGCATCATTGGTCTTTCCGGCAAGGCGGCGACCTTCCGGCTTGGGCTGTGGCGGGTGGCTGCGGAGCTTGCCCTGTGGTTCGTGCTGTTCTTCATGCTGGTGGCGCCGCTGACGGCGCTGGTGGCAAGCTCGCTCGCGCCTGCCTATGGCGTGCCGCTCAGCCTCAAGACGGCGACGCTGCATGCCTATGAGGAATTGCTCTACCGGCAGAGCGTGACGCGTACCGCCTTCCGCAATTCGTTGTTCCTAGCGACCGCCACCTCGCTTTGCCTGCTGGCGGTGACGGTGCTGACGGCCTATTTTCTGGTGCGCGGCAAGAGCCGTTTCATGTTCCTGCTGTCGGCGCTGGTGGATATTCCCTATGCGTTGCCGGGGGTGGTGATTTCCGTCTCCTTCGTGCTGCTTTTCGCGGCCCCCATCCCGCTTGTCGGCATCACGCTTTACGGCACGATCTGGATCATTCTGCTTGCCTATTTCTCCTCCTTCTTCGCCGTCAGCCTGAAACCCATGGTCAGCGCCTTCCTGCAATTCGATCCGTCGCTGGAAGAGGCAGCAAGGCTCTCCGGCGCCGGTTTCTGGCGGCGGCTGAAGGATATCATCCTGCCGCTGGTCGGGCCTGCGGCGGGGGCATCGGTCATCCTCGTTTTCCTGATCGCCTGCAACGAGTTGACGGTCTCGGCACTGTTGTGGTCGGCCGGCACCCAGACGCTCGGCGTGCTCATTTACAATCTCGATGACAGCGGCAGCTTCGATCTTGCCTCCGCACTTTCGGTGCTTGTCGTCATCATGGTGATTTTCCTCATGGCTCTGCTGGAAATTCTGGGGCGCTATCTGCCAAAAGGAGTGGTCCCTTGGCGAAATTGATCCTCAACCGCCTGTCGAAGAGTTTTGGTGCCGGTTCGAAACCAGCCGTGGACGATGTGTCGCTGACGGTGCGTGACGGCGGTTTTCTCGCTCTTCTCGGGCCTTCCGGCTGCGGCAAGACGACGGTGCTGCGCATGATCGCCGGTTTTGAACAGCCGACCGACGGTTCCATCCTGCTCGGCGAGCGGGTGCTGGCCGATGCCGGCAGCATGGTGCCGCCGGAGCGGCGCAACATGGCGATGGTGTTCCAGTCCTATGCCTTGTGGCCGCATATGTCGGTTGCCGACAATGCCGGTTATCCCTTGAAGGTGCGCGGTATTTCGGGCGAGAAATATCGCGAGAAGGTGCGCCAGGCGCTTGCCGCCGTCCGTCTCGAGAGCTTTGCCGACCGCCGTCCTGCCGAATTGTCCGGCGGCCAGCGGCAGCGCGTGGCGCTTGCCCGCTGCCTCGTTACCGAGCCTGACGTGGTGCTGCTCGACGAGCCGCTCGCCAATCTCGACCGGCATCTGCGGCAGGAGATGGAGGAGACATTCCGCGAGTTTCACATCCGCTCCGGCGCGACGATGATCTATGTCACCCACGATCAGGCGGAAGCCATGGCGCTGGCAACCGATGTTGCCGTGATGTCGCAGGGCAAGCTGCTGCAGGTCGCGCCACCGGCGGAGCTTTATGCGCGGCCCGAAGGCAGGCTGGTCGGCTCGCTGGTGGGGCAGGGGGCGATCGTGACATTGCCGGCGCCGGAAGGGACTTCGCGCGATCTCGAATGGTCGGTGCTTCGGGCAGCGATGGAGAGCGGCAGGCAATCGCCACAGGCGGATATTCTCGTGCGGCCACAGGATGTGGTGCGGGATGCAGAGGGCATCGCCTGCACCGTCACCTCGGTTCTCTACGAGGGCGAGCGTTATGCCCTGCGTCTCGACCTGCCGGATGGGCAGGCGCTCAGGGCCTATTCACGCGAAGCGGTTGCAGTCGGAGACCGTCTGCCGGTGGCCATTCGCGCGGCGTGGCGGCTTTAGGGTGAGAAGTGTACTTCCCTTATCCCTGTGCTTGTCACAGGGATCCAGCCGACGCTCGTCGGCGCGGCGAAAAGAGCTCTTTTCAGTTTAAGGACCTGGGCTGACTGGATTCCTGTGACGAGCGCAGGAATGAGGGCGGGTGAAGGACGTGGCCCTGGCTACTGGCGAGGCGGAGCGACACCGGCTAAGCTTTCCCTGTAGCAATAGGATTGATTCATGTCGCTTCGGCTTGCCACCTTCAATATCGAAAATCTCCTCACCCGTTTCGATTTCACCGGCTTTCGCAACCAGACGCGGCGCGACAGGGCGATCCAGCTTTTCGATATTCGCGACGAGGCGACCTATCAGGCGCTGGAAAGCGCGCGGATGGTCTCTTCCACCGACGACACGCGCCAGCTTTCGGCACTCGCCATTGCCGATGCCGACGCCGATATTCTCTGCCTGCAGGAAGTCGATAACATGGCGGCGCTGCAGGCCTTTGAATATGGCTATCTCTACCGCATGGTCGGCAATGGCTATCTGCAGAAATATCTGGTCGAGGGCAATGACAGCCGCGGCATCGATGTCGCCGTTGTCATGCGCGAGGAGACGCGCGACGGCGACAGGATCGAGGTGGTCGACATCAAGAGCCATGCGGCGCTGACCTATCGCAATCTCGATCTCTTCAATCCCGCGCTTGCCGCCACAAACCAGATCGACGACAAGATTTTCAAACGGGATTGCCTGGAAATCGATCTGAGGATCGGCGGCAAGCCGCTGACGCTTTACGTCACGCATTTCAAATCCATGACCAATGCCCGCGATGCCGTCGACGCCCGTATCGCCACCATGCCGATCCGCGAGGCGGAGGCCATGGCCGTGCGCCGTATCATTGAAAACCGCTGGGGTGTGGGCAACACCCGCAACAAGAATTTCGCGATCTGCGGCGATCTGAACGATTATCAGGAGCGTGTCGCGATTTCCGGCGACAGGCGCAGCGGCTACAGCTTCACGCCGGTCGAGGAGGAGCGCAGCGCGCTCGATATCCTCTCGGCCGATGGTTTCGTGGTCAATCCGATGATGCGCCGTGACGTCATGGATCGCTGGACGCTCTACCATTCACGCGGGCCGCAGGAACAGCATCTGTGCCAGCTCGACTATATCTGGCTGTCCCCGCGTCTGGCGGAGACGAACGCCACGCATGTTCCCGAAATCATTCGCAATGGGCAACCTTTCCGGACGATATTCCCGCCGGGGCAGGAGGTCGAACGTTATCCCCGCACTGGCTGGGATCGCCCCAAGGCTTCCGATCATTGCCCCGTGGTCATGACGCTGGATTTGATCTAGTCGCGGCGAAGTCTGCCGCCGGCGATGTTGTTAGCCGTTCGCGACCTTTGGGAAATAGGTTGCCCAGACCCGGTTGCGGCCCGCACGCTTGGCTTCGTAAAGCCGGTCGTCGGCGATGGCGATCAACTCGTCCCAGCTATTGATCGCACGCGCTTCCTGCCAGACCACGCCGAAACTTGCCGTCAGCGACAGGCCGCTTTGCTCATCGATGGTCTGGGCTTCGATCAGGCGGCGCAGGCGGTCTGCGGTGGCCGTCGCCGTGGCGTGGCTGACATCCTGCAGCACGACGACGAATTCCTCACCGCCATATCGGGCGAGAATGTCGTGCTTGCGCAATGCGCTGCGCAACAGGCCAGCGGTCTTCTGAAGCGCGATGTCACCCATGGCATGGCCGTAACGGTCATTGATCGATTTGAAATGGTCGATATCGACAATCATCACGCCGAGCGACTGACATTGCTCCTCGCCCGTCAATATGGAGCGAACCGCCTTTTCGAGTGCGCGGCGGTTGAAGACGCCCGTCAGCGCATCGGTTTCGGAAAGAGTGCGCAGCTGCTCGGCCAGCGCACGCTGCTGGTTTTCCATTTCGCCCTTCTGGCGAAGCTGTTCGCGCAGGAAATCCAGTTCCTCGAACATCTTCTTCACTTCCGGCGCAACCCTGTCCTCATGATTGCCCTCGGAAAGATCACCGCCGGCGATGGCGGCGATCTGCGTCTGGACGGATTGCATGGGACGGAACAGCGCGGTTTTGTAAACCGATGTCAGCCGCAACAGCACCAGCACAGCGATGCCGGCGAGAAAGAGCGAGGTTCCGCCATAGATCATGGCCTCCTGCTTTTTCTTTTCGATCCGCGCGCGCGTTTCGGACAGAATAAGGTCGCGCAGGGTGTCGGACGATCGCATGCCGGCAATATAGTTTCTGGAGAATTCAAGCGCGCTTGGCTGGGCGGATGGCACCGCCATCACGATCGTGTTCTGCGCGTAACGCAAGGCCTGACCGAAATATTGGGTTTCAAGATCGCGCAATGCGCCGTCCAGCCGCGGCGTCGAGAGATAGGCGGCGGTATAATTGGTCAGCGATGCTTTCAGCGACAGCAGGCTCTGCATCTCGGTATCGAACTTGGCGCGATAACCGAGCGTTTCCTGCCGGTTCGCCTTGAGACTCATGATGACATAGGAACCGAGGCGGCCGATCCGGTCGCGCATCACGCCCGCCGTGCCCGTCATGGCGATGTCGATCGCCACGTCGGGCGTCACCTTGATGATGGCGCGTGCGGCCCTGCCGCGCAGCAGATTGACGCTGTCCGCCGCCTTGAACATCGATGCAATCGCATTGGACATTGCGCCGTGGTTACGCGCGTCAGGGGGGAGCGCGGCAACCTGATCGATCAGCTCTCGCGATTGCTCGAGCTTCTGGCGGGTATCAGCAAGCGACTTCGCCAGTTCAGGCTGTGTTCTGATATCGTTGGCGAAGGATTGCTCCAGCTCCGACAGCTTGTCGTCCGTTGCCTTGCGCGCGGCGGCAAGCCCTTCGGTTAGCCTTGCATCCGGCACGGATGCGCCCATCAGATTATTGGCGGGGCCTCGCTCGGCCGACACCAGCCATGCGGACTGGAGAGCAGTTTCAAAGCGGCTGAGCTGCGCGGCATTTGTGCGATAACGCAGATAATTATGGACGCTGGGCAGCGCGGCAAGGGTTGCCAGCAGGATGGAGCTTACGGCGATGATGATCGTGCCCGTCAGCTGGATTTTCTGTATGCTTGCGCGCATATGATGCGTTGTTCTCACTGGAATGGTTATGTTTCATCGCCATTCTAGTGGTGCTGCGTAAATACTTCGCTTATTTTCCGGGCCTTTTGCTACAATTGCGATCATGCGGACAGCCCGGCCGGCCACGGTGTGGAAAAGCGGTCTGTCGGTGCCACGGCGTTAGTTTTTACTTTACACCAAGTCAGAATCTGATAGTTGGCAAGGCACTGGCTTGCCCTTGTAGCTCAGTTGGTAGAGCACCTGATTTGTAATCAGGGGGTCGCGGGTTCGAACCCTGCCGGGGGCACCAGTAAAATCAATCGCTTAATCCTGAAATCTATTTGGTTGAATGAACCGTGTGACGGGTGGCGCTTTGCGTTTGCCGCCGCCGGTGGTTGAGCCCTGAGGAAACTGGAGTGACCGGCTTCGGCCTGCCAGCCCGGGAGACTTTCGCACCGGGAAGCCGGTTTAGCCCACCAGAAGGCGAGATCGGGAAGGGCGGGGAATCCGCCAGAGTTGTAAAGCCCCAAGTTTTAAGCATATTGTTCGGCAGATAAGTTGAGCAAAGCGGGCGCTTTCAATGGATGCATATGGTCATTTGCGGATATTGGTAAGCCTCATCCTCGGCCTGGCCATTACCAGGGTGTTGTCCGGACTTTCCAGAAGGTTGCAGGAGCCGCAGAAAACCGACCGTATGCATGCGCAGATCGTCTGGTCGATTGCCCTGCTTCTTGGAGCTGTGCATTTCTGGTGGTGGGAATTTGCCCTGCGGCTGATCCACAACTGGAATTTCTGGATTTACATTTTCGTTCTGGTCTACACGTCGCTGTTCTTTTTGATGTCGACGCTGCTTTATCCCGATCACATTCAGGAGCTGTCCGAACGGGAAAGTTTTTTCGTGCGCAGGCGACATGCGTTCTTTGCCCTGTTTGCCGCCTCGTTCGTCTTCGATCTGGTGGACACCTACATCAAGGGCAGGGAACATTTCGAACAGCTTGGGCCATGGTATCTGGCAAGGATAGTCGGCGGTCTGCTTATCGCGATTGTGGCGATGAGAACCGATAGCAGCCGCAAAATCATGTGGCTCGGTGTTATCTGGCTCTTCTTTAACGCGCTCTGGATAACAGCGATCTACAGCGACCTGTTCTAGCTCCTTCAGTGGCAAAGTAACCGGATCGCGAGCCGCGGCTGCGAGTGGAACGCGCAAGCGCGCAATGCGGGGTGGCGGTTTCGATGATCGCCTACGGCTTTATGTGATAGAGCTTGTGCACGATAGACCAGTTGCCGTCGCGTTCCAGCAGGGACAGATATTCGTAAAAATCCATACCGTCGAAACGGGTCGTCAGTTTCACCGAGGCGCTGTCGCCTTCCTTGTCGATGCCCATGATTTCAAAAGCGGGATCGTGATCGGGGAGGCCGCGTTCGCTTTTGCGCATCTGGTCGACAAAGTCCTCCAGTGACAGCCATTCGATCTCGCCTTCGAAGGTTCCGACGATGCTGGCGCGCGGGTCGAAAACGTCACGCATCAGGCTCTCATCCGCATAGGCCATGGCATGGACATAGTCCGTGACGGTCTGGGTAATCGTTTGCGGCATCGGATCATCCTCCCTTCTAATCCAAAGGCCAAGCTTACACCCGTTGGCGTCTTTCCACCATAACCGCCTGAAAACGCGCCGGTTACGCTTCTTCCTGCGGTGTTTCCCGCCGGTTGCGGCAGGCGCGGTGCGAAACCGTGCGGCATGTTTTGCCGCCGCTTTCCACAATTTTGTCCTGCCTGTCATTATAGTCGCCTTGGGTCCGACAAATTTCGGCATCAAGGGCTTTTCCGCCCGTTATTATGCGGCGCGCCGCGAGGCTTTGTGTGGGCTTTGCCGGTTTAACCGCCCGGGCGGGGTGCCGCGCCGGGCGGAATTGGCCTATGATCCGCCCGCGTGCCAAACGGTAGCGGTGTTGGGCATGCGGGTAACAGTTTGCGTTTGAAGGTGTTTTTGTGATTGATCCCTATGTTTTGCTTGGCGTGGAGCGCGATGCCGACGAGGCGGCGATCAAGTCGGCCTACCGCAAGGTGGCCAAGGCCGCGCATCCCGATAGCGGCGGCGATGCCGAGCAATTCGCGCGCCTGCAGACGGCCTATGAGCTGCTGAAGGATCCGGTGCGCCGTAAGGTATTCGACGATACCGGTTACGATCCGCAGCTTGCCGACGCCAAGGACCTCAAGGGCCTGCTGATGCTGGAAACGCTGGTGAATGAATTCATTCTGGACGAACGCGAACCCGGCAGTTTCGACCCCGTGGCCGCCATGCGCCGCAAGCTGACCGACGATATTCTGAAAAGCCGTTTCCATATTCTCGAGCTGGAACGGCACCGCACCCGGGTTCGCAAACATATGGACCGTCTCGGCCGCAAGCCGGAAACCGATGTGCTGAGTTCGATGCTGCGCGCCCGCAGCCAGTCCATCGCCGAAGCCATCCGTAATGCCGAAGCCCAGATCGAGGCAATCGAACAGGCCTATACGATGCTCGAAGGTTATTCCTACGAGCTGGAAAGCGTGACTTTGGCCGAGCCCTTGCTGAAAGGCGAGGCGGCGGAATAGGCGGCTGTTCAGGGGCCGTTGACGAGGGCGAGGATGAGCTGATGCACCCGCCCGCCGGGGGAAAGCTCGTCCCGGTCGAAATCGCGGCCGCGCTGGCGCTGCTCGTTGGAAAGCTCACCCAGCCGCTGTTGCAGAACGGCGCGCACCTTCTGGCATTTGGCATCGTTCTCCGCCCTCAACCCGATGCTGAAGGCTTCGATCTTTTTCACCATGTCGAGAATATGGTCACCATGGACGCGTTCATGGGTTTCCACGCCGGAAATGAAGGTCCTCCAGCTGGCGGCGACGGCGGGCGGCAGATTGGCGGGCGCTTTCGGCCAGGTGTAGATGATTGTGAGATTGGGCCTTGCGGTGGCCAGCACGCAGGCGCCATCCGGCTGCGGACGGTAATCCCGCCGCCATGTCAGCTTGAAGGTGGTGTGGGCAATCGCCTGCACACCGGCGGTCGGACCGCGCTCGCCAATCGATTGATAAAGCGCACCGCCCGAATTGCCGCTGATGGCATAGGTTTTTATCTGCTCGACCGGTTTCCAGTCGGCCGCCTGCGCTGACAGCGGCAGGGCGCCGAGCGTGATGGCGGTGCTGATGGCAAAGGAAAAGAGGCTATTGGCGGGCACGCAGCGATCCTTGATGATTTGCGCGCCGAAGATAGGCGAGAGGCGCGCCGTCAGGCAAGGGCCCTCCGGCGGGGAGTGCCAGGTTTCCCGATAGGTCGCCACATATGAAAACCCCCGCGACAGGGCGCGGGGGGACAAGCTTGCGGACTGCAGGGGTAATCAGTCGTCCAGCTTGTCGTAATCGAGCTTCGGAGCGTTCTGAAGCGCTTCCTTGGTGGTGTCGACATAGGCCTTCCAGGTGCCGTTGTCGTTGTGGACCGCGACGGAAGCTGGGTCGAGCACCACATAGCTCTTGTCGATGCCGAGGAAGCCGCCGACGCTGGCCACCAGGCCGATCACCGACTTGCCGTCACCGATGACGACATCTTCGATTTCACCGATGTTTTCGTTCTGGGCGTTGTAGATGTCCATGCCATCGAGCTGGGAGGCGGTGAGGTCGGTCTTCTGGACATTGACGAACTTCAGCGGGCCGCTGGCCTTGGTGCCCATGGTAATGCCAGGGCCGGACAAAGTGGCGTCCGCGCCGGCAGCAGGAGCAGTAGTGGCCGTCTGGGCAAAAGCCACGGAAGAGGAGAGCGCTGCTGCGGCAGCGAGAGCGATGACCTTGATTTTCATGATGTTTCTTCCCTTTGTATGCTGAACGTTGCGTTCGGGGAGGAAACGATGGGAGGCGGATTTGGTTCCTCATGGGAGGACAGGAAAATTTCGTCTATGCTGAAAAAAGGAACAGGCGTGCGTCGAAATCGGGAGGATGTCATGGCGAAAAACACGGTGGCGAAAGATGCAGAGGAGACCGCACCGTCGGACTTCATCGACCGCAAGATCGCGGAGCTCGGCGACTGGCGCGGTGAAACGCTCGCGCATATTCGCGCGGTGATCAGGAAGGCCGATCCGGAGGTGGTGGAAGAGGTGAAATGGCGCGGCGTGCCGGTCTGGTCGCATGCGGGCATCCTTTGCACCGGCGAAACCTACAAAAGCGCGGTGAAGATGACATTTGCGAAGGGTGCCTCGCTGGAGGACCCGGCGGGCCTGTTCAATTCAAGTCTGGAGGGAAACACACGGCGGGCGATTGATTTTCACGAGGGGGATGTCGTGGATGAGGAGGCGCTGGCGGCGCTGATCCGGGCGGCGGTGGCGTTGAATGTTGCCGGGAAAAAAGTAAAGATTGAAGGGATTTAAAGGAGGGTTCTGCTTGGAGAATACACTAGGTAATAGAAAACGAATCCTTTCCGAGGTTATAAGCTTGGAGGCGTGGCAACAGCCCGGTGGTAACCCGTCTCAGGTTAATTTGCATGCTGACGTTGTTTTTAAGGAAGGTCGTATTGGCGGAGAGGAGGCGTCTAAGATTCGTTTCAGGCTTAGTGTTAGGCGTGCGGAACTAATTGTTATTATTCCTGAGAATGAACCGCTGGTGGCAATTCCAAGTTCGGTCGCGAGGGACAGCATCGCTATCGAGGGTACCAAGACCTCGCGCGTTCATCGTACGTCTGGCATGTCCTCTTCCGCAAAGTTGTCTAGCAAACTTAGCACTTTGGGAGTTCGCGCAGAACTTGACGGGAATATAAATGCTTCAATGAACTCCGATGCCGAAGAAGTTTTTGAAAAAAAGCAGTTATTGCGACCGATTTCTGTTGAACAGTCCCTCACTGTAGATGGGCACTATCGTTGGGAGATGTTCAGTGAAGTTAACAGTGTATTGAGAGGTAGGCCATGGAAGGTCATTGAAGAACCTCGTCTTACTCTAGTTGATAAGAGAGTCGATCAGAGAAAGGGTATTCCTCCGGTTGTAAATATACGAGTAAGATGCCTGCGAGAGGATATCGTTATTTCTGATATCTCCATAAAAGATGAGGGTAAGTGGAGTATGATTAAGTCAGGATCTTTTTTCAAAAATAAATTGATTGCTGCTCAAGCATACATACGGAGCATGCTTGTAAGCGAAGGGTTGAATAGCGGTGATTTGTCTGACCCGTTCTGCTCTATAGATCTTGCTTACATCGCTGTAGATCGGACCTGCGTGTGATGCATTGGTTGAACAAGATTCTTGAACTTTTCGACTCGGAGTCTGGCGATCTTAGGCGTCTGGCGGAATTGGCTGGTAGTGATCCAACGCATTTTTATTATGGGACGGATATATCGGGCGCTGATATACGGGGACAAGATTTAAGAGGAATGACATTTTTAAATTTGGACCTGTCCAAGATAATATATGATAAGGAAACGAAAATAGATGGATATAATTTTGATGGCATCAGTGTCTTTCCTCGAGACGAACTCGAATTAATAGACAAAATAACTGATTTGCAGATTAAGAAAGAGATTGCTCTCATCCATAGAATGAAGCGACAAGAAGAAAGGTTGGTAGCTATAATTAAACTTTACATAAACAATCATGGATTTGAGAATCTGATTGATGAATTGTATTTTGAAAAGGGAAAGTATGCATTTGGTGTTGTAAGGGAATTTCGTGCTGTCTATGATGCAGATTTGTTCGGCGAAAATATAAAAAAAAGAAAGCTATTAAAATTTATTGATGGGTTTATTAACAAGTCATTTCCGCAAAATAGAGGGTATGTCGTTCTTTATTTGGCTAAGTACTTCGGTGGCGATCCAGAAATATCTGAGCTGATACGTAGGCGTCTTCTTCCAAACGTTACGATGTCGAGGCACTTTGAAGAAACAATAGCTTTCTTAAAGGAGTGGAAGATAAAAACAGCGAAAAAAAAGAAAACTCCTCTCTAACGCCCCGGCCGGCCCGTCTTGCCCTTGGTTCGGCTCTTGCGTTTCTGCTCGCCGGCGTCCTCATAGGAACCCGCGCCGATCTTGCCGCGTACCAGCGGTCGGGGATCGTCCGTGGCGCGCTCCGGCTGGCCTTCGAGAAGCGGTGAGAACCGTTTGCCGGGTTCGGTCTCGGGCTTGTCGGGCAACGCGCCGCGCACGGGTTTTTCGGTTCTGCCCACCGTCATCTCATCCAGTGTGTTCCTGCGGAATAGCGGTTTTCCCGCATCCGAGCCGGGGCCCATTTCGTCGAGCGAGGGTTTGGCGAAGAGGGATTTGCCGCTTTCGTTCGCTGCGGCGTCCGTCTCTGTCCTGCCGGATGTCTCACCCTCCGGTGGGGAGATCGACAAGTGGCTGCGTCTGTTGTTTTTTCCGCCGCCTTCGATGGCGCGGGCCTCTTCCTTGGCCATCGGGTCGTCCATGGTCGCCAGCTCGGCGGCCTTGAGGCGTTTGATTTCGTCGCGCAGGCGGGCGGCTTTTTCGAAGTCGAGATCGGCTGCGGCGTCGCGCATGGATTTTTCCAGCGCGTTGAGATGGGCCTGCAGATTGTTGCCGACGAGATGGCCGCCATCGGCGAAGCCCTTGCCGGAAACGCCAGAAATATCGGCCCTTACGTGATCGCGCTCATAAACAGAATCAAGAATGTCGGAAATCTTCGCCTTGACCGATTCCGGCGTGATGCCGTGTTCGGCGTTGTAGGCCATCTGCTTTTCGCGGCGGCGGGAGGTTTCCTCCATCGCCCGCTTCATCGAGCCGGTGATGTTGTCGGCATAGAGGATGACCTTGCCGTCGACGTTACGGGCGGCGCGGCCAATGGTCTGGATCAGCGAGGTTTCCGAGCGCAGGAAACCTTCCTTGTCGGCATCGAGGATGGCGACGAAACCGCATTCGGGAATGTCGAGGCCTTCACGCAGCAGGTTGATACCGACGAGCACGTCGAAGGCGCCGAGGCGCAGGTCGCGGATGATTTCGATGCGCTCCAGCGTGTCGATATCCGAGTGCATGTAACGGACGCGGACGCCCTGTTCATGCAGATATTCGGTCAGGTCCTCGGCCATGCGTTTGGTCAGCACGGTGCAGAGCGTGCGATAACCCTTGGCGGCGGTCTCGCGGATTTCGCCGAGAACATCGTCGACCTGGCTGCGGGCGGAGCGCACTTCCACCGGCGGGTCGATGAGGCCGGTCGGGCGGATGACCTGTTCGGCAAAGACGCCGCCGGACTGTTCCATCTCCCATGAGCCGGGTGTTGCCGAAACCGCCACGGTGAGCGGGCGCATCGCATCCCATTCCTCGAAGCGCAGCGGCCGGTTGTCCATGCAGGAGGGCAGGCGGAAGCCATATTCGGCCAGCGTCGCCTTGCGCCTGAAGTCGCCGCGATACATGCCGCCGATCTGGCTGACGGAGACGTGGCTTTCGTCGATGAACAGCAGCGCGTTATCAGGGATATATTCGAACAGGGTCGGCGGCGGTTCGCCGGGATTGCGGCCGGTGAGATAACGCGAATAGTTCTCGATGCCGGCGCAGGAGCCGGTCGCTTCCAGCATCTCGATATCGTAGCGGGTACGCTGCTCCAGCCGCTGGGCTTCCAGCAGACGCCCGGCCTTTTCCAGTTCGGCGAGGCGGCCCTTCAGCTCTTCCTTGATCGACTTGATCGCGCCGTTCAGCGTCGGGCGTGGGGTCACATAGTGCGAATTGGCGTAAATCTTGACCGATTGCAGGTCGCCGGTCTTCTGGCCCGTCAAGGGGTCGAATTCGGTGATGGAATCGATCTCGTCGCCGAACATCGATATGCGCCAGGCGGCATCTTCAAGGTGGGCGGGGAAGATTTCGATGGTATCGCCGCGCACGCGGAACGAGCCGCGCTGGAAATCCATGTCGCGGCGTTTGTATTGCTGGGCTACGAGGTCGGCCAGAAGCTGGCGCTGGTCCAGCCGGTCACCCACCTGCATCTGGAAGGTCATGGCCGTATAGGTCTCGACCGAACCGATACCGTAGATACAGGAGACCGAGGCGACGATGATGCAGTCGTCGCGTTCCAGCAGCGAGCGGGTGGCGGAGTGGCGCATCCGGTCGATCTGTTCGTTGATCGAGGATTCCTTCTCGATGAAGGTGTCGGAGCGCGGCACATAGGCTTCCGGCTGGTAATAATCGTAGTAGGAGACGAAATATTCCACCGCATTATCGGGGAAGAAGTTCTTGAACTCCGAATAGAGCTGCGCGGCCAGCGTCTTGTTGGGCGCAAGGATGACGGCTGGTCGCTGCGTCGCCTCGATCACCTTGGCCATGGTGAAGGTCTTGCCCGAGCCGGTGACGCCGAGCAGCACCTGGCTGCGTTCGCCGGAATTGATGCCTTCGACGAGGTCGGCAATGGCCGTCGGCTGGTCACCTGCGGGCTTGTACTCTGAAGCCATGCGGATCGGCACGCCGCCTTCCGATTTCGGCGGCCGGGCCGGGCGGTGCGGCGTCCACAGCTTGCCGTCCTTGAACAGCGGATTGCCGCTCTCGATCAGCTTCGAGAGCGCGTCCACCGTGGCGGTGACGGCGCCGGGCGCAAGGTTGGCGGCATCCTCCAGCGATACGTCCATGCCGGCGACCGGATTGAGACCGGCGGCGGCGCGGGTTTTCGGATCGCTCGATGCGCCGACGGAAACGCCGCGTGCGGTCTTGGAGGCCGTGGTGTTCTTGGCCGTCTTCGGGGGGGCTTTCTGGGCCTCCTTGCGCGCTTCGATCTCGATCTTCTTGCGGTGCTTGCCCGCCTTCGAGGCGATTTCGCGCTGGGTTTCCACGGAGGAAGCCTCCGCTTCCGCCTCGAGCTGCTTCACCCAATCGGCGACGCTGCCGCTGAGCGGCGCGCCTTCGAAGGACGATTGCGGAGCTTCCTCGAAGCCCGAGGGCGAGGAGGTGGAGTTTTTCGGTGATCTGGCCATAGGCGAAATATGGAGGGAGTCACGCATAAAGGGAAGGGGATGCGGTGAAAAAATGAGTACAAAAAGGAAACGAAGCGTGCGGAACAAAATTCGGCCGGATGCGTTGCGTAGCGGCTGAAGACAGCTTTGTTCAAATCCGTCGGAAATCGATTTCGGTTTTCGGGCGGATGCGCTAGAGCAAATCCATACGGGCGGAATGAGGGTTCCCTTCTGACTGCCTTCTCTGCCGCATTTCATGACATCCCTCCTTTTTCCAGGACCCATCATGCCGTTCTCAATCAGCCCTGCCCATATCTGGCCTGTCCTGATGCTCATCGCCTCCAATGTTTTCATGACCTTCGCCTGGTACGGCCATCTCAAGCACAAGGGCAGCGCGCTCTTCCTGGCGATTGTCGCCAGCTGGGGCATCGCCTTCTTCGAATATGTGCTTGCCGTTCCCGCCAACCGCATCGGTTCGGAGGTCTATTCGACCGCGCAGCTCAAGACCATTCAGGAAGTCATCACGCTCGCGGTCTTCGCGCTGTTTTCTATCTTCTGGCTGAAGGAAAGCATCACCATCAATCACGTGATCGGTTTCGCGCTGATCGCTTTCGGTGCGTCCTTCATTTTCCGCTCCTGAAAAGGAAAAAATACCCCGGCGCTTGCCGGCCCGGAACCAGTCGCAACGGATATGGGTGATGTATCGATGAAAATACGGCCTGCGACAGTTGACGATGCAAGGGGAATGGCGGCGGTTCAGAACGAGATATTCTCGGCCGGCCTCCGAAAAGCGCCGACGGACATTACGGCGGTGCTGGAGAATTACCTCCAGCACGCCGACCGTATCGAATGCTCGGTCGCCGAGGACGGCGACGGGCGTATCCTGGGCTTCCAGTCGCTGCGTTATGCGCGCACGGACAATCCCTATGGCGTGGCGGAAGGCTGGGGCATCATCGGCACCCATGTCAGCCCGCAGGCGGCGCGAAGAGGCGTGGGATCCGCCCTCTTCGCGGCAACGCGCAGCGCAGCGGAGGCGCGTGGCCTTAAAAATATCGATGCCAGCATCGGTGCGGACAACATGCTCGGCCAAAGCTATTACGACGCCATGGGATTTACGACCTATCGCCAACCGGAGGGGCTGGTCTGCAAGGTTTACCGGCTGGGATAGACGCGGTCTGCTCCCGGTCAGCCGCGATTGTCGTTTTCGGAATATTGCAGGCGGGCCTTGCAGATGCGAACGTGGTTCTCGTCAGCCCATTGCACCAGCAATTGCATCGGCACCAGAAACGAGCGGCCGAGATTGGTCAGCTCATATTCAACGCGCGGCGGCACCTCGGCATAAAGCGTGCGGCGGATGAAGCCATCCTCTTCCAGCCGTTTCAGCGTGCGGGACAACATCTGCTTGGAAATATCGTCGATCCTGCGGTTCAGCTCGTTGAAGCGCAGCACGCCGCCCTGCAGGGCTTCCAGAACCAAAAGGCTCCATTGATCGCCGATACGGTCGAGCACATCGCGGATGGGGCAGGGCTGGTCGAAGGCAAAAACCTCTTTCGTCTGCGTATCCGCCATGTCCTTACCCCTTGCCCTTTTACCCTTGCAGGTCATCGCCATGTGACCAGATCAGCCGCCGCTGACTTCTTGCGGCTATGGCTGCGATACCATAGCTCTTCTTCTAGGTCTATAATCTAGACCGGTAACGATAGTGACAAGAGGAAAGAAGCCATGGCTAAAATCGCGCTCATCGGCGCTTCCGGCAATGCCGGGTCCCGTATTCTGAAGGAACTTTCCGACCGGGGACATCACGTGACGGCAATTGCCCGCAATCCCGAAAAGATCGCCAGCCTGCCGAATGTGGTGGCAAAGGAGGGCGATGTTTTCGATCAGGCAGGGCTTTCGGAACTGCTGAAGGGTCACGATGCCGTGATCAGTTCGGTGCATTTCACCGCCAGCGATCCGGCAAGGCTGATCGAGGCCGTGCGCGCCTCCGGCGTTCAGCGCTATCTCGTCGTCGGCGGCGCCGGCAGCCTTGAAATTGCGCCGGGCCAGCGTGTGGTCGACCTGCCGGATTTCCCGGCCGCCTACAAGGCTGAAGCGACCAAGGGCGCGGAGTTTCTGGACCGGCTGAAACAGGAAAAGCAGCTCGACTGGACCTTCCTGTCGCCATCCGCCGAATTCGTGCCGGGCGAAAGAACGGGCAAATTCCGCATCGGCAAGGATAATCTCCTCAGCAACGATGAGGGCAGCCGCATTTCCTTCGAAGACTATGCCATCGCGCTTGTCGATGAAATCGAGAAGCCGCAGCATTCCCGCCAGCGTTTCACCGTCGGTTATTGAGAGGTATCACCCATGAATTTCGTAACGCGCCGTCTTGCCATCGCCGCTTTCGCCCTCGTGCCCGCCTTGATGGCGGTACCCGTTCTGGCGCAAACCGCAGCACGGGACTTCGCGCAGGAAGAAGCCAACCGCAAACTGGTGATCGAGTTTTACGACACGGTCTTCAACAAGCATGAGGTTGACAAGGGCGCCGCCGTCCTCGTCGACAGCTACAAGCAGCACAACCCGATGGTGCCGGATGGCAAGGCGCCGTTCGTCAATTATTTTACCGGCTTCTTCAAGGAAAACCCGCAGTCGAAAGCGCGGATCGTGCGTAGCGCCACGGATGGCGATCTGGTCTATCTGCACATCCATTCGACGGAAAATGAAGGTGATCGCGGCAGGGCCATCGTCGATATTTTCCGGGTTACCGACGGCAAGATCACCGAGCACTGGGACGTGATCCAGGAGGTGCCGGAAAAGGCGGCGAACACCAATACGATGTTCTGAGGGCCGTTGCCGTCGCATTGCCGATAACAAGGGAACAGCCGGGATTTTCGCCCGGCTGTTTTCATTTTCAGATTGAACGTCGTTTCTGGCGCGACTGTACGATCAGATCCAGCGCCAGCATGACCAGCAGGCTCGCGCCCACCAGCGGGAAAATGATGCCGCCGATGGCGAGTATGGCGAGCAGGCCGTATAGGGCGCGTTTCTCCTGCGGCAGGGGTGGCACGCCGAGCGCCCCTTTCGGGCGGCGTTTCCACCACATGATGCCGGCAGACACAGCAAGCAGCACAATGCCGATACAGGCGGCCAGAAGCACGATCTGGTTGGCGAGGCCATATTGCTGGCCCAGATGCACGTTGATGCCCCATTCCAACGCCTTACCGAGCGGGCCGTAATCGGCGTAGCTCATATCGATCAGCGGTTTACCGCTATATTGATCGAGGTGGACGACTCGTTGCTGCGCGAGATCGTCGGGATAGACGGAGCCGCTATAGACGCCCGTCGGTTTTCCCGGCAGGGAGACAGCGTAACCGGCGGCAAGAACGAGCGCGTCGAAACGTGCTATCGCCTCGTCGATCCCGATTGGCTGGCCTTCCGCTGAATGGGTGGATTCCGGTATTTTCGCCTGCTCCAGTGACCAGCTTGTCTTCGCCACGTGATCGAGATGTTCCCCCGACATCGGAACATCGGTGCGAATGCCCGCCGGATATCCGAAGTTGCTGCCATTCGCCCATTCATTGACCTTCGCACCCCAGACGCCCGACCAGGGCATGCCGGTGACCGCAAGGAAAACGATGAAGGAGCCGACGAAAATGCCGGTGACAGCATGGGTATCGCGCCAGAACACCCGCTTTTTCGGCGTGCCGCGCACGGTCACGACACCGCCGGTCTGTTTTCGCGGCCACCAGAGATAGATGCCGGTGGCGACAAGAAGGATGGACCAGCCGGCAGCGATCTCGATCAGATAGCGGGCATAGGTACCGAAATATTTCAGGCTGTGGAGATAGCGGATCGTCCACATGACGGTGCCGCGATCCGGCAGGGAGCCCGCAACCTCAACAGTGTAGGGATTGACGTAGACGGCCCGCTTTCCATCCGCCGTATTGACGGTGATTTCCGTCGATGCGCCCGGATCGGCGGGGGTGGTATATTTGACGGCTGTGCCGGGAACGGCCGCAAGTGCTGCACTCACGATCTCGGAAGGCAGCGCTTTCGGCGCATTTTGCACCACTTCGATCCGCTTCAGGTCTGAATGGATGAGATTATCGAACTCGTCCCGGAAGAGATACAGCGCACCGGTGACGGCGAGCGATATCATGAAGGGCAGGACGAGCAGACCGGCGTAGAAATGCCAGCGCCATACGGCGCGGTAAAGATTTGCGGACGAGGAATGCGCAGGCGCGCGCTCGCCCTCGAAAGAGGTCGTAACGGACATGGATGTCTCCGCAAGAGAATTGATTTTCCGGTAGGCCGGACAGTGTTCTAGCGTTGCGGAGCGGAGGGAGGTGCGCGTGGGCGCGATTCCAGATTGGGCGGCGATGGCGGCAACGCCGCGTGGATGTTCAGGAAGGTGACTTCGACCGCAGGGAGAATATTGTCCGCGCGCTCGACGGGAATAACCGGAAGAGCGGCGGCCGTGGCCGAAGCCAGACGGCAGAGCGTGCCGCAACAGTCGTCGGCGATCTTGCCGGCAGGGTTGTGTTTGCCGGAGCCGCCTTCCGGCATATGGCTGGAACAGATGATCTCATCCGCCGCCAGCGCGGCCATCGCCATGTTGCCGCTGGTCAGGCCGTTGGCGAGCCCCTGCAAAAGGAAAAGCAGAACCGCCAGCATGGCGATGGCGCCAGCCGAACTTCTGTCCTGCATGATCCTGCGAATGAATCCCATGCAATCGGAATGTCATATTTGCGGCGAGATGTCACCGCGACACAATGACGGGAAGGGAGGGGTCGGTCCCGACAAAGCGTGGGATGCCGATGCTGCTTGTTGTTATATATGCCGCTTAAATGGAGAGTGGCGCTGGAGCCCAGCGCCGCAGCGCGCTTATTCCGCTGCCGGAATGGGCGTGGGTTGTCCGTTTTCGTCCATCGCCACCATGATGAAGGTTCCGGCGGTGACTTTTTCCAGCTTGTCATAACGCGACCGCTGCGCCCAGGCCTCCACCGTCAGGGTGATGGAGGTGCGGCCAACGCGGGCGATATCGGTATAGATGGACAGCGTATCGCCGATCTTCACCGGCAACTCGAACGCCATTTCCTTGACCGCCGCCGTGACGACGCGACAGCGCGAACGCTCCGCTGCACGGATGCCGCTCGCCAAGTCCATCTGCGACATGACCCAGCCGCCGAAAATATCGCCGGCCGGATTGGCGTCGGCCGGCATGGCAAGCGTTCTGAGCGTCAGCTCGCCGGTCGGTTTGATGGTCTGCTCGGTCATGTTGAAATTTGCTCCTTGCGAAAAAGCGCAGCATGCGTTGCGCTTTGCGATTTCGCAAGGAAGGCGAAGCGTCAGGACGACGCTTTGCCCAGAAATTGCTGCGTTGCATAAAGGGCGATGGCTGCCGCATTCGAAACGTTGAGCGATTTGATCTCGCCGGGCATATCGAGACGGGCGAGCGCCGAGACGGTTTCGCGCGTTTTCTGGCGCAGGCCCTTGCCTTCGGCGCCCAGCACCAGAGCGATTTTTTCACCGCTGAAGGTCTGCTCGATGGGGGCGGGGCCTTCCGAATCCAGACCGACGGAGAAGAAGCCGAGCTTGTGCAACTCGCCGAGCGCATCGGCCAGATTGGTGATCTGGATATAGGGAATGAGTTCCAGCGCACCGGAAGCCGATTTCGCCAGCACGCCCGACTCGGTCGGGCTGTGGCGCATGGTGGTGATGACGGCGCCGGCGTTGAAGGCGACCGCCGAGCGCATGATGGCGCCGACATTGTGCGGATCGGTGACCTGATCGAGCACGAGAATGAGCGGGCTGTCCTTCAGCGCGCCGAGACGCTTGACCGGCAGCGGCCGGGTTTCCAGCATCACGCCCTGGTGGATGGCCTCGGGGCCGAGCACACGGTCGATATCCTGAGGGGAAACCATCTCGACCGGGAAGGGCTGGGCATCGGCCTCGCCGATATCCAGCCGCACAAAGGCGTTCTGGGTGACGGAGAGCTTGACGATCTGCCGTTCGGGATTGGCGAGTGCGGCACGCACGGTATGCAGGCCGTAAAGATGCACCTGATCGGGCGCTAGCTGCGGCGGCTTCCAGTCGTCCGCGCCGCGGTTCTTGCGCCTCGGTTGCTGCGGGGTCGGAATTTCGCCGCGCTCGCGCTTGGCGTCGCGCACGGCGCGGCGCAGGTTGGCATAGTGCGTGTCGCGGGTGGATTTGTTCTTGGGATCGTCTTTGCTCATGGCGCCTTATATCTCCGCCGGGAGGCGCGCACCAGCCCCCGCGATAATCCACAGGGCCGTAAAGAGGTTTGAATTTTTTCCCGAAAATTCGTGAAAGGGCGTGTTGACAGAAACGAACGAGGCCGTCATATACGCGCCACAGACGACGCAACGGCGCTTCGCCGCAGCGAAATCTGAAGAGCTTGGTCGCTCGATCCTAGCAGAAAGCTGGAGGGATGCCCGAGTGGTTAAAGGGGACGGACTGTAAATCCGTTGGCTACGCCTACGTTGGTTCAAATCCAACTCCCTCCACCATTCTGCACGGATCGAAATCACCACCGCGGGTATAGCTCAATGGTAGAGCAGCAGCCTTCCAAGCTGAATACGCGGGTTCGATTCCCGCTACCCGCTCCAGCTACCCCTGAAAAAATCGATAAATTTCCTCAATCGCTGGCTTCCCTTCGCTTTACCGTGCGCATGTAGCGCCTATTTCTGCGGGATGGTCCGGCACGCGAGCTTTTCACCGTCACGGTTTTGCCAGCCAATGAATCGC
Source organism: Rhizobium sp. NFACC06-2 (assembly GCF_900101425.1). NCBI lineage: Bacteria > Pseudomonadati > Pseudomonadota > Alphaproteobacteria > Hyphomicrobiales > Rhizobiaceae > Rhizobium > Rhizobium sp. NFACC06-2. The sequence continues at coordinate 197,294 of NZ_FMVA01000001.1, read as the reverse complement.
ATTGATGTCATATGGGCGCCATTTCAACCTCTTGCCAAAACCAGCGTTTACATCTTCGCAATAATCAATAGGTTGGCGGCATCTTTTGAGCAGGTCGAACGTTCTTGCAAAGAGAGCGGCTGGAGAAAGTTATGAGTTCAAATACGCCGAAACTGGATAGTTGCGGCGCCGAGCCCATCCACATTCCCGGTGCTATTCAGGAACATGGGGCCCTTCTGGCTCTGTCCGCGCGGGAATTTTCCCTGGTGCAGGCGAGCGATAATCTTGCCGACTATATTGGTGTGGCCCTGCCAATCGGGGTCGTCGTCACCGAAAAAATCTTGCCTTTCATCTCCGCACTCTCCGCCTGGTATTCCTCCGAAGAGAGCAACTTCCGATATGCGTGGGCCGAAAAGAAACTCGATGTTTCGGCGCATCGATCAGGGACTTTGGTTATTCTCGAGGTGGAAAAGGCAAGAGAGGGCGAGTCGGCTGAAAAGCTGATGGGCGAACTTACCAATCTGGCGCAATATCTGAACAGCGCGCCGTCGCTCGAGGACGCTCTTTCGCGGACCGCGCAATTGGTGTCCTCGATCAGCGGTTATGATCGTACCTTGATTTATGATTTCGCACTGGACTGGAGCGGCCATGTCGTGGCGGAAGCCGGAAGCGGGACTTTGCCGTCTTATCTCGGACTTCGCTTTCCGGCGGGCGATATCCCGCCGCAGGCGCGGCAGCTCTACACCATCAATCGCCTGCGAATGATTCCCGATGTCGATTATAAGCCTGTCCCGATCAGACCGCCGGTCAATGCGGAAACGGGAGCGGTGCTCGATATGAGCTTTTCGCAGCTTCGCAGCGTGTCGCCGGTTCATCTCGAATATATGCGCAATATGGGCACGGCCGCTTCGATGTCCGTGTCTATCATCGTTAATGGCACTCTCTGGGGCTTGATCGCCTGCCACCATGCGACACCCCATTCGGCATCCTTTGCCGTCCGTGAAGCCTGTGATTTTGCGGCACAGCTCCTGTCTATGCGGATCGCGGCCGAGCGGAGTTCCCAGGATGCATTCCGCCGGGTGGAGCTTGGCCAAATTCAGGCGCGTCTCTTGAAAGGCATGGCCGCCGCCGAAAAATGGGTTGATGGACTGCTTGCGGGTGACGACGAAAAAAACGACCTGCTGAAACAGGTGGGAGCGGACGGCGCTGCACTCGTCCTTGGCGACGACTATGAGCTTGTCGGCAGAACGCCGTCACGGCAGCAAGTTGAAGAGCTTGTCTTATGGTTGGCAGAGAAGGACGTTGTGGATGTTTTTGCAACCGACAATCTGGCCGGCGATTACGCTGCCGCTGAGGCCTATGCTGCCGCCGCAAGCGGAATTATTGCGATGCGGGTTTCGGAATTGCACGGCAGTTGGCTTATCTGGTTTCGGCCGGAAGTCATAAAAACGGTGCGCTGGGGCGGTGATCCGCACAAGACGGTGCAGGAGAGCGGGCGCATTCATCCGCGCAAGTCCTTTGAAATCTGGAAGGAGCAATTGCGCAATACGTCATCCCCCTGGTCGGAGGCCGAGCTTGCGGCGGCGAGGGAGCTTCGCAGCGCGATCATCGGCATTGTCCTGCGCAAGGCCGAGGAGATGGCGGATCTGACGCGGGAATTGCAGCGGACCAACAAAGAGTTGGAGGCATTTTCCTATTCTGTTTCGCACGACCTGCGTGCCCCGTTCCGTCATATTGTCGGGTTTGCGCAGTTACTGCGGGAGCGCAGCAATGTTCTGGACGAGAAATCCCTGCATTATCTGCAGATGATATCAGAGGCGGCGCTGGGTGCCGGCAGGCTGGTGGATGATCTCCTGAATTTTTCACAGCTTGGCCGCACGCAACTCACCCTGAAACCGGTGGATATGCAGAAGGTGGTGAGCGAAGTTCGTCGCTCTCTGGCGCCCGCCGTTGCGGATCGCCAGATCGAGTGGCGCATCGGAGAGTTACCGGTGATATTCGGGGATGCGACCCTGCTGCGGCAGGTCTGGTACAATCTCATCGAAAATGCCATCAAATATTCGTCTCGGGAGCCGGTCTCGATCATCATCATTTCTGCGGTGGAAACCGAGGATGACGTCACTTATTCGGTCGAAGACAATGGTGTTGGCTTCGATATGGCCTATTACTCCAAGCTTTTTGGTGTGTTCCAGAGGTTGCAGCGGGTAGAGGATTTCGAGGGAACGGGCATTGGACTGGCGTTGGTGCGACGAATTGTCGAACGCCATCACGGTTCGGTCGGTGCCGAGGGAACTGTCGGTGAGGGAGCCACGTTCTTCTTCACATTGCCGGTTATGAAAGTTGAAGAGGAAAAAATTGCCTGAACTCAGACCCATTCTGCTGGTGGAAGACAATCCACGCGATCTGGAACTAACGCTGACCGCTCTTGAAAAATGCCAATTGGCGAATGAGGTGGTGGTGGCACGCGATGGCACCGAGGCACTCGACTATCTGAATGTAACCGGTAGCTATCATAACCGCTCGGCTGGTGATCCGGCAGTAGTTCTTCTCGACCTCAAACTGCCGAAAGTGGATGGGCTTGAGGTGTTGCAGACGGTCAAGGGCAGCGATCACTTGCGGCACATTCCCGTCGTCATGCTGACGTCTTCGCGAGAAGAACAGGATCTCGTTAGGAGCTACGAACTCGGCGTGAACGCTTTTGTCGTCAAGCCCGTGGAATTCAACCAGTTCTTCAAGGCGATACAGGATCTTGGTGTCTTCTGGGCTCTCCTGAACGAACCGCCACCGGGTGCACATCGCAATGGCGGATGAGGCGGTGTCGCGAATGGAGGCAAGCAGACTTCTTCTCCTGGAAGACAGTTCTGTGGATGCCGAACTGATCGAAGAACAGCTTTCACGCCTTTCGCCGCCACCTGCGGTAACGAGAGCCGTAGGCAAGGCATCGTTCATTGAGGCGTTGGAAAAACAGCAGTTCGATATCATTCTCGCGGATTTCTCCTTGCCGGACTTCGATGGCATGTCGGCGCTCGATGTCGTTATGGCGAGAAGACCCGATACGCCGTTCATTTTCGTGTCCGGTGTCTTAGGCGAGGACGCGGCGATCGATGCATTCCGGCGCGGGGCGACGGATTATGTTCTCAAGCAGCGGCTTGTGAGACTGCCATCCGCTGTCGAGCGCGCGCTGGCGGAAGCCCGGGAGAAACAGGAGCGAAAGCGGGCGGAGCTGCACAAGGAGCTGCTCGTCCGTGAGCTCAGCCATCGCGTCAAGAACACGATGGCGATGGTCGTTTCAATCATTCGCAGAACGGCCAAAGGCAGCACCTCCATCAAGGATTACCAAGAACGGCTGGTGGCCCGCGTGAGTGCCCTTGCGGAGAGCCATGCGCTGCTTTTTCAGAGTAATTGGGGCGAGACGAATCTGAGGGATGTCGTGACGCGGGCGATCGAGCCGCATAATACCTTTGCGAGCAGGATCGAACTCGACGGTCCGGATGAGGTACAGGTGTCGCCGAAATCGGCGCTGGCGCTGGGAATGATCCTGCACGAGCTAGCCACAAATGCCCAGAAATACGGTTCTCTTTCCGGCGCAAACGGAAAGGTCGAGGTTGTCTGGAAAAAGGTTCTGAACGGAGACGGCCATGACTGCATCGACCTGCGGTGGCAGGAAAGTGGCGGCCCGCCTGTTTCCGTGCCGCAGGATACCGGATTTGGAACAACCCTGATAACAAGGGGTGTGCAATACGAATTGCAGGCGGAAAGCGAAATTCGCTATGATCGCGACGGCTTGCGATATCAGGTCATCTTTCCCCTGGACTAAGTCGCCAGACGAAAAGAAGCGGAGTGGGGCACCCGACCGAGATTGGCCCCGCACTTAGTTGGTCAGTGAAAACTCGTTCGCCAGAACACGCGACAGATTGTCGAAATCGCAGGGTTTGGAGACGACCGTCAGCCCGTCTAGTTGCGCGCGGACCCCGGGTATCTCCGCATATCCGCTGCAGATGACGAAGGGGATGTTTGCCGCCTTGAGTTCTTCAATGACGGGTAAGGACAATTCGCCTCGCAAATTGAGATCGATGACGGCGCCATCCAGATCGGTGTCGTTTATTTTCTCCAGGGCGGCACCGATGTGCGAAACCGGCCCGACGACATTGACTCCCAGATCGGAAAGGAAATCCTCCATATCCATCGCCAGAAGCGCGTCGTCCTCTAATACGAGGATTTGTTTTCCCTGGAAACTATAGCTCATCGTTACCGCATTTTCGTCATTTGGGCTCAGTCTGGCACCGCCAATCAACATTGCAAAACCCCTAAGTCCCCAACTGGTTCCTTCCATAAATAAAAAGAAAACAGTCGCCTGTGATGTCGTCGTACTCTAGTTTGCAAACTCAATTCGTGCGTACCGGGAATGTGTTTCTGTGACTGGTTTTTCACCGTTTGCCCAACGAAGCCTTTTGATGCTTGCCGTGGGTGTTGCGATTTTGATTGGCATGGTCTCCATGTCGTTGTGGCTTGTGCAGGTGAATAACCGCTATTCCCAGGAAACAGCGGAACTCCGACGTTTCCGTGCCGCTGTTTTGGATGTGCTGACGACGATGCAGGACATCGAAACCGGCCAGAGGGGATATCTGCTGACCAATAATCGCGATTATCTCCTGCCTTATGAAGAAGCCCTGCGTGGCTTGCCTCAACGCCAGTCAAGACTTTTCGATCTTCTGACGGAAGACGAGCAATACAAGCAGTCTCTTTCGGGCCTGAGACAGGCAATCGACGCGAAGTTGGCCGAGACCCGCGAGACCATAGATCTGCAGCGTGCGGGCCGAATAACGGAGGCGGTTGAGGTTGTCCGCAATAATGACGGCAAACGCTTCATGAACGAGATCAGGAGTATTCTGTTTGACCTGCAATCGGACACAGATGATCGCTTGCGCATCATCGTTGCGGATCAGCTGGGGGCCGCCAATACGCTGCGGTGGGTGACGGTCGGCGGTGCGCTCGCCATCCTCATTGTGGTCGGTGGTTCGATCTTCCTTGTCTTCACCTATATCCGCGCCCTGACAAGGTCGCGGGAGGATGTCGATGAACTCAATCGTCATCTTGAAGAACGTGTAGAGGAAAGAACGCGCGATCTCCGGCGAGCCAATCAGGAAATTCAGCGCTTCGCCTATATCGTAACGCATGACCTGCGCGCGCCGCTCGTCAATATCATGGGCTTCCTCTCCGAATTCGATACATCGCTGAAGCCGGTGAGCCGTTATGTTCTCGCAGATGGCGAGTCGCTGCCGGAAGATGTTATCCGTGAGGCGCGGCTGGCTGTTGAAGAGGATATTCCAGAGGCTATCGGCTTCATTCGCTCGTCTACCCGCAAAATGGATCAGCTGATCAACGCCATCCTTAAAATATCCCGCGACGGCCAGCGAAAGCTACAGCCGGAAAAGGTTGATATCGAAACGTTGCTTTCGTCGCTGTCTGAGACGGTGCGCCACCAGATCAACGCCAATGGCGGTGAGATTGAGGTCGATACGCCGAAGCTGACGATCGTGACCGATCGAATATCCCTTGATCAGATTCTTGGAAATCTTTTCGACAATGCGGTGAAATACCAGATGCCTGGCCGTCCGCTGAGGCTGACGGCACGAGCCTATCCGGCCGGGCGGGGGGCGATTTGTATCGAGGTCGCCGACAATGGGCGCGGTATCGGGGAACAGGATCTTGAACGGGTATTCGAGCTCTTTCGCCGGGCGGGCAGTCAGGACCAGCCGGGAGAGGGCATTGGTCTCGCGCATGTTCGTTCGCTAATCAGAAATTTAGGAGGTGACATTAAAGTCGAGTCTAAACTCGGTGAGGGCAGTACATTCATCCTGCTGATGCCGAGCGATCTCAGACGAGTCACCAAGGAAGGCGAAAAATGAAAGCGACCGGTCAGGAAGTAACGATCGTGATGATCGAAGATGACGAAGGCCATGCCCGGCTGATCGAGAAGAACGTGCGGCGTGCCGGCGTGAACAACGAGATCGTGCCTTTTACGCTTGGCGCCAAGGCGCTGGATTTCATATTAGGCGAAAGTCGGGATGGGCTTGTCAGCAAGGACCGCTATCTTCTCGTCCTGCTCGATCTCAATCTTCCGGATATGTCGGGCCTTAACATTCTCGAGCAGATCAAGAGCAATGAATATACCCGCCGTTTGCCCGTGGTTGTGCTGACAACCACTGATGACGAGACTGAAATTCAGAAATGCTATGATCTCGGTGCGAATGTTTATATAACCAAGCCGGTCGATTATGAGGGCTTTGCCAATGCCATCAAAAATCTCGGCCTGTTCTTTTCCGTAATTCAGATACCTTGAAGGCATGATGGCTTTGCGCGTTTTGTATGTCGACGACGACCCGGCTCTGGCGCGGCTTTCCAGCCGCGTTCTTGGTCGTCACGGGATGGAAGTGGTTCACGCCACCTCCGTCGCTTCCGGACTGGAGCTTTTTCAAAACGGGCAGTTCGATGTCGTTGTTCTCGACCATTATTTCCAGACGGCGACGGGCATGGAATTTCTTGCCGCGATCCAGACGATACCGGCAAGGGCTCCGGTTCTCTATGTGACGGGCTCAAACGAGGCCCAGATCGCCATCGACGCGCTCAAGGCGGGTGCTGCCGACTACGTCATCAAGAATGTCGGAGACGATTTTTTTCCGCTTCTGCTCACGGCGATCAACCAGGCATTGGAAAACCATCGCCTGCGCCAGACAAAGGAAGAGGCCGACCGCTTGCTGGTAAAGGCCAAAGAGCACGCGGAAATGATGGTGAAAGAGATGAACCATCGTGTCGCGAACAGCCTATCGCTGGTGTCGGCCATGATCCGTTTGCAAATAAACACCCTGAAATCGCAGGAAGCGGAAACCGCGTTGCTGGAAACGCAAAGCAGGATTTCGGCCATCGCCGGCGTGCACCGCAGCCTCTATAATACCGCCAATGTCGGGCTGGTCTCCCTGAGTTCCTATCTAACCTCCATCATCGGCGACCTGTTCCAGGCGGTGCCCGGCTCTTCTTCCGTCACGGTCGAGACTTCGCTTTGCGAAATCGATCTCAAGGCGGATCATGCCGTGGCGCTTGGTGTCATCATAACCGAGCTTCTGACCAATGCGCTGAAATATGCTTATCCTGACCAGACCGGTACGGTTCGCGTCAAACTCTCCGAAGATAATGGACAGTTTGTTCTGCTGGTGGAGGATGACGGCGTCGGCGTGCCGTCAAATTCGACTCCGCGTGGCACAGGCCTCGGTACCAAGCTGATCATGGCGATGGCGCAGAATATCGGTGCACGTGTCGAGCAGACCCATACGCATCCCGAGCTGAGGCAGGGAACGCGTTTTACGATGACATGGCATGAGAAGCGGCAGGATTGATTTTCCGCTTTTACCACCGCCAATAATGAGAGCGGCGCAGAAGCTTCTCTCAGGCGGTGCTAAACCGGTTTGAAAACTCACAGATGCCGCGCCGTGCCGATAGCGATGAACGGGCCGGTTGCATGACCGGTCGGAGAGCCTGCGAAGGGCTCCACGCTGATTGCGACGGTCGTGCCATCCGTTATGGTGCCGCACATGTCGGCGGGAATGATAAGGTCGCCGTTCGTGCCCGGCTGGAAAACGCCAAGCGAGCGGGTCTTGCCGCCATCCATGACGAGCCACAATTCTAATGATTTTTCGTCCGTCTTGCCGGTTGCGACCGGTACGATACGCATCCGGCCCGATTCCGCATCGTAGGACGCAAGGAGATTTACCCTACTGTCGGTTGTCGCAAGCTCGGCCACGAGCGGGTTGCCGCCTTTTGCCTCGGCAGAAACATGCGGCCGTCTTCCGGCATTTTCCAGCTGTAGGAAGCGTTCTTCCTGAGCGCCCTGTTATGAGGTCTGACTGCGTCTGTGGGCTCCGGCCATGCAGAACGCGTCTTCAGGATGGCTCCAGCGCCGACTGGATCCGCAGTTTTTCCGCGTCCAGTTCGCTCAGCCTTCCCATATGCGCCGAGATTTCCTCAAAGATCGAGATGCGATCCGTTTTCGACAGGCGCTCCACGCGACGCAGGGCCGTGATGACCTCGATCAGATCAAGTCGCTCCTGCTCGAGCTTTTCCAGATTCCAGAACATCGCGTTTTCCCCGTTGATACGCGTTCAAACGGTTCGCCGGGCAAAAGGTTCAGATCAGTCGAATTTAAGGTAAATTTTATCTTTTCGGCAACGGCCCGGGCTGGAGATGTCCCCCGGGCCTAATCGAATCAATAGGGGGAGCGGCACTGCGTCCGCGTGCCGGCAGGGGCCATATAGCTGTTGTCGGTGGGGTGGTAGGATGTGTAACGCGCCGCACACCATTTTATATGGTTGATCTCGGCTTCAGACAGGGCGTAGCCGTTGGGCGTGGCTTCTTCGCCTTTCCCTGCCGCAAAGGCAGACGCCGGGTAGCCTCGCTGATTTGAATTCTGCGCCTGCGCCTGTGTTTCGTAGGCCGGCTGTATGAGACTCAACGCATGGGCGGGCACGACAGCAGCGGCAGATATCGCGACGCCAAGAGCGAGCGCGGAGATGGTCTTCGGCATCCTCAACATCGATAAATCCTCGTTATTCGTTCGGTATGCTAACGAAAACTTAGGAAATTCGTTCCGGCGAAGGGTTGACGCCACACGAACACGTGATTCTCCAGGCTGGGCGCGGGAGGCGGTTGAAGCGGCAATATGGGGATGCTCCGCGTCCTGCGGCGGCTTTCATGATGACGGTGCGACGCTGCCTTCAACGGGAAAATGGTTGTCCGGTGAGCAAGTTCCATTCCCGCCAGCTTCGCTTCACCGTCCTTTCGCACTGCTCGTTGACAAGCGGAAAATCCGGTCAGATAGTCGGCCGGCAATCATGCAAACGGGAGTCTTCAATGTTTAACAGGGTTGTCATTCTCTCATCCTTTGCGCTGCTGGCATCGGCGGCGTTTGTCTCCCCCGCAGCCGCACTCACCATGAAGGAGTGCAGTGTGAAATATCAGGCGGCGAAAGCCGACGGGTCGGCCAAGGACGTCAAGTGGAACGACTATCGCGCCAAGTTCTGCGGCAGCGAGGCGGCAGCCGAGGATGCGGCCGACGACAAGCAGGTCGCGGCCACCACCGAAAAAGAACCCGAAAAAGCGACGACAAAGGCCCCGAAGGGCGTCGCTTTCCCGAGTGCTGTCGATAAGAAATACTCAAGCGAGACGCCCGCAAAGGCCCGCCTGAAAACCTGTGTCGACTCCTATCACAAGAACAAGAATGACGGCACGCTCGGCGATCTGAAATGGATCCAGAAGGGCGGCGGCTACTGGAGCCTGTGCAACACGGCTCTGAAGAGCTGAGACAGGCGGGGGCGGATTACCTCTGGCGTTAGCGCGTTATCCGGCACGGTTTCGGATAACGCGTGAGTCGATTCGGTCGCGACCGTTTGCCTTCGCCCCTTTTCTCCTTGCCGCCATTCGCCGGCAGATACGGATATCGCTTCCTGTTCGCGATCAGGACCTGATCGCGGATGAGTCCATTCCTTTGAGGGTGGAAACGTGTCGCATGGGGCAACCCCGTTTTCGGGCGGGTAAAATCTGCGAATGGCTTGCGATTCAGTCTCTTGATAGAAAGATTTGACCCTGCGGCTTGATCCGCATCCAGCAATTCAACGGCTGCGGCTGTCCGATGACGGCTCGCCGGCAATGTGGGCGGATGACCAGACGATTTCGAAACTATCTCACCGTGCTGGCCATATCGCTGCTGATGTGGACGGTGATCCTTGGCGTCGTTTATTGGCTGTTTCGATAGGTTTTGCCGCAGCTTGCCGGCCTGAATGAAAGTGCCGGAGGCCTGTGCGGCGATAAAGCCGCCTTATGCCTGCAAAGCCGATATTCCCGAAAATTTGATATGGTGAGAGACGGCCGCCCCATTTCGGCTTTGCTGGCGTGACCTTATGGTTCGGTGAGATCAGGAAAGGGTCATCATGAAAAAATCCGTTGCCGCGACATGCCTTGCAGCTTTCTCCATGTCGGTCGCTACCGGCGCCATGGCTGAAGAGCTGGTGATTCCGCTCCCGAATGACACGAAGGTTGAAAAGGTGGAGACCGTCTACCAATGCGCCGCCGACAAGGTGGAGGCCGTCTATTTCAATGCCGGTGAGATCAGCCTCGTGCGGCTTGGGCTGAAGGATGGCGTCACCGTTGCCGCAAATGTCATTTCCGGGTCGGGCGCCAAATATCAGGGCGGCATTTATGTCTGGTGGTCGAAGGGCGAGGAGGCGGATCTTTACGATCTGATGGCGGATCCGGAGATGAAAAAGCCGGTTCATTGCGTGGAGGCGAAGAAATCCTGATCGTGGGGAGCGTTGCCTCAAAGGAGCGGCGGCAGGGCGGTTTTTTGAAAACCTTGCCATGCCGCCGGTCAGCGTGCGAGTGCGCGCGCGGCGCGTTCAGCCAAGAACGAGCGACGCAAGAAGCGCCAGCAGGATAAGAGAGCTGGCGACAACACCGAGCCTCACCCTGCGAAGGCGGCGGGTGCGACCGCCGCTCCAGTCATAAGCCATTGGCAGCTTTACCTTTCTTTTTATTATTATGACTTATTGCCTAGCTCCCTAGGCTTGCCCGTGGCTGACCTCAATTGTCAGAATCCATCGGCGAAAATTCACGATTTCCCTGTCTTCTCCCGATGTTGCAGCACGCACGGCGATTGATTCTTCCTGTCCTGCGACGGCAAAGAGGATGAGGCGGCCTCATGGGCGCAGGCCATGAAAAAGGCCCGGAAACTGGCGTTTCCGGGCCTTGTGGAGAAGCGTTTCTGCTGGTCGTTTCAGCTCAGATAGGGCTGGAGATAGGGCAGAACCTCGAGCGTGCCGTGATACAGCATGTTGAGGGCGACATAGATGATGACCATCAGGCCGAGATAGGAAATCCAGCGATAGCGGTGCAGCAGCTTGGCGACGAAGTTGGCGGCAAGACCCATGAGCGCAATCGAAACGACGAGGCCGATGATGAGCACCGTCACATGTTCCTGCGCGGCGCCGGCGACGGCAAGGACGTTGTCCAGCGACATGGAAACATCGGCGATGACGATCTGGGTCGCGGCCTGGAAAAAGGTCTTGTGACCTTTGGTCAGATCGGCCTCTTCGTCCGTCACCTCGTCTTCGATGGAGCCTGCGGCCTCACGCAGTTCGACCCACATCTTCCAGCACACCCAGGCGAGCAGCAGGCCGCCGAACAATTGCAGGCCGACAATGGCGAGAAGCTGCACGGTGACGGCGGCAAAGCCGATACGCAGAACCGTGGCGGCGATGATGCCGACCAGGATCGCCTTGCGGCGGAGGTGAGCGGGCAGACCGGCGGCGGCAAGGCCGATGACGATGGCGTTGTCGCCCGCCAGCACGAGGTCGATTGCGATGACCTGTAAGAATGCCGTGAAACCGGCGGCTGTGAAGATTTCCATGGGATGGTCCTGAAACGGATAGAGAGGTCGCGAGGGAAGCGACAGATCGACATATGGCTTGGGATGGCGCGCTCGCGCCGGATTCCAGTCGCCCGTCTCCCCCCGGCGATGAAATGTCCTTAAGCCATCATGCCGGTGCAGGTAAAGAAGTTGTGATAGAAATATCTTATTTAGTGATCGGCCATTCTGGGGGAGGGGCTCGTCGGGCCGATGCCCGCTTCGCCTTTGCGAGGGTTTGAATGTCGCAAATCAGATACCATATACGGGCCTCAAGGCACGCTTAGGGCGCGCGCGAAGGCGCTTTCACAATTAAGTCTTGCGCATTCGCTTACAAAGCCTTAAACGGCGACACCAAACCGGTACGCCGGGGAAACTACTTCACGTTCACAGGAAGCAATTCACATGGCAAAGAGCAAGTTTGAGCGCAATAAGCCGCACGTCAACATTGGCACGATCGGTCACGTTGACCATGGCAAGACGTCGCTGACGGCAGCGATCACGAAGTTCTTCGGCGAATTCAAGGCGTATGACCAGATCGACGCCGCGCCTGAAGAAAAGGCCCGTGGTATCACGATTTCGACGGCGCACGTTGAATACGAAACGCCTGCCCGTCACTACGCGCACGTCGACTGCCCCGGCCACGCCGACTACGTGAAGAACATGATCACCGGTGCTGCCCAGATGGACGGCGCGATCCTGGTTTGCTCGGCTGCTGACGGCCCGATGCCGCAGACCCGCGAGCACATCCTGCTTGCCCGTCAGGTTGGCGTTCCGGCGATCGTCGTGTTCCTCAACAAGGTCGACCAGGTTGACGACGCCGAGCTTCTCGAGCTCGTCGAGCTTGAAGTTCGCGAACTTCTGTCGTCCTACGACTTCCCGGGCGACGATATCCCGATCATCAAGGGTTCGGCACTTGCCGCTCTTGAAGATTCTGACAAGAAGATCGGTGAAGACGCGATCCGCGAGCTGATGGCTGCGGTTGACGCCTACATCCCGACGCCTGAGCGTCCGATCGACCAGCCGTTCCTGATGCCGATCGAAGACGTGTTCTCGATCTCCGGCCGTGGTACGGTTGTGACGGGTCGCGTTGAGCGCGGTATCGTCAAGGTTGGTGAAGAAGTCGAAATCGTCGGCATTCGTCCGACCTCGAAGACGACGGTTACCGGCGTTGAAATGTTCCGCAAGCTGCTCGACCAGGGCCAGGCCGGCGACAACATCGGTGCACTGGTTCGCGGTGTTAACCGTGATGGCGTCGAGCGTGGTCAGATCCTGTGCAAGCCGGGTTCTGTCAAGCCGCACAAGAAGTTCAAGGCTGAAGCCTACATCCTGACGAAGGAAGAAGGCGGCCGTCATACGCCGTTCTTCACGAACTACCGTCCGCAGTTCTACTTCCGCACGACGGACGTAACGGGCATCGTTACGCTTCCGGAAGGCACGGAAATGGTTATGCCTGGCGACAACGTGACCGTTGACGTCGAGCTGATCGTTCCGATCGCGATGGAAGAAAAGCTGCGCTTCGCTATCCGCGAAGGCGGCCGTACCGTCGGCGCCGGCATCGTTGCCTCGATCGTCGAGTAATTTCGACCTTTGAAATTCAGACTGGCGGCGGTGTGAACAACACCGCCGCCGGACTTTTGGTAAAAAGCCTGGCGGCGTTGCATTTTTAGTGCTTGAAAAATTCGGTGAAAGCGCGTAAACGCGCACTCACACTCACCGCTGGATTCGCAAGCGATTGCGAAACGCGGTGTTTTAGCAATACAGACAATTGAAATGATTGGGATGCGACAGCGCATTTCTCTCGATTTTTGAAAATCTGCGGCGCCACGATCAATAGAAGTTCATGTGTTTCCGCGTGCGGAAACGAATAACAAAGAACAAGGACAAGACGAATGAACGGCCAGAATATCCGTATCCGCCTCAAGGCGTTCGATCACCGGATCCTCGATGCCTCTACCCGTGAAATCGTGTCGACCGCAAAGCGCACCGGCGCCAGCGTTCGCGGCCCGGTTCCGCTCCCCACCCGCATCGAAAAGTTTACCGTCAACCGCTCTCCTCACGTTGATAAGAAGAGCCGTGAACAGTTCGAAATGCGGACGCACAAGCGTCTTCTCGATATCGTTGACCCCACCCCGCAGACTGTCGATGCTCTGATGAAGCTCGACCTCGCTGCTGGCGTTGACGTGGAAATCAAGCTCTAAGACCCGGCCCGATCCATTCAAGGTGAGGGCTGAAGTAACAAGGCCGGACTTCACCTTTGGGTGAAGGCCAATAACAAGGAAGGTACGTGGAGCAATCCAACGACTTCCAAACCGGAGACCGGAAACATCGTGAGATGTCGAAGGGCACTCCTTAACAAAGGCCAGAGAGGGTTTTCCCTTCAAGGCTCGCAAGAGGATGAACCAATGCGTTCAGGTGTGATTGCACAGAAAGTGGGTATGACACGCGTCTATAACGACGCAGGTGAACATATCCCTGTAACAGTATTGCGACTGGATAACGTACAAGTCGTTGCCCAGCGCACGGAAGACAAGAATGGCTACACCGCAGTTCAGCTCGGTGCCGGCCAGTCCAAGGTCAAGAACACGACGAAGGCACTTCGCGGCCACTTTGCCGCTGCCAATGTCGAACCGAAAGCCAAGCTCGTCGAGTTCCGGGTTTCCCCCGAGAACCTGATCGATATCGGTGCAACACTGACCGCAAATCATTTTCAGTCCGGCCAGCTGGTCGACGTCACTGGAACCACGATCGGTAAAGGTTTTGCCGGTGCGATGAAGCGTCACAACTTCGGTGGTGGCCGCGCTTCGCACGGTAACTCCGTATCGCACCGTGCACACGGTTCGACCGGTAACAACCAGGATCCGGGCCGCGTCTGGAAGGGCAAGCGCATGGCTGGTCATATGGGCCAGACGCGCGTCACGACCCAGAACCTCGAAGTCGTTTCGACTGATGAAGACCGTGGCCTCATCCTCGTAAAGGGTGCAGTTCCCGGCTCGAAGGGTTCCTGGATCATCGTCCGCGACGCCGTCAAGTCGGCTGCGAAGTAAGGGAGCCTTATCATGGAATTGAACGTCAAGACCCTCGAGGGAAAAGACGCCGGCAAGGTTTCTCTGTCGGATGAGATCTTCGGCCTCGACCCCCGCCAGGACATCCTGGCCCGCATGGTTCGCTGGCAGCTTGCAAAGAAGCAGCAGGGAACCCACAAGTCCAAGAACCGGTCGGAAGTTTCCCGCACCGGTGCGAAGATGTACAAGCAGAAGGGTACGGGCCGCGCTCGTCACCATTCGGCTCGCGCACCGCAGTTCCGCGGCGGCGGCAAGGCCCACGGCCCGGTCGTTCGCAGCCATGCACACGACCTTCCGAAGAAGGTTCGCGCGCTCGCTCTGCGTCACGCCCTGTCTGCAAAGCTGAAGGCTGAGGAACTGATCATCGTTGATCAGCTCGTTGCGTCCGAAGCAAAGACCAAGGCTCTGCTGGGCAGCTTCGCTTCGCTTGGCCTGACCAACGCTCTCGTTATCGGCGGCGCTGAACTTGATGGCAACTTCAAGCTCGCTGCTCAGAACATCCCGAACGTGGATGTTCTGCCGGTACAGGGCATCAATGTTTACGACATCCTGCGCCGTGGCAAGCTGGTGCTTTCCAAGGCTGCTGTAGAGGCTCTGGAGGAGCGGTTCAAATGACGGATCTTCGCCACTACGATGTGATCGTATCTCCTTCGATCACGGAAAAGTCGACGCTGGTATCCGAACAGAACCAGGTCGTATTCAACGTCGCCAAAAGCGCTTCCAAGCCTGAAATCAAGGCTGCCGTGGAAGCTCTCTTCGGCGTCAAAGTCACGGCTGTGAACACGCTTATCCGCAAGGGTAAGACCCGTCGTTTCCGTGGGTTCGCCGGTAAGCTTAAGGACGTCAAGAAAGCCGTCGTTACGCTCGCCGAAGGTCAATCCATCGACGTGTCCACCGGACTCTAAAGGTTAGGCCCAAGCGGGCAAAGACCCAAAAGGGAACAATAAAATGGCATTGAAAAGTTTCAATCCGACCACGCCGAGCCAGCGCCAGCTGGTTATCGTGGACCGCGCTTCGCTCTACAAGGGCAAGCCGGTAAAGGCTCTTACCCAGGGCCTCAGCTCCAAGGGTGGCCGTAACAACCAGGGCCGGATCACCGTCCGTTTCCAGGGTGGCGGTCACAAGCGGACCTACCGTCTGGTTGACTTCAAGCGTCGCAAGTTTGACGTTGAAGGCACCGTTGAACGTCTGGAATACGACCCCAACCGCACCGCGTTCATCGCGCTGGTTACGTATACCGACGGCGAACAGGCTTACATTCTCGCGCCACAGCGTCTCGCTGCCGGTGACAAGGTGATCGCCTCCGACAAGGCAGTGGACGTGAAGCCCGGCAACACCATGCCGCTTCAGTACATTCCGGTTGGTTCGATCATCCACAACGTCGAGATGAAGCCGGGCAAGGGCGGTCAGATCGCTCGCTCCGCCGGTACGTATGTCCAGCTCGTCGGCCGCGATGCCGGCATGGCCATCCTGCGTCTCAATTCGGGCGAACAGCGTCTGGTGCACGGCTCCTGCCTCGCATCGATCGGTGCTGTTTCGAACTCGGACCACGCCAACATCAACGACGGCAAGGCCGGTCGTTCCCGTTGGCGCGGCAAGCGTCCGCACGTTCGCGGCGTCGTCATGAACCCGGTCGACCACCCGCACGGTGGTGGTGAAGGTCGCACGTCGGGTGGTCGCCACCCGGTTACTCCGTGGGGCAAGCCCACGAAGGGCAAGCGCACCCGTTCGAACAAGTCGACCGACAAGTTCATCATGCGCTCGCGCCATCAGCGTAAGAAGTAAGAGAGGTAGTCACTAATGGCTCGTTCAGTATGGAAAGGTCCGTTTGTTGACGGCTATCTTCTCACCAAGGCTGAGAAGGTGCGCGAGAGCGGACGTAACGAAGTAATCAAGATCTGGAGCCGTCGCTCCACGATCCTGCCGCAGTTCGTTGGTCTGACCTTCGGCGTCTACAACGGCAGCAAGCATGTGCCCGTCTCCGTCAACGAAGACATGGTCGGACACAAGTTCGGTGAATTCTCTCCGACCCGTACCTATTACGGTCACGGCGCGGACAAGAAGGCAAAGAGGAAGTAATCATGGCGAAGGCTAAGACCGAACGCCGGCTGAAGGACAACGAGGCTCAGGCCGTTGCCCGTACGCTCCGCGTCAGCCCCCAGAAACTGAACCTGGTTGCCGCTCTTATCCGTGGCAAGAAGGTTGATCGCGCTCTCGCCGAGCTCGAATTCTCCCGCAAGCGCATTGCAGGCACCGTCAAGAAGACGCTCGAATCTGCAATTGCCAATGCGGAAAACAACCATGACCTCGACGTCGACGCTCTCGTCGTCGCCGAGGCCTATGTTGGCAAGTCCATCACCATGAAGCGTTTTCACGCTCGTGGCCGTGGTCGTGCTTCCCGCATTGAAAAGCCGTTCGCTCACCTCACGATCGTTGTTCGTGAAGTTGAGGAAAAAGGGGAGGCCGCATAATGGGTCAGAAAATCAATCCGATCGGCTTCCGCCTCGGCATCAACCGTACCTGGGATAGCCGCTGGTACGCTGACACCGCAGAATACGGCAAGCTGCTGCATGAAGACCTCAAGATCCGGGCTTACCTGATCAAGGAACTCAAGCAGGCCGGTATCGCCAAGGTCGTCATCGAGCGTCCGCACAAGAAGTGCCGCGTCACGATCCACTCGGCTCGCCCGGGTCTGATCATCGGCAAGAAGGGTGCAGACATCGAGAAGCTTCGCAAGAAGCTTTCCGAGATGACCAACTCCGAAACGCACCTCAACATCGTTGAAGTGCGCAAGCCGGAAATCGACGCGACGCTGGTTGCCCAGTCGATCGCTCAGCAGCTCGAGCGCCGCGTGGCTTTCCGCCGTGCGATGAAGCGTGCTGTTCAGTCCGCAATGCGTCTTGGCGCCGAAGGCATCAAGATCACCTGCGGCGGCCGTCTCGGCGGTGCTGAAATCGCTCGTACCGAATGGTACCGCGAAGGTCGCGTTCCGCTGCACACGCTGCGTGCGGACATCGACTACGGCACGGCTGAAGCTGAAACCGCATTCGGCATCTGCGGCATCAAGGTCTGGATCTTCAAGGGCGAAATCCTTGAGCATGATCCGATGGCTTCTGAGCGTCGCGGTCTCGAAGGCGACGCACAGGGCCCTGCAAGCCGTGAGCGTGGCGATCGTGGCGATCGTCGTCGCGAAAACGCTTGATTGACGCTGGCGAAAGATAAGCTCGGAGAAGTAAGAAAATGTTGCAGCCAAAGCGTACTAAGTACCGTAAGCAGTTCAAGGGACGCATCAAGGGCGTCGCCAAGGGCGGCTTTGACCTGGCATTCGGTGAATTCGGCTTGAAGTCGCAGGAACCGAACCGCGTGAATGCACGCGAGATCGAAGCGGCCCGCCGCGCGATCACGCGTTACATGAAGCGCGCAGGTCGCGTGTGGATCCGCGTATTCCCCGACGTTCCGGTAACGGCAAAGCCGACCGAAGTTCGTATGGGTAAGGGCAAGGGTTCGGTCGATTACTGGGCATGCAAGGTCAAGCCCGGTCGTATGATGTTCGAGATCGACGGTGTGTCCGAGGAGATCGCCCGTGAGGCGCTTCGTCTCGGCGCTGCCAAGCTCTCGGTCAAGACGCGCTTCGTACAGCGCATCGCAGAGTAAGGAGCAAGGCATATGAAAGCCGATGAAGTTCGCGGCCTCAGCGCCGACCAGCTCAAGGACAAGCTCGCCGATCTGAAGAAGGAGCAGTTCAACCTGCGCTTCCAGAAGGCAACTGGTCAGCTGGAGAAGTCCTCGCGCATCAACGAAGTCCGGAAGGATATCGCCCGCGTAAAAACCATTGCCCGCCAGAAGGCGGCAGAAGCCAAGGCCTAAGGAAGAATAATATGCCGAAACGCATTCTGCAGGGCGTCGTTGTGTCCGACAAGAACGAGAAGACTGTCGTAGTTCGTGTTGAGCGTCGATTCGCTCACCCGCTGCTTCAGAAGACCGTTCGTCGTTCGAAGAAGTACAAGGCACACGACGAAAACAATCAGTATAAGGTCGGCGATGTCGTTTCCATCGAGGAATGCGCACCGATCTCCAAGGACAAGCGCTGGACGGTCGTTTCCGCCCAGGCTTAATTTCATCAGAATCGCGCCTTGTGTCTTGCACTTGGCGCGAATTCCTGTATGAAGCAGCGCAAGGACGCTCGTGACCCGGGCGTCTTTTGCTTTGATGCGCACGGAAGGTCCTTCGGGAAACCACCCTGTCACGATTTTTCCGCGCAAAAAAAGAGATATTCATAAGCTGGGGCAGGGGGCTCGCTCGGGAGAGTTTGCCCAACCGTTCCGGTAACAACAAGAAGGCGACCTGACATGATTCAGATGCAAACAAACCTCGACGTGGCGGATAATTCCGGCGCACGTCGTGTCATGTGCATCAAGGTGCTGGGCGGCTCGAAGCGCAAATATGCTTCTGTTGGCGACATTATTGTCGTTTCCATCAAGGAAGCTATTCCGCGCGGCCGCGTCAAGAAGGGCGACGTGATGAAGGCGGTTGTCGTGCGCACCGCCAAGGACATCCGTCGCGCTGACGGCAGCGTCATCCGTTTCGATAACAACGCAGCCGTTCTTATCGACAACAAGAAAGAGCCCATCGGCACCCGTATCTTCGGACCGGTTCCGCGCGAACTTCGCGCCAAGAATCACATGAAGATCATCTCGCTGGCTCCGGAAGTACTGTAAGGAGCGTATGCGATGCAGAAAATTCGTAAAGGCGACAAGGTTGTCGTATTGACCGGTAAGGACAAGGGCCGTACCGGCGAAGTAATCCAGGTTTTGCCGAAGGAAGATCGGGCCGTTGTGCGTGGCGTTAACATGGTGAAGCGTCACCAGCGCCAGACCCAGGCCCAGGAAGCCGGCATCATCAACAAGGAAGCATCC
The DNA here is from genome assembly GCF_900101425.1 of Rhizobium sp. NFACC06-2. Lineage (NCBI taxonomy): Bacteria > Pseudomonadati > Pseudomonadota > Alphaproteobacteria > Hyphomicrobiales > Rhizobiaceae > Rhizobium > Rhizobium sp. NFACC06-2. The sequence goes on along the minus strand of NZ_FMVA01000001.1, from coordinate 177,882 downwards.
TTGCACATCTCCAACATCGCCATCGTCGACAAGGATGGCAAGCCGAGCCGCGTTGGCTTCTCTGTTGTGGATGGCAAGAAGGTCCGCGTGGCCAAGCGTTCGGGAGAAGTGATCGATGGCTGATAAGTACGAGCCGCGTCTCAAGACGGAATACGTTTCCCGTATCCGTGGCGCCATGCAGGAGAAGTTCTCCTACGCAAACGTCATGATGATCCCGAAGCTTGAAAAAATCGTGATCAACATGGGCGTTGGCGAAGCGACTGCCGACTCCAAGAAGCCCACCATCGCTGCCGGTGACCTGGCTGCGATTGCCGGCCAGAAGCCGGTCGTTACCCGCGCTCGCAACTCGATCGCTGGTTTCAAGGTTCGCGAAGGCATGCCGATCGGTGCGAAGGTTACCCTTCGTGGCGCCCGCATGTACGAATTCCTTGATCGTCTGGTCAACATCGCGCTTCCGCGCGTTCGCGACTTCCGGGGTCTGAACCCGAAGAGCTTTGACGGCCGTGGCAACTTCGCCATGGGCATCAAGGAACACATTGTGTTCCCTGAGATCAACTACGATAAGGTTGATCAGATGTGGGGCATGGACATCATCGTTTGCACGACGGCGACGTCGGACGACGAAGCTCGGGCTCTGCTGACAGAGTTCAACTTCCCGTTCCGTCACTAACCGTAACGACGAGCGTAGAAAAGGAACTCCGATATGGCGAAAACAAGCGCAGTTGAAAAGAACAAGCGCCGCCGCAAGTCGGTCGCCCAGCAGGCCGCCAAGCGCGCCGCACTGAAGGCGATCGTGATGAACCAGTCCCTTCCGATCGAAGACCGGTTCAAGGCCACTCTGAAGCTCGCTTCGCTGCCGCGTGACGGCTCGAAGACGCGTATCCGCAACCGCTGCGAAGTAACGGGCCGTCCGCGCGCGTTCTATCGCAAGCTCAAGATGTCGCGTATCGCGCTTCGTGAGCTGGGCAATTCCGGCAAGGTGCCGGGCATTGTCAAGTCGAGCTGGTAAGGAGACGGGCACATGACCATGACTGATCCTTTGGGTGATATGCTCACCCGCATCCGCAATGGTGCTGCTCGCCGCAAGTCTTCGGTAAGCACGCCGGCTTCCAGCCTCCGCGCACGCGTTCTCGACGTGCTGCAGGCTGAAGGCTATATTCGCGGTTATTCCAAGGTCGATTTCGAAAACGGCAAGTCCGAATTCACGATCGAGCTGAAGTACTACGAAGGCGCGTCCGTGATCCGTGAGATCGGCCGCGTTTCCAAGCCGGGCCGCCGGGTTTATGTCTCGGTAAAGTCCATTCCGCAGGTCGCGAACGGCCTCGGCATCACCATCCTTTCGACCCCGAAGGGCGTGATGGCCGATCACCAGGCTCGCGAACAGAACGTTGGTGGCGAGGTTCTTTGCTCGGTCTTCTAAGACCCGAGCAAGGATCTCCATAACGAACAGACAGGATTGAATAATGTCTCGTATCGGTAAAAAGCCCGTTCCGGTTCCAGCAGGTGTGACGGCCAATGTTGACGGCCAGAAGGTTACTGCTAAGGGCCCGAAGGGTGAACTGTTTTTCGTCGCTAACGACGACATTCAGCTGAAGCTCGAAGATAACGGCGTTTCCGTAACGCCGGCTAACGGCACCAAGGAAGCTCGTTCGAAGTGGGGCATGTCCCGCACGATGATCGAGAACATCTTCAAGGGTGTTAAGGACGGCTATGAGCGCAAGCTCGAAATCAACGGCGTCGGTTACCGTGCCGCCATGCAGGGCAAGAACCTGCAGCTGGCTCTCGGCTTCTCGCACGATGTTGTTTACGAGCCGCCGGTCGGCATCACCATTGCCGTTCCGAAGCCGACGGAAATCATCGTTTCCGGCATTAACAAGCAGCAGGTTGGCCAGGTAGCCGCGGAAATCCGCGAATACCGCGGTCCCGAGCCCTACAAGGGCAAGGGCGTGAAGTACGCTGAAGAGCGTATTGTCCGCAAAGAAGGCAAGAAGAAGTAAGGATCACGCGAAATGGCTAGCAGGAAAGAAGCACTTGCACGTCGCGCGAGCCGTGTGCGCCGCCAGATTAAGGCGGTTGCCAACGGCCGCCCGCGCCTGTCGGTTCATCGCTCGTCGAAGAACATCTATGCCCAGATCATCGATGACGTTGCTGGCAAGACGCTTGCGTCTGCCTCCACGCTCGAAGCCGATCTGCGCGGCTCGCTCAAGACCGGCGCCGACGTTGCAGCAGCAACTGTCGTAGGCAAGCTGGTTGCCGAGCGTGGCGTCAAGGCTGGCGTCAAGGATGTCGTATTCGACCGTGGCGCGTTCATCTACCACGGCCGCATCAAGGCCCTGGCAGACGCTGCCCGCGAAGGCGGCCTGAACTTCTGAGTGCATGACCCTTTCGATTTTTTGAGATCGAAAGAAAGGATCATGCACCAACAAAGATGCTGCAGCGCTTTTCGCGCTGCAGTTTCCGCCCGGACAACGATCCGGGCGGAATTTCACCGGACCATGCGGATCTCTTCATCGGGGCCGCTGGTCTTTTCGTTTGCCGTTCCACCCGTAAAAGAAAAAGGACAAGGACAATGGCACAGGATAAAAGAGGTTCCCGCGAAGAGCGTCAGAACCGCGAAGAGCGCGATAGCGAATTCGTCGACAAGCTGGTCGCGATCAACCGCGTTGCAAAGGTTGTTAAGGGTGGCCGTCGCTTCGGCTTCGCCGCTCTCGTCGTCGTTGGCGACCAGAAGGGCCGCGTTGGCTTCGGTCACGGCAAGGCTCGTGAAGTTCCGGAAGCGATCCGCAAGGCAACCGAAAGCGCAAAGCGCGATCTGATCTTCGTTCCGCTGCGCGATGGCCGCACGCTGCACCACGACGTCAATGGCCGTCACGGCGCAGGCAAGGTTCTGCTGCGTTCGGCCAAGGCCGGTACCGGTATCATCGCCGGTGGTCCGATGCGCGCCGTTTTCGAAACGCTCGGCGTTCATGACGTTGTTGCCAAGTCGACCGGTTCTTCGAACCCGTACAACATGGTTCGCGCCACGTTCGACGCTCTGAAGCATCAGGTTCATCCGAAGGACATCGCTGCACAGCGTGGTCTGAAGTATGCGACCCTTCAGGCTCGTCGTGCCGCTTCCGGCAACGCTTCTGAAGAATAAGGAGCTGGATCATGGCCAAGAAAACTACTGAAGCCAAGAAGACTGTTACGGTCGAACAGATCGGCAGCCCTATTCGCCGCCCGGCAATCCAGCGTCAGACGCTGGTCGGTCTGGGTCTCAACAAGATGCATCGTCAGCGCACCCTGGAAGACACTCCGGCGGTTCGCGGCATGATCCGTGCGGTCCAGCATCTCGTTCGCGTCGTTGACGAGAAGTGAGACGGAGTAACCTATCATGAAACTCAATGAAATCAGAGACAACGAAGGCGCCTCCAAGGATCGTATCCGCGTAGGTCGCGGTATCGGTTCCGGCAAGGGCAAGACCGGTGGTCGCGGTGTGAAGGGCCAGAAGGCTCGTTCGGGCGTCGCCATCAACGGCTTCGAAGGCGGTCAGATGCCCATCTACCGTCGTCTGCCGAAGCGCGGTTTCAATAACATTTTCGCTTCCGAATATGTTGTCGTATCGCTCGGCCGCATTCAGACCGCCATCGACGCCAAGAAGCTTGACGCTTCCGCAACGATCGATGCCGCTGCTCTCAAGGCTGCCGGCGTTATCCGCCGCGCCAAGGACGGCGTACGCATTCTCGCCGACGGCGAGCTGAAGGCCAAGGTCGCTTTCGAAGTTGCCGGCGCTTCCAAGCCCGCAGTCGAAAAGATCGAAAAGGCTGGCGGTTCGATCAAGCTTCTCGCAGTTGCAGCAGAAGCCGCCGAGTAATATATAGACTTCAGACGCCCGGGGCTCGTCGCTCCGGGCGTTTGCGCTCCCTGGCCTATGGTGCTTTCGATCTAAATCGATTTATGGAGCATCAGGGCAATCTCTTCGCGGTGTGCTTCCACGGCCCCGCTTGCGGCAGAAAGTGCTGCAGGGAGAGCCTCACAGTTCTTGAACTTCCGTAGGGGAGGGGATAGGACATAAAAAACAGGGTGAGGCATGATGGCGGCTCAGAGCCGCATTTGTCCGAAGCCCGGTTTTGACCAGTATCTTTTAGACCTTTCCGCATCGGCCGGTTGCGCTGGCTGGCAAGGGTCATTCGGAGAAATTTATGGCTTCAGCAGCGGAACAACTGGCTTCGAACCTGAATTTTTCGACCTTCGCTAAGGCGGAGGATCTGAAAAAGCGTCTCTGGTTTACTCTTGCCGCACTTCTCGTCTACCGTCTCGGCACCCACATTCCGCTTCCGGGCCTGAACCCCGAAGCCTATGCGCAGGCCTTCCGTGGCCAGGCCAACGGTATTCTCGGTCTTTTCAACATGTTTGCGGGTGGCGCCGTCGAGCGCATGGCGATCTTCGCGCTCGGCATCATGCCTTACATCTCCGCTTCGATCATCGTGCAGCTCATGACCTCGGTCGTGCCCTCGCTCGAAGCGTTGAAGAAGGAAGGCGAGGCCGGTCGCAAGATCATCAACCAGTACACCCGCTACGGCACGGTGCTGCTCGGCACGCTGCAGGCCTATGGCATTGCGGTCGGCCTCGAAAGCGGCAACGGTCTCGTGGTCGATCCGGGCTGGTTCTTCCGCATCTCCACCGTCATCACGCTGCTCGGCGGCACGATGTTCCTGATGTGGCTGGGTGAGCAGATCACCTCGCGCGGTATCGGCAACGGTATTTCGCTGATCATCTTCGCGGGCATTGCCGCAGGCCTGCCCAAGGCGCTGGCCGGCACGCTGGAACTCGGCCGTACCGGTGCGCTTTCCACCCCGCTCATCCTGACGGTCGTTGTGGTCGCCATCGGCGTCATCGCGCTCATCGTCTTCGTGGAGCGCGCGCAGCGCCGCCTGTTGATCCAATATCCGAAGCGACAGGTCGGCAATCGCATGTTCCAGGGCGATACCTCGCATCTGCCGCTGAAGCTCAACACGGCCGGCGTCATTCCCGCGATCTTCGCATCGTCGCTGCTGCTGCTGCCGGCAACGGCTGCGGGTTTTGCCGGAAACACCAACCTGCCGGGCTGGGCGACTTCGATCATCGCGTCGCTGCAGCACGGACAGCCGTTGTTCATGGCGCTCTACGGCCTGCTGATCGCGTTCTTCGCGTTTTTCTATACGGCGATCGTCTTCAATCCGAAGGACACCGCAGATAACCTCAAGAAGCATGGTGGCTTCATTCCGGGCATCCGTCCGGGCGAGCGCACCGCGGAGTACATCGATTACGTCCTGACCCGCATCACCGTGGTCGGCGCGATTTATCTTGTCTTCGTCTGTATCCTTCCTGAGACACTTATCGCACGCACGGGCATTCCATTAGCCCTTGGTGGTACTTCGCTTTTGATCGTTGTCAGTGTAACTCTGGACACGGTTGCGCAAATTCAGGGTCACCTGATCGCGCAGCAGTATGAAGGGCTGATCAAGAAGTCGAAGTTGCGTGGAGGAAAGAGGGGACGATGAGACTGATATTTTTGGGTCCGCCGGGTGCGGGCAAGGGAACCCAGGCCAAGCGGCTGACGGACAAGTACGGGATCCCGCAGCTTTCCACCGGTGACATGCTTCGCGCTGCGGTCAGCGCGGGCACCGAAATCGGCAAACGCGCCAAGGCCGTCATGGACGCCGGCGGGCTTGTTTCCGACGATATCGTCAATCAGATCGTTTCCGAACGCATCGAAGCACCGGACTGTGCCAAGGGCTTTATTCTCGACGGCTATCCGCGCACCGTTCCGCAGGCCAAGGCGCTTGCCGAGAACATGCGCAAGAAGAATCTGGTCCTCGATGCCGTCATCGAACTCAAGGTGGACGAAGAGGCGTTGATTCGCCGAATCGAAAACCGCGTGGCTGAAACCATTGCCGCCGGCGGTACGGTTCGCTCGGATGACAATCCGGAAGCGTTCCGCAAGCGCCTGACGGAATATCGCGAGAAGACCGCGCCGCTGTCTGCCTATTACAGCGAACAGGGCGAGCTCGTGACGCTGGATGGCATGGCTGACGTCGATGCCGTCACCGAGGCTATCGAGCGCGTTCTCGAGAAAGCCTCCGCCTGATCGACGGAGCGGATGGGCGAGGCTGTTGCGCTCTTGCCCATATCTCGCCTCCGCATGGCGGCAGATCCTTTGGATCGTAAAAGAATCTTGGCGGAGCCGGTTGCTTTTTTGCGCTGATTCCGTTAAACACCGCGCCAACTCGCGACATCCCAAGCGACTGGCGCGGATTTCCCTAAGGGAAGGGAGATCCGGGTTCGGTCGTTTTGACTTGTCACGGACACCAATTTGAACTGGCGGTCTTCTCGGCCGCTCGAATGGAATCACCACTTGCCGGATGGCAACTGGAACCAAGGAGAAGAGACGTGGCACGTATCGCTGGCGTCAACATCCCGACCGCGAAGCGCGTTGTTATTGCGCTGACCTACATTCACGGGATCGGTCCGAAATTCGCGCAGGAAATCATGGACAAGGTCGGTCTTCCGGCTGAGAAGCGCGTTCATCAGCTGACGGATGCTGAAGTTCTTCAGATCCGCGAAGCCATCGACCGCGACTACCAGGTCGAAGGCGACCTGCGTCGTGAGACCTCGATGAACATCAAGCGTCTGATGGATCTCGGTTGCTACCGCGGCCTGCGTCACCGTCGTGGCCTTCCGGTCCGCGGTCAGCGCACGCACACCAACGCCCGCACCCGCAAGGGTCCGGCGAAGGCTATCGCTGGTAAGAAGAAGTAATTTTCCGGTTCTCCGGAAAGGGGAGGCTGGTGCAGTCCGCGCCAGCCTTTCTGAGTTTGGCGTGAAGCTCCGATGGGGCTGATCGCCGGTGTAGCCGCTGGTGTTACGGCGGTGAAGAGATCAATGAAAGGTATAAAATGGCCAAGGAAGCCGCACGTATTCGCCGTCGCGAACGTAAGAACATCACGTCGGGCGTCGCGCACGTCAACTCGACCTTCAACAACACGATGATCACCATCACCGACGCACAGGGCAACGCCATTGCCTGGTCGTCCGCTGGTGCCAAGGGCTTCAAGGGTTCGCGCAAGTCGACCCCGTTTGCTGCCCAGATCGCTGCTGAAGATTGCGCGAAGAAGGCTCAGGAACACGGCATGAAGTCGCTTGAAGTTGAAGTTTGCGGTCCGGGTTCCGGCCGTGAATCGGCACTTCGCGCCCTGCAGGCTGCCGGTTTCATGATCACTTCCATTCGCGACGTGACGCCGATCCCGCACAACGGTTGCCGTCCGCGCAAGAAGCGCCGCGTCTGACGCGACCGTGGTTCGGAAATTCCGCCTTACCTCAGGTCTGGCGGAATTTTCGTGTATCTGGCGTGTGCGCGTCGATTTCGATCGGCGGACTTGCGCTCAAGAACCCACCGATGAACCGCTGAATTAGGTTCCTCTCGGTGTTTTCATGCTCGGTCCGTCACGATTGGATGGTGGCGGCGAACGGAAGGTTTAAAGATGATTCAGAAGAACTGGCAGGAACTTATCAAGCCGAACAAGGTCGAGTTCACCTCGTCCAGCCGCACCAAGGCAACCCTGGTTGCCGAGCCGCTGGAGCGTGGTTTCGGTCTTACCCTCGGCAACGCGCTGCGTCGCGTTCTGTTGTCTTCTCTGCGTGGCGCCGCTGTGACGGCCGTGCAGATCGACGGTGTCCTGCACGAATTCTCCTCCATCCCCGGCGTTCGGGAGGATGTGACGGATATCGTGCTCAACATCAAGGAAATCGCCATCAAGATGGACGGCGATGATTCCAAGCGCATGGTCGTGCGCAAGCAGGGTCCGGGCGCCGTGACCGCTGGTGACATCCAGACGGTTGGCGATATCGAGATCCTGAACCCCGACCACGTGATCTGCACGCTCGACGATGGCGCTGAAATCCGGATGGAATTCACCGTCAACAACGGCAAGGGTTACGTACCGGCTGAGCGCAACCGCGCGGAAGATGCCCCGATTGGCCTCATTCCGGTGGACAGCCTCTATTCTCCGGTCAAGAAAGTGTCCTACAAGGTGGAAAACACCCGTGAAGGCCAGGTTCTCGACTATGACAAGCTGATCATGACGATCGAGACCAACGGTTCGGTTTCCGGCGAAGACGCCGTTGCCTTCGCCGCTCGCATTCTTCAGGACCAGCTCGGCGTCTTCGTCAACTTCGACGAGCCGCAGAAGGAAGCAGAAGAAGAATCGGTTACCGAACTCGCGTTCAACCCGGCGCTTCTCAAGAAGGTCGACGAGCTCGAACTGTCAGTTCGTTCGGCAAACTGCCTGAAGAACGACAACATCGTTTATATCGGCGACCTGATCCAGAAGACCGAAGCCGAAATGCTTCGCACGCCGAACTTCGGTCGCAAGTCGCTGAACGAAATCAAGGAAGTTCTCGCTTCCATGGGTCTGCACCTCGGCATGGAAGTGCCGGCATGGCCGCCTGAGAACATCGAAGATCTCGCAAAGCGTTACGAAGACCAGTACTAACAATCAAAAAGGCAGACCCTTTAAAGACTGCCTTTCCCCGTCAAACAGCAGGTAAGTCACCTGCATGTGCCAGGAAACGGCAGGCCTTAGAGAAGGAACCTGCGAAGAAGGAGAATAGCAATGCGCCACGGTAATTCAGGCCGCAAGCTCAATAGAACCGCCAGCCACCGCAAGGCAATGTTTGCCAACATGGCTGCTTCGCTCATCACCCATGAGCAGATCGTAACCACGCTTCCGAAGGCGAAGGAAATTCGTCCGATCGTTGAGAAGCTCGTCACCCTCGGCAAGCGCGGCGACCTGCACGCTCGTCGTCAGGCGATCTCGCAGATCAAGGATCAGGACGCCGTTCGCAAGCTGTTCGACGCGATCGCAGCCCGCTACGCAAACCGCAACGGCGGCTACCTGCGTATCATGAAGGCCGGCTTCCGCCAGGGCGACAATGCCGCTCTCGCCGTCATCGAATTCGTCGAGCGCGACGTTGACGCCAAGGGCGCAGCCGACAAGGCTCGCGTTGCTGCGGAAGCTGCTGCTGCCGAAGCTGCATAAGGTTTGACGCCGTTCAGGCGTCATGAGAAAAAAAGCCGGGCGAGAGATCGCCCGGCTTTTTCGCGTTAATTTATCTGTTCAGGGTTAGCGGTCTGGCAAACACCGGCTGATCTGGAGAAGAAGATCGGCAATGGGCGCGGTCAAATAAAATCGGTCAGAAGCGTGATGCGCTTGCCAAAGCACTTGCAGGTCTTCTTCTGTAATCTCGCCGCTCTCAATGAGTTCGCCCAGCTGAGAGAGGGCTCGCTGATGCTTGTCGCCTAAGGCTTGCGCAATTCGAGCGGGAGCGAAAGCCACGCCGTCGGCAGCGGCGTGGAATATCTCGGAAAGCGCAGCTTGAGCGCCGGCGAAAATGTCAGGTCGGTGGGAAGCGGTTCGATTTCGATCATTTGGCTTCATGATTTGGACTGATGTTGTAGAGGACTCCTGTTGGCGCGTCTTCCCCGTTTGTGTTGCATGATCGTCGGTCGCACCAGCCGATACCCCAGCAATACCACCATCGTGCTGATATAAAACACCGGCTCCAGCGTGATCGACTTCCGTGCCAGCACGAAATGCAGCACGCCTACGATGAGGACGAGATAAACGAGTTTGTGCAGCGTGTTCCAGCGGCTGCCGAGCTTGCGGATCGACCAGCGGTTGGAGGTGAGCGCGAGGGGCAGGAGCATGATGAGACCGGCCATGCCGAGCATGATATAGGGGCGCTTCAGAATATCGCCGGCGATGGAACCGAGGATCAGGCCGCGATCCAGCACCAGATAGACGGTGAAATGCGCCAGCACGTAATAAAAGGCGATCAGCCCCAGCGCGCGGCGATAGGCGATGAGGTTGATGTTGAAGAGATCGCGTAGCGGCGTCACCAGCAGCCCGAGGCACAGGAAGCGCAGCGCCCAGATGCCGAGCAGGTGCTCGAAATCCTTGACCGGATTGAAGCCGAGACCGCCGGTTGCGGCGAGATAGAAATACCAGACACCCGGACAGAGACCGATTACATAAAGCGACCAGATGGCCGCCGGCTGGTAACGCTTCGGCAGCGAGGGAAGAGGCAGGACGAAGGCCATGGTCAATAATTCGCTTTCAGGTCCATGCCGGCGTAGAGGCTCGCAACCTCGTCATAACCGTTGAACATCAGGGTAGGGCGGTTCTCAGTGCCAAAGAAGCCGCCTTCGCCGATGCGCTGTTCCGTCGCCTGGCTCCAGCGCGGATGGTCCACATTCGGGTTGACGTTGGAATAGAAGCCATACTCGCGGGCGTTGGAGTTTTTCCACGTCGTTTCCGGCTGTTTCTCGACCAGCGAGATGCGGACGATGGATTTGATGCCCTTGAAACCGTATTTCCATGGCACGACGAGGCGGATCGGCGCACCGTTCTGGTTAGGCAGGGTCTCTCCATAAAGGCCGACGGCGAGAATGGTGAGCGGATGGCGTGCTTCATCGAGGCGAAGCCCCTCGACATAGGGCCAGGAGAGAGGCTGGAACAGGCCGCTTTGGCCCGGCATTTCGTCTGGCCGCACCACAGTTTCGAAAGCGACATATTTCGCGCTGCCAAGTGGCTCCACCTTGTCGAGAAGGGCGGCGAGCGGGAAGCCGATCCACGGAATAACCATCGACCAGCCCTCCACACAGCGCATGCGGTAAGTGCGCTCTTCGAGAGGATATTTCATCAGCTCTTCGATGCCGAATTCCTGCGGTTTGGAGACGAGGCCATCCACCTTCACCGTCCAGGGGGTAGGCTTGAACTTGCCGGAATTTTCCTTCGGGTCGGATTTTCCGACACCGAATTCGTAGAAATTATTATAGCTGGTGACAGCATCGAGCGGGGTGAGTTTCTCATCCAGCTTGTAGGCGCCGGGTTTTGCGGAAAGCGGCGCGGCAACAGCCTCGCGCCCGGCCAGCCCGATTGCCGCCAGCCCCGCCGCCGTGCCGAGGAAGCCACGTCTGGACAGGTAGATATTCTTCGGCGTGATTTCATTTGCCGAGATGAGGGGCGGACGATAGGCGGGCATTGGAACCTCCACAAAAGCCGGGTACATCGGCGATAAATCGATTATGATAGCCAATACGGCCGCTGCACAGATATGTTTCAGCGCTCTGCGGAAAAACAACGGTGGGGCGGCGGAAATCGCGCATTTGTGATGAAGGCGCGGCCCGATAGCACGATGAAGAGAAAGCGTACCGTACCGAACCGTACTGTTTTGCCTCAAGGTGACAGTGACAGAGCTTGCGGTTTGCGCTAGAAAAACCGCAAAATAGGGCAGGAGCTATTTTTACCGCGTTTGCGGAAATGCGCTCTTCGCCAGAGATCGAGGAAAACACCATGCCAGCCTATCGCTCCAGAACGACAACCCACGGCCGCAACATGGCGGGCGCGCGCGGCCTTTGGCGCGCCACCGGCATGAAGGACAGCGATTTCGGCAAGCCGATTATCGCGGTGGTCAACTCCTTCACGCAGTTCGTGCCGGGCCATGTGCATCTGAAGGATCTCGGCCAGCTCGTTGCCCGCGAAATCGAGGCGGCCGGCGGTGTCGCCAAGGAATTCAACACGATTGCGGTCGATGACGGTATCGCCATGGGCCATGACGGCATGCTCTATTCGCTGCCGTCGCGCGAGATCATCGCGGATTCGGTGGAATATATGGTCAATGCCCATTGCGCCGATGCGATGGTGTGCATTTCCAACTGCGACAAGATCACCCCCGGCATGCTGAATGCCGCGATGCGCCTCAACATCCCCGCCGTCTTCGTTTCCGGCGGTCCGATGGAGGCCGGCAAAGTCGTCCTGCATGGCAAGACGGTTGCGCTCGATCTGGTCGACGCCATGGTCGCGGCTGCAGACGACAAGATTTCGGACGAGGATGTGAAGGTTATCGAGCGTTCGGCCTGCCCGACCTGCGGTTCCTGTTCCGGCATGTTCACGGCCAATTCCATGAACTGTCTGACCGAAGCGCTGGGTCTGTCGCTGCCCGGCAACGGTTCGACGCTTGCCACCCATTCCGACCGCAAGCGGCTGTTCGTCGAGGCCGGCCACCTGATCGTCGATCTGGCGCGCCGTTATTATGAGCAGGAGGACGAAACCGTCCTGCCCCGCACCATCGCCAACAAGGCGGCATTCGAAAACGCCATGTCGCTGGATATCGCCATGGGCGGTTCCACCAACACGGTGCTGCATATTCTGGCGGCGGCGCATGAGGGCGGCGTCGATTTCGGCATGGAAGACATCGACCGTCTTTCCCGCAAGGTTCCCTGCCTTTCCAAGGTCGCGCCCGCCAAGCAGGACGTGCACATGGAAGACGTTCACCGCGCCGGCGGCATCATGCGTATTCTCGGCGAGCTGGAACGCGGTGGGCTCATCAATCGCGATACCTATACCGTGCATGAGGCGACGCTGGGCGACGCCATCGACCGCTGGGACATCACCCGCACCAACAGCGAGACGGTGCGCCAGTTCTTCAAGGCCGCCCCCGGCGGCGTGCCGACGCAGGTGGCCTTCAGCCAGTCCTCGCGCTGGGACGATCTGGATACGGACGGCGAAAACGGCGTTATCCGCTCGGTCGAGAAGCCTTTCTCCAAGGATGGCGGTCTGGCCGTGCTTTACGGCAACATCGCGCTTGACGGCTGCATCGTGAAGACGGCGGGTGTCGATGAATCCATCCTGAAATTCACCGGCCCGGCAGTGGTTTACGAAAGTCAGGATGCGGCGGTGAAGGGCATTCTCGGCAACGAGGTCAAGGCGGGCGACGTCGTCGTCATCCGTTACGAAGGGCCGAAGGGCGGGCCGGGCATGCAGGAAATGCTTTATCCGACCAGCTATCTGAAATCCAAGGGTCTCGGCAAAGCCTGCGCGTTGATCACCGACGGCCGTTTCTCCGGCGGTACTTCGGGCCTCTCCATCGGTCACGCCTCGCCGGAAGCGGCGCAGGGCGGCGCCATCGGCCTCGTGCGTCAGGGCGATCTCATCGAGATCGACATTCCGAACCGCACCATCAACCTGAAGGTCACGGATGCGGAGCTGGCCTCGCGCCGTGCCGAGCAGGAAGAACTGGGCTGGAAGCCAGAAGCGCCACGCAAGCGCAATGTCACGACGGCGCTGAAGGCCTATGCGGCCTTTGCCTCGAGCGCCGACAAGGGCGCGGTGCGGATTTTGCCGGAGTAATGTCTGGATTTGCGGGATGATAAAAGCCGCCGTTGATAAACGGCGGCTTTTTTGTGCCGATCACTCTTTTTCGAGCCGATAAGGTCGAAGCGGGACGATTTTTCCCCGTTGCCGGCAAAAGGCTTTTGCCCGGCCGGTCGCAACAAAGCGTAGCTTGTTCATCAGACGGTGCGACGCCCTGTTGTCGAACAGCGGATTGGCATGCAGGGTTCTGATGCCCATGTGCTGAAAGGCATAATCGATGACGAGGCGTCCGGCTTCTTCTCCATAGCCCTTTCCCCAGACACGGCGATCAAGCCAAAGGCCGAATTCGCCCGAAAGGCCGATGAGACCGACCAGCCTGCCATCATCCACAGCCCATACCGGCAGCCGACGCTCAGCAATGCGCCTGATCAGACGCCGTGCATCATCGGTTTCGAAAGGGTAGGCCGTGCGCAGCAGATTGCGCAAAATGAGCGGATCGTTCGTCAGCCGGGCGAGTGGCGAGGCGTCCGTCATTTTGAAAGGCCGCAGGACAAGGCGTGATGATTTCAGTTGCGGCATCGCTTCCCGTCTTTTGCATTAGCGGCGGGGCGATAGTCCTCAAGATCAGAAACTGATTCAAGCACTTTGCATCTCGATTCCGGAATTCACGCCAACACTCTGTTTTCATAGAGATTCCGCGAGACCGTCAAATTGGGGTGTGGAAATTCGGTGATTTAAGTAGGGTCACATTGGAGTGATTGGCGGCGTTTCCTCTTTTCATCGCCGTATGGCTTCCTAGCTCAGTGACATGAAAAGACGAACCGCACTTGCCCTTATCGCTTCCCTGCCTTTCGCCTCGCTTGCCCGCGCGCAAAGCACCGGCAATGGCATCCGTTTCGATCCGTTGCTGCGGGAGGCGGATGCGCTTTCCAGCCTCAAGGCGGTCATCGTCAGCATCGATGGCGACGAGGTCGCGAGCCGCGCCTATCACGGCGCGGGTTTGAACGGCTCCACCAATATCAAGTCGGCCTCGAAATCGATCATCTCGGCGCTTGTGGGCATGGCGATCGATCGAAAGATTCTCGAAGGCGCCGACCAGCCGATCGCGACCGTTCTGCGCGGCGATTTTCCGCAAAATCCCGATCCCCGGCTGGAACGGATCACCGTCGGCAACCTGCTGTCGATGCAATCCGGCCTGGAGCGCATGTCCGGCCCCAATTACGGCCGCTGGGTCGCCAGCCGCAACTGGGTGCGGATGGCGCTGGGTTCCGGTTTTGCCGGGGAACCGGGCGGCGGCATGCTCTATTCCACCGGCTCTACCCATCTGCTCTCGGCGATCCTGACAAAAGCATCCGGCCGTTCGACACTGTCGCTTGCGCGTGATTGGTTCCGACCGCTTGAAGGATTTTCCATCGGCGGCTGGGAGCGCGATCCGCAGGGCATCTATCTCGGCGGCAACCAGATGGCCATGACCGCGCGGTCTTTGCTGGCCTTCGGAGAGCTTTACCGCCTCGGTGGTGTGACACCTGGCGGCGAGCGGTTGATTTCTCAGGGCTGGATCGAGCAATCGTGGCGGCAGCGCACCAATTCCGTCTTTAATGGCGACGGTTACGGCTATTGCTGGTTCATCAAGGAGATGGCAGGCGAGACCGTCTATTACGCCTGGGGTTATGGCGGGCAGATGCTCTATATCGTACCCGCCAGACGGCTATCGGTCGTGATGACCTCTCGCGAGGACGCACCTTCCGCCCGAACCGGTTATCGTGACCAGTTACATGGCCTTATGGAAAACATCATCCGGGCGGTGTGAGGAGGTCAGAGCGGCCGGTTGATGCTCTGGAACGCCTCTCCGAGACGTTTCATCCGTTCCTCGTAAGCGCTGGTAAGGCAGGCAACGTCTGCTGCGCATTCCTGGCGTTTCTTCAGCCACTGGCTCTGCTCGTCGCGCAGCGTGTCGCGTGCGCCCATGGCCATCAGCTGGGTGAGGATGTCGAAGGTGGTGGCCATCTTTACATCCTGATCGTTCAGCATGCGGTTGTCGCAGATCGCCTTTTCATCCGCGGCCAGATCGGTCCTCGCGCAATCGAAGCTCGCCGCGCTGGCCAGCGAAGCGAAAGAGGGGGAGAGGAGGATGCCGCAGGCAAGGAGGATCGGTTTCAGATGCATGGGTCGTCTCTTTTTAAGGACAGTCAGGTGCCGGTGAAACCGAAAAGGGGCGCTGTTAGTTCCAATGTCGCCCACCGATCCATGCCTGGAAAAGGACGGCCATCATCTTGCCGCTCTTTGCTTTACAGGCTTTGGCGTTATAACTCCATCATACTGATGACGATGAGGAATCACATGCGAAGCGTGTTGAAGTATCTGTCCACCGGCTTTCTCGCCGCACTCATTCTCCTGCCCGTTGGTGCTACGGCGCAGGATAACAGGACCGTGCCGTCGAGCCACACGGAAATGCAGCTTTCCTTCGCGCCGCTGGTCAAGCGCACCGCGGGCGCGGTGGTGAATGTCTATGCCGAACGCGTCGTGCAGCGTCGTCTGTCGCCCTTTGCCGGTGATCCTTTCTTCGAACAGTTCTTCGGCCAGCAGATGCCGAACCGCACGGAAAAGCAGTCGTCGCTCGGCTCTGGCGTCATCGTGACCGCCGGCGGCCTCGTGGTGACCAACAATCACGTCATCGACGGTGCCGATGACATCAAGGTGGCGCTGGCGGATGGGCGTGAATTTTCCTCCAAGGTGCTGCTGAAGGATGACCGCGTCGACCTCGCCATTCTGCAGATCGATGCGAAGGAGCAGTTCCCGGTGCTGTCGCTCGGCAATTCCGATGCGATTGAAGTGGGTGATCTGGTGCTGGCCATCGGCAACCCCTTCGGTGTCGGCCAGACGGTGACGAGCGGCATCGTCTCGGGTCTGGCGCGCAACCAGGTGACGCAGGGCGATTTCGGCTTCTTCATCCAGACCGACGCTTCCATCAATCCCGGCAATTCCGGCGGCGCATTGATGAACATGGCGGGTGAGCTGATCGGCATCAATACGGCCATCTTCTCCAAGGGCGGCGGCTCGAACGGTATCGGTTTCGCCATTCCCGCCAATCTGGTCCGGGTTTTCGTGGCTGCCGCCGAGCGTGGCGATGCAAGCTTCGAGCGGCCCTATATCGGCGCGACCTTCGATCCGGTGACATCGGATGTCGCCGAGGCGCTAGGCCTGCATCGCGCCCGCGGCGCGCTGGTCGTCAGCGTCGTCAAGGGTGGGCCGGCCGAAAAGGCGGGTATCGAACCGGGTCAGGTGGTTACCGCCGTCAATGGTTTCGAGGTGGAACATCCGGATGCGCTGGGTTATCGCCTGACGACTGCCGGCATCGGCAAATCCGCCGAACTGACCGTCATGGACAAGGGAAAAGAGAAAAAGGTGACCATCGCGCTCGATACAGCGCCGGAAACCGCACCCCGCGATGAACGGCTGATCGAGGGTCGCAATCCCTTCGCCGGCGCGACGGTCGCCAATCTTTCGCCGAAGCTTGCCGATGAACTGCGCATGCCATCGCAGGTGACCGGTGTTGTCATTACCGATGTGAAGCGCGGTTCCCCGGCCTATCGTGTCGGTTTCCAGCCGAAGGACGTGATCCTGTCGCTGAACGGCGCGGATATCGGCACCACCGCAGCTGTCGAGAAGGCGCTGGACGATAATCCCGGCTTCTGGCGGGTGGAAATCCTGCGTGACGGGCAGCGCATCCGGCAGTTCCTGCGATGAGTGACGACCTCTTCGCCCCGCAAGTGCCTGTCGAGGTCGCCAACCGGCGGCCTCTTGCCGATCGCCTGCGTCCGAAGACGCTGGCGGAGGTGAGCGGGCAGCCGCATCTGACGGGCGAGGAGGGCGTGCTGCGCCGTATGATCGATAGCGGCTCACTGGGGTCGATGATCTTCTGGGGACCGCCCGGTACCGGCAAGACCACGGTTGCCCGCCTGCTTTCCGGCGAGGCGGGTTTGGCTTTCGAGCAGATCTCGGCGATCTTTTCCGGTGTCGCCGATCTCAAGAAGGTTTTCGAAGCGGCGCGCACACGGCGGATGAATGGCCGGCAGACGCTGCTTTTCGTAGACGAGATTCATCGCTTCAACCGCGCCCAGCAGGACAGCTTCCTGCCGGTGATGGAAGACGGCACCATTATTCTGGTAGGCGCCACCACCGAAAACCCGTCTTTCGAACTCAATGCCGCTCTGTTGTCGCGCGCGCGCGTCCTGACGTTCGGCTCCCATGACGAAGACAGTCTCAGCGAACTTCTGAAGCGCGCCGAGGAGGCGGAGGGCAAGCCCCTGCCGCTTACCGAGGATGCTCGGGCGAGTCTGATCCGCATGGCCGATGGCGATGGCCGCGCCGTGCTGACGCTTGCCGAAGAGGTTTGGCGCGCCGCGCGCAAGGACGAGATCTTCGATACCGAAGGGCTGACGCGCATCGTGCAGCGCCGTGCGCCCGTCTACGACAAGAGCCAGGACGGCCATTACAATCTCATTTCAGCGCTGCATAAGTCGGTGCGTGGTTCGGACCCCGATGCGGCACTTTATTACCTCGCCCGCATGTTCGATGCCGGCGAGGACCCGCTTTATCTCGGGCGGCGGCTGGTGCGCATGGCGGTGGAGGATATCGGCCTTGCCGATCCGCAGGCGCTCGCCGTCTGCAATGCCGCCAAGGATGCCTATGATTATCTCGGCTCACCCGAGGGTGAGCTGGCGCTGGCGCAGGCCTGCGTCTATCTCGCGACCGCGCCGAAATCGAACGCCGTTTATACCGCCTTCAAGTCGGCGATGCGGGCGGCCAAGGAAAACGGCTCGCTGGTGCCGCCGAAACATATTCTGAACGCGCCGACCAAGCTTATGAAGGGTGAGGGTTATGGCGACGGTTACCGTTACGACCATGACGAGCCGGATGCCTTTTCCGGGCAGGATTATTTCCCGGAGAAAATGGGGCGCACGACCTTTTACGATCCGCCTGATCGGGGGTTCGAAAGGGAAATCCGCAAGCGTCTGGACTGGTGGTCGAAGCTGCGTCGCGAGCGTGGGTCGCGCTAGGATTTTACGCGATTGCGCCGAAAACCGTATCGCGTCCGATCTTAAGAAAAAGATTCAGGCTGCTGGCAAAAAGAGTCGCGAAACCGCGACAACTCACTGTTTTTTAAGGAAGATCAGGATGCCTTGCGATGCTGTGCGGCCTGCGGCTGCGCGGGCAGCATCTTGACCGAGGATTCCGCCAGGCCGCTATGGCCTTCGGCATCGATCACCAGATGCCAGTGCAATGTCTCGGGAACGGCGATGCGGATCGGCGATTTTTTCGCGACGCCGCCGAGATATTTGAAATCGAGCAATTCGGTGAAACGCTGAAAATTGGCGCCCGTCATCAGCCGGACATTGTTGACGGCGGACAGGGATATTTCAAGGGTGGTGCCTGCCCGCAATTCCTTCAGGTCATAATGCGTATAGCGAAAATTCGGCCGGGCCATCGCGCGCCTCCCTGTAAAGTAATTTCGGTCAAAGAAGATAGGAGTCACACGGTTAACGGTGTCTTTAAATGCCGCCAGCTGGTTTGAAAATTCACGCGTGCTGTGCCTGTCCGGCATAAAAACGCCAAGGAATATGAGGATAGAAGAATACTACCGACGTATAATAGGTGTATTTAATAATAATAAAGTTTTTCCCTTTAACATCAGCTGGTCGAAGTGCATCAGCGACGTCGAGGGGGAACATGAAAAACGCAACGATATCTATGCGCCTTTATGCGCTGGTCGCATTGTTTCTGGCAATATTGGTCGCGGCGCTGACATTCAGCCTGTTTGAGGGCTACAGTGAAATGGAGCGCGAACGGAAATCCGGGCTCGCGGCCATGAACGAAACCGCTGTTGCCATTCTCGATCAATATTACCGGCTGGAGCAGGGCGGAAGCCTGTCGCGGGAGGCGGCACAACAGCAGGCCAAGACGACCATTGCGGCCATGCGCTATGGCAATGGCAGCGGCTATTTCTGGATCAACGACATGCATCCCAAAATGGTGATGCATCCGATCAAACCCGAAATGAACGGCACGGACCTTACCGCCAACAAGGACCCGAACGGTAAGGCGCTGTTCGTCGAGTTCGTGAATACGGTCAAGGCGGGCGGCAAGGGCTTTGTCGATTATTACTGGCCGAAGCCCGGCGCGCCGGAGCCGGTCGAGAAATTTTCCCATGTCGCCGGTTTCGCCCCCTGGGGCTGGATTGTCGGCACCGGTGTTTATGTTGACGATCTTGAAGCGGTGTTCTGGCGCGAGGTCTATTTTAATGGCGGTCTTTGCATCGCCGCCGGCCTTCTGGTTGTCGGCGTGGCCGCAGCCGTCGTGCGCAGCGTGACGCGGCCGATCGATCTCATCCGCCAGAGCATGCGGCGGATTGCCGACGGTGACGGCGCGGCGGATATACAGTTCGCCGACCGTCGCAATGAAATCGGCGCGATTGCCAAGACGCTGCTGGTACTGCGCGACAGCGTCAATGAGCGTAGCGCGCTGCAGGCCCGCGAGGCCGACCAGCAGCGGGCACTGGAGCAGGAGCGGCACGGTAACGAGATGGTTCTGCGCTCCGCTTCCGAGCGGCAGGCCCATGCCATGGAGCAACTGGGCGATGCGCTTGAGGCGCTTGCCAATGGCGATCTGACCGTTTCGCTTGCGGATATCGGCGCGGATTATGAAAAGCTGCGCATGGACTTCAACCGTGCCGTCGGTGCATTGCACGGCGCGATCGAGGCGATTGCCAGAACCGGCCATGTCGTCAATGACAGCGCCTCCGACATCAGCGGTGCGACCGGCAATCTTTCCCGCCGGACCGAACAGCAGGCGGCGGCGCTGGAGGAGACGGCGGCTGCTCTGGACGAGATCACCGCCACGGTGCGCACCGCTTCCGAGCGTGCCAACGAGGCACGGCAGATGGTGCAGGACACGAAAACCAGCGCCGGCCGCTCGGGCGAGATCGTGCGCAATGCCGTCGACGCCATGGGCCGTATCGAGGAGTCTTCGAAGCGCATCGGCCAGATCATCTCGGTCATCGACGAAATCGCCTTCCAGACCAATCTTCTGGCGTTGAATGCCGGTGTGGAGGCCGCGCGTGCGGGCGAGGCAGGGCGTGGCTTTGCCGTGGTGGCGCAGGAGGTTCGCGAACTGGCGCAACGCTCCGCCAATGCGGCCAAGGAAATCAAGACCCTCATCAACCGTTCGGCCGAAGAGGTTGGCGGCGGTGTCGCACTGGTACGCTCGACGGGCGATGCGCTGGAGGAGATCGTGGCGCTGGTCAATCGTGTCGATGGCCATGTCAACTCCATCGCTACGGCAGCGCGCGAGCAGGCGACCGGCCTGCAGGAGATCAACACCTCCGTCAACCACATGGACCAGATGACACAGCAGAACGCCGCCATGGTGGAAGAAACGACGGCGGCAAGCCAGACGCTCGCCGAGGAGAGCCGCCAGCTGCGCTCGCTGCTGTCGCGTTTCGAGCTTGGACATGGTGCCGGGCGCGAGGTTTCGCGGGCGGCTTGATTTCAGGTGTTTCAGGAAAGTTAAAGGGCGCGGCTTTGGCCGCGCCCTTTGTTATGCGCAAGACTTTGTCCGCCCTCGTCGTCATTGGACGCAATTGTCGCGGTCTTGTGTGGATGGGACTGCGCCAAACACATCATTCGTTATTTCCCGCAACCAATAAGGTTTCGTTTACCTCATTTCTTTAAAATTTATCCTGTATTGCCGCCAATAGCGGCCGCTGAAGGTACAGGTTCTCGTATGGCGTATGTTTCCCTTCCGCGTCGTCTTGTGACGTTGCTGATGATTTCCACGGTCATGGTGTCGTGTTCGGCGGAGGGCCTCGTGCCACCGGCGGAGGTGGATGGCACCACACGGGTCAGCGCCATCCGCTCCTCGCGGCAGCAGGGTTACAGCGCGCCGGCGGGTGCGGTGTATCAGGCCGAGCAGGCCGGGCAGGGTGCCGATTACCCGGCAGCCGTTTCACAGCCGATGCCGGAGCCTTACGCCTCGCAGGATCCCCTGCTGCAATCGCCGCAGGGCGGGCAGGGTTATTCAACGCTCGATTCCCAGCATCAGGCGCGCATGGCGGCCAGCGGCCATGGCAATAT
Organism: Rhizobium sp. NFACC06-2; assembly: GCF_900101425.1. Classification (NCBI taxonomy): domain Bacteria; kingdom Pseudomonadati; phylum Pseudomonadota; class Alphaproteobacteria; order Hyphomicrobiales; family Rhizobiaceae; genus Rhizobium; species Rhizobium sp. NFACC06-2. The sequence goes on along the minus strand of NZ_FMVA01000001.1, from coordinate 156,575 downwards.
GCCGGCCCAGACAATGCAGGGCCAGACGTTGCAGGGGCAGACCATGCCCGCGCAGCAGATTACCAGCAACCAGATCGCCGAAGGCGAAGGCGGCGTGAACATGGATTCCATGCTGGGCGTGGAGCCGGTTCGCGGACTTGCCGAAGAACAGGATGCGGATATTGCCGAAGGCGCTTCGGCGCAGCCGGTGGTGGACGGTATCGGCACGGACAATCCCGTGGCCGTTCCTCCCACCCGCCAGCCGCAACGGGCCAGCCAATCGCGGCTCATCCCGCCGCCGCCGCTCGGCTCCTCCTCCCGTCGTCAGCCGGTGGAGGAAGTGGCGATGGTGATGCCGAACGATCCGATGGCGGGTGGCGGGCTGCAAAGCAACCGCTCGACGCCGCCCGGCGTCATGCCATCCTCCGAAGTTGCCTGCCGCTCCGAACTTCGCCGTCTCGGCGTAGCTTTCCGGGATGTAGCGCGCATTGCCGACGGTCCGACCTGCGGTATCGACTATCCGATCGAACTCAGCGGTCTCGCCAGCGGCGTCGCCATCCGCCCGGCGGTGAAGCTCAATTGCCAGGTCACGCTCGCCTTCGCCAAATGGGTGAAGTTCGAGCTCGTGCCATCCTCCCGCTTCCGTTATCTCTCCGGTGTTGGCCGCATCACGCCGATGGGCGGTTATTCCTGCCGCAAGATGAATTCACGCTCCAGCAATCCGTGGTCTGAACATGCACGCGGCAACGCCATCGATATCGGCACCATCACGCTGAAGAACGGCAAGGAAATCGACGTTCGCAAGAAGAGCTTCTTCGCCTTCCGCGAAAAAGCGCTGCTGAAGGCGGTGAGGTCCGACAGCTGCAAATATTTCTCCACCGTTCTCGGACCGGGCAGCGATCCCAATCACTGGAACCATTTTCACTTCGACCTGCGCACGCGTAAGTCAGGTTACAGGCATTGTGACTAGGGATTTGGATGTGGCGGGTATTATGGTGCACGACGATATTTTGTGCGGTGCTCCCCTCACTTGTTATGGTGCGTTATATCAAAAACCTCCGTCATTCCGGCCTTGAGCCGGAATCCAGTCAGCTCAAGTCCTTGAGCTGAAAAGAGTCTTTCCGCCGCGCAGACGCGCGTCGCCTGGATTCCGGCTCAAGGCCGGAATGACGGAGTTATGGATACAACCCATAATCCGACGCGTCACATTCCCACAAAAAAAGACCGGCCCGAAGGCCGGTGAAAAAGACAGCCTTATCGGGGGGATATTGGCGTCTTTGCAAGGGCATGCAATGGGAAACGATCCCATGGAGTGGTCCATCCGGCGCGGATGTGCGGCAAAAGACATCGCGCCGTACTGACCTGCGGCCAACATGGCTTGCCGCGCTCTTCTGATACGCTATGAGGGTCACATGTTTGTGACAACGGCCTTCGGGAGCCTGCCTTTATGCCCCCTGTTTCAGAGCTGATGGTCTTTGCTGCGGCGCTTGCGGCAGCGGGTGTGGTCGCCGGTCTTCTGGCGGGGCTGTTCGGCATTGGCGGCGGCGCGGTGCTGGTGCCCGTCTTCTATCAGGTCTTCGGGCTGCTGGATGTGCCGGAGGCGGTGCGCATGCATCTCTCGCTAGGCACATCGCTCGCCATTATCGTGCCCACCTCCATCCGCTCGTTCCTGACGCATCGTCAGAAAGGCGCGGTCGATATCGATCTGCTGAAGGGCTGGATCGTCGCCGTGCCGCTCGGCACCATCCTCGCATCCGTGGTTGCCGCTTATGCCTCGAGCGTTGCGCTGCGGCTGATCTTCGCCTTCATCGCGCTGGCGCTTGCCTTCCGGATGATCTTCAACCGGGCAAGCTGGCATCTCGGTTCCGACCTGCCGCAAAATCCGGGCCGTTTTCTGGTGGGCACCGGCATTGGGCTTTTTTCCGGCCTGATGGGCGTGGGTGGTGGGGTGATGAACAACACCTTCATGACGCTTTACGGACGGACCATCCATCAGGCGGTCGCCACGTCTTCCGGCGTCGGTGTGCTGATTTCGCTGCCGGGGCTCCTCGGATATATCTGGGCCGGCTGGGGCGATGCGGGCCTGCCGCCGTTTTCCACCGGCTTCATCAACTGGATCGCCGTGGTGCTCTTGATCCCCATTACGCTCGTGGTCGCGCCCTATGGCGCGCGGCTGGCGCATGCGCTCAGCAAGAAGCAGCTGGAGCGCGCCTTCGGACTGTTTCTGGTCTTCGTTGCGGCGCAGTTTTTCTATAGCGTTTACGGCTGATTTTCCTTAATCGCCGAACGCAGTGTTCAGCCCGTCGGACTGGCATTTGCGCCGTTCCCGGCCTATATGGCGTGCATCTTACTCGGTTTTTCGAAAGATTCGCCATGAATGCCATTGTTTCGATACGGAATCTGACAAAATCCTACGCAAACGGCTTTCAGGCGCTCAAAGGTGTCAGCCTCGATATCAAGGAGGGGGAAATCCTTGCTCTTCTCGGTCCGAACGGTGCTGGCAAGACGACATTGATCTCCATCGTCTGCGGCCTCGTCAATCCCGGTGAAGGTTCGGTGCTTGTCGGCGGGCACGATGTGGTGAAGGATTTTCGCCAGACCCGCGCCCTGATTGGCCTCGTGCCGCAGGAATTGACCACAGACCAGTTCGAGACGGTGTGGAACACCGTCAGCTTCTCCCGCGGCCTGCACGGGCAGAAGAAGAACCCGGAACTGATCGAGCGCATCCTGAAATCCCTGTCGCTGTGGAACAAGAAGGACAATATGCTGCGGGAGCTTTCCGGCGGCATGAAACGGCGTGTGCTGATCGCCAAGGCGCTCGCGCATGAGCCGAAAGTTCTGTTCCTTGACGAGCCGACGGCCGGCGTGGATGTGGCGTTGCGCCGCGACATGTGGAATGTGGTTTCAGAGCTGCGCGCCAAGGGCGTTACCATCATCCTCACCACGCATTACATCGAAGAGGCGGAAGAAATCGCCGACCGGGTAGGCGTCATCAATGGCGGCGAATTGCTGCTGGTGGAGGAAAAGACGGCGCTGATGAAGAAACTCGGCCGCAAGCAGCTTTTCCTGGAGCTTGCCCAGCCCGTCGAGCAATTGCCCGACAGTCTTGCGCCCTTCGGGCTGACGCTTTCCGATGACCGCTGCACCGTTACCTACGAAATCGAGGATAATGGCGAACAGAGCCGCATTGCCGACGTTCTGAGCGCCCTTTTCGCCGCCAACATCCATTTCAAGGATATTTCAACGCGGCAGAGTTCGCTTGAGGATATCTTCGTTTCGCTGGTGGGAGGCCAGAAATGAATTTCGAAGCCATCAAGGCCATCTATCTGTTCGAAATGGCGCGCACGCGCCGCACCCTGCTGCAGAGCGTGGTCTCCCCGGTCATTTCCACCTCGCTTTATTTCATCGTGTTCGGAACCGCGATCGGTTCGCGGATTCAGGAGGTTGGCGGTGTTTCCTACGGCGCGTTCATAACGCCCGGCCTCATCATGCTGACGCTTCTGACGCAATGTATCGGCAACGGTTCCTTCGGCATCTATTTCCCGAAATTCACCGGCACGGTCTATGAAATCCTCTCCGCTCCGGTGGCGATGACGGAAATTCTGGCCGGTTATGTCGGGGCGGCGGCGACCAAGGGGCTGATGATCGGCACGATCATCCTGATTACCGCCTCCTTCTTCGTGGATATCACCATCGCTCACCCGTTCATGATGATCCTGTTCTTCGTTCTCACGGCGGTGAGCTTCAGCCTGTTCGGCTTTATCATCGGCATCTGGGCGACGAATTTCGAGCAGCTGAACCTCATCCCCATGCTGGTGGTGCCGCCGCTGACCTTCCTTGGCGGCAGCTTCTATTCCATCGACATGCTGCCGCCCTTCTGGCAGACGGTCAGCCACTTCAATCCGGTGCTCTATCTCATCAGCGGTTTCCGCTGGAGTTTCTACGAGATCGCCGACGTCAATCCTGCCATCAGCCTTGGGATGATCACGCTGTTTCTGGCGCTGTGCCTCGGTGTTGTCGGCTGGATGTTCAAGACGGGGTATCGGCTGCGGAACTGATGGCTCAATCGTTAGAGATAGCGGAAAGCTTCCCCTCACACGCGACGTCATCCTCGGGCTTGTCCCGAGGATCTGCAACCGATTGATTTTATTGGACGTGATTAGATCCTCGGGACAAGCCCGAGGATGACGGAGGAGAGGCTTTAGCAAGCCCCTTTACGACATAATCAACCCACCATCGACGTTGATCGTCTGGCCGGTGATATAAGCCGCATCTTCGGAAGCCAGAAACGCCACCAGTGCGGCGACTTCGGCGGGCGTTCCGGCGCGGCGCATGGGGATGTTGCGCACCCATTCGGCCATCAGTTCGCCGGGCTTGTATTCACCCAGCATCTGGCCCCAGACGCGGTCGTTATAGTCCCACATTTCGGTGTGGATGATGCCTGGGCAAATGGCGTTGACGGTAATGCCTTCCGGCGCGAGTTCCTTGGCAAGGCTCTGCGTCAGCCCGATAACGCCGAACTTCGAGGCGGCATAATGCGGGGTGTAGATGAAGCCCTGCCGCGCCTGACCGGAGGCGGTATTGACGAGGCGACCTTTGGTGCCGCTTTCGCGGAAGCGGCGGATCGCCTCCTGGCAGCAGAGGAATGCGCCCTTGGTGTTGACGTCGAGATTGAAATCCCACTGTTCCTGCGTCAGTTCCTCGATCTTCGAAATGGTGATGACGCCGGCGTTCTGGACGGAGATGGAAAGCGGGCCGATCGCCTCTTCGGCGGCGCCATAGGCCTCGCGCACCGCTGCCGCATCTCGAACATCGAGGATCACGCCATGGGTGGCGGCCCCGGTTTCGTCAGCGAGTTTTTTCGCGGTGTCCTGCGTGTCTTTGTCGACAGAGGCGATGGCGACTTTCGCGCCTTCCTCGGCAAAACGGCGGGCGATGCCGTAACCGATGCCCTTGTTGCCTCCGGTCACGAATACGGATTGACCTTCAAAGCGCCTCATGTCTCCTCCTTTATGGGATTTTGGCTATGTTTCCTGGCCGACCAGTCGTTCGGCGGTGAATTTGTCGGTGACGAGCACGTCGATCACACCGGTTCTGAGCGCGCCGGCAATCGCCTCGGTCTTTTTCGAACCGCCGGCTAGCGCAATGACACGGTCGACATTGGAGAGGTTTTCCAGCGGCAGGCCAATGACCCGGTCGTCCAGCGGCGTTTTGACCGGCTTGCCGTCCTTGTCGAAGAAGCGCAGCGAGATGTCGCCCACCGCACCCGCCTGCGCGAGATCGGCCAGTTCCTTGGCGGAAAAGATGTTACCGGAGCGGGCGAGAAGCTCCGACGGCTCGACCGCACCGATGCCGACGACGGCGAGGGTGATCGACCCGAAGAGATCGATGGTCTCACGCACGAAGGGGTCGGCGAGCATCAAAAGCTTCGCCTCGCGGGATGTGGCGACGCCCGGGACCGGCAGCAGTTTCGGTTCGGCCTCTGTCAGCCGCGCCAGGCGCGTGGTGATCTGGGTCGCATGCGTCTGCACCGATGGGTCGCCCATGCCGCCCAGCGTCTGGACGATATAGCGCGCCTTGGCGCCTTTAAGCGGATGGATGTTTTCCACCATTTTGAAGATTGTCTGGCTCCAGCTGGAGACGCCGATGATCTCGTTCTGCGACAGCGTCACCTCGAGAAAATGCGCCGCTGCCTCGCCGATGCGGGCCATGATCGCGCCATCGCGATCCTCGCTGCAATCGACAACGATGGCCTCCGGCAGGTCGAAACGTTCCCGCAGCTGCGCTTCCAGATCGCTATAGGTGCCGGGCGGCGGAATGATGCTGGTGCGGACAATGCCTTCCGCCTCGGCGCGCTTCAACATGCGCGAGACGGTGGCTTGCGAAAGGTTGAGATGCTGGGCGATTTCCGCCTGGCGCTTGTGCTCGCTGAAATACATCTGCGCCACGCGGGAAATCATTCGAAGTTCGTTTAGCCTGCCCATAAGCCCTCCAGGGTGAATTTTTATTCACCATTACCCGAGGTTACAGGCAAGGTCGAGCGGGCAATCGCATCGCGCCAGATGCCAAGCCGCTGGCTGTTTTCGCTCGCGGACGGCGCGATGGTGTTGCCGTTGCTGTTCAGCGCCGCGATGGCATCGAGATCGCTCCAGACACCCAGGGCGAGGCCGGCGAGATAGGCAGCACCCAGCGCGGAGGCTTCCGGCGCATCGCGCTGGATGACGGGGTGTTGCAGCATGTCGGCGACACATTGCATCAGGAAACGGTTCTGGCTCGGGCCGCCATCCACGAACAGGCGTCCAAAGCCCGAAGGCGACTGCGCGCGCATGGCGGCGAAGACGTCATGGACTTGAAAGGCGATGGAATCGGTGACGGAGCGGGCCATCTGGGCGCGGGTAGTGCTGAAATTGATCTGGGAGAAAAGCGCACGCGCATTCGTATCCCAATAGGGTGCGCCAAGACCAACGAAGGCTGGCACGAAACCGGGGCCATCAGGCTCGGCGGTGGAGGCGAGCTCCACCAGCGCGGCGACATCCGGCAGGCCGAGAATCTCCGTCATCCAGGGCAGGGAGGCGGCCGAAACGAGAATATTGCCCTCGAAGGCGAAGGTCGGTTTGCCGCCGAGCCGCCATGCAACGGTGGTGGTGATGCCGCGTTCGGGCGCGATGAAATGCGGCAGGGTTGTCATGACCGAGGAGCCGGTGCCGAAGGTTACCTTGCCATCACCCGGATTGAAGGCGCCGTGGCCGAAGAGGGCTGCGTGGCTGTCGCCGATGGCGGCGAGGATCGGCGTGCCGTCCTTGATGCCGGGAACGCCTGATGTGACGCCAAAATCGCCGCTGCTGTCGCGCAGATCGGGCAGGGCGTTGATATCGATGCCGAAGAGCTCGCAAAGCTCTTCGCTCCAGACCTGCCGGTTGAGATCGAGTACCTGGCTTCGCGCGGCATTGGAGGCGTCGCAGGCATGGACCTTGCCGCCGGTCAGGCAATGGATGAGCCAACTATCGATGGTGCCGAGGCGAAGCTTGCGTCCCTTTGGCGCACGCTCAAGAAGCCAGCGCATTTTCGCGCCGGGAAACATTGGATCGATCGGTAGGCCAGTCAGCGCCATGACGTGCTCTGAGTGGCCCTTTTCGATGAGTTCGGCGCAGTCCTGCGCCGTTCGGCGGCATTGCCAGCTCAAGACTGGACCAAGCGGTTGGCCGGTCTCGCCATCCCATATGGTCACGGATTCGCGCTGGTTGGAAATTGAGATAGCCGCCACGTCGGTGGTAGAGGGTGCACCACCAAGGCAGGCAGAGATCGCTTCGCGGACAGATGCCCAGATGCGGTTCGGATCTTGCTCTACCCAGCCGGGCTGCGGATAGGTGATGCCGACCGGCGACGATCCGCGCGCAAGAAGCTCGCCGGTTTCCGAAACAAGAATGGCCTTGGAATTGGTCGTGCCTTGATCGATGGACAGAATAGCGCGCATCACTGTGTTCTCTCGTCTGCGGCGGTCATTTTCACACGATGTTCTTTCTTTAAGAAGCTGCGTGTGTACTAAAAGAAGTCGCCGCGCATCCGAAGACACGCGACGACTCTGGGAGGAGACTTTATTTTCTCTTGATCAGCGCTTCGGTCGCATCCGCAATGGCGGCCGGCGCCATGCCGAATTCATCCAGCAGCCATTCGGCCGAACCGGTATGGGCGAAGACGCCCGGAACGCCGAGGCGCTTCATCGGCACAGGCGCCTGTTCGACCACGACTTCGGCAATGGCGGAGCCGAGGCCGCCGAAGATCGAATGTTCCTCGGCCGTCAGGATCGCGCCGGTTTCCTTCGCTGCTGCGACGATGGCCGCCTCATCGATGGGACGCACGGTCGCCATGTTCAGCACACGCGCCTTGACGCCACGGCTGGCCAGAATGTCGGCGGCCTTGACGATTCGGTGGGTCAGCGTGCCGTTGGCGATCAGCGTCACATCGGAACCTTCACGCAACAGGTTGGCGCGGCCGAGTTCGAAGACATGGCCTTCCGGCAGCAGATCCGGCACGCCGACGCGTGACAGGCGCAGGAAGCAGGGGCCGGCATAGTCTGCCGCCCATTTGACGGCGGCCGCCGTTTCGATGCGGTCGCAGGGGGCGATGACCGGCAGGTTGGGCAGAACGCGGGTCCAGGCGAAATCCTCGATGGAATGATGTGTCGGACCGAGTTCGCCATAGGCCATGCCCGAGGAGATGCCGATCAGTTTCACATTGGCGTTGGAATAAGCAAGGTCGGCCTTGATCTGCTCCAGCGCGCGGCCGGTGAGGAAGCAGGATGCGCCGCAGACGAAGGGCAGCTGGCCGCCATTGGCAAGGCCGGCGCCAACGCCGACCATGTTCTGTTCGGCAATGCCGACATTGACGAGGCGCTCGGGGAATTTCGACTTGAAGCCGCCGAGTTTCGAGGAGCCGACCGAATCGTTGCAGACGGCAACGACCTTGTCACTGCCGGCGGCCAGCGCCTCCAGCGTTTCAGCGAAGGCGTCGCGGCAATCATAAAGCTTGGCGGCGGTTACGGGCGCGTTCATTACAATGCCTCCGAAAGTTCTTTGACGGCAATTTCGTACTGTTCCCTGCTCGGAACCTTATGGTGCCAGTCGACGCGGTCCTGCATGAAGGAAATGCCGTGACCCTTGTTGGTGTGGGCGACGATGCAATGCGGGCGGTCGCCGCGATGCTCCAGCGCCGGCACGACTTCCGCCATGGCATTGCCGTTGATTTCGCTGACTTCCCAGCCGAAAGCCTCCAGCTTCGGGCGAAGCGGCGCGACATCATTGGTTTCCGAAAGCGCCGCACCCTGCTGGAAGCGATTGTGGTCGACGATCAGCGTCAGGTTGTTCAGACCGAATTGTGCGGCGGACATGATGGCTTCCCAGTTAGAGCCTTCCTGCATCTCGCCGTCGCCGGTCATCACATAGGTGTGGTAGTCCGCGCCGGAAAGCTTGGCCGCCTTGGCCATGCCGACGGCGACGGGCAATCCATGGCCGAGCGGGCCGGTATTGGTTTCGACGCCAGGCACCTTGTTACAGTTCGGGTGGCCGTTGAGGCGCGAATTCGGCTGCAGAAAGGTCGAGATTTCCTCTTCGGGGATGAAGCCGCGCTTGGCGAGCGTCACATAAAGCGCGCAGGCCGTATGGCCCTTGGAAAGCACGAAACGGTCGCGGGCAGGGTTTTTCGGATCATCCGGCCAGATGCGCAGGACGCGGAAATAAAGGGCCGTCATGATGTCGATAGCAGACATTTCGCCGCCGACATGGCCCGCACCCGCTTCGAAAACAGCCTGTACGTCGCGAAGGCGAATCTGGCGCGCAATGCGCTCTAGCTCCTGGGACTGCATGGAATCCTCTTCAAAACATGTGTGTGAATATTTATACAGCTATTTATATAATTGCAAAGATGGCGTTTCTGTCAAGCCGGAATTGTGAATTGCCCTGTTTAGATGCGCGTGAGCGAGCATGGCGATGGTGCAACATCCCAAGCGGCAGATACCCACGCAGCCCTCATTCCTGTGCTTGTCACAGGAATCCGGTCAGCCCAAGTCCTTGGGCTAAAAGGGCTCTTCCCGCCGCGCAGACGCGCGTCGACTGGATTCCTGTGACAAGCACAGGAATGAGGAGAGAGGCGGCAGGCTGGAAGCCTCCTGTCCTTGTTCACGGCAGGCCTCGCCATTAACGCCCTATTGACAACCTTCTCGAAACTGGCTTATGCATGTTTCACCGATGATGAATAATTATTCTAATCGGTTTAAAAAATGCAAGACAGTCACCGGGAGGAGCCATGTCCGCGATTGAACGCAATGAGGGGGTCACGCACACCAGGAGCCCGCTTACCTGGTTGAGCGGAGCGACGGGACCTCTTTTGGGCCTGCTGCTGCTCTGCGTGTTTCTGACCTTCGCCAGCGAGAATTTCCTGTCGCTGCGCAATGGGCTCAACATTCTCGACCAGATCACCGTTCTCGGCATCATGGCCGTCGGCATGACCTTCGTGATCCTCCTTGGCGGCATCGATCTGTCTGTCGGCTCGGTTTTGGCGCTGTCGATGATGATCATGGGCTGGACGGCCAATGTGGCGGGCATGCCGATGGGCATGGCCATCGTGCTGGCGCTGATCGCGTCCGCCGCCTGCGGCCTCGTGGTCGGCATTCTCGTCACCGCCTTCCGTGTGCCGGCCTTCATCGCCACGCTGGCCATGATGTCGGTGGCGCGCGGTCTCGCCAATATGATCACCGATGGACAGCAGATTGTCGGTTTCCCTGACTGGTTCATGATGCTGGCAATCGACCGCCATTTCGGCGTGCTGACAGCGACCGTGCTTCTGATGCTCGTCGTCGTTCTGGTTTCCTGGCTGTTCCTGCGCTTCCGTTCGGAAGGCCGGACGGTCTATGCGGTCGGCGGTAACCCGGAAGTGGCGCGTCTTGCCGGCATCAATGTGCCGCTGGTGACGATCTGCGTTTATGTCGCCTGTGCGGTTCTTGCCGGTCTCGCCGGCATCGTTCTTGCGGCACGTCTCGACTCGGTGCAGCCCTCCAGCGGCTTCGGTTACGAGCTGGATACGATTGCGGCCGTCGTCATCGGCGGAACCTCGCTTTCGGGCGGTGCAGGCGGCATCGGCGGAACGCTGATCGGCGTGCTGATCATCGGCGTGCTGCGCAACGGCCTCAACCTGCTCAACGTCTCTCCCTTTTTGCAGCAGGTCATCATCGGTGTCGTCATCGTGCTGGCCGTTGGCGCTGAAACCTTGCGCCGCCGCAGAAGCTGAATTTGCCTGCGGACGGTGCTGAGCCGTCCGCGCAATAAACGACCCTCCTTATTGGGGAGGCGTGAAATAAACGGCCGGAGGGGAGGAGGTTCGATCTGCCCGAAGGTCAACAATCAACAAATGGAGGAATAATCATGAAATTTTCACGCATTCTGCTCACATCCGCCGCCCTTCTCGCCCTGTCGCTCGGCCAGGCTAATGCCGCCGAAGTCAAGAAGATCGGCCTTGCCGTCGCCAATCTGCAGGCGAACTTCTTCAACCAGATCAAGCAGGCCGTTGAGGCCGAAGCCAAGACACGCGGCATTGCAGTCGTCACCGTCGATGCCAAGGGCGACGGTCCGACGCAGGTGAACCAGATCCAGGACCTGCTGACCCAGAACATCGACGCGCTGATCTATATTCCGGCCGGTGCCGCCGCCGCGACCGTTCCGGTAAAGCTTGCCAAGGCCGCCGGCGTTCCCGTCATCAACATCGACCGCAATGCCGATGGCGCGCCGGGCGATACCTTCCTCGCCACCGATTCCGTCGCTTCCGCCAAGTCGGTATGCGATTACATCATCAAGCAGGCCGGTGGTTCGGGCAAGATGGTCATCATCCACGGCCAGAAGGGCACGACGCCGGAAGTGGACCGCACCAAGGGCTGCATGGAATCGGTGAAGGCCAATTCCGGCGTGAAGATCGTTGCCGAACAGTGGTCCAACATGTGGAGCCAGGATGAAGGCTTCCAGATCATGCAGAACATGCTGCAGGCCAATCCGGATGTCTCCATCGTCTTTGCACAGGCCGACGGTCTGGCGCTTGGCGCGGCGCAGGCGATCAAGGTCGCTAATCCCTCGCAGAAGATCGTGGTTGGCGGTTTCGATGGCGATACGGCGGCGCTTGAGGCGCTGAAGAACGGCGTTTTCGACGTGACCGCGACGCAGCAGACCCAGAAGATGGGCCGCATGGCTGTCGAAATGGCCGTCAAGATCGTCGGCGGCGAAAAGGTTCCGGCTGTGCAGCTTTCCGATGCGACGCTGACCACCAAGGAAAATGTCGAAGGCTTCATCGCCAACCATCCCTGATGCATCCGCCCCGCGCGTCCGATGGGATGCGCGGGGCATTCATTGGTTTGTTTTTATGCAATTTGGACACAAGGCTGTGGCGGATCTCCGCCGCGATCATGTCCTGGGAGGTCCCGTCATGCGCGAGCCGGTTCTTTCGCTCCGTGGCATCAGCAAACGTTACGGTCCGCTCGAGGTCCTGAAAAACGTCGATCTCGACGTTTATCCCGGCGAAGTGGTGGCCCTGCTGGGTGAAAACGGCGCGGGCAAATCCACGCTGTCAGGCATCATCGCCGGTTCGCGCGAGCCGTCCGAAGGCACGATGACATGGCTTGGGCAGCCCTATGCACCGTCTTCGCCGCGAGAGGCGATCGACAAGGGCATCGTCCTCATCCATCAGGAATTGAAGCTCCTGCCGGAGCTTTCCATCGCCGAAAACGTGTTCATTGGCCGCTGGCCGATGAAGAACGGCGTCGTTGACCGCGCCGAGATGGTGCGCAGAGCCCAGCAGCAATTGGCGCGCCTCAACCTTCACATTCCCGCGACCCGCAAGGTGGCCGGCCTTTCGACCGCCAACCAGCAGCTGATCGAAATCGCCAAGGCGCTGGCGCTGGACGCCAAACTTCTGATCCTTGACGAGCCAACGGCGGCACTTGGCGGCGCGGAAACGCAGGCGCTGTTCGAGCAGGTGCGCAAGCTGCGCGCCGAGGGCGTGGGCATCATCTATATTTCCCACCGCATGGAAGAGATCAAACAGATCACCGACCGCATCGTCGTGTTGCGCGATGGCGAGCGGGTGCATGAATTTGCCGATAGCGCGACGCCGGTGCGTACCATCGTCGAAAGCATGGTCGGCCGCTCGCTGGAGCGCCTGTTCCCGGCGTTGCCGGAACCGCAGGACAAGGTGGTGCTGGAGGTCAAGGGGCTGACCGGCGCGACCAATGCCTTCCGCGACATCAGCTTCGGCGTTCGCGCCGGTGAAATTCTCGGTATTGCCGGTCTGATCGGGGCGGGACGGACCGAGCTGGTGCGGGCCATTTCCGGCGCTGATCCGACGAGTGCGGGTGAGGTGCTGCTGGATGGCAAGGTGCTGACGCTGAAAAGCCCGGCGGACGCCATCGCCAAGGGCATCGTCATGGTGCCGGAAGACCGCAAATTGCAGGGGCTGGTGGTGGAGCACGAGATCGGCGAAAACCTGATCTATGCCAATCTCGACCGCGTCGGCACCGGCTGGATCACGCCGCGTATCAAGCGCGCCTTTACCAAGGAGGCCATCGCCAAGTTTGGCGTGAAGGGCCGCAGCGAACAGCCGGCATCGGATCTTTCCGGCGGCAACCAGCAGAAGGTGGTCATTGCCAAATGGCTTGCCCGCAATCCCCGCGTGGTGGTGCTGGACGAACCGACGCGCGGCATCGATGTCGGCGCGCGCGCGGGCATTTACGATATTATCGTCGGTCTGGCTAAGGACGGCGTGGCCGTCATCGTCGTCAGCTCCGATCTCGAGGAGGTGCTGGGCGTTTCGAACCGCATCCTCGTGCTTGCGCAGGGAAAACAGGCCGGCATCCTCAACCGCGACGAAGCAAACGACGTCTCGGTCATGGAACTGGCGACCATCTGAAGAAGGAAACAGAGATGTCCACCATCACCCTCAACGCGCCGAAACTGTTCGATCTTTCCGGCCAGGTGGCGCTCGTCACCGGCGCCGGTTCCGGCATCGGCCAGCGGATCGCCATGGGGCTCGCCCAATCCGGCGCCAATGTCGCGCTGCTTGATCGCCGCACCGATGACGGCCTGGCGCAGACGGCGGATTTCATCGCCAAGGCCGGGCGCAAGTCGATCCAGATTGCCGCTGATGTGACCAGCAAAGAGGCGCTGACCGATGCGGTTGCCCGCACCGAGGCCGAACTTGGCGCGCTGTCGCTCGCCGTCAATGCGGCCGGCATCGCCAATGCCAATCCGGCCGAGGAGATGGAGGAAAGCCAGTTCCAGACGATGATGGACATCAACCTGAAGGGCGTTTTCCTCTCCTGCCAGGCGGAAGCCAATGCCATGCTGAAGAACGGGCGCGGCGCAATCGTCAACATCGCCTCCATGTCCGGCGTCATCGTCAATCGCGGGCTGATGCAGTGCCACTACAATGCCTCGAAGGCAGGCGTCATCCACATGTCGAAATCCATGGCGATGGAGTGGGTGGGGCGCGGCATCCGCGTCAACACCATCTCGCCGGGTTACACGGCGACACCGATGAATACGCGGCCGGAAATGGTCCATCAGACCAAGCTTTTCGAAGAGCAGACGCCGATGCAGCGTATGGCGGGTGTGGACGAAATGGTCGGCCCGGCGATCTTCCTGCTCTCCGATGCGGCGAGTTTCGTGACGGGCGTGGACTTGCTGGTGGATGGCGGTTTCTGCTGCTGGTAGTGTTTTCGACGCGGTAGCGCTGAGGTGGATGATAGGGCGCGCCAGACCTATGGGTGAGGTTGACGCGGCTTTTTCCTCCGTCACCCCGGACTTGATCCGGGGTCCAGTGCGATCAAGTCTTTGATCGCAAAAGACTCTTCTCACGGCGCAGACGCGCCGTGGCTGGATGCCGGATCAAGTCCGGCATGACGGAAGAGGACCAGACGGCTTCACAAGCATCATGCCCGGCTTGCGCCGGGCGTTTTTGTATTCACACCACGAGCAGCAGCTCACGCAACCTGCTTCTGCACCACGTCCTCGACAACCTCGCCCTTGAGGTAAGCAACGAGATCCTTGATCGTCACGACCAGCAGGCCGTGACGTTCGGCGAAGACTTCGAGCTGGGGCAGGCGGGCCATGGTGCCGTCGTCATTGGCGACTTCGCAGATGGTGCCGCAGGGATATTTGCCGGCGAGGCGGCAGAGGTCCACAGCTGCTTCGGTGTGGCCGGTGCGGCCGAGAACGCCCTGCGGGTTGGCGCGCAGCGGGAAGATGTGGCCGGGGCGGGCGAAATCTTTCGGGCGCGATTCTTCCGATACCAGCGCACGCACGGTCTTTGCGCGGTCGGCCGCGGAAATGCCGGTGGTGGTGCCCGGAATATAGTCCACCGAGACGGTGAAGGCCGTCTTGAGGGATTCGGTATTGCGCGACACCATCAGTGGAATATCGAGCGCATCGAGACGCTCGCCCGGCATAGCGACGCAGATCAGCCCGCGTGCATGGTTCATCATGAAAGCGATCTGCTGTGGGGTGATGCTGTCGGAGGCGGCGATGATATCGCCTTCATTTTCGCGGTCTTCGTCGTCAACCACAATCACCATCTCACCACGGGAAATGGCTTCGATGGCGTCTTCAATTTTAGCAATGGTCATTTTCTTTCAAGCCTTTCAAGGGTTATGCCGTTTTGCGGCATTTTCGCGCTTCGAGAAGCGCCAAATATCCCTTGGGCGAACAATGCAATGCGAAGCCCGCTCACGCGCGCGCGTCCTATGCCTTGTCCTCTTCCATCCGGACTATACCGTCGGCTCCGGCCTCTCACCGGATCTGCTGACCTTCCGGCTTTGGAGACCGGAAGCGCTCGCGGGCTCCGGGAAAAATCCCGATACCGCCGGTGGGGAATTGCACCCCGCCCTGAGAACGAAACCAACATAAATTATCAAATGGGAAGGAATCAAGGGGCAATGGCCTGCGGTTGCGCTTGTGCGCGAAAAGAATGTCCCGATTGCGGTCGCAACGGGGTATTTCCTTTCCGGGGCCGACAGCTCGTAAGAACCCGGAAAGTGAATCGCAACAGGCTGAGGTTTACCGGTCACGTAACCGCAATTCATCGGTCTGCATCTGCAGCGAACCGAGCGTCGACAGGAAGCTCATGCCGAGCAGGCTCTGGCCCAATTGGCCATCCTGCGCGACGAGGGCGGGGATATTGCGTCGCATGATCGGGCCAATACTGATTTCTGACAGGGTGACGGGGGCTGCCGCCGTGCGGCCATTCGCGGTCATCACCGGCACGGTATAGCGGAGATTTGCGGTGTCGATGCCGATTGCGGCCGCATCCGCATTGGCGAGCACCACGGAACTTGCACCGGTATCGACGAGCATGTGGATCGTCTTGCCTTCGACGCCGACATTTGCCTCGAAATGGCCGCTCATCGATTTATGCAGGACGATTTCCTGTTCGCCGCCAGCTGTCGCCACCACCACGGCGCGGCCGGGCATCAGGCCGCCGAGCAACCGGTTGCCGAAGGATCGCAGGTCGTAGCGATAGAGATAGAGCGAGACGAGGCCGAGAATGATGACGAGCCAGACGGCGAGCTGGCGGATGACGGTGCTGAAACTGCCGCGTCTTCCCGCCAGAATGCCGGCCGATAATAGACCGGCAATGGGCAGAAGATAAAGCACGTGGGCGAATTGATCATTGTCGATGCCGAGCGTTCGGCCGCCGTCGTGATTGATGAGAAGCAGGCCAAGGCCGACGGCCAGCAGGAGGAGAACGATGGTCAGCCTGTTCATGCGGTATGCGTCTCCTTGGCGGTCTCGGGCAGGTTTGCCAGTCTTTGCGGCAGCGACCGCATGATTTCGCGGCGCTTCTCGTCGCTATAGCCTGCCCAGCCGCCGATTTCATCCAGCGTCCGCCCACAGCCGATGCAGAGGCTCATGGTTTCATCGAGGCGGCAGATATGGATGCAGGGTGTTTCCATGATGATTTATATCAGGCCGTCACGCCGCAAGGGCAAGGGCGATGAGGGTAACGATCTCCGTGATCTGCTGGCAGGCGCCGATCGTGTCGCCGGTATGGCCGCCGATCGTCCTGTCGCAGAGCCTGCCGAAAAGCACCGCTGCCAGAAAGGCTGCCGCCAGCACGAGGGCAATCGACAGGAGCGGCAGGGCGTGCAGCGTGAAGAGTGTGAAAAGCAGCAACCCGATCACCAGCGCGATGTTGCGCTCGCTTGTGCCCGGCTGACCGGCGCCGGCGGCGATGCCGGAGGTTTTGGCGGCAGGCAGGGACTGCCAGTGCCACACCATCAGGGCGCGGCTGAGGACAAGCGCGGCGATCAGGGCGGCGGCGGCGGTCTTTGCCGGCAGCGTCTCAATGAGCGAGGCGAGCGCGGTGGCGCGAAGCGCAAAGGAAAGGATCATGGCAATCGTGCCATAGCTGCCGATGCGGCTGTCCTTCATGATCTCGAGCATGCGGGCCTTCTCCTTGCCGCTGCCGAAACCGTCGGCCATGTCGGCGAGGCCGTCTTCGTGCAGCGCGCCCGTGATGAGCGCCGTCATGCCGATGACGAGCCAGCCTGTGAGCTGCGGAGAGGCGTCGAAGGCTGCGAAAACCACAACAAGGAAAGCGGCGGGCAGGGCGATCAGCAGGCCGGCGGCGGGAAAGGCGCGGGCGGTGCGGCGCATCGACACGCCCTCGGCATCATCGAAAAACCGCGAGGGAACGGGCAGGCGGCTCAGAAAGGCGAGGGAATGCATGACATCTGTTATAAAATCCCCGGCCTTCATGCTCTCTCCGTTGCAGTCGCTGCATTTCCGGTTGTTCCGCGGCGCGTCCGCGATTATGAGAGGCGCAACAAAGACCGATTTGCCGGAAAAAACAAGTTCCGGACGCATGAGCCGGTGCGACAGCCAACCCGACGACGAGAAAGACAGATATCATGAGCATGAGCGGATTGCCCTTCGACGATTTCCGCGCGCTGCTGCGCGAGCTTCCCGGCCCGGAGACGCACGCGCTTGTGGCGGCCAAGGAGCGCAATGTGCAGCTGACCAAGCCTGCCGGTTCGCTCGGACGTCTCGAAGAAATCGCCATGTGGCTGGCTGCCTGGTCCGGCCGTTCTCCGGCCGTCACCCGCCCGCTGGTGGCGATCTTCGCCGGCAATCATGGCGTTACCCGGCACGGCGTTACGCCCTATCCGACATCCGTGACCCAGCAGATGGTGGAAAATTTCGCGGCAGGCGGTGCGGCGATCAACCAGATCTGCGTTGCAAACGATCTTGGCCTGAAGATTTTCGATCTGGCGCTCGATTACCCGACCGGCGACATAACCTGCGAGCCGGCGCTTTCCGAGCGCGACTGCGCCGCCACCATGGCCTTCGGCATGGAAGCGATTGCCGGTGGCACCGATCTTCTCTGTGTCGGCGAAATGGGCATCGGCAACACCACCATTGCGGCGGCGATCAATCTCGCGCTTTATGGCGGCACGGCGGAAGAATGGACCGGTCCGGGCACCGGCTCGGAAGGCGAAGTCATGGCCCGCAAGATCGCGGCGGTGAAGGCAGCGGTGGAGTTCCACAAGGATCATCTGTCCGATCCGCTGGAGATCATGCGCCGTCTCGGCGGACGCGAGATCGCAGCGATTGCCGGCGCCATCCTTGCTGCGCGCGTGCAGCGCATTCCCGTGCTGATCGACGGTTATGTGGCGACGGCCGCTGCCGCTCTCCTTAAGGCTGCCAATCCTTCGGCGCTCGACCATTGCCTGATCGGCCATGTCTCGGGTGAGCCCGGGCATCTGGCCGCCATCGAAAAGCTCGGCAAGACGCCGCTTCTGGCGCTTGGCATGCGGCTCGGCGAAGGCACGGGGGCAGCGCTTGCCGCCGGCATCGTCAAGGCCGCCGCCGCCTGCCATTCCGGCATGGCGACATTCGAAGCGGCGGGTGTGGACACCCGCATCAGCTCCCGCACCGACCATTGAGGCCGAAGATGGACGTGACGCCGCAAAAGAAGCAACCGGAACCTGCCTTTCGCAAGGAAAAAGGCTGGCGGCATCTTTTTGCCGCCGCGCGGTATTCCGTGCAGGGGCTTGGCCGGCTGTGGCAGGAAGCGGCGTTCCGGCATGAGGTTCTCGCCTTCGGCGTCGGGCTTGCCCTGCTTCTGGTCGTCGGCGCACCCTTTGCCCATCTTCTCGTCTTTACGGTGCTGATGCTGCTTCTGTTTTCGGTGGAAGCGGTGAATACCGCCATCGAAGAGTTGGTGGATCGCATTTCGCCGGAAATCTCCTCGGTCGGGCGGCACGCCAAGGACCTCGGCTCTTTCGCCGTCTTCTGCCTGTTGATGGCGAACGGATTTTTCGTGCTGTATTCGCTGGTAACGACGCTGTTCTTCTGAAGTTCTAAGCCTCAAGGCATTTCAGGACGGAAAACCCGGGGGCCACTTTTCCTGGAAATGCCTCAAGCGAAGGACCGCCGGCGCGGCTGGATGGCGTGGGTTTCTTCCACGGCCGGCAGGCTTTGCAGCACGCGTTTGGCCGGCAGGATGGCGATGCCTTCGGTGCCCTCGCGCAGTTTCGATTTCAGGATGAACTGGCCGTCATGCTTGGCGAGAATGGCCTGAACGATGGGCAGGCCAAGGCCGGTTCCCTGTTCGGCGCTCTTGATCGCGATCGATCCCTGACCGAAGGCGGACAGCACCACGGGAATTTCATCTTCGGGAATGCCGGGGCCGTTATCCCTGATCGAGACATATTGGCCGCCGCCCGCCGTCCAGCCGGCTTTCACGAGGATTTCACCGCCCTGCGGCGTGAATTTCACGGCGTTGGACAGCAGGTTGAGGATGACCTGACGGATGGATTTCTCATCGGCCCAGACCTGCGGCAGGCTGTTTTCGAACTGCTGGGAAATTTTGATGTTCTTGGCGCGGGCGCGAAGCTGGATCATGCCGATGCAATCCTCGGCGATTTCCAGCATCGAGATCGCTTCTTCGTTGAGGTCATAGCGGCCTGCCTCGATGCGCGACAGGTCGAGGATTTCGTTGATGAGGTCGAGCAGATGCTGGCCGGAGCGATGGATATCGCCGGAATATTCCTTGTAGAGCGGATTGTTGAGCGGGCCGAGCACTTCCGAGGACATGACCTCGGAGAAACCGAGAATGGCGTTGAGCGGCGTTCTGAGCTCGTGCGACATGGAGGCGAGAAAGCGCGATTTGGCCAGATTGGCTTCTTCCGCGCGCCGCCGCGCCTCGTCCGAAACCGAGTTTGCGACTTCGAGTTCTGCGATCAGGTCGTCCTTTTCCGTTTGCGAGGAGAGGAGCTTGATGCTGGTCTGGTAAAGCCGGCTGGTAATGCGATGACAGAAGAGGATCGCCATGCCGAACATCAGCGCCAAGCCGACATCGAAGGGATTGCGTGAAATGGCCGAGGTTATGCTGAGAGCCGCGAGCACCGGCAAAAAGGTCATGAAGGTCGCCCGCCGCAGCATGAAATTGGCCATGGCGGTGAGCGAAAGCGCGATCAGCAGCGTCGAGCCCTTGAAGAAAAGCACGAGCGTCGGGTCGTTGCGCACCGGTTCGGCCAGCGCAAACATCGCCCAGGCGCAGCCGATGAGGATCTGCATGCCGAGGAAAAGACTTTTCCAGTGCTGAAGATTGTCGGCGGTGATTTCCTGTTTTGCCGCCCGCTTGGCCAAGAGCAGAGAAAAGGCGTGGAAGCTCAGTGCAATCAGCGACCAGATGATCAGGCTGATGTCGCGGGTGATATAAAGGCCGATGATGGAGGCGAGCAGGATGAAAAGCGGCATGATCATCGCGCCCTGCAGGGTTTCGGCGATGTGCATGGTCAGCATTTCGCGTTCATAGGCGTCGCTTGCGCCGGCCCCCTGCTGCAGGCGTTCACGCGTCGTCTTCACCGTGTCGAAGACCGCCTTGTTGCGGTGCTTTTTCGACCGGTCGACGATGATCTTGTCGGTGGACGTGCTGACGCTTTTACTCATTGTTACAACGCAGGGTGACATGAACCCTTGCAGACTACGCGCAAAATCTTAAGAAGATGCTGCCGTGAAAGGATTTGTTTGCCATTTCTGACAAGGGTTTGTTGTTACATGAGACGAAATGGAGGCAGGGGCAGGCGGTTTTCGGCGTTTCGCGATGGCGGGCTTTTTCTCGCCACGGTTTTTCTCGGCATTCTGATCGCGGCCAAGCTCGACCAGATCAACAGCGAAACGCATAGCGGCCGCTTCTTCGTGATCGATGGCGATACGCTGTCGAAGGGTGAGGAACGTTTCCGGCTGCTTGGCATCGACGCGCCGGAGCTTGCGCAGACATGCCTGCGCGGCAGCGAAAGCTGGCCGTGCGGCGAAGAAGCGCGCCGTGTCCTGCAAAGGCTGGCCGGTGCTGAGGATTTTTCCTGTTCCGGCAGTTCGAGAGACCGTTACGGGCGGCTGCTTGTTTATTGTTCCGCCGGCGGCAGGGATATCTCGTCGGAAATGGTGTCGGCGGGTTTTGCCGTCGCATCCGGTTATTTCCAGTTCTCCAGCGAGCAGGCGGCGGCGCGCAGGCAGGCACGCGGCATCTGGGTGGGAGAATTCGAGAAACCGTCGCAATGGCGGCGGGAACACCGTGCCGCGGATCTGGAAACGCCGGCGGCGGGTTTCCTCACCATTGTCCGTCATCTTCTGGGGTGGGATCATGGTTGAACCAGTGCCGGTGCGTGATGACGGGCTTGACGTATTGCGCGGCGAAATCGCCCGCTGTCGTCTCTGTCGCGACAAGCCGCTCAGGGGAATGGCCGATCGCCTGCCGCACGAACCCCGGCCGGTGGTCGTCATGTCGACCAAGGCGCGCATCCTGATTGCCGGGCAGGCGCCGGGGCTTCGCGTGCATGAAACAGGGCTGCCGTTCAACGATGCCTCGGGCGACAGGCTGCGGGAATGGCTGAACGTCGACCGGCAGACATTCTACGATCCGGATCGTTTCGCCATCGTGCCCATGGGCTTCTGTTTCCCCGGTTATGACGATAAGGGCAGCGACCTGCCGCCCCGGCGCGAATGCGCACCGCAATGGCGTGAGCGGGTAATAATGGCGATGCCGCAGGTGGAGCTGATCCTCGCCATCGGCCAATATGCACAGGCTTTTCATCTGGGTGAAAGGCGGCGCAAGACCATGACGGCAACGGTGCAGGACTGGCGCGGCTTTCTCCATGCCAATTCCGGCCCCGGCATTTTTCCTCTGCCGCATCCTAGCTGGCGCAATACCGGCTGGCTGAAAAAGAACCCATGGTTCACCGAGGAACTGCTGCCGGTTCTGCGACAACATGTGGAAATGCGGCTTTATTGAAACAATTTTCTGTTTTTCTGCAAAAATTAGTGTATTGAAAGGAAATTAATTCAGGAGGATAGACGCATTGGATCGCCTAGACCGTAAGATTTTGCGCATTCTGCAAGAGGATTCCACGCTGGCCGTTGCCGATCTGGCGAAAAAGGTCGGCCTTTCCACGACGCCCTGTTGGCGGCGTATCCAGAAGATGGAGGAAGACGGCGTTATTCGCCGGCGCGTGGCGCTGCTCGATCCGGTCAAGGTCAACACCAAGGTCACGGTTTTCGTCTCCATCCGCACCGCCTCCCATTCCATCGAATGGCTGAAGCGTTTCTCCGAAGTGGTTTCCGAGTTTCCGGAAGTCGTCGAATTTTACCGTATGAGCGGTGACGTCGATTACCTGCTGCGCGTCGTCGTGCCCGATATCGCGGCCTATGACGCCTTCTACAAGCGCATGATCGCCAAGATCGAAATTCGCGACGTGTCCTCCGCCTTCGCGATGGAGCAGATCAAATATACGACCGAGCTGCCGCTCGATTACATGCTGCTGGACAATCCGAAATCCGGCGAGGAGTAATCCGCCGCCGGTCAGTTTTTCGACCAATGCCCTTTCCGGTTGTCGGGGAGGGCATTTTCATTTGCGGGTCGTTTTTCCCGTCGAGCTGACCCGCCAAGGCTGATCCAGCCGGAAGGTCCATCCCGGTAGCCCCCGCCGGGGCACGACAATTCTATTCCGCCCATCGTGGCAAATTCGCACATTCAATTCTCCCGGAGCTGTCTGCGCGCAAACTGCGATTTTGATAAAATCGCTCGAATATCTACGCTTTTACTGTCGAAGGATGGAATAGCGAGGGATATCCATATGCTTACACGACGCGGAACATTGGGACTGATTGCAGGTGCGACCGGGGCGGTGTTTCTGCCGCATATCCGGCGGGCGAGTGCCGCAACCACGACGTTGCGGATTGGCTGGCAGAAGAATGGCGTGATAGCGCTCGCGAAAAGCCAGGGCGCGCTCGAGGCGTTGCTGAAGGATCGCGGCATCGAGGTCAAATGGTCGGAATTCTCCTCCGGGCCGCCGCTTCTCGAAGCGCTGGGTGCCGGCGCGCTGGATATCGGCCCAACCGGCGATGTGCCGCCGCTTTTCGCGCAGGCCGCGGGCGGCAATCTGCGTTATGTGGGCACTTACAAAGCGGCGGCCGGTGGATCGGCCATCCTTGTGCAGAAGGATTCGCCGCTGAAGACGCTGGAAGACCTGAAAGGCAGGAAGGTCGCCTTCAAGCGGGGCTCCAGCGCGCATAATGTCACCGTCAAGGCGTTGCGAAAGGCAGGGTTGACGTTGAACGACATTACGCCGGTCGATCTTGCCCCGCCGGATGCGGCCGCCGCCTTCCGCAGCGGCAGCATCGATGCCTGGTCGATCTGGGATCCTTATTTTGCCGTGGCGGAAAAAGAGCCTACGACACGAGTTCTTTCGACCGCCGAAGGCATCGTCGATCCGTGGAGTTATTTCCTCGCCAATGGCGATTTCGTGGAGGCCAATCCCGATCTCGTGCCGTTGATCCTCAAGGAGCTGGCGAATGTGGGTGCGAAAGCGCAGACCAATATCGATGCAACGGCAAAGTCGCTGGCGTCGATCACCGGCGTTCCCGAGGATGTCACCAGGGTTTCGCTGACGCGGCCGGGCGCCGATCTCGGGCGGGTTTCACTGGTTCCGGATGAGGCCATCGCCTATCAGCAGGCGCTTGCGGATGAGTTCTACGATCTGAAGATCGTGCCGAAGAAACTCAACGTGGCGGATATCGTCTGGCGACCGAAGGCGAGCTGAGCGGGTCGGAAAAGGTGAGTCTCTTCAACCCGCTGGCGGGTGTTGTTGAGAGGTTGATTCAGCAATGTTCCTTAGACGTAGGGCGAGCATGTCCCGCTTGTTTCTTCTCCCCGGCGGGGAGAAGAAATCTGCCGCAATGTTAGGGCATCAGCCCTTTAGCTTGGCGATCACCAGATGGCCGGGTGTCGGATTGCCGTCCTGCATGCGCACGTTGATGTCGGTCACCTCGAGAACCTCGAAACCGGTCGCGGCCAGTCTTTCGCGGACATAGGTTTCCGCATGGGCGAAACGCTGGTGCGGGCCGACCATATAGGGGCGTCCGGCCAGGGTTTCTTCGGGCAGTGTTTCCGACGAGAAGATCAGCAAGCCGCCGGCATTGAGGTTTTCGGCGGCGCCGAAAAACAGCGGCTCCAGCGCGCCGAGATAGGGCAGCACATCGGTGGCGGTGATGATGTCGAAAGGCTCGTCGTCGTTATCCTCGAGAAAATCCTCGGCTTCGGCGACGTAGAGCGTCTCGTAGAGGTCCTTCTCATGGGCGATTTCGACCATGTTTTCGGAAATATCGATGCCGGTGATATCGTCGGCCATGTCGCGCAGCGCTTCGCCGGTGAGGCCGGTGCCGCAGCCGAGATCGAGCAGGCGCTTGAAGGGGCCGAGGTTCAGCGTCTGCAGCCGCTGGCGCACCATCATCGGCACGGCGTAACCGAGCTGTTCGACAAGAATATCCTCGAAAGCTTCGGCATGCTGGTCGAACAGGGTTTCGACATAGGCGTCGGGCGCCTTCGGCGGGGTTTCGCCCCGGCCCATGGCGGCGATGCGAACGGCCGCTCCGCCGTGATCGTCCGGATCGATGGCCAGAACCTCTTCATAGGCCTTCACCGCCGCGTCCACATCGCCGGCTTTTTCAAGCGCGAGCGCGCGGTTATAGGCCTCGGCAAGCGCCTCTTCGTCGATTTTCTGGTTCTTGGTCATCGTGCCTTATCCGTCAGCATCTTCAGTTGAGGTTTGCTGTAAGCCGCATCGGGGACGGGCGCAATGCTTATGTGGCGCGATGGCTCAGTGGATGATGAACTCCCCCTTGAGCGCGCGCCATTCCTGCGCCGAGATTACCTGCCGGTGCACGTAGCGGACGGAATGCAGCGGTCCGTCGAGCTTTTCCTTCCAGAATTTGAGGAAGCCATGCATCTCAGGGAAGTCCGGGGCAAGATCATAGTCCTGCCAGACATAGGTCTGGAGAACCAGCGGATGATCCGGCAGGCGATAAAATATCTGGGCGGTGGTGAGGCCGTAGCCTCTCAGCATCATTTCCATGTCCTTGTTCATGACGGCGGTTCCCGTTTCCATGATTGCCGATCACAGCGTTACCGCTGTATCGAATATGGGAACACGTCATGGTTAATCCAAGCTTGCCAAAGACATGGGTTGTCACAAAATATTTATATTTTTCAAAATGTTGGCAGTCTTCATTGATGAGTGCTGCCAACGTTGCGACTAGCGCTTGAGATGCCGCGTCAGGCGGGCTTCCAGCCATGCCCAGACATGCCGCAGCGTCTCGACGATCGTCAGGTAGAAGATCGCGGCCCAGAGATAGGCCTGATAATCGAAGGTACGGGAAAAGGCGTAACGGGTCTGGCCCATCAGGTCGAAGACGGTGACGATGGAGACCACCGCTGAGCCCTTGATCATCAGGATGATTTCGTTGCCATAGGGACGCAGCGCCACGATCAGCGCCTGCGGCAGGATGATCTTGCGGAAAGTGACGAGTTTCGACAGGCCGAGCGAGGCGGCGCCCTCATGCTGGCCACGCGGCACGCTGCGGATCGCGCCGCGCAGGATTTCGGCCTGATAGGCGGCGGTGTTGAGGGTGAGCGACAACAGGCCGCAATACCAGGCCTCGCGGAAGAACCACCACAGGCCGACAGTTTCCAGTCCCTGGCGGAAACTGCCGAGGCCATAATAGATCAGGAAAAGCTGCGCCAAAAGCGGCGTGCTGCGAAAGACGTAAACATAGGCATAGGCCAGCGCGCCAATGATGCGGTTTTCCGACATGCGGCCGAAGGCGATCGGCACGGAAAGAATGGCGCCGAGAATGATCGAACTGCCGACGAGGGTGATGGTGGTGATGAGACCGTCGATATAGCGCGGCCCGTAACGCTGGAATTTGTCCCAGTCCCAGCCCTCGATCATGGCGAAGATCAGCCCTGCGGCGAGCAGCAGCCAGAGCGTGATGACGGCGATGCCGACGATGCGCGAAATATTGAGCGGCTTTTCCGCGACGGCCGGGGCGGGGCGGGGTGGAATGAGTTCCTGAATATGGCTCATCGGCTCACCTCCGACTTGCGCGACCAGCGATCGATGAAGCCGATGCCGATGGACGAAAGCAGCGCGAGGATGAGGTAGAGCAGGCAGGCGATGCTGTAGAAGAAGAAGGCTTCCTTGCTGACGCGGGCGGCGATGCCGGTCTGGCGAACGATATCGGCAAGGCCGATGATCGAGACGTAGGACGTGTCTTTCAGCAGGATGACCCAGAGATTGGTCATGCCGGGAAGGGCGATCCTGACCAGTTGCGGAATGATGATGAGCACCATGGTGCGGCCCCGCGAAAGCCCCAGTGCCGCACCCGCCTCATATTGCCCTTTCGGTATGGCCTTGAAGGCGGAGAGCAGCACTTCGGACGCATAGGACGAAAACACCACGGACAGCGCCACCATGCCCGCCACGAAGGCGTTGATCTCGACCGGACCGGTGATGCCGACATAACCCGCCACCGATTGCAGCAGCATCTGGATGCCGTAATAGACGATGAAGAGCGTCAGCAGTTCCGGCAGGCCGCGGAAGATGGTGGTGTAGATACCGGTGGCCAGCCGCAGCGATTTTTCTTCCGATTGCGCGGCGAGCGCGATGAGGAAACCGATCAGCAGCCCGACGGGCAGGGTGGCGAGCGCCAGCGAGATGGTGACCTTGACGCCGAAGGCGATTTCATCGCCCCAGCCCGCATCGCCGCAGGCGACCAGGGTGCCGTTTCCGAAAAGCGAGAAGAGACCGACCGGCCCGCAAAAGGGATCGAGAAGTGTCGAGACATAGGTCCAGAACGCACCTATGGCGGAAAATGCTCCGCTCATGCCAATTTTCCCCTGCGGTCTTAAGCCGCCGTGATTGTTATCGTGACGTTTTCAAACAAAAATGGCGGAAGGGCAAGCCTTCCGCCACGAGATTTCAACAGATCGGACGGGCTTACTCGCCGTAAACGTCGAAATCGAAGTATTTTTTGTTGATCTCCTGATACTTGCCGCTGGCGCGGATACCGGCGATGGCGGCCGTAAACTTGTCAGCCAGCGCCGTGTCGCCCTTGCGCACAGCAATGCCTGCGCCATTGCCGTTGATCTCGGGATCGACCTTGAGCGGCGTCAGGATCTTGCAGCAGGCGCCCGCATCCGTCTTCAGCCATTCCGACAGCACGACGATATCGTCGATGACGGCGTCGATACGGCCATTGGCGATGTCGAGCTTATATTCGTCGGCGGTCGGATACATCTTCACGTCGGCATCGGGGAAATGCTTTTCGGCATAATTGGAGTGGGTGGTGGAACCCTGCGCGCCGAGCGACTTGCCCTTCAGATCGTCGACGGACTTGATCGGCGAATCCTTCGGCACGGCGATGGCCGGCGGGGTGTTGTAATATTTCTTGGAGAAGTCGACCTTCTCCAGACGCTCCGGCGTGATCGACATGGACGCGATGATTGCGTCGAACTTCTTGGCCTGAAGGGCGGGGATGATGCCGTCCCAGTCATTGGTGACGAAGGTGCATTCGGCCTTCATTTGTTCGCACAGCGCCTTGGCGATGTCGATGTCGAAGCCGGTCAGCGTGCCGTCGGCTTCGAGATTGTTGAAGGGCGGATAGGCGCCTTCGGTGCCGATGACGATCTTGTCCTGCGCGAGGGCAGCACCTGAAAACAGCGAGATGGCGGCAATCGATACGGCTGCGAGCAGACGGGTGGAAATAGGCATTTCGATCCTCTCTTTTGGTCGTTCATCCGCGGTCTGTTGTTGTTTTCAGTGCGGACGCCATGGGCGCAGGGCGCAGCGGATGATACCGCCTGTAGCGCGGATGCGATTATTCATCCGGTTGGTCAAAAAATGCAACTGCAATATTAGTGACCGCGATTGTGCCGCAGAGCTTCCACGAAAACGCCTTGATCTGTTCATTTCCGGTACAGAAGGCTTTGTCCATCATGGGAACCGAAGTGTGTGCGAGGCGTTGACCAGCGCCTGCACGCGCAGCCGGAATCAAGATGTCGCAAGACTGGCGACCAATAATGGCAGATGAGGAAACACCGATGCTGAAGAAGAACACATTGCTGACGGGGGTGGTTTTCCCCCTCATGTCGCTGGCGATTGCGGTGGAGCCGGCCGCGGCCGGTTTTGCCGGTGCTGCGCGGGCGCAGACGCCCGTGTCGCAGGCGCTTCCCGGCGATGCTGCGACCGGTCAGGTGATTCTGGCACAGGCGCAGCCGGAAGAACCGAACCCGGAAGAGGAACTGCGCAAGCGTCGCAAGCAGGCCGAAGAGGAGCAGCCGCAGGCCGAGCCGCAACGAAAGGAGCGTGCGCCGGAGCCGCAGCGCGAACCGGAGCCCAAGCGCGAAGCCGCGCCTGCCGAACCGCGCCCTGAGCCCCAACGGGAGCCGCAGCCCGAACCCCAGCGGGAACCGCAGCAGCGTGAGGCCCGCCCGGAGCCCGCGCCGGCCGAGCAGCCGCAGGAGCGTCCCCGCAAGCCCGAACGCGCGCAGGAGCCGCAGCGCGAGGCCGCACCCGAAGCCGCACCTGCCGAAGAGCAGCCGAAGGAACGTCCGCGCAAGCCGGAACGGGCCGAGCAGCCCGCAGGTGAGGGCGAGCAGCGTCCCGAGCGTCCCCGCAAGGAGCGCGCGAAGGAACCGGCTGCCGAACAGCAGCCCGCAGCACGCCCTGAAAATGCCGGCGAGCCGGCCAAGCCCCGCGAACCGGCACCCGCCAAAAAGCCGCCGGTAGAGGAAAAGGCCCCGGAACAGAAAGCCGAGCCGGCCGAAAAAGCCGTTCCGGAGAAAAAACCGGCCGCCCCCGAGCCTGCCGCGAAGGAAGCACCGGTTCCGACCGAAGCGCCGACGCCCGCGCGTCCGCCGGCACCTGAAGCCCAGCCCAACCCCGCACCGGGCCGTCAGCCTTCGGAACAGCCGCCGGTAGAGGGTCAGGGCAGGACCGAACCCGCAGCCCCGCTGCCAGGCGCGCCGACGCCGCCGCCGAGCGGCACGACAACCGGACAGGCGCCGGCCGGTGAACCCGTTCCCAATCAGGTTGCTGTTCCGCAGACGGAAGCGCCGCCGATGACGAAGGAAGAGCTGGACAAGGCCAAGGCAATCGCCAAGGACCCGTCCAAGACCGCCGATACCGTCATTCTGCCGGTCGACAAGGGCGCCGCCGTTCTCGACAGTGACAAGGAAGTGGAACGTTCCGGCAACCGCCAGACCCGCGAGGAGCGCCGTCGCGAACGCGAGCAGGCCGGTGACGTGAAGGTTCCGACCTCCGACGCCGAGGCGCAGCGCGCCGGCGCCGCCGAAGGCAAGGCCCCGCCGCCGCCCGTCAAGATGGAAGCCATCACCTCGCAGCAGGGCGAGCGTGTCGACCGTCGCCCGCAATATGAGCGGCCGGAAGGCGTGCGCGAATGGCAGCCGCGCGAAGGCCGTCCGCGTGACCGTGACCGCGATGCGCCGATCATCCTGCAATTCGGCGACCGCGTCGTGGTGCGCGGCGACGACAACCAGCGCTTCATCCGCGATGGCGGCGAGCCCTATTACGAGCGTCTGCCCGGCGGCCGTGTCCGCGAAACCGTGGAGCGCCGTGACGGAACGCAGGTGGTGACGATCCGCAATCGTTATGGCGACGTGATCCAGCGCTCGCGCATCGACGATCGCGGCCGCGAATATGTGCTGTTCTATGCACCGGAGCTGATGGAAGATCCCGACCGCGACTACGTCTATCGCGATCCGGGCCTCGACCTGCCGCCGATGCGCCTGCGCATTCCCGTGACGGACTACATCATCGACACCTCGAGCGATCCGGACCGCGATTATTATCGCTTCCTGGAACAGCCGCCGGTCGAGCCGGTGGAGCGTGTCTATTCGCTGGATGAAGTGCGTTATTCGGCCCGTATCCGCGACAAGGTGCGCCGTATCGACCTCGATACTATCACCTTCGCCACCGGTAGCGCCGAAATCCCGATGACGCAGGCCCGTTCGCTGCGCAAGGTGGCGGATGCGATCAACAAGGCGCTGGACAAGAACCCGGGTGAAACCTTCCTGATCGAGGGCCATACCGACGCCGTCGGTTCGGATGAAAGCAACCTCGTTCTTTCCGACGAGCGCGCCGCTTCCGTCGCCAATGTCTTGACCGATGTTTACGGCATTCCGCCGGAAAACCTCGCGACGCAAGGTTATGGTGAGCGTTACCTGAAGGTCCAGACGCTCGGCCCGGAACAGCAGAACCGCCGCGTCACCATCCGCCGCGTGACGCCGCTGGTGAAGCCGGTCGCCCAGAACTGATCGGGTTCGACAGGAAAAACAAAGGCCCGGAAGCGCAAGCTCTCCGGGCCTTTTTGTTGCTTACGATGTCCCCAGCGCCGAGGCGTTTGGCAAAGCTTGATCATCCGCAATCCGTCACCCCGGACTAGATCCGGGGTCCAGCGTGATCAAGTCCTTGATCACGAAAGACTCTTTCACGGGGCAGACGCGCCGTGGCTGGATGCCGGATATAGTCCGGCATGACGGAGGAGAGGTTTTCGAACCCTGCCGTCACCCGCAAACTTGAGGATGGTCCCAACCCCGGCGGTTAGTTCAGCGCCACCGCGATTTCCGCCGCAAGCTGCGCATTGTTGCGCACCAGCGCGATATTGGTTTCCAGGCTGCGTCCATCCGTCAGGCGGAAGATGTCGCCGAGCAGGTAGGGGGTGACTTCCTTGCCGGTGATGTCGTCGCGCTCGGCGTGGGAGATGGCGCGGTTGATGTAGATTTCCATCTCCTCGCGCGGAATTTCATCCTCTTCCGGCACGGGATTGGCCACCAGCATGCCGCCATCGATACCCAGCTGTTCGCGGGTTGTCTGGAAATTGGCGATTGCCGCCGGGCTGTTGAGCGAGAGCGGGCTCGGCAGGCCGGAGGAGCGCGACCAGAAAGCCGGGAATTCTTCCGAGCCGAAAGTGACGACCGGCACGCCGTTGGTTTCGAGAACCTCGAGCGTCTTCGGAATATCGAGAATGGCCTTGGCGCCGGCGCAGACGACGATCACGCCGGTCTTCGCAAGCTCGGTCAGATCGGCGGAGATGTCGAAGGTCTCTTCCGCGCCCTTGTGCACGCCGCCGATGCCGCCGGTGGCGAAAACGCGGATGCCGGCGCGGGCGGCAGCGATCATGGTGGCGGCCACCGTGGTGGCGCCGGTGCGGCGTTCGGCGATAGCAAAGGCGATATCGGCGCGCGAGACCTTCATGGCGTCAGTGGTCTGGGCCAGCGCCTCGAGCTGGTCCTTCTCAAGGCCGATATGCAGGGTGCCGTGAATGACCGCGATGGTGGCCGGAACCGCACCCTGATCGCGGATGATCTGTTCGACGCTTTCCGCCATCTCGATATTGCCGGGGTAAGGCATGCCGTGGGTGATGATGGTCGATTCAAGCGCCACGATCGGCGCACCGCGCTGCTTGGCGGCGGCGACTTCCTGAGAATAGACGATGGGCAGGAGCGGGGAGATAGGGCGGGTCATTTCATCTGTTCCAGTTTTTAAAAGCGGGTTCATGCCAGCATTTCAGCATGGGGAACAAGCCCCAACATGGCTTCGACACTGTCTTTTGATAGTTCGTGGGAGGTGGCGAAGGGCGATTGCACGGTGATGGCCGCTGCCGCCGCGCCTTGCCTCAACGCTTCCGCAATCGTCTTTCCCTCGGCGATGGCGGCGAGATAACCCGACGCCATGGCGTCGCCCGCGCCGGTCACGTCCTTCACCTCGCGGATGAGGGGCGGATGAAGGATCGCCGTCTCCGTCCTGCTGAAGGCCACCACCTCGCCTGCGCCGCGGGTGACGACGCCGCCGGAAAGCCCGGCCTTGCGCAGGATGTCGGGCCAGTCGCGGACATTGGCCGCCGTATCGCCGGTCAGCGCGCGGGCTTCCGCCTCGTTCATGAAGAGAATGTCGATATCGCCGAGCGCCGCTTTCAGCTTCACCGCCTTGGCGGGGGATATGGCGATGGCCGCCAGCGGCTTTTCGCAGGCGCGGGCGACGAGGCCGAGCGCCGTAAGCGTATCTTCCGGCAGATTGGCGTCGCAGAGCAGGATGTCGCTCGCCGTGATCGCCTCGCGCACGGCGCGTATCTTGAGGCGGCGCGGGGTGAAGAGCTTATAAAGGTCCATATCGGCAAGCGCGATGACCAGATTGCCGTCGCGCTCCAGAATGGCGGTGTAGCTCGGCGTGCGGCGGTCGAGGAAGGTGAAGGGCGTGTCTTCCACGCCCGCCTGCCTCGCGGCCTCCGCCACCGCCTCACCGGTCGCGTCGCCGCCGCGCGGGGCGATGATGCGGACCTGAAAACCGAGGCGGGAAAGATTGCGCGCGGCATTGAAACCGCCGCCGCCGGCCTCTTCCATCCAGGAGCCTGGGTTGCTGGCGCCGGGCGCCGTTTCAGTCTCGATCATGCCGCGCCTGTCGATGTGCGCGCCGCCCAGAACGAGTATTTTCTTCACGCTTGCGTTTCCCTCTTTGGCGGATGGAAAGACCGGACGATTCGGCCTAAACTGACGTCTTCCTGATCTCGCCTCCGGTTGACGGCAAGGGGCCGCGCACAGAAAAACGAAAGCAGAACAAACGACTTATCACTATTTGTTTTCAATATGCTGGCTTAGCCTTGTGAAACGAGAACAAATAGAGTACATACCGTTCCCATACTGCTACATTGCCTGTGCGGCTTCAATAACCTAAAGGTGGTTCGGATGGCACAAAATTCTTTGCGTCTCGTAGAGGATAAATCGGTGGATAAAAGCAAGGCACTGGAAGCGGCGCTCTCCCAGATCGAACGGTCGTTCGGCAAGGGATCGATCATGAAGCTCGGTTCCAATGAAAACGTGGTTGAAGTGGAGACCGTTTCGACGGGTTCGCTCAGCCTGGATATCGCGCTCGGCATCGGCGGTCTGCCGAAGGGGCGCATCATTGAAATTTATGGCCCGGAAAGCTCCGGTAAGACGACGCTGGCATTGCAGACCATTGCCGAAGCCCAGAAGAAGGGCGGCATCTGCGCCTTCGTGGACGCCGAACATGCGCTCGATCCGGTCTATGCCCGCAAGCTCGGTGTGGATTTGCAGGGCCTTTTGATCTCGCAGCCCGACACGGGCGAACAGGCGCTGGAAATTACCGATACGCTGGTGCGTTCCGGCGCGGTTGATGTGCTGGTCGTCGACTCCGTTGCGGCGCTGACGCCGCGGGCGGAAATCGAAGGCGAAATGGGCGACAGCCTGCCGGGTCTTCAGGCGCGTTTGATGAGCCAGGCGCTGCGCAAGCTGACCGCGTCGATCTCCAAGTCCAAGTGCATGGTGATCTTCATCAACCAGATCCGCATGAAGATCGGTGTCATGTTCGGTTCGCCGGAAACGACGACGGGCGGTAACGCTCTGAAGTTCTATGCGTCCGTTCGTCTCGACATTCGCCGCATCGGCTCCGTCAAGGAGCGCGAAGAGGTTGTCGGCAACCAGACGCGTGTGAAGGTCGTCAAGAACAAGATGGCGCCGCCCTTCAAGCAGGTGGAATTCGACATCATGTATGGCGAAGGCGTTTCCAAGACCGGCGAGCTTGTCGATCTCGGCGTGAAGGCTGGCATCGTCGAAAAGTCCGGTGCATGGTTCTCCTATAACAGCCAGCGTCTGGGGCAGGGGCGTGAAAACGCCAAGATGTTCCTGCGGGACAATCCAGAAACGGCCAATGAGATCGAACTGGCGCTGCGCCAGAATGCCGGCCTGATCGCCGACCGTTTCCTGCAGAATGGCGGCCCGGAAGCCGGTGACAGCGACGGTGACGACGGCTGATTTGGGTAAAGCTGCGGGGTGTTTTCCGCCCAGCTGCTGCGCTCGAGATAAATTGGCATAACAAAAAGGCCGTGCGATTTGCCTCGCATGGCCCTTTTTGTTTGTCGGCGCGCCTTCGCGGGCCTCCATGGCTGGACAGGGCCGGGTGCGGACGATAAAAGCCAGTGATTTTGCAATATAGCCATCCTTCGGGGTGGAAGTGATGGACTCCAGCTGTGAGCGGTGTGTGGGCATGAGCGGTGTGAATGAAATTCGGTCGACCTTTCTCGACTACTTCAAGAAGAACGGACACGAGATCGTGCCCTCCAGCCCGCTGGTGCCGCGCAACGATCCGACACTGATGTTCACCAATGCCGGCATGGTGCAGTTCAAGAACGTCTTCACCGGTCTTGAAAGCCGTCCCTACTCCACGGCCGCCTCGGCGCAGAAATGCGTGCGCGCCGGCGGCAAGCATAACGATCTCGACAATGTCGGTTATACCGCCCGTCACCACACGTTTTTCGAAATGCTCGGCAATTTCTCCTTCGGCGATTATTTCAAGGAAGAGGCGATCACCCATGCCTGGAACCTGATCACCAAGGAATTCGGCATCGACCGCAACCGTCTGCTGGTCACCGTCTACCACACCGACGACGAGGCCTTTAACCTTTGGAAGAAGATCGCCGGTTTCTCCGACGACCGCATCATCCGCATTCCGACCAGCGACAATTTCTGGGCGATGGGCGATACCGGCCCCTGCGGTCCCTGTTCGGAAATCTTCTACGATCATGGCGATCATATCTGGGGCGGCCCGCCCGGCTCGCCGGAAGAAGATGGCGACCGTTTCATCGAAATCTGGAACCTCGTCTTCATGCAATATGAGCAGCTGACGAAGGAAGAGCGCATCGACCTGCCGCGCCCGTCGATCGACACCGGCATGGGCCTTGAGCGTATTTCGGCGCTGCTGCAGGGCAAGCATGACAATTACGATACGGACCTGTTCCGCGCGCTGATTGCCGCTTCCGTGGAAGCGACCGGCGTTCCGGCCGAAGGCGAAAAACGCGCCAGCCACCGCGTCATCGCTGACCATCTGCGTTCGTCCGCCTTCCTGATCGCCGATGGCGTTCTGCCGTCGAACGAAGGTCGCGGCTATGTTCTGCGCCGCATCATGCGCCGCGCCATGCGCCACGCCGAGCTTCTCGGCGCGCGCGAGCCGCTGATCTACAAGCTTTTGCCGGCGCTGGTGCAGCAGATGGGCCGCGCCTATCCGGAACTGGTGCGTGCCGAGGCGCTGATTTCCGAGACGCTGAAGCTTGAGGAAACCCGTTTCCGCAAGACGCTAGAACGCGGCCTGTCGCTGCTCTCCGACGCCACTTCGACGCTGCACAAGGGCGACATGCTGGATGGCGAGACCGCCTTCAAGCTTTACGACACCTATGGTTTCCCGCTGGACCTGACGCAGGATGCGTTGCGCGCCCGCGAAATCGGCGTCGATATTTCCGGCTTCACCGATGCGATGGAGCGCCAGAAGGCCGAAGCCCGCTCGCACTGGGCCGGTTCCGGCGACAAGGCGACCGAGACCGTCTGGTTCGAGCTCAAGGAAAAGCTCGGTGCTAGCGAATTCCTCGGTTACGACACCGAAACCGCCGAAGGCGTCATCCAGGCAATCGTCAAGGACGGCAAGTCGGTGGATAGTGCGGCCGATGGCGAGACGGTGCAGGTCGTCGTCAACCAGACGCCGTTTTATGGCGAATCCGGCGGCCAGATGGGTGATACCGGCGTGATCTCCGGCGACAATGGCGCCTTTGCCGTTTCCGATACCCAGAAGAAGGGCGAAGGCCTCTTTGTGCATTTGGGCACGGTCTCCAAGGGCGGTCTGAAAGTTGGCGATGCCGTTCAGCTGACGGTCGATCATGACCGCCGCTCGCGCCTGCGCGCCAACCATTCCGCCACCCACCTGCTGCACGAGGCGTTGCGCGAAGTGCTCGGCACACACGTTGCCCAGAAGGGTTCGCTGGTTGCGCCCGAGCGCCTGCGTTTCGACGTTTCGCATCCGAAGCCGATGTCGGCCGAGGAGCTGAAGGTCGTTGAAGAAATGGCGAACGAAATCGTGCTGCAGAACTCGCCGGTCGTGACCCGCCTGATGAGCGTCGACGACGCCATTGCCGAGGGCGCCATGGCGCTGTTCGGTGAAAAATACGGTGACGAAGTTCGCGTTGTCTCCATGGGCACCGGCCTGCATGGCGCAAAAGCCAACCGTCCCTATTCCGTCGAGCTTTGCGGCGGCACGCATGTGGCGGCCACCGGCCAGATCGGCCTCATTCGCATTCTCGGCGAAAGCGCCGTCGGTGCCGGTGTGCGTCGTCTCGAAGCCGTAACCGGGCAGGGCGCGCTTGCCTATCTGGCCGAACAGGATGAGCGGGTGAAGGCGCTTGCTTCTTCGCTGAAGGTGCAGCCGGGCGATGTGCTGTCGCGTGTCGAAGGTCTGCTCGATGAGCGCAAGAAGCTGGAGCGCGAGCTTGCCGATGCCCGCCGGAAGCTTGCCATGGGCGGCGGTTCGGTGGATGCCGGCGCAAGCGACGTCAAGCAGGTCGCGGGCGTCAACTTCCTGGCGAAATCCATGTCTGGCATCGATGCCAAGGATCTCAAGGGTCTTGCCGATGAGGCCAAGGCCAATCTCGGCTCGGGCGTCGTGCTGCTGATCGCCGTTTCCGAAGACGGCAAGGCAAGCGCTGTCGCTGCCGTGACCGAAGATCTGACGGCCCGTTTCAGCGCTGTCGATATCGTCCGCACCGCTTCCGCCGCACTTGGCGGCAAGGGCGGCGGCGGCCGACCGGATATGGCGCAGGCGGGTGGTCCCGATGGCGCAAAGGCGCAGGATGCCATCGAGGCGGTGGCAGCGGCCCTGGCGGCCTAGCCAGTGGAAATTGAAAAGGGCGGGGTTTTACCCCGCCCTTTTGCTTTCGGTTCAAGCCTTCCGGTGCACGAACGGTTGGTGCAGGTCTTCCCGTCTTTCAGCCCGCCGCCTGCAAATCCTTTGCCGCTTCCTCATCTAGTTGTGCTGCCCGCTTGAAGGCCGGGCGGTCGGTGAGGTGGGCCATGTAATCGAGAAAGGCCGGGCGTTTTTCGATGGTGCCGAAATGCAGGCCCCAGCCGATATGGGCGCCGACATAGACATCCGCCGCCGTGAAGAGATCGCCGGCGATGAAGCGGTTTTCGCTGACGGCCCGCTCAAGTGTATTCATCACATCCGCATAGCTGCCGCAGCCGGCCATGCGCAGCTTCTCCTTGGGCACTTCGAAACCCATCGCCTTCATGCTCGCCGCCATTTCCAGCGGGCCTGCGGCAAAGAACATCCAGCGATAATAAAGCCCGCGCGCCTTGGGTGTGGGCGCAAGGTTCGCGCCGGGAAAGGCATCGGCGAGATAGGCGCAGATCGCCGCCGCCTCGGTAACGATGGTATCGCCGTGTTTGATGGCGGGCACCTTCGCCATCGGATTTATCAGCCGGTAGGCGGGCGATTTCATCGAGGTCTCGAAGCCCAGTATTTCCGTTCGGTAAGGAACGCCCACTTCCTCAAGCATCCATCGCGCGATGCGTCCGCGTGACATGGGGTTGGTGTAGAAGATCAATTCACTCATGCTTTTGCCTCCCCAAGCAAAATCGTTGAAGCATCATGGAAAACCGATGCGGATTTCGCGCCTGCGCTTCGTATTTTTAAAGTTCGCAACATCCTTCGCGTGTTCCCTAAGATCGCGCCGATGCTCCGATGAACGTTTGACTGTGCCGGGCAAGTTATGTGCAAATAGATGCTGTTTAAGCTTTGTCTTATTGTTGTACTGGCCGCAGCACGCGGAATCGAAGTCTGCGCCTAGTACAACGGCTAATCAAGATACTGTGAACAAAAAAGAAAACCCGGCGCTGAGGCCGGGTTTTGAAGTCACTGGGAAGGCCGGCTTAAGCCGCCATTGCCTTCTTGAGGTTTTCGTCGATCTTGTCGAGGAAGGCGGTGGTGGAGAGCCAGGGCTGGTCCGGTCCGATGAGGAGCGCCAGATCCTTGGTCATGTAGCCGCTTTCGACGGTGTCGACGCAGACGGTTTCGAGCGTTGCCGCGAACTTTGCCAGTTCCGCATTGTCGTCCAGCTTGGCGCGGTGGGCGAGGCCACGGGTCCAGGCGAAGATCGAAGCGATCGAGTTGGTCGAGGTTTCCTGACCCTTCTGATGCTGGCGGTAGTGGCGTGTCACCGTGCCGTGTGCCGCTTCGGCTTCAACCGTGCGGCCATCGGGAGACAGCAGAACCGAGGTCATCAGGCCGAGCGAGCCGAAGCCCTGAGCAACCGTGTCGGACTGCACGTCGCCGTCGTAGTTCTTGCAGGCCCAGATGTAGCCGCCGGACCACTTCAGAGCGGAAGCGACCATGTCGTCGATCAGGCGGTGCTCGTAGGTGATGCCGATTTCGTCGAACTGCGCCTTGAATTCGGTCTGGTAGACTTCTTCGAAGATATCCTTGAAGCGGCCGTCATAGGCCTTGAGGATGGTGTTCTTCGTGGAGAGGTAAACCGGCCACTTGCGCATCAGGCCATAGTTCATGGAGGCGCGGGCGAATTCGCGGATGGATTCGTCGAGGTTGTACATGGCAAGCGCCACGCCGGCGCTCGGGGCGTCGAAGACGTCCTTTTCGATGACCTGGCCGTCTTCACCGACGAACTTGATGGTCAGCTTGCCCTTGCCGGGGAACTTGAAATCGGTTGCCTTGTACTGGTCGCCGAAAGCGTGACGGCCGACGACGATCGGCTTGGTCCAGCCGGGAACGAGGCGCGGAACGTTCTTGCAGATGATCGGCTCGCGGAAGATGACGCCGCCCAGAATGTTGCGGATGGTGCCGTTCGGGCTCTTCCACATCTGCTTCAGGCCGAATTCCTCGACGCGCTGCTCATCCGGGGTGATGGTCGCGCACTTGATGCCGACGCCATGCTTCTTGATGGCGTGCGCTGCATCGACCGTGACCTGGTCGTTGGTGGCGTCGCGGTTTTCAACCGAGAGGTCGTAATATTCGATGTCGAGATCGAGGTATGGCAGGATCAGCTTGTCCTTGATGAGCTGCCAGATGATACGGGTCATTTCGTCGCCGTCGAGATCGACGACCGGATTGGCTACCTTGATCTTTGCCATGAATTCCTCACCTTCGAAGCTGTGGCGCCGGATGGCGCCGGTATCCGGAAAAATATCCGGTGCGGCTATAGCATCGCGCGCGCCTGAGGCAAAGCCATGGGGGGCGCTTTTTTGGCGCAGCGCAATAACGCTTTGCGCATTGCCAAACCACAATGCCGGAATACAGTCAGGCGAATCGCTTCGCCCGCCTGTCGGGCCTATCCCGGGATCACATCATGCGGAATATTCTGCTTCTGACTGCCGCCGTCCTCTTTTCGCATAGCGCGCTCGCCGCCGGGCCTGCCGATCCCGTCCAGAAGGTGATGGATATCACCGTCAAGAACTGGTCGGGCGAGGCGGAAAACTGGAAATACGTTTTCGACGAGGACATGCTGACCAGCCTCTTCAGCAAGGATTTCGTCGCGCAATATCGCGAAGCCTCCAAGAAGCCGGCTTACGAGGCCGAAAGCGGCGAGACCGGCGATCCCTTTGGTTACGATGTCGTGACGAACTCGCAGGATGGCTGCCCGCTGGCCGATGTTTCCGTGACGCCGGGCGCGGTGAAGGACGGCGTGACGGATGTGACGGCGAAATTCAAGCTCTGGGCCTGCATGGACGAGGCGGAGATGAAGGCGACGGTTGACGAAGTGCATTTCGATGTCATCGAGGAAGACGGCCGCCCGGTCATCAGCGATATTCACCGGGTTGGCGATGAGGGCAGGGATTCGCTGCGCGAAGAGATGGCGACGATCATCAAGGGAGAGCAATAAGGGGCGTCTTGCCAGCGGGGTAGAGCCAGGCTTTCTCCGCGCCGGCTTTGATTTTGGCGCCGATCTGTGCCAGTGAAGCGCGCTTTAGCGCGTCGGGCTGAAAATCGATGCGACGCTTCAACACACGGACAAAAGACGATGGCAGGCACAAACAGCGATCTCGAACTTGTGGCGGAAGGCCCGGCGATCATTCTCGTCGAACCGCAGCTTGGCGAAAATATCGGCATGGTGGCGCGGGCCATGGCCAATTTCGGCCTGGCCGAATTGCGTCTGGTCAATCCGCGTGACGGCTGGCCGAGCGAGAAGGCGCGCGCCGCAGCCTCCAAGGCCGATCATGTCATTGACGCCACGAAGGTATTCGAGACGCTGGAAGAGGCGATCAAGGACCTGAACTTCGTTTATGCCACGACCGCGCGTGAGCGTTACGGTTTCAAGCCGGTGCGTGCGCCCGTCACCGCCGCCGATACGCTCAGGGCAAAATTCAAGGCTGGCGAAAAGACCGGTATCCTCTTCGGGCGCGAGCGCTGGGGGCTGACCAATGAGGAAGTGGCGCTGGCCGACGAGATCGTGACATTTCCGGTCAATCCCGCTTTTGCCTCGCTCAATATCGCGCAGGCCGTGCTTTTGATGTCCTATGAATGGATGAAATCCGGCATGGACGATCTGGGAGAGACGCTTTTCCAGTCCGTCGAACAGCGCCCTTCGACTAAGGAACAGGTTTTCGGCCTGTTCGAACATATCGAGGAAGCGCTGGACGCGCGGGGTTATTTTCATCCCGCTGAAAAAAAGCCGAAAATGGTCGACAATCTGCGCGCCGTGCTGTCGCGGCGCGGGTTTTCCGAGCAGGAAATCAGTGTTTTCCGTGGCGTGATCAATTCGCTCGACCGCTTTCCCCGGCAATGGCCGAAGCAGGCGGGAAGGGCAGCGGGGCCGTCGGCCGAGGGAGCAGGGGAGAATGCTGAAGACGAGTGAGGCGGCGGCCGATGTGCTGAAACCGGTGCTGGTGTTCGATTCCGGCATTGGCGGGCTGACCGTGCTGCGCGAGGCGCGGGTGCTGATGCCCGAGCGCGGCTTCATCTATGTGGCCGACGATGCGGGTTTTCCCTATGGCGGCTGGGAGGAGGAAGCGCTGAAGGCGCGCATTCTCTCGCTCTTCGACAAG
Source organism: Rhizobium sp. NFACC06-2 (assembly GCF_900101425.1). Classification (NCBI taxonomy): domain Bacteria; kingdom Pseudomonadati; phylum Pseudomonadota; class Alphaproteobacteria; order Hyphomicrobiales; family Rhizobiaceae; genus Rhizobium; species Rhizobium sp. NFACC06-2. Next base: position 115,814 of record NZ_FMVA01000001.1, on the reverse strand, counting down.
CTGCTGGACGACTATAGCCCGGAAGTCTGCATCATCGCCTGCAACACCGCCTTCACGCTCGCTGGCGCAGATCTTCGCGCCCGCTTTCCGCAGATGACCTTCGTTGGCACTGTGCCCGCCATCAAGCCGGCAGCGGAGCGCACCCGCTCGGGCCTCGTTTCCGTGCTGGCGACACCGGGCACCGTTAAGCGCGCCTATACGCGCGATCTCATCCAGTCCTTCGCCAGCCAATGTCATGTCCGCCTCGTCGGCTCTGAAAACCTGGCGCGCATGGCGGAAAGCTGGATCAGGGGCGAGCCGGTTTCGGATGAGGCGGTGCTTGCCGAAATCGAACCCTGCTTCATCGACAGCGAGGGAAAACGCACGGATATCGTCGTTCTTGCCTGCACCCATTACCCCTTCATGGCCAATCTGTTTCGCAGGCTGGCGCCATGGCCGGTGGATTGGCTCGACCCCGCCGAGGCGATTGCGCGGCGCGCGCGCCACCTCGTGCCGCTGCCGCAGGATGCGGAGCATCCGGATGGTTTCGATTTTGCCGTCTTCACCTCCGGCAAGCCGGATTTCGCCACCCGGCGGCTGATGCAGGGTTTCGGTCTCAGCGTTTCGGCGGCCTGAGCGCCTGTTGTATTTTTGCATCTGTTTTATTCGTCTTTTGCAATTCGAGATTGCGACCACTTGTCGCGCCGGATTTCTTGTGTAAGATGCATCTTGTCTGTAACCGCTATAAATGGAGGCGTGGAATGACCAATGACATCAATATGCGCCTTAACGGCATGTCAGGCCTTTCCGGCATGTTTATCGGCGGTTATGTGATGCGAGGCATCTCCCTCCGATAAGGCTTATGGCCTGATTTCCTTGCCGTTTGGCATTTTCACTTCGTCCGACATGTGACTTGCGCGTTTGCGTGGCATGAGTGCTGCGCTCACCGTTTCGGCATGTCGTTTTCCATCGATAAAGGACCTGGCCGCTTTGCCGCGCCGGGATGGATTTCCCATGCAGAAAAATCAACCATTGGTAGCATATGCGCTGCCGGATGCGGTCGATCGCTTGTTCGTCACATTCGGTGTCTGGAAAACCCTGAAGGCGGTTCTCATTGCCGCAGTGGTGCCGCGCGCACCGCCGACCGATCCTGCCGATCTGCCAGAGCGCCTGCTGGTCGATATCGGCCTTGACCCGTCGCGGGTGAAGCGGCGGCGGGATTGGGAGGTCCCTCACTGGGCGCCCCGGTTTTGATTGGCAAAGGCCTCTCCGGCAAAGAAATGTCGGGGAGGCCGCCGCATCTCTGCCGTTACGTATTGTATAGCGATGCGATACAGGATACGCTGTTCCCATGATCGTCAGTTTCCGGCACAAAGGACTGGAAGCTTTTTATCGTTCCGGGACGACGAAGGGTATTCAGCCTGCCCATGCCGCCAAGCTTGGCCGAATACTAACCATGCTTGAGGTTGCGGCAGGCGTTCCTGATCTTAATCTTCCTGGTCTCAAACTTCATCCGTTAAAGGGTGACATGAGGGGCCGCTGGTCCATATGGCTGAATGGAAACTGGCGCGTGACGTTTCGATTTCTGGATAGCGACGTCGAACTTGTCGACTATCAGGACTATCACCGAAGGGAATTGTTCCAATGATGAAATTTCCTGTTCATCCCGGTGAGTTGTTACGGGAGGAGGTTATTGCCGCACTTCGGCTTTCCGTAACAGACGCTGCTGAAAGGCTTGGAATGTCGCGCGTAGCGCTTTCGCGGGTCTTGAACGGACGGGCAGGGGTCAGCCCAGACCTTGCCTTACGGTTGGAGCGGGCAGGGGTCAGCACCGCGCGGGCATGGCTTGCCACGCAGTCGAATTACGATCTTGCACAGGCGATGAAACGTGAGCAGCCGCCCGTTCGTCCGTTGGATGACAGGGCGGCATAATCTTCGAAGATTTGGCTTGATACCTTCCGGTTTTGGTGGCTTGCTCCTAAAAATCAGATAGGGAGATTCACCATGCCGCTGGAGAACTGGCTGGCCTTCGTGGCCGCATCCGCCATCATGCTCGCCATTCCGGGACCAACGATCCTGCTGGTGATTTCTTATGCGCTCGGCCATGGCCGCAAGGCCAGCACGGCGACGGTGACGGGTGTGGCGCTTGGTGATTTTACCGCGATGACGGCCTCGATGCTGGGGCTAGGCGCGCTGCTTGCTACATCGGCGGCGCTTTTCACCGGGCTTAAATGGATCGGTGCGGCTTATCTCATCTATCTCGGCATCAAGCTGTGGCGTTCGCCGGTTGGTGACGCGGCGGAAAACACGGGCGTGACGGGACGCGAAAGGCCGCTCAAAATCTTCCTGCACGCCTATATCGTCACGGCGTTGAACCCCAAGAGCATCGTGTTCTTCGTGGCCTTCCTGCCGCAGTTTCTGGTGCCGACATTGCCCTTCTGGCCGCAGGTGCTGATTTTCGAAGCGACCTTCCTGGTGCTTGCCACCGTGAATGCGGCGCTTTATGGACTTCTGGCAAGTGCCGCCCGTAATACGATCCGCAAGCCGAAGGTTCAGCGCATCGTCAACCGCACGGGCGGCGGTCTCCTTGTTGGCGCCGGTCTCATTGCCTTTGGCTGGAAGAGGGCGGTCGCGCCGTAAGGCACATCTCGATCGCCTGAAATTCGGACATAACAAAATGGCATTGCCGCATATTTTCCTCGCCCTGATCACCGTGTTTTTGTGGGGCTTCAACTTCGTCGTCATCAAGATTGGCGTCATGGATATGCCGCCTTTGTTCCTGACGGGTGTGCGTTATCTCTTTGCGGCGGTGCCCCTGGTGTTCTTCCTGCCGAAACCCAATGTACCGTGGCGACACATGATCGTTTACGGCATGGCCATGGGCTTCGTGCAATTCGGCCTGCTTTACCCCGCCATCAAGCTCGGCCTGCCGGCGGGGCTCGCTTCGCTGGTCATGCAGTCGCAGGCCTTCTTCACGCTGGCGCTTGCCGTAGTGTTCCTCGGTGAACGGCCGTTGCTCTCGCAGGTCTTCGGCGCGATCATCGCTTTTGGCGGGCTGGCGGTCATCGGTGTGGAGCGGATGACGGCGGCAGCGCTGGTGCCGCTCCTGATGGGCGTCGGTTCCGCGATTGCCTGGGCCTGCGGAAACATCGTCAATCGCCGCATCGGTCAGGTCAATGCTGTCTCCTTCGTTGCCTGGACCAGCCTTGTGCCCGTTCTGCCGCTGATCCTGCTGTCGCTTGTGGTGGAGGGACCTCAAGCGATTGCCGCAGGGGTGGTGAATGCCACGCCGACCATGGCGTTCGTGGTGATCTACATGGCCTATGGCGCGACCATAGTCGGCGCTGGTATCTGGAGTTATCTGCTGCTGCGGTATCCGGCTGGAACAGTCGCGCCGTTTTCGCTGCTGGTGCCTGTGGTCGGGTTCATCAGTGCCTATTTCGCCTTTGACGAACACATAACCGTTTTCGAAATCATCGGTGCAGCACTGGTCATTCTTGGGCTGGCGCTCAACGTCTTCGGTCGTCGCATCGGCATTTCACGCTTCTGGGTCAGGTCTCCGCAGGGCTGAGCGTGAATTGCCTGTGCATTATCGGCACGGATGAGACGCAAGAGCCGATTTTTTGGTAAAGAGCATCTTCGGCCGAGCCTCAGGGAATCGGCCGGATGATATCCAGCACGAGGAATGGAACATTGCAGGTCGGCATCGACATGGGAACCCTATCGGGCGGGCAGCAGGCCAAGCTCGATATTGAAGAATTGCTTGCGACGCGCCTGCTGGTGCAGGGCAATTCCGGTTCCGGCAAGTCGCATCTTCTGCGGCGGCTGCTGGAGCAATCGGCGCCATGGGTGCAGCAGGTCATCATCGATCCCGAGGGTGATTTCGTCACGCTTTCCGACAAGTTCGGTCATGTGGTGGTGGATGGCGAGCGCACGGAAGCCGAACTCGCCGGCATCGCTAACCGCATTCGCCAGCACCGCGTCTCCTGCGTGCTGACGCTGGAAGGTCTCGATATCGAGCAGCAGATGCGGGCGGCCGCCGCTTTCCTCAATGGCCTGTTCGATGCCGATCGCGAATTCTGGTATCCCGTGCTTGTCGTGGTGGACGAAGCGCAGATGTTTGCGCCCTCCGTTGCTGGTGAAGTCACGGAAGATGCCCGCAAGGCCTCGCTTGGCGCGATGACCAATCTGATGTGCCGTGGCCGTAAACGTGGTCTCGCCGGCGTCATCGCCACGCAGCGATTGGCCAAGCTTGCCAAGAACGTGGCCGCGGAAGCCTCGAACTTCCTGATGGGCCGCACTTTCCTGGATATCGACATGGCCCGCGCCGCTGATCTCCTCGGCATGGACCGGCGGCAGGCGGAAATGTTCCGCGATCTTCAGCGCGGCAATTTTGTGGCGCTCGGCCCGGCGCTGTCGCGCCGTCCGCTGCCAATCGTCATCGGGGCGGTGGAAACCTCGGCGCGCTCCTCTTCACCGAAGCTGATGCCGCTACCGGATGCCCCGCAGGATGTCGAAGACCTTATCTTCACGCCTGATCCGGAAGAGTTCACGCGCGCTGCCGTGCGCCGCACGCCGCCCGCGCCCCGTCCGACCACGGATATTCTGGCAGAGCTCTCCCGTTCCACACCCGCCGCCGTCGGTCCAACACCTGAGCAATCGCCGCGCGCAGGCCAGCCGGAAATGTCGCCGGAGGAGCGCGAGGAAAAGATTTCGGCGGTTCTCGTCGAAATTCTCGACGACCCGCAATCGGCCTATCGCACGGACGCGGTCCTCTACCAGGACTTTCTGGTGCGCGCCCGTATGCGCCGCATTCCCGGAACGCCGATGACGCTGCCGGAATTCCGCCGGCAGGTGGCGATTGCTCGCTCCGGCGTGGATGCGGAGATGGCGGCAAGCGAAGGCTGGCAAAAGGCGCTGCAGCTTTCGACCTCGGTTTCCGATGACCTGCAGGGTGTTTTCCTGTTGCTGGTCAAGGCGGCGCTTGGTGAAGAGCCTTGCCCGTCGGATGCCCGGATCGCCCGCGCCTATGGCACCCACTCCGCCCGCCGCGCGCGGCGTCTGCTCGGTTATTTCGAGGAGAAGGAGCTTGTGGTGGTCCATGCCGATTTCTCCGGCAAGCGCATCGTGGCATTTCCCGATCTCGACGCAAAAACCGCACCCGGTGATGCGGATGCGGTTGAGGATGATACGCGGCTTGCGGCGGAGTGAGGTTGCGGCAGGTTTGTTTGCGTCGATATCTTTACTCGTCATGCCGGACTTGATCCGGCATCCAGCCACGGCGCTTCTGCGCCGTGAGTAGGGTCTTTTGCGATCAAGGACTTGATCGCGCTGGACCCCGGATCAAGTCCGGGGTGACGGCGTATATATTATGTGGCGGTGGCAAATTTATCCGTCAGCGGAAACTCTGAAAGAGGTTAAGGAGGCGTTTCCGCCTCCTCCGTGCTCATCATTACTCAATGGCCTTTGCTTCCTTTCGCGTCGCAATCAGCGAACCGATGATGCCGGTTGCGAGGATGGCGACGGTGACGCCGAGAGAGACGGCAGGCGGGATCTTGGCGATGCCGAGCATGTCGGCGACGAAAATCTTCGAACCGACGAAGACCAGAACCGCAGCCAGCGCGTATTTCAGATAAGCGAAGCGGTGGATGAGGGCGGCGAGCGCAAAGTAAAGGGCGCGCAGACCGAGGATCGCGAAGATGTTCGAGGTGTAGACGATAAACGGATCGGTGGTGATCGCGAAGATCGCCGGGATCGAATCGACTGCGAAGATCAGGTCGGCGATTTCGACCATGATGAGCGCCAGGAAGAGCGGCGTGACGAAGGTCTTGAGTTTGCCGGTGGTCTCATCGGTTTCCTTGACGAAGAATTTCTCGCCATGCAGCCTGTTTGTCACCGGAAGGTGACTGCGCAGGAACTTCAGGATGCGGTTATTGCCGATATCGGACTCGTCATGGTCGGACGAGAACAGCATCTTGAGGCCGGTGAAGACGAGGAAGGCCGCGAAGAGATAAAGCACCCAGTGGAAGTTTTCGACGATGGCCGCGCCGCCCGCGATCATGATGCCACGCAGGACGATCACGCCGAGGATGCCCCAGAGCAGCACGCGGTGCTGATATTGGCGGGGAATGGCGAAATAGGAGAAAATCATTGCGATGATGAAGATATTGTCCATCGCCAGGCTTTTTTCGACCACGAAGCCGGTGACATATTCCATCGCCGACTGTTCGCCGGACTGGTACCAGATCCAGCCGCCGAAGGCCAAGCCGATGACAATATAGAAGCCCGACATCAGCAGGCTTTCACGAACGCCAATTTCCTTGGAGTTTTTATGCAGCACGCCTAGATCGAGCGCGAGAAGGCCAAGGACGAGGGAAATGAAGACCGCCCACATCCATGTGGGGGTGCCGAGAAAATCCGATAGAAGAAAGTCCATCAGTCAACCTTTAGCCGGACGAGGTTGGCTTTACGGATGGGGGACGTGAAACAGACATGTACGTGGCCCCAACCTTAACAAACTCGACATCACGTGTTGTCCGGTAACACGCCAGAGGGGCCCGAGTTCTGATCACGATGGAGAGATGGGTGGGCACTTTCGCTTTTCAAGAGGAGACTTCAGAAAAAAGCGAAAGGCCTTGTTTGACAAATTCGTGAAAGCTCTGTAGAAGCCGCCCCAACGCCGGGCAGTGATGTCCGGTGTGTTTTGTTGACTGCCCTGCAGTTTAAGAACTGACGTTCGGCGGTCAATATCACCGACATGTCCCGTGGTTTCTCCATTTGCATGTGAGAAGCCTGTCAGAGGCCCTGAAACGGGCTTCAGAGGAGGGCGTGTTTCCTTGAACCGGTTTGGTAACAGACCGGCATAACCTTTTGAGAAGGAAATACGATGAGCAAGCGCGAATCGGCTAAGTATAAAATTGACCGCCGCATGGGCGAAAACATCTGGGGCCGTCCGAAGTCCCCGGTTAACCGCCGCGAATACGGCCCGGGCCAGCACGGCCAGCGCCGCAAGGGCAAGATGAGCGACTTCGGCACGCAGCTGCGCGCCAAGCAGAAGCTCAAGGGCTACTACGGCGAACTGCGCGAAAAGCAGTTCCGCGCCACCTTCGACGAAGCAAACCGTCGCAAGGGTGACACTTCCGAAAACCTCATCGGCCTGCTCGAGTCGCGTCTGGACGCCATCGTCTACCGCGCCAAGTTCGTTCCGACCGTTTTCGCATCGCGCCAGTTCATCAACCATGGCCACGTCACGGTTAACGGCGTTCGCGTCAACATCGGTTCTTACCGCTGCAAGCCGGGCGACGTTATCGAAGTTCGCCAGAAGTCCAAGCAGCTCGTAACCGTTCTGGAAGCCGTTCAGCTCGCTGAGCGCGACGTTCCGGACTACATCGAAGTTGACCACAACAAGATGGTTGCGACCTACGCCCGCGTTCCGGCTCTCTCCGACGTTCCGTACCCGGTCGTCATGGAACCGCATCTGGTCGTCGAATTCTACTCGCGTTAATCGACGCGTTTCAGTATTCAGGAAGCCGCCCTTCGGGGCGGCTTTTTTGTTTGCGGGGAAGGCTTTGCATGCAGGACATTCAGGCGATCGTCGATTCCATTTACGACAGCATGGCGCCGAGGCTCGGCGAGGGGAAGGTTGCGGATTACATTCCCGAACTCGCCAAGGTCGATCCCAACCAGTTCGGCATCGCCATCACCACTGTCGATGGAACCACCTATACGGCCGGCAATGCGCTGACGCCGTTTTCGATCCAGAGCATCTCCAAGGTTTTCATGCTGACGCTCGCGCTCGGCAAGGCGGGGGAAACGGTGTGGAACCGGGTGGGGCGCGAGCCTTCGGGCTCCTCCTTCAACTCCATTGTCCAGCTGGAGCATGAGCACGGCATCCCACGCAATCCCTTCGTCAATGCCGGCGCGATCGTGGTCACCGATATCGTGCTTGCCGGCCATCAGCCGCGCGAGGCAATCGGTGAGCTTCTGCGTTTCGTGCGTTACCTCGCGGACGATGACACGATCAGCATCGACGACACGGTGGCGAAATCCGAGCAGGCGACGGGGTTCCGCAATTTCGCGCTCGCCAATTTCATGCGCTCCTTCGGCAATCTGCACCATCCCGTCGAATATACGCTCGGTGTTTATTTCCACCAGTGCGCGCTTTCCATGACCTGCGCCCAGCTTTCCCGTGCCGGGCTTTTCCTTGCCAATCGCGGCCGCAATCCGCTGACCGGCCACACGGTCGTTTCGGACCGGCGGGCGCGACGCATCAATGCGCTGATGCTGACCTGTGGCCATTATGACGGATCGGGTGATTTCGCCTATCATGTCGGCCTGCCGGGCAAGAGCGGCGTGGGCGGCGGCATTATGGCGGTGGCGCCAGGCAACGCGTCGATTGCGGTCTGGTCGCCGGGTCTCAACAAGGTCGGCAACTCGGCGCTCGGGTCACAGGCGCTGGAAATGCTGGCGACGAAAACCGGCTGGTCGGTATTCGGGGCTTGATATTGCCGGCGGATGGGGGCATTGCCTGCATGAAGAACGGCAGTCGTGCCGGAGCGAGCGGATGATGAACATTCTCACCAGGATCGATGACATCGCGGAGAAGGTCGGGGCAGATCAGGAACCGCCGGAAGAGAGCGGTAACTCGCACCCGCTGTTCGACAACGCGCCGCGCTCGGTCTCGTTCAACAAGCTGCGCAAACGGCTGCTGCGTAATGTGCGCCAGGCCTTTGAAGATTTTGACATGCTGAAGGGCCAGACGCGCTGGCTGGTCGGCCTTTCCGGCGGCAAGGACAGTTACGGTCTTCTGGCGCTGCTGCTCGATCTCAAATGGCGCGGCCTTTTGCCGGTGGAACTGGTCGCCTGCAATCTCGATCAGGGCCAGCCGAATTTTCCAAAGCATGTCCTGCCGGAGTATCTGGCGAAGATCGGTGTGCCCCATCGCATCGAATATCGCGACACCTATTCCGTGGTGAAGGAAAAGGTGCCGTCCGGCGGCACTTACTGTTCGCTCTGTTCGCGGCTCAGGCGCGGCAATCTCTACCGCATCGCGCGGGAGGAGGGCTGTGACGCGCTGCTGCTCGGCCATCACCGCGAGGATATTCTCGAAACCTTCTTCATGAACTTCTTCCATGGCGGCCGTCTGGCCGGCATGCCGGCGAAGCTTTTGAATGATGAGGGCGACCTGATGGTCATGCGCCCGCTCGCCTATTGCGCCGAGGAAGATATGGCGAAATTCGCGGCGGCGATGGAATTCCCGATCATTCCCTGCGACCTCTGCGGCTCGCAGGACGGGCTTCAGCGCAATGCCATGAAGGAGATGCTGGCCGACATCGAGCGGCGTATGCCGGGCCGCAAGGACGTGATGCTGAGGGCGCTTGCCCATGTCAATCCGTCGCATCTGCTCGATCCGAAGCTTTTTGATTTTTCGGCGCTTTCTGTCACCGGGGCGTCACCTGAAGAGCGTAGGGAGGCCAACTCCCCCTTATGAAGAAGTGCCCCGCCCGATGACCCTTTCCGACAAAGATATCGACTTTCTCGTTTCCACCGTTGCCGCTGCCGGCGCAAATGAAATTCTTCCCCGCTTCCGAAACCTGAGCGCCGGTGCGATCTCCGAAAAGACCTCTGCCGTCGATCTGGTCACCGAGGCCGATGTTCTGGCGGAAAAGGCGATCACCGCCGCTCTCCTTCAGCGATTTCCGAAGGCCCATATTGTCGGCGAAGAGGCCTATGAGGCGGACCAATCCGTCATTCCCGCACTTGCCGATGCGCCGCTTGCCTTCGTGATCGATCCCATCGACGGCACTTTCAATTACGCTTCCGGTTTTCCCGCTTTCGGCACGCTGCTTGCGGTCACCGTCAAGGGCGAGACGGTGGCGGGCATCATCCACGATCCGGTGATGGGCGATACCATCGTTGCCCTTAAAGGCGAGGGCGCGTTTCTCAACCGCAGGAACGGTTCGCAGGCGAAGCTCAGAGTCGCCGATCCCGCGCCATTGTCCGACATGGTCGGCATCTTTTCCTGGGGCCATAGCCATCAGGATCGCCGGCCGGTGATCGCCGCCAATATGGCGAAGATCAAGATGGCGCTGTCACTCAATTGCTCGGCACATGAATATTGGCTCGCCTCGGCCGGCAAGCTGCATTTCATCGGCCATGAAAAGCTGATGCCGTGGGATCATCTCGCCGGCGTGCTCATTCATCAGGAGGCGGGTGGTTACACGGCCCGTTTCGACAATACGCCCTATCGGCCGGGGCAGACGGAGGGCGGCATTCTGTCTGCTCCCGACAAGGAAAGCTGGAAGATGCTGCGACGGGAAATCGTCGCCTTATAACATCGCGCTCAAATAGAAGGATATCGCCCATGGCTCTCGAACTCGACATCGCCTCTCTTGCCAATGCGCTTCAGGAGGCGGCGGCAGTGGAAATCCTGCCGCGGTTCCGTAATCTGGGCGAAGGCGATGTGCGGATGAAGACCGAGGCGATCGACCTCGTCACCGAGGCCGACGAGGCCGCAGAGCGGCTGATCCGTGCGCGTGTGCAGGACATCATGCCTGATGCACTGTTCATCGGCGAAGAGGCGGTGGCGGCGGATGCCTCGCTGCTCGGCAAGCTTGCCGATGCCGATCTTGCCGTGGTGGTCGATCCTATCGACGGCACCTATAATTTCGCTTCCGGCCTGCCGCTCTTCGGCGTGATGATGAGCGTCATCTCCAAGGGTGAGACCGTTGCCGGCCTTGTCTTCGATCCGATGGGCAATGATTGGGCGATTGCCGAAAAGGGCTCCGGCGCGTGGCTTTGCAGCGCCGACGGTTCGCAGACGCAGATGTCGGTCGTGCCGGGCCCGGAATTGTCGCAGATGGTCGGCATCGCCAATACCGGCTATTTCGACGTGGAGACACGGCGCAAGATCCTGACGAACCTCGCCGATGTGCGGCTCTTCACCAGCTATCGCTGCGCGGCGCATGAATATCGCCTGTTCTGCGGCGGCCACATGCATTTCCTGATGTATAACAAGCTGATGCCCTGGGACCATCTGGCCGGCACGTTGCTGTCGCAGGAGGCGGGCGCCTATGCGGCACGCCTCGACGGTTCGCCCTATCTGCCGAGCCATGTGGATGGCGGGCTGCTGCTCGCGCCGGATCAGGAGACGTGGGAACTGCTGCGGGAGAAGATTTTTACGGTTTGAAGCTTCGGATTCGTGGGGACGGGCGCGCAACACCCTCCACCGTCATGCCGGACTTGATCCGGCATCCAGCCGCAGCGCGTCTGCGCGGCGGAAAGACTTTTCTCAGCCCAAGGACTTGGGCTGGCTGGACCCCGGATCAAGTCCGGGGTGACGGCGATGGGTGAGGGCAGTTCGCACCATAAAAAAGGGCGCGGAACAGAATTCCGCGCCCTCTTCTTTTTCAACCGTTGTTACCGTGTCGGCTTGTTATGCGCCTGAAACAACACGCCCTTTTCACCGATCAGCACGAAGATGAGGCCGACGATGGAGACGGCGAAGAAGCCCGCCACCATGGGCAGCGCCGTGCCGTCGAAAGACTGGCCGATGGCCGCGCCGATCAGCGAGCCGCCGACGGTTCCCATGAAGCCCATGACGGACGATGCGGTGCCGGCGACGTGGCCGAGCGGTTCCATCGCCAGCGAGTTGAAGTTCGAGCCGATCCAGCCGAACTGGAACATGGCGAGTGCAAAGAACACGATGAAGATGGCAAAGGGCATCGGTTCCGGCCCCAGCACCTGCACCAGCAGCCAGACGAAGGTGATGGCGATGAAGCCGAGCAGCGAGCCGTGCGACAGCTTGCGCATGCCGAACCGGCCGACCAGCCTTGCATTGACGAAGGACGAGAAGGCCATGAACAGCGCCACGCCCGCAAAGGCCGCCGCAAACCATGCGCCGAGCCCGTAAATGCCCTTATAGACCTGTTCGACCGAGTTGATGAAGCCGAACAGCGCCCCGAAGATGAAGGTGCTGGAGAGCGTATAGCAGAGCGCGATACGGTTGGTGAGCACGATCTTGAAACCGCCGAGGATGGAGCTTGCTGTCAGGGGGCGGATATCGTCCGGATGCAGGGTTTCCGGCAGGCGGAAATACATCCAGGCCGTCACCACGGCGGCAATGGCCGCCATGAAAGCGAAGATCAGGTGCCAGTCACCGAAAAACAGCACGATCTGGCCGGTGCCGGGCGCGATGACCGGCACGACCATGAAGACCATCATGATCAGCGACATGACTTCCGCCATCTGCCGTCCGCCATAGATGTCACGCACGATGGAGACCGTGATGACACGTGTGGCCGCCGAACCGATGCCCTGAATGAAGCGCAGCATCAGCAGCCCTGAGAAGGACGGTACGAAGACCACTGCGATGGCTGAAACGATGTAGATGGCAAGCCCGACGAACATCGGCTTGCGGCGTCCGAAACGGTCCGAAATCGGTCCGTACAGAAGCTGGGCGATGCCGAAGCCGAGAAGATAGGCGGAAATCACATATTGGCGGTGGTTTTCGTTCTCCACGCCCAGCGAGGCGCCGATTTCCTGAAGACCGGGCAGCATGATGTCGATGGCGAGCGCGTTCAGCGCCATCAGCATCGCGGCAAGCGCGATGAATTCCGTGCGCCCCATCGAGCCTGCTCGCGAAGCGGTGGATTGTGAAAGATTTGTCACAGGATTGCCCCAAAAAGAACGGCAAAGGCGTTGCATGAAGCAACGCCTGGCATAAATTTCTGACAATCAGGGTGGGCCGGATGAACCGGCCGAAATCAGGCCGCGCCGCGGACGCTGATACCCTGTTCTTGGAAGTGGTTCTGCAGTTCGCCGGACTGGAACATCTCTCTTACGATGTCACAGCCGCCGACGAATTCGCCCTTGACGTAGAGCTGCGGGATGGTCGGCCAGTTGGAGTAGTCTTTGATGCCCTGGCGGATATCTGCATCGGCAAGCACGTTGATGCCCTTGTAGTCGACGCCGAGATAATCGAGGATCTGTACCACCTGGCCGGAAAAACCGCACTGCGGAAATTGCGGGGTGCCCTTCATGAAAAGAACGATGTCGTTGCTCTTCACTTCGCTGTCGATCATGTCGTGAATGCCGCTCATAGGCCTATTCCTTTCACATGCGGTTCAAGGCCGCTGCTTTCTGTTAGCCTCTAAATAACATGTCGCGGCGCGATTTCCACCCGGAAAGCGTAAAAAATCCGTCCCTGATGCGGTGCACGACATGTCAAATATCGGCCTGTGGCGGTTCAGCGATATCTCTGCCGGCTGCGGGCGGCGGCTGTGCGCCTTTTACTCACCTGCTTCTTGGCTGGCTTGGGTTTAACTGCGGCGTTGATCGCGGCTTCCAGAACGGAGCCGACGATGCCGCCGGCCAGCGAGCCGGTGCTTTTCGTCCGACGCGTGCGGCGGGTCTTGCGGATGCCGGTCTTGGTGAGGATTTCAGACAGCGCGCCCTTGACGACGCCGTTGAGTACTTGATCGACGATGCCAGACAAATTTCCCTCACCGATAAATAAATCACATTTCCGTCGCGATTTTTACTATACGTGCATCGCCCGCTGTATCAAGCGATCCTTTCGGGTGTCTCTAGCGCGCATTTGCTTTTCTCCGAAACGCAAAAGCGCGCTATCTCTTTGTTTTTACGCATTGTCCTGACGTAAAAGCGATTGCGCTTTTACTGGAAATGCTCCGGCCGAAGGTTCATGCATGCCAGCCGTCAAGTCACGACTTGTTCTTTATTTCCCCGGTTTCGATCCGCTCGATGCGGCCGCCCATCATCTGCGTTACCAGCGGGCGGCGGCGCTCTCCGGCAAGACATGGGATGTCGATTATGCCGTGGGACCGCTGGAGAATGCACCCGGGGGCGAAACATTCACGGTTGAGGCCTCGGCGGGCGACTGGCGGACCCGCTCCGACATTTTCGTCTACGACCATAATGCCGTGATATCGCAATTGCGGGATGAGCCCGTCTGGCGGCAGATCTGGCTCGGTTTCAAGGCCGGAGCCGGCATCATCGCCGAGGGCGGTGCGGCGCGTTACTTCCGCCACGCCTGGCGTTTTGGGCTGTTCTTCATCTTTCCGTTCCTGCTGATGCTTGTCGGCGGCGCCGTTGCGGCGGCTATTGCCTTGGTGCCCCTAATTTTCGCTCTACCTCTCTGGTTCTTGGCGATCAGCCTTCCCGTCGCCGCCCTGTTTTTCGTGAAGGCGTTCCTGCCGTTTGCGGAGCGGTTTCACACCCTGCATCTTTATGCGGACTGGCGGTTCGCGCTCGCAGTCGGCCGCGATGAACCGATTGCCCGTGACTGGATCGAGGAGAGGGCAGCACTCGTTCTGACGGCGCTGGAGCAGCCCGCGGACGAGGTTCTGGTGGTTTCCCACAGCATGGGCGCCAGCCTTGCGCTCGCCGTGATCGGCCGCGTGCTGGAGCTGAAGCCGAATGCGCTGGATGGCCGAAAACTGTCCTTTGCGACCTTGGGCGGGGCGGCGCTGCAATGTGCGTTCCTGTCGAGTGCCGACCGGCTTCGCCAAAGCGTCGGCACGATCGCGCGTCACCCAGAGGTGACATGGTTCGATATCCAGTGCCTGACCGATCCTATTCATCTCTACCGGTGCAATACCGTTGGCCTGACTGGTCACAGGGATGCGCCGCAGCCGAAGATCGTGCCGATCCGTTTCAAGCATTCGCTCTCGCCGGACCGTTATAAGAAGAACAAGCGCAACTTCCTGCGCATGCACCGGCAATATGTTCTGGGGCCGGACCGCAGATCCGGTTACGATTTTACCCTGCTGACGGCGGGGCCTTTGCCTGCGGCCTCTTTCGCCGCTCTGGATTCACAGACGCCGCCCGTTTTGTAAGCGGCGACGACCCATTCGGCCGGACATGAAAAAGGCCCGCGTGAGAGTATCACGCGGGCCTTGATTTATTCCGCAGGTTTCACGCTCTGCCGCAGGCGGGACAGAGACGGTCTGTTGCCGGAACCGCTTTCACGGGCGTTATCATTCGGGAGCCGAGGTCTGCAGGGCAAGAGCATGCAGAACGCCGCCCATATTGCCCTTCAGCGCGTCATAGACCATTTGGTGCTGCTGCACGCGGGTCTTGCCCTTGAATGCTTCCGCAACGACTTCCGCCGCGTAATGATCGCCGTCACCGGCCAGATCGCGGATCGTGACCTTTGCCCCGGGAATTCCCGCCTTAATCATGTCTTCAATGTCGCCGGGTTTCATGGGCATGGTGTTTCTCCTTAATTCATTCTGCGGCGAGCAAAGTTTCGCCGTCCATGAATTGAGGGAACCACGATTCATAGGCCAAGTGCAATTCTTTAATCTCGACAGCCCGCGCCGTGCCCAGCTTTACGGTGGAACCGCCGGTAACGCCGATGACCGGGCAGGAAACGCCCGCCGCCTTCGCCGCAGTCTGCACCTCGTCGAGATCGGCCTTTTTGACCGTCAGAACGTAACGGCCCTGATCTTCGCCGTAGAAGGTGAGGACCGGGTTGTGGCCTTCGACCGCGTCGATGGTCGCGCCGATGCCCGACGAAATCGCCATTTCGGCGACTGCAAGCGCCAGACCGCCCGAGGAGCAATCGTGAACGGCAGTGGCAAGACCGTCGGTGATGAGGCTGCGGACGAAATCGCCGTTGTTCTTTTCAGCGGCCAGATCGACATGCGGCGCCGGACCATCGATGCGGCCATGAATGTCACGCATGTAAACCGACTGGGCGATATGTGTGCCGAGACCGGCAGGGGCGCCGACGAGCAGCACCACTTCGTCAGCGGCGGCGAAACGGATGCGCGCCATGCGGCCCCAATCCTTCAGCAGGCCGACGCCGCCGATGGTGGGGGTGGGCAGGATCGCCTGGCCGTTGGTCTCGTTATACAGCGAGACGTTGCCGGAAACGATCGGGAATTCCAGCACGCGGCAGGCTTCGCCGATGCCCTTGATGGCATGGACGAGCTGGCTCATGATCTCGGGCTTTTCCGGATTGCCGAAATTGAGGTTGTCGGTGGCCGCCAGCGGCAGAGCGCCGGTTGCTGTGATGTTGCGCCAGCATTCGGCCACGGCCTGCTTGCCGCCTTCGAAGGGATCGGCCTCGACATAACGCGGTGTGACGTCGGAGGAGAAGGCGAGCGCCTTCTTGTCATGGCCTTCAACGCGCACCACACCGGCATCGCCGCCCGGCAGCTGCAGGGAGTTGCCCTGGATCAGCGTGTCATACTGTTCGTAGACCCAGCGGCGCGAGGAGTTGTTGGCCGAACCGACCAGCGATACCAGCGCATCGGCGATATCGGCGGCGGGGACGTCGTTTTCCGAAAGCGGTGCGGGCACCTTGGCGGGCGTCCACGGGCGGTCATATTCCGGGGCCTGATCGCCCAGTTCCTTGATCGGCAGGTTGGCGACCTCCTCGCCATTGTGCAGCACGCGGAAACGCAGATCGTCGGTGGTCTTGCCGACGATGGCGAAATCCAGACCCCATTTGACGAAGATCGCCTTGGCGACTTCCTCCTTGGAAGGTTCGAGAACCATGAGCATGCGCTCCTGGCTTTCCGACAGCATCATTTCATAAGCCGTCATGCGTTCCTCGCGCACCGGCACGGCATTGAGGTCAAGCTCGATGCCGAGGTCGCCCTTGGCGCCCATTTCAACGGCCGAGCAGGTGAGGCCGGCCGCGCCCATGTCCTGAATGGCGATGACCGCACCTGTTTTCATCAGTTCAAGGCAGGCTTCCAGCAGGCACTTTTCGGTGAAGGGGTCGCCGACTTGAACGGTCGGGCGCTTTTCCTCGATGGATTCGTCGAATTCGGCAGATGCCATGGTCGCGCCGCCGACGCCGTCGCGGCCGGTCTTTGCGCCGAGATAAACCACCGGCAGGCCCACACCCTTGGCTTCCGAGAGGAAGATCGCGTCTGACTTGGCAAGACCGGCGGCGAAGGCGTTAACAAGGATGTTGCCGTTATAACGCGGATCGAATTCCACTTCGCCCCCGACCGTCGGCACGCCGAAGGAGTTGCCGTAGCCGCCAACACCGGCAACGACGCCAGCCACGAGGTGGCGGGTCTTCGGATGGTCGGGCGCGCCGAAACGCAGCGCGTTCATGGCGGCGATCGGGCGTGCACCCATGGTGAAGACGTCGCGCAGAATGCCGCCGACTCCAGTCGCCGCACCCTGATAGGGCTCGATATAGGAGGGGTGGTTGTGGCTCTCCATCTTGAAGACGACGCAGTCACCATCGTCGATATCGACAACGCCGGCGTTTTCGCCGGGGCCCTGAATGACGCGTGGTCCCTTGGTCGGCAGGGTCTTCAGCCACTTCTTGGACGACTTGTAGGAGCAGTGCTCGTTCCACATGGCCGAGAATATGCCAAGCTCGGTAAAGCTCGGCTCCCGTCCGATCAGGTCGAGGATACGCTGGTATTCGTCGGGCTTCAGCCCGTGGGATGCAACGAGTTCCGGGGTGATCTTGATGGAGTTTGAAATCGACATAGGTCTCACGCGGTTCGAGCCGAGGAAAGTTTCCGGTTCTTTAGCGCAAGAGGCTCGATGGTGCGACAGGAAAATGCGCGGTTTTACCCGCAAAACGCTGCTTTCTTGGCTTCTTCAGAACCTGTAGCCGACCATAAGGCCTACGCGCGTGAGCCCGTCATTCGGGCCGTTGCACAGATTGGCGTGTGATGCATGCTCGATCTGGGTCGAAATATTCCAGTTATTATCGAAACGATAGCCGATCGCCGCATATTCGTGGAAAAGCAACCGGCAGCCAAATTCCGCACCGGTTTCGCCGGCGCTGTTTCTCAGCTTGCCATCGTGCCAGAGGCCGCCAAAACCGAAATCGAGAAAGATCTTCGGGTTGAGATCGAAGGTCCAGTTTACGCCGCCGTAAATGGTATTCGCCGAGCCCTCAGTGCCGATCTCGCCACCGATATGCAGCCGGGGGCGGGAGAGTTTCTGGCCGAGCGTCACCGCAGATGCACTGGCGAAGGGATCAAAATAGGCGGTGAAGGCCGGGAAGACGCCATCCTCGCCGCCATTGTCGTGATTGGAAATCGAGGTGATTGCGCCGAAGCGCAATTCGTCGAAGACGGTGCCTTCCGCAGCAGTGGCGGGCATGATGCCGATGAAGACACATGCCGCGAGGAGGATCGCCAGCGCGAAACACGCCCTCATACACGTGGAATCGAATGCTGCCATCGAATCATTCCCCACCTCGAATTGCGGAAAGGATGGCAGGTTTGTCGGCGTGGTAAATGATAAGTTACTGAATTAGGCCGGGTGTTGCAGGAAAGAGTCTCTGCCCTCTAGGCAACGCTTTCGTAACCGGCGGAGCCGTTGTCGAGAAGGTGGCGCAGGATGCCGAGGGCATGGGTCAACTCTTGCTGGTTCGATGGACCAGAAAGGCTGACGCGCACCCGATGGAAAACCTTGTCGGTGCGGCCGGCCTTGAACTCATCCTCGTCATCTATCAGCACGCCTTCTTTCATCGCCGCATTTCGGAACGTGCCGGAAAGCCAGGGTTCGGGCAGTCTCAGCCACAGGAAGGCGATATCGGGCAGCGAATTGAAATCCAGTCCGGCGAAGGCCCGCCGGGCAATCGCCTCCCGCTCATTGATCTCGGCGATACAATCCTTGCGAATGGCGTCGGCGTCGCCACTATTGACGAGGCGCGCATTCAGTTCGGCCAGCATGAAGGGCAGGCCGCCCGTCATCATCGAGTGGGAAATACGGATGCGCGAGGAATATTGCGCCGGACAGGCGACCCAGCCGCCGCGCACGCCGGCGGCGACGGATTTCGACAGGCCGCCGACGACGAAGGTAATGTCGGGCGCAAATTCTGCGATCAGCGGGATCGCATCGCGCGTCATCGCGCCATAAAGATTGTCCTCGACAATCCACACGCCGTAACGACGGGCGATATCGGCAATCGCGCGGCGGCGCTCTTCCGGCAGGGTGGCGCAGGTCGGGTTCTGGCCGGCCGACATCAGGAAGATCATCTTGGGGTGCTGCTGGGCGCAGACGCGTTCGAAATCATCCGGGACAATGCCGTTCTCATCCGCCTCCACAAGCGTCACCCGCCGTCCGGCAAGTGTGGCGCTGCGGCTGATGTGGGAATAGGTGACGGGTTCGAAGACGATGCGGTCGCCCGGCGCGGTCATCGCGGACATCACGCTCATCACCGCCGCATGCGCACCAAGCGTCGAAACGATGTTTTCCGGCTTCGGCGACCAGCCGTTCTGGGAAAGCCAGCGAACGCCAGCCATGCACCAGTTGTCGGGAAAAGAGCGGGCATAATTGGTAATGTCCTGGGGATGCTCTCTGGTCACCGCCTCGATGTGCCTGGCGATCAGCACGCTCTGGCCGACATCCGGCGCAGCAGTGGTGTTCAACCGGAATTCGGCGATGGTATCGACGGCGTGGCGCGTGCTGCCGAAGGCGGCCGTTGCCGGCTCCATGGGCAATGACGGGGCAGGGGTCTTGCGCTCATTGACATAGGTGCCGCGCCCGACCTCACCGCTGACGAGGCCGCGCTCATGGATGAGCGCATAGGCCCGGCTGATTGTGCCGATTGTCACACCGAGATCGTAAGCAAGATTGCGCTGCGGCGGCAGTTTCGAGCCGGCCTGCAGGGTGCCGTCGGAAATCGCGCCTTCGATACTGTCGGCGAGGCGCAGGTAAATCGGGCCGTCGCCCTCGGTAATGTCGGGAAGCCAATTTGTCATGGTGACAATTTATGCATTGTATCCATCCCCAAGTCAATTGTATTTATTGTCTGCATTGAATGAGGCTAAACGCACGGAGACAATAGGTGCAATATGCGCAAGATGGATCAATACCTTTCGACAGCGGATACACTCTATCCTGATGGCTACGAACGGGAACGCGTGTTCCGCGATGCCGGCGACATGGTCGCACCGGCGCCCTTTCCGGCCAAGATCGCCCGCACGCTTATTGGTCGCCTGATTGCGGGCATATCCTCATGGCAGCGGAAACGTCAGGGGCGCTTCGCCCTGCGGGAGCTTTCGGACGATCTGCTGGACGATATCGGCGTTACGCGGGATGAAGCCTTGAGGGAGGCGGCAAAATCCCGGCTCTTTTCCTGGCCGCCGCGGCCGCTTTGATTTTTTGTCGGAGAGCGGCGCCTTCTTTCCCCGGCGCCAAGCAGCCATTCGGCAACCCGCCACGCTAATCCCAACCGGCGCTGGCGGGTTTTTTTATGCCGACCGCGTTCTCACGGGGTGCCGGTACCTGTCGATCAGCAGCCCTTGCCGCCGTTCGCCCAGCGCTTGACGTCGGTTGCGATGCGGCCGGAAAGGGCTTCGTTCATCACGGGGCCGAAAGCATCGAGCTTTGCCGGGTTGCCTTCTGCCTGAACCACCAGCATGGGGCGCGATTCCGGGCTGTTGCGCGGCACGAGCAGGATGCGCGGACGGCCGGAGAAGGAGTTGAGTTCCGGCGCCAGGCGATAGGCCTTGAACGCCGCGTCGCCCGATTTGAACCAGCAGGCATTCGCGCCAAGCGCGATCCGTTCCATGGTCGGCAGGGCTGCGCGGGAGACGGAGGAGGAAGGCTGCGGTTTCGGCTGGCAGGCCGCGAGTGCGGCGGCAGCGAGGATCAGTCCAGTGGCTTTAAAGGCATCGTATCGAAGAATGCGGGGCATCAGGTCATCCAGAAGAAAAGCCGAAACATAGCCGGAAGCCGGCATCAAAAAAGGCGGGCTTGAAACCCGCCTTGGTCTATCAGGCTGCGATGACGCCAAGCGCCGAAGCGAAGAGGCCGCGGCCGTCATTGCCGCCATGGGCGGCTTCGATCAGGTTTTCCGGGTGTGGCATCATGCCGAGAACGTTGCCCTTGGTGTTGATGACGCCGGCAATGTCGTTCAGCGAGCCGTTGGGATTGGTGCCCTCGGCATAACGGAACACCACCTGTCCGTTGCCTTCAACCGACTTCAGCTCATCCGCATCAAGGAAGTAGTTGCCGTCGTGATGGGCGACGGGGCAGCGCAGGATCTGGCCCTTGTCATAGGCGCGAGTGAAGTCCGTGTCGTTGTTGGCGACTTCGAGCTTCACTTCACGGCAGACGAATTTCAGCGAGGCGTTGCGCATCAAGGCACCCGGCAGCATGCCCGCCTCGACCAGAATCTGGAAGCCGTTGCAGACGCCGAGAACCTTGACGCCCTTTTCGGCCTTTTCACGAATGGCCTGCATGACCGGCATGCGGGCGGCAATGGCGCCGCAACGCAGATAGTCACCATAGGAGAAGCCGCCCGGGATGACGATCAGGTCGACGTCGGGAATATCCGTTTCCGTCTGCCAGATGGTGACGGGCGCGCTTCCGGAGATTTTCGTCAGCGCCGCGATCATGTCGCGGTCGCGGTTGAGGCCGGGAAGTTGGACGACAGCGGATTTCATCGGAGCGGCTCCTGGGCTTCAGAGGATGGCTATGGCGTAGTTTTCGATGACCGTATTGGCCAGAAGCTTTTCGCACATTGCCTTCAGGTCGGTCTCGGCCTTGGCCTTGTCTGCGCCTTCCAGCTCCAGATCGAAGACCTTGCCCTGACGGACATGGCCGACGCCACCGAAACCGAGGCTGCCGAGCGCGCCTTCGATTGCCTTGCCCTGCGGATCGAGAACGCCGTTCTTCAGCGTAACAGTCACCCGTGCCTTGATCACCTGATCTTCTCCTGATTTTACCTTGTTAGGCCAATATTACTTCACGAGGCCGATATTACTTTACCAGGACTGGACCGGTGCCGCGGATCGGTTCGTTTTCATTGATGATGCCGAGACGGCGCGCGACTTCGGAATAGGCTTCGAGAAGCCCGCCCATGTCGCGGCGGAACAGGTCCTTGTCCATCTTTTTCTGGGTCTCGATGTCCCACAGGCGGCAGCTATCGGGCGAAATCTCGTCGGCGAGGATGATGCGCATCATGTCGCCTTCGAAAAGGCGGCCGCATTCGATCTTGAAATCGACGAGCTGGATGCCGACACCGAGGAACAGGCCGGACAGGAAGTCGTTGACGCGGATGGCGAGCGCCATGATGTCGTCAAGCTCGGCGGGGTTGGCCCAGCCGAAAGCCGTGATGTGCTCTTCGGAGACCATCGGGTCTTCGAGCTCATCCGACTTGTAATAGAATTCGATGATGGAGCGCGGCAGAACCACGCCTTCCTCGATGCCGAGGCGCTTCGACAGCGAGCCGGCAGCGACATTGCGCACGACGACTTCGAGCGGGATCATCTCCACTTCCTTGATCAACTGCTCGCGCATGTTGAGGCGGCGGATGAAGTGCGTGGGAATGCCGATCTTGTTCAGATGCGTGAAGACGTATTCGCAGATACGGTTGTTCAGCACGCCCTTGCCGTCAATAACTTCATGCTTCTTCTTGTTGAAGGCGGTCGCATCGTCCTTGAAGAACTGGATAAGCGTGCCTGGCTCCGGACCCTCGTAGAGGATCTTGGCCTTGCCTTCGTAAATACGGCGGCGACGGTTCATAATTGCAGGTCTCTTGGTTGACGCCGATTCTGGTGGCGTTGCGTTTGGTCTTTGAAGCGGTCCCATAAAGGAAAAGAGTGCATTCTACAATGCGGCTCGCATATTTCCCTTCAATTCTTGTGACAGGCCGGGGAAACCGCTGCGCCCCGAAATCAGGCTTCCGGGGCCGATCGAAGGGGAGGCGGTCCGCAGGGCCGGTGCCGTCAGGGCTCGACAGCCTTCAGCCGGCTCAAAAACTGCGCGAAGACCATACCGCCTTCCGGCCACGGACCATGGCCCGACTCGGTGTTGATATGGCCGGACATGCCGGCGTCGATCAAAAGCGAGCCCCAGGCGGCGGCAATGTCATCGGCATGTTCATAAGAGCCGAAAGGATCGTTGCGGCTGGCGATGGTGATCGCCGGGAAAGGCAGCGGATCGCGCGGGTAAGGCCCGAACGTCATCAGGTGCTTCGGCCGGATATCGGGATTGGCGACATCGGGCGGCGCGACGAGCAGCGCGCCGGACACTTTCCTGCCGATTTCCGGCAGGGCATGGATGACGGTCGGCACACCGAGCGAATGGGCGACGAGGACGATGGGCCTGGTGGAGGCATTGACCTCTTCCACCAGCCGGGCGACCCAGTCTTCCTTCACGGGTTTGGACCATTCGGCCTGCTCGACGCGGCGTGCGGTGGAAAGCTTGCGCTCCCAGCGGCTCTGCCAGTGGTCGGGGCCGGAATTGGTATAACCGGGGACGATCAGGATATCTGCTTCTGAAACTTTCATGCGCCCATATCTGTGTTGCGATGCCGCCGCGATCAAGGTCGCGGCGGCATTAACTTCAAGGTCTCAAACTTAGCTCAAGTCTCAGGCGTTGCCGAAGACGCGGGTGAAGATCGTGTCGACATGCTTGGTGTGGTAACCGAGGTCGAACTTTTCGCGGATCACCTCTTCGGGAAGTGCGGCGCGCACTTCCTCGTCGCCCAGCAGTTCCTCAAGGAAATCGGCGCCCTGTTCCCAGACCTTCATGGCGTTGCGCTGTACCAGACGATAAGCGTCCTCGCGGGAGACGCCGGCCTGCGTCAGTGCCAGGAGAACGCGCTGCGAATGCACGAGGCCGCGGAACTTGTTCATGTTCTTCAACATGTTGTCCGGGTAGATCACCAGCTTCTCGATGACGCCGGCCAGACGGTTCAGCGCGAAATCCAGCGTGACAGTGGTGTCGGGGCCGATGGCGCGTTCGACGGAGGAGTGGCTGATATCGCGCTCGTGCCACAGCGCTACGTTTTCCATAGCCGGGACGACGGACATGCGTACCAGACGGGCAAGGCCGGTCAGGTTTTCGGTCAGAACCGGGTTGCGCTTGTGCGGCATGGCGGACGAGCCCTTCTGGCCCGGCGAGAAGAATTCTTCCGCTTCCAGAACCTCGGTGCGCTGCATGTGGCGGATTTCGATGGCGACGTTTTCAATCGACGAAGCGATGACGCCGAGGGTTGCGAAGAACATGGCGTGGCGGTCACGCGGGATGACCTGCGTGGAGACCGGCTCGGGGATGAGGCCGAGCTTGGCACAGACATGTTCTTCGACGCGCGGGTCGATATTGGCGAAGGTGCCGACGGCGCCGGAGATCGCGCCCGTGGCGATTTCCGCACGGGCATTGACGAGGCGCTCGCGGTTGCGGTGCATCTCGGCATAGAAGCGGGCGAAGGTCAGGCCCATGGTGGTCGGCTCGGCATGGATGCCGTGGCTGCGTCCGATGCGCACCGTGTTCTTGTGTTCGAAGGCGCGGGTCTTCAGCGCGGCGAGCACCCGGTCCATATCGGCGAGCAGCAGATCGGCGGCGCGCACGAGCTGGATGTTGAGCGTGGTATCGAGCACGTCCGACGAGGTCATGCCCTGATGCACGAAACGGCTGTCGGGACCGACAAATTCGGCAAGATGGGTGAGGAAGGCGATGACGTCATGCTTGGTGACGGCTTCGATCTCGTCGATGCGGGCGACGTCGAAGGTGGCGCTGCCGCCCTTTTCCCAGATGGTCTGGGCAGCGGACTTCGGGATAACGCCGAGTTCGGCAAGCGCGTCACAGGCATATGCCTCGATCTCGAACCAGATGCGGAACTTTGTTTCCGGCGACCAGATGGCGACCATTTCCGGCCGGGAATAACGAGGGATCATGGCAATGACTTTCTTTGTGGAGGAATTTTGCTGCCCGTTTAGCAAAGTGTTCCGGTAATCTCAATCTATCAAGCTACATGCCTCTGTTGCTCGTTGCGCACGTCGGCAGAGGATCGCGCCCGCAGGCAGGAGCGGAACGATGGCAAAGGGAAAATATAAGCCAGGGCCGAGAATGCAGAACTGGTAAATCGCGCCGAGCGATGTGAAGAGCTGCTGAAAAAACCAGATGCGGGAGAATGCCGGCGCGTGCCATTGCGCATAAAAAATACGGTACTCGAAAGCGAAAAACGCCGCCGCAACTGCCAGCGTGAAAAAAGCGATGGCAAGACAGGCCGCCACGAAACGCAGCGGCAGGGCGGCGGAAGCAGGGAGAAGGTGCAGCGCCGCCATGGCCAGCAGCCAGCCGAAGAGGCCGCCCGCGAAGAAAAGCATGATGATGTCGGCGGCATGATCGGTTTCCAGCCGGTTCCTGACATAGAGGCCGATAGCGGCGGCGGCGCTGGAACAGGCGGCCCAGACAAGCGCGCCGAGCAGCGGAAACAGCGCTGCCGAAGCCGTGTCACGGAAACCCCGCCTGTCGCTTTCCATGCCGATCCCCCAACGCCTTGCGTGCGCCCTTCGGCGGCGGCGGTTATGTCCGCGCGGCTTCCGCTGCGTGGCGCAGTTGCGCGACCGTCTTGCGGTAGTCGGCGACGCCGTCGCCCTTGAAGATGGCCGAGCCGGCCACCAGCGCATTTGCACCGGCGGCAACGATCGCGCCTGCGGTTTCCGCCGTCACGCCGCCATCCACTTCGAGTTCTATCGGCCGGTCGCCGATCATGGCCTTTGCCGCGCGGATCTTGTCCAGCATGGCCGGAATGAACTTCTGCCCGCCAAAACCGGGGTTGACGCTCATGATCAGGACGAGATCGACGTCATCAAGCACGTTTTCGATAACTGAAAGCGGTGTTGCGGGGTTGAGCGTCACGCCGGCCTTTCTGCCGAGCCCGCGGATCGTCTGCAGCGAGCGGTGCAGATGAGGCCCGGCTTCGGCATGCACGGTGATGCTGTCGCAGCCCGCCTTGGCGAAGGCTTCGAGATAGGGATCGACGGGTGCGATCATCAGATGGCAATCGAAGAAGGCCATGCTGTGCGGCCGCAGCGCCTTGATGACATCCGGCCCGAAGGAGATGTTGGGGACGAAATGGCCATCCATCACATCGAGATGAATCCAGTCCGCGCCCGCTTCCGTGACATCGGCGACTTCCTGTCCGAGCTTGGCGAAATCGGCAGCCAGAATGGACGGGGCTATGCGGATGGGCAGGGACATGGGGCAAACTCCTCTCGACGCGTTGCGTAAGCTGCCTTTAACACCAAGTATCGGGGTTTGAAACGGCCGGTCGCGCGGTTGCCGGCGGTTTTCAGCTGCGTTTCCTCGAATTTTCGGCGGCGCGGGTTTCGCCTATTGTCTTTCAGCCTTATCCGCCGGTTCGAAGCGCTGGCCGTTCCATCGCTGCAGGCGATAGGGATTGTCCGAAAGGTCATGCGACGGGTTGAAGCCGAGATCGCCGAGAACGGTTTTGAAAAGGGTGCCGCCCGCCAGTATCTCCGGCGCGGGTTTCGACTGCGCCTGTGTGGCTTCCGCGAGGGCGGCGGTGAGTTCCGTT
Source organism: Rhizobium sp. NFACC06-2 (assembly GCF_900101425.1). Classification (NCBI taxonomy): domain Bacteria; kingdom Pseudomonadati; phylum Pseudomonadota; class Alphaproteobacteria; order Hyphomicrobiales; family Rhizobiaceae; genus Rhizobium; species Rhizobium sp. NFACC06-2. Next base: position 89,551 of record NZ_FMVA01000001.1, on the reverse strand, counting down.
GCCGCATAGGCCGGCAGGACGTAACCTTCCGGCTCGATGCCGGCGGCGCGCAGTTCGCCGGCAACGGCCTGGGCCGATGGCAGGGTATCATAGGCCGGGCGGGTGACCGCCAGCACATTCGCGGCCAAGGGGACCGGATTGTTGGCCGCATTCATGGCATCGCCGCCCATGACGGTGAGGGGAATGTTCTCCGACCCGGCGTCTCTGGCAATGATGGCGACGTCGTTGCGTTCCGCGCCGACGAAGACATGGGAAATGCCGGTGCGCGCCAGCCGGCGCACCAGCGCCACCTGCTGTTCCTGGTTGGGACGCATCGTATCGGCAAGGGTGGGCTTCAGACCATTTTCCTCGAGCGACGAGCGGATGCGGTCGACCAGCTCGCGGCTGTAGATCGTGCCGTCATCCACAAGTCCGATGGAATGTCCCTTCCAGTCGCGCAGGATGATCTCCGCGATCCTGTCCGATTCGGCCCTGTCTGACGGGGCGAGGCGAAAGAGTGGCCAGCCATATTTCAGGGCGTCTTCCATCAGGATCGGCGCGCGGCTGGAAAGCGTGATGGCGGGAATGGCGGCCGCTTTCAGCGGCGGCAGAACATCCTGAAGCGTTTCGGTGCACAAGAAACCGATTGCGGCGCTGACCTTGGCGGCCACGAGGCCATCGGCAATGGCGCCGCCGCTGCCATCTTCGCAGCTTTCATGGATTTCGACGACATCCAGTCCGAGCTTTGCCGCCGCCGCCTTCGCACCCTGCCGTACCTGCTGCCCCAGGAGTTCGTAAGGACCGCTCTGGGGCGCAACAATGCCAATCGATGCCGCGCTTGCTGAGCCCGCGAGGGCAAAACCGGCGATGATCGTTAGCAGGCGAAGTGAAAGCATGACGTGATAGAAATCCTGTTGTCCCGGCTTGATGTTTATCGGCAACAACCGGTTTTCCAAAGGAAAAATACGCGCGCTTCACGGACATTCCCGCAAAACCATCATATTGCCCCGTGTGTCTGCATTGTTTGTGAGGATCAGCTTGCCGATCTTTTGCTGGTTTCCGGGCTTGTGCGCCTGGAGAGCAACTCCTCTCCAAGGCTTTGCTCCACCCACGGCAACTGGGACATAAGATCGTTCCAATCGAAGGATGAGCCGGCGCGGCGGGTCAAATTATTATGCCATCTGGTCAACTCCGCGAAGCGCTGATCGTCGGTTATCCTCACCTCATGGTCACGGTAAACTTTGTTTATCAATCTTCCGAGCGGATTGATCAGATCCACTAAAAGCTGATGTGAGCTATAGTCTGCGCTGGCCGATTGCCCACCTTCGAACATATCTCCATGTCCCGTCACCAGCCATGATATGTTCACGCCAAATTCCCTGTGGTACGCGGAAAGCAGTTCGGCATCGGGCACGCGTTCGCCCCGCTCATAATGCGCCAGCCCGCTTTTGCTGATTGCCAGTCGGTTGGCGAAGACATCCCGGTCATCGATATCGAACGCCGCCCTCACAGCTCGAAGGCGTTTTCCTAGGGCTGTCTTGGGCTCGACTTCTTTCCTGGCCAAATTCCTTTAAATTAAATCACAAATGGAGTTTACAAAAATCCAAATGTAATTTAATCCTCTCTGTGTTCGCATGTCATTCATTGGGAGCGCGTCTGCCAGGACGCACTTGTTTTAATAGGTTATTTAGCACTGTGTTAAAGGCATCAGCAAGATAGAGAGCACGCTTCGTGCCATTGCATAGAATCAAATATCTCGCCGTTGAATGCTTGATGAGTAGTTCGCGGTCTTCAAGACGATTCGATTGTGAAGCGGTGATGACAATTTCTGGAGACACAGATCTCTAAAAAGGCGGCCACGATGCGCGTTGAAAGGTCAGGGTTGCTACGCAAAGTATTCAGTTCTGCGGCTAAGGGCCTTGCTGTGCTCGTTTTGTGCCCATTTATTTTGTTGTTCGCGATTGTCGTGATGGCGATGGTCGTGATTTCCCCCGCGATAAAGCCAAGGGAAGAAAGACACCACTGATCGGAATTTCTTCCACGCCAAATGTATTTGGCAGCAAATGGCGTACCATCATGGAAAGAAAATGGAGAATATTGCAAAAAAAATCATACTTTATTTTAGGTGCAGGTTTTTATTATTGGTTTTAATCGTCTCCATTTTTATGTGGGGGCTTATCATTCTTGGCATCCGACTGATTATATCGAAGCTGTAAGTGCATGAATTCGTGGATTTAACGTCGCCAGGGAATGTTGCCTCCTTGCGGCCTCGAGTCTGCATCGGAAAAAACGCCAGATGCGTCAATTTTAAGTTGTTTTTACCGTCACAGGCTGAAGATGATCGTTGTCGTTGATTTTCCAAGGAATCTTAGCCATCTACCCTTTTCCAAGGCGGGAAGGCGTCAGCGAGGTTGAACGACTGTATTGCTTTATAAAACTATTATATTTGTGGAGTAGAGATGCAATTTGGGAAACGTGCGCTATTAAGTCTGCCTTCTAGAGTGCAGCCCACAAAAATGCACATTTTATTCCCACTTTCCTAACTTGCTGATATATATTCGAAATATATAAACCTTCATGGCGCACACAAGTTTTTCCTCGCGGTTTTTTCGCATTTGCGAGAAGATTTGCTTGACGGAAAGTAAATGATTAGCTTAGATGTAACTGTTTCAGGGGACGACTGAAATTGGCTGTAACAGGCCTCGGAAAGTGTTCCGATTATAAGCACTGCCAGACTATATTGCGTTTCATATTCTATTTTTTTCATTACGCATAAACCGCTTCGGGAAACTGGGGCGGTTTTTTACGTGGAGCTAATTTAATCAATTTAAAATTGAATTAAAAAACTCCTGCGCAAAGACGTTCTTTCATTTTCGAATTGATGGAAAAGATATCGCGCGGAGAGGGTGAGGCCGGCTCCGACGTACACATCAACATAACTGCTTGAAAATGCCCGTTGACGGCCATTGTTGCCGGCAATCGGGTTCTGTCGGCCGCCGGTGCGGCTTTATTTCAGGGCGGCCAGGGCGTCCCTGGCAAAGGCGGAGATGGGTTCGGGAAGCTTATCCGGATCGAACCAGCCGATGGCGGAAAGCTTGTCGGGTTCGGTCAGTGCCGGCTCACCCTGCGCATCGTGGGTGACGAAGATCAGCGAAACCCAGTGGTGGCGATCGTCCGTATCGATGAATTCGCTATGGCAGAGAAATTCGACGTTGCCGATCTTGAGCCCGGTTTCTTCTTCGGCCTCGCGGCGTGCCGCGGCGAGGGAGGTTTCAAGGTGATCGACCTTGCCGCCCGGAATGCTCCAGTATCCGGCTTCCGGCGCCTTCAGGCGCCGGCATAAAAGCACGCGGCCGTCACGCATGATGGCGAGGCCGACGCCGACACCCGGAAAATCGAGACCTGGCCTCGCGGTCGGCTTCATGCTGTCCATTCCCGCGGTCAGGCCTTGGCGTTGGCCACAATCAGCATGAAAGCGGGGATGTCGTCGCCGAAACCAACCGGTGTCGGGCCATCGTCATGGTCGCGATAATGGCGGCGGCGGTCGCGGTTGTCGTCATTGGCGTGCAACGGATTGCGGCTGTTGCGGTCGGAATTGCGCGGGGTCTTTTCCTGCTTGCGTTCTGCTTTCACCTTGTCGTCTCCATGAGCCGCGATGTCCGTGTCCGCAGCGGATTGTGCACCCTGATTGATGTTTTCGACCGGCGCTGCGTCGCGACGGTTGCGGTCGCGGCCCCTGCCGCCCCGTTCCTTGCCCCGGCGGCCGGAATTGCTTTCAAAGCTTTCCATGGGCGCGGGAAGGGTGGAGAGGTCACCGTTCTGCCACTCGATCTTTTCGCCGATCAGCTTTTCGATCGCGTCGAGATACTTCGTGTCGCTCCTGGTGACGATGGTGAAAGCCTTGCCCGAGCGGCCGGCACGACCGGTACGGCCGATGCGGTGGACATAGTCTTCCGAGTGAATGGGAATATCGAAGTTGAAGACGTGGCTGACATCGGGGATGTCCAGGCCGCGTGCGGCAACGTCGGAGGCGACGAGCAGCTTCAGATTGCCGTCCTTGAAGTTCTGCAGCATCGTGGTGCGCGAACGCTGGTCCATGTCGCCATGCAGCGCGCCGACGGAAAAACCGTGACGGTCGAGCGAGCGGAACAGGTCGGCCACATCTTTCTTGCGGTTGCAGAAGATGATGGCGTTCTTCAGTTCGGCTTCTTCGGCGCGGACGAGATCGCGCAGCACGGCGCGCTTTTCATAGTCCTTGTTATGCGCGGCAACGATGCGCTGGGCAACGGTCTTTGCCGTGGAGGAGGGCTTGGCGACCTCGACACGCACGGGGTTCTGCAGGAAGCGATCAGCAAGCTTCTGGATTTCCGGCGGCATGGTGGCCGAGAAGAACAGCGTCTGCCGGGTGAACGGAATCATCTTGGCGATACGCTCGATATCGGGAATGAAGCCCATATCCAGCATACGGTCGGCTTCGTCGATGACGAGGATTTCCACGCCGGTCATCAAAAGCTTGCCGCGCTCGCAATGGTCGAGAAGGCGGCCGGGGGTGCAGATCAGCACATCGGCGCCGCGCTCAAGCTTGCGGTCCTGGTCTTCGAAGGAAACGCCGCCGATGAGAAGGGCGACGTTCAGCTTGTGATTCTTGCCGTATTTCTCGAAGTTCTCCGCCACCTGCGCTGCCAGCTCACGGGTCGGCTCAAGGATCAGCGTGCGCGGCATTCTGGCGCGAGCGCGGCCCTTCTCAAGCAGGGTGAGCATCGGCAGAACGAAGGACGCGGTTTTGCCCGTGCCGGTCTGTGCGATACCGCAGATATCACGCTTTTCCAGCGCCGGCGGAATGGCGCCAGCCTGAATGGGTGTCGGCGTCGTGTAGCCGGCATCTGCAATAGCGGAAAGAACTTTTTGGCTCAGGCCAAGATCAGAGAATGTTGTCAAAGGAAGAACTTTTTCCGTTCTGGTTCGGTAAGAACACCTGCGTGCCGCGACGGCACTTGCAAAGACTTGGCGCGGGGATATGCCCAAATTGCCGGAAAGTCAAGGAAACAACGGGAAAAGCGCGCGAAACAGCGGGGTTCGGGCGGGGCTTCTGGGCCTTGGGCGCGGATTTCAGCGATTTATCGTAAAAAGCGCAAAAAAAGCATTAAAATCGGGCTGCTATTTTAAGTAGGTTTTGAGTTCCGTTCCGGCGATCAGGAACCGCATCGGATCGACTGGCGTATCGTTGCGGCGCACCTCGTAATGCACATGCGGACCGGTGGAGCGGCCGGTGCTGCCGGCGCGGCCGATGACGTCGCCGGCCTCGACCCTGTCGCCGGCTTTCACCAGAATGGCGGAGAGATGGCCGAATCGCGTCGACACGCCCTGGCCGTGATCGATTTCGACCATATTGCCGTAGCCGCCGGAATTCTCTGCCACCGTCACCTTGCCCGCGCCGGTGGATTTGACGTCGGCACCGGTTTCGGCGCGAAAATCGATACCGGTATGCAGGGCCGGGCGGCCGAGAAACGGATCCATCCGGTTGCCGAATCGGCTGGTGATCGCCCGGCCGGGGGCCGGGTTGCCGAAGGGCAGGGTGGTCGCGGTTTCCTTGACGATGTCGAGCCGGTTCAGCGCATTGTCGAGATTGGTGAGCGACAGGTTGAAAGGATCGGTATCCCCGCGCTCGGGGTCGGCATAGGGGCCGCCTATGTCGTCATTACCGTTCTCTTCGATTTTCAAGCCCGCCTGCCGGATGATGTCCTGCATCGCATTCGCCTTGTCCTCGGCGTCGCTGGTCAGTCTGGCGATGCGCGATATCTGCTGGCGTTCGATGTCCTTCAGCGACAGGGTCACCTTGGAAAACACCCGGTCGGCCCGGTCGGATGGTGTTTCGCCGGCTTCGGGCACATAGGCGGCGCGTCTGTCCGATGTGGCGCGCTTTTCCGCCTGCGGCCTGCGGGGTGTCATCAGCTTTTCAACGGCCGAAAGGCCGCCGGAGAGGTCAGCGCGTTTTTCCGGCGCCAAGGCGTTCGAAAGAGACGAGGGCGCGGCCGGGGAGGCGGCGATGCCGGAGTTCTCGGCGCGCTCAAGCAATTCGCTCATGCGGCCGTGCCGCGAGGTCAGCGCCGCCTGCTGTTCCAGCAGCTTTTCCACTTTCTTTTCAACAACCTGCTGATCGAGCAATTGCCGGGAGGTGACCCGGTCCACCTGGGCTCTCAGCGCTGCGATGCGGTCTTCATAGTCGTTCTGCATGCGGGTCTGGCGGGCCATGGTCGCGCCGATCAGGTCGTCACGCAAAATGAGATAGCCTGTGGCTCCGAGATAACCGAGCGAGAAAAGGCCGATCGTGCAGCCGGCAAGCGCCGCCATCCACGGACGGATGGTCATGTGCCGCACCCTGTCGCCGCGCGCGAGAATGAGCACGTGCGGCTCACGCTTTTTGCCGAATACCCGGTTTTCCGCCGTATCAGTCACAATCTCTCTCCGGACTGGCCGATTTCTTAGGGGAAATCATAATTCGTTAAGGTTAACGAAGTTTTGCCGGAGAGGCCTTTTGGCGGTGTCGGCTATTGGCTGACGGATGTGAGCGAGCGGTAAAAGGAAGGCGTCAGGCCGGCCTCGGCGCGGGCAATATCGTTGAACGGCGGTTTCAAAGGACCGCGGAAATTCGCGCGCACGAGTTGCCTGAAGGTCGCGGCCGGGTCCTTCTTTTCACGCGCGCACAGGAACCGGAACCATTTCGCGCCGATGGCGACATGGCCCTTTTCGTCATTATAGATGACATCGAGAACGGCGGCGCTTTCAAGATCGCCCGTCTCACGCATCTTCGCCTGCAGGGAAGGGGTGACGTCTAGCCCGCGCGCTTCAAGGATGAGCGGCACGACGGCGAGCCGTGCGGTGAGATCGTTGCGGGTGGAATGCGCGGCCTGCCAGAGCCCGTCATGGGCCGGCAGATCGCCATAGTCGGCGCCGAGGCTTCTCAGCCTGTCCCGCACCAGCCGGAAATGTTTCGCCTCCTCGAAGGCGACCTGCATCCAACCGTCGAAAAAGGAATGCGGCACCGGCTCGCTGGCATAACGCGCGACGATATCGAGCGCGAGATCGACGGCATTGAGCTCGATATGGGCGATGGCGTGCAGCAGCGCGATGCGGCCCTTGATGCTGTGAAGGGAGCGGCGTTCCACGGCGGTTGGCGGCACGAGTTCCGGCTTCTGCGGCCTGCCCGGCCGCTCAGGCAGCGGCGGGTCGAGAGGTGAGCGCAGCGACAGGCGGCGCTCGAACCAGCGTGTCGCCGTTTCCTGCGCGAGTGCGGTCTTTCTGTCGAGATCGGCGCTCACGATGGCATCCGTCGCGCCGCCTCGCAGCGAGATGATTTTGAACGGGGGCGTCACGACGGGTTGGTCCCTCAGAGCTTCTTCACAGCCTCGAGAACGGCCTGGGCGTGGCCCGCGACCTTCACCTTGTTCCAGATTTCCGCGATTTTTCCATCCGGGGCAACGAGGACGGTCGTGCGTTCGACGCCCATGTATTTTTTGCCATACATGCTTTTTTCCTTCCAGACGCCATAGGCTTCCAGAACCTTCCTCTCCTCGTCGGAAGCGAGCATGACGGAAAGGGAATGTTTTGCTGCAAACTTGTCGTGGCTTTTGACGCTGTCGGGCGAAATGCCGATGACGACGGCGTTGGCTGCCTCGAATTCGCCGCCCAGCGCGCTGAAGTCGATGGCTTCTGCGGTGCAGCCGGAAGTATCGTCCTTCGGATAGAAATAGAGGATGACGGCCTTGCCTTGCAGTTTGGACAATGTCACCGTCCCTTCACCGTTGCGGGGCAAAGTAAAATCGGGAGCCGGGCCGCCAATCGTCAAGTCTGTCATAATCTACCTTTCTTTCGCCGGGATGTTGAGGAAAAGTCGCCACATTCGATATATAGCGAAACCGCGCGTCGTCCAGATCACTATTTAGATTTCAGGTCGAAACGATCTTAAATCTCAATCGTTATCCGGGCTAAAGAATTAGAGCGGGATTCCGGACGAAAACCGCTTACACTTTTCGCCATCCCGCTTCGGTGTTGCGGCGAAACAAAGCTATTCAAGGGCAAACACGGGCGTATGGCTGAAGTCAGGGGTGAAAAGGTCAAGTTCGGCAGACGCGATATCATTGCGCTGCACGATCTTCCTTCGGCGCAGGCCGAAGATCCCATCATCGTGCATTGCCCGGCGCCGCGCTCCATGGTGCGTGCCTTCATCAAGATTTTCGCAGCCCTTTTCGTGCTGGCCTTCCTGTCCATCGGCGGCATCATTCTTTCCGTCGAGACGGGATCGATCGACGCGACGCTTTCCAGCCAGGCGCAGCAGGCGCTGGAAAGGGCGCTCGGCCCCCATTACAGCGCGCGGATCGGTTCTTCGGCGATCAGGTTTTCCACCGGGCTGCGCCTTGCGCTGGTGGCGGAGGACGTGGATATCATCGAGAAGGAATCCGGCCAGCACATGAGCCGGGCGCGGGCAATCGGCATGGCGCTCGATCCGCTTGCGCTTCTGACCGGCCGTGTCTCGGTGGAGAGCCTCGAGGCGGACGGGATGGAGCTCGATACGGCGCTTTTGCCCAAGGGTAACGGGTTCGATCCCGCCAGTGTCAAGCTCGACGCCGTGCCGCAGCAATTGCAGGAAGCCTTCGGGCAGCTCGACAAGCTCGCTCAGGCTTTTCTGAGCAGCGGAACCGAGGAAATCGATATTTCCAGCGTTTCGGTTCACCTGCCGCCCGGAGAGTTGGGCAAGCCGCGCACCGTCGAAGTGCGTGAACTGTCGCTGACGCCCGATCAGCAGGGCGGATATTCGCTCGATGGAGAAACGCTGTTTAACGGTGAAATTGCCAGCGTGTCGCTGCAGACTTCGGGATCTGGTGGCCGGATAGACGGTTTTGAAGCCCGCATCGACGGTTTCGATATCGGCCCGTTTCTTGAGAAATACGATCCCGACGGAAATCTCCATGAAGGCCTGAACGTCAAGACGGGTATCAATATTGTCGCTCGGCGCGCCATGGAAGGGCAGGAGCCGCAGCTGGAGATTGCGCTCGGCCTCGGCAATGGAACGCTGATGATCGGCGGTGAGTCCCAGACCTTTACGGCTGGCAACGTCCACGCGCGTTATGACTTTGCCAAAAGCACCCTTGTCATCGACAATTCGCGGCTGGAGCTCGGGCGGACAATTCTTCCGGTCGCCGGTGAAATCAGCGATACGGAAGACGGTTTCGGCCTTTCGCTGCGGATCGACAACGCCGTTGCTTCGTCCGAAGCTTCGGGCGAGGCCCCGGTTCCTTTCAGCCTGAAGGCGGACGGGCATTTTACGGCGGCGACGAAGCAGCTCGACGTTCCCTCGCTTTATGTGACAGGCCCGCTCGGAGACATGGCGGGATCGCTGAAAATCCGGTTCGGCCAGGGGTCGCCGGAAATCAGCTTCGGCGGGCAGATTCCGAAGATGGAGGCCACGGCGGTCAAGCAGCTCTGGCCGTTCTGGATGGCGCACAAGCCGCGCGACTGGGTGGTCTCCAATCTCTACGGCGGCACCGTGACCAATGGTTCAATCGCGATCTTCATCCCGCAGGGGCGGATGTGCGGCCCCGGCTGCCCGCTGGTGCTCGGCGAAAGCGAAATGCAGATCCGTTTCGATATAGACGATACGCGTCTCAATACCACCGGCGACATTCCGCCGCTGCGCGATGTCGACGCCCATTTCGATCTCGTCGGCGGCAAGATGGCCGTCGATATCAAACGGGGGACATCCTATTTCCCGTCGAACCGGTCGCTTGCGCTGGAGAACAGCCGTTTCCTCATTTCCGCTGTTTACGACAAGCCGCTGCTCGGAAATCTCGAACTGAACGTTTCGGGCTCGGCCGATGCCGTGGCCGAGCTTGCGGCGCTCAAACCCATCAATGCGCTCAAGAATACGCAGTTCAAGCCGGAGGATTTCACCGGCGATGTCAAAGCCCATGCTAACCTGACCGTTGGCCTGCTTTCCAGCCACAACCCGCCTCCGCCAGTGTGGACGGCCGATCTCGATCTGAAGAACCTGTCGCTGACCAAGCCATTTGCGGGCCACAAGGTGACTGCGCTCGACGGTTTCATGACGCTGGACGACCGCCAGCTCAAACTGGAGGGCAGGGGCCGCGTGGACGACGTGCCGATGGACATCGTGATGACGGAGCCGGTGAGCAAGAACAGCGATATCGCGCCGACGCTGTCGCTGAAGGCAAGCCTGAACGAAACGCAGGTTGCCAAGCTCGCTCCGGAACTTTCCACGGTCCTCGGCGGCACGACGGCGATTGAAATCGACGGCGCCGACCCGAAACGCCAGGATATCCGGCTCGATCTGACCAAGGCGTCGATCATTCTGCCGGGGCTCGGCTGGAGCAAGGGCATCGGCATTCCCGCCAGCGCCGCCTTCACCATGGAAATGGGAGACGGGCGCACGACGATCAGCGACTTTTCGCTCGACGGTGACGGCTTCGGCGCTGCCGGCGATATCGCCTTCAGCAAGAACGGGCTGATTTCAGCCGATCTCAGCCGCGTGCAGCTTTCGCCCTCCGATAATTACGCCGTTTCGGTCGCCGCTTCGAAGAACGGCTATATCATCAATGCATCGGGGAAATCCGCCGATGTCAGGCCTTTCCTCTCGAAGCTTCGCAGCTCTTCCGGCAGCGGCGACGGGACGTCGCGTTCGCAGCCATCCCTTGCCATCAAGACGCAATTCGACAAGGTCTACGGGTTCAACGATGAAATCCTTGCCAATGTCAGTTCCGATGTCAGCGTGCGGGATGGCAAGGTTCGCTCCATCGATTTCCGTGGCGTCACCGGCAACGGCCAGGCGGTGGTGGCGCAGACCGTCAATCGCGGGGCGACGGGAACCGTGACGCTGACCAGCAGTGATGCGGGTTCGCTCGCCCGTTTCGCCAATATCTACAGCCGCATTCGTGGCGGCCTTCTCAATCTTGCGCTGACGACCTCCAATGGCAGCGACTGGAGCGGATCGCTCGACCTGCGCAATTTTGCCGTCGTCAACGAAGCCAAGCTGCAGGACATCGTCGCCACGCCGACGGGCGAGGACGGCAGGAGCCTCAACAATGCGGTGCGCCGCAATATCGATGTCAGCTCGGAAAAATTCCAGCGCGGTTTTGCCCGGGTCGTTTACGTCAACGGTTCGGTGGCGGTGGAAAACGGCGTCGTGCGCGGCGAGCAGATCGGCGCGACCTTCCAGGGGCTTTTGAAGGACCAGAGCGGCCGCATGGACATGACCGGCACCTTCATGCCCGCCTATGGCCTGAACCGGCTGTTCGGCGAATTGCCCTTCATCGGCATCTTCCTCGGCAATGGCCGCGACCGCGGCTTGCTCGGCATCACCTTCAAGCTCTCCGGCCAGACGGACCAGCCGAAGCTGACGATCAATCCGCTGTCGCTGATCGCGCCGGGCGTCTTCCGGCAGATTTTCGAATTTCAGTGAATGGAGCGTCGCAAAGCTTGACGCAAGCGGCTGTTTGGCGGGAATGGGTGCACCCCGCACTCCGTCACCCCGGACCTGATCCGGGGTCCAGTGCGATCAAGTCCTTGATCGCGCGAGAGCCCTTTCACGGCGCAGACGCGCCGTGGCTGGATGCCGGATCTAGTCCGGCATGACGGAAGTGGGGGTATCGGCGCATCGAGGACCGCGTTCGCAGTCCTCGACACGATGTTTTTGTAAGTCTTACGCCGGGCGAACCAGAACGTGCTTCTTCTTGCCGACCGACAGCTTGATGACGCCATCGCGGGTGATTTCGCTGGAACCGACCGTCTGGCGCTCATCCGAAACGCCAATGTCGTTGATCTTTACCGCACCGCCCTGAACGTGGCGGCGGGCCTCGCCGTTCGAGCCGGCGAGACCGGCGCGGACGATGAGCGAGAGAACGCCGAGGCCGGCTTCGAGTTCGGATGCCGGAACCTCGATGGAGGGCAGGTTTTCGGCGAGCGCACCTTCTTCGAAGGTCTTGCGCGCCGTCTCCGCTGCTTCTTCCGCCGCTGCGCGGCCGTGCAGGATGGCCGTCACTTCGGTCGCGAGGATCTTCTTCGCCTCGTTGATTTCCGATCCGCCAAGGGCGGAGAGACGGGCGATCTCATCCATCGGCAGCGTGGTGAAGAGTTTCGCAAAGCGAACCACGTCCGCATCTTCCGTGTTGCGCCAGTATTGCCAGAAATCATAGACCGGCAGCAGGTCCTTGTTCAGCCACACGGCGCCGGAAGCCGACTTGCCCATTTTCGCACCGGAGGAGGTGGTGAGCAGCGGCGAGGTCAGCGCGTAAAGTTGCGGTGTCCCCATGCGGTGACCGAGATCGATACCGTTGATGATGTTGCCCCACTGGTCGGAACCGCCCATCTGCAGGCGGCAGCCGGTGCGCTGGTTCAGCTCCACGAAATCGTAGGCCTGCAGGATCATGTAGTTGAATTCGAGGAAGGACAGTGACTGTTCGCGGTCGAGGCGCGTTTTGACGCTGTCGAAGGACAGCATGCGGTTGACCGAGAAATGGCGGCCGACATCGCGCAGGAATTCGAGGTAGTTCAGACCACGCAGCCAGTCGGCATTGTTGATCATCAGCGCCGGGTTATTGGCGCGGTCGTAATCGAGGTAGTTGGCGAAGACATGCTTGAGCGAGGTGATGTTGTCCTCGATCATGTCGATCGTCATGAGCTTGCGGGCTTCTTCCTTGAAGGAGGGATCGCCGACCATGCCGGTGCCGCCGCCCATCAGCGAGATTGGCTGGTGGCCGGTCTTCTGCATCCAGTGCAGCATCATGATCTGGGTGAGGTGGCCGACATGCAAACTCGAAGCCGTCGGGTCATAGCCGATATAGGCGGTCACGGTTTCCTTGGCGAACAGTTCGTCGAGACCTGCCTCATCGGAGATCTGGTGAATGAAGCCGCGCTCATCGAGCGTGCGGAGGAAATCGGACTTGAACCTGGACATAACCTTTTACTTTCTGGTTTGATCTTTGCGGCCATCGAAAACCAATGACCGTCGCGGCTTTATCATTGTTTTTTGAAATGTGCACCCGTTTCGGCCATGAATGTCAGGATTCACTCCATGATGATTCGTGATTGCAGGGGAGCGGCAGGTGGGCGAGGTCAAAACGGCAATCGGGCTGATGAGCGGCACATCGATGGACGGCATCGATATCGCCCTGTTGCGCACGGATGGCGAAAGCGTGGTGCGGCATGGGCCGAGCGGGTATTTCCCCTATGATCCGGGCCTGCGCGCCATCTGGCAAAACGCATTGGTCACAGCCAAAGCCATTCGTGAACGACGCGAACGTCCCGGCGATCTGGGTGAGGCCGAGCGCAAGCTGACGCTTGCCCATGCGGCGGCGGTCAAATCCTTCCTCCATCGTCACCGGCTCCAGCCCGGCGATATCGATGTGATCGGCTTTCACGGTCAGACGGTGCTGCACCGGCCGGACGAGGCGCTGACCGTGCAGATCGGCGACGGCGCGCTTCTGGCATCCGAAACCGGCATCGATGTGGTTTACGACATGCGGGCAAACGACATGGTGCATGGCGGGCAGGGCGCGCCGCTGATCCCGGCCTATCACATGGCGCTTTCCGCCAATCTGCCCGATGGGTTCGAAACGCCGGCCGTCTTCGTCAATATCGGCGGCATCTCCAATCTCACCTATATCGGTGAGGCGGGGCGGCTTGCCGCTTTCGACAGCGGCCCCGGCAATATGCTGATCGACCAGTGGATCGAGGCGCATACGGGCAAGGCTTTCGACAAGGGCGGCAAGATGGCGGCGGGCGGCAGCGTCGTCGCGTCGCTGGTGGCGCGTTATATGGAAAGCCCGTTTTTTTCAGCCAATATCCGTCGGTCGCTGGACCGCAGCGATTTCGTGCCGCCGAAAAAGGGGGAGGTCTCGCTGGCGGATGGGGCGCGGACGCTGGCGCATCTGACGGGGGCGGCGATTCTGAAGTCGGCAAGTTATCTGCCCGAAGCGGCGAAGACCTACGTGGTCTGTGGTGGCGGGCGGCTCAATCCGGTGATCATGGCGGAGTTTGCAGACCTTGCCGCACGGTCCGGAGCGCAGGTGATCGCGGCGGAAGAGGCGGGTTTCGATGGCGGGGCGATGGAGGCGGAGGCCTGGGCCTATCTGGCCGTGCGCTCGCTGAATGGGCTGCCGCTAACCTATCCCGGTACGACGGGGGTGAAGGAGCCGGTGACGGGTGGGGTTTTGGTGCGATGCTGATGACGAAGGAGGGTGTGGCTTACCCCCCTCTGCCCTGCCGGGCATCTCCCCCACAAGGAGGGAGATCGAATCGCGGCGACCGTCCGGTTATCTTTAACGCAGAGGCTCAGGCGAGGAGCAGTCGTCTAGCTGATCTCCCCCCTTGAGGGGGAGATGCCCGGCAGGGCAGAGGGGGGTAAGCCGCACCCTCTGGCGATAATTGTAGAAAAATCGAGCCGCCCGCCAGGAGGTGCAGCCAATCACCGAATGCGCTTGGCCGCCGGTTCCGGCACGAGTTCGCCATTGAGGCGGCGGTCGAGATAGTCCTCGCATTCGCCCATCAGGTCGTCCACCTTGCCGTTGAAGAAGTGGTTGGCGCCGGGAACGGTGCGGTGGGTGATGAGGATGCCCTTCTGGGTCTTCAGCTTCTCCACCAGGCCGTTCACATCCTTTTCAGGCGCGACCTTGTCGGAATCGCCGTTGATGATGAGGCCCGACGACGGGCAGGGGGCGAGGAAGGAGAAGTCGTAGGTGTTGGGCTGCGGCGCAATCGACATGAAACCTTCGATTTCCGGGCGGCGCATCAGGAGCTGCATGCCGATCCAGGCGCCAAAGGAATAACCGGCGACCCAGCAGCTCTTCGAATCGGGATGCAGGCTCTGCACCCAGTCGAGTGCGGAAGCGGCATCGGAAAGCTCGCCCGCGCCGTGGTCGAATTCGCCCTGGCTGCGGCCGATGGAGCGGAAATTGAACCGGAGCGTCGTGAAACCGCGCTTCTGGAAAAGATAGAAGAGCTGATAGACGATCTGGTTGTTCATCGTGCCGCCAAACTGCGGGTGCGGATGAAGGATGATCGCGATCGGCGCGCTCTTTTCCTTGGAGGGTTGATAACGGCCTTCGAGGCGACCCGCAGGGCCGTTAAAGATGACTTCGGGCATTGGTACTCCGGTCGTGTTTTTTCATTCTCCAACCGCATTCTTCCGATGAGAAGACTTGACGAACTGTGTCATCTTTTCTAGAACGCAGTTTAGAATAATTCGAAACTTTGCGTGTGCTAAAGCACTCGGGTGGTGTCATAAGGCAAGCGCAACTGTAATTTCAAGAAAAATGCGTTTTGGCGCATTGAAGATTGGATGAAGCCTCATCGTTATGACGGTTTTGACGCGGACATATATGGACTGGAACGCGACGGCGCCGCTTTTGCCCGCCGTGCGCGATGTTCTCGTCTCCGCGCTCGATCTTGCCGGCAATCCATCTTCCGTCCACCGGGAAGGGCGTGCCGCCCGCGCCGCCGTTGAGGGCGCCCGCCGCGAGGTTGCGGCACTTGTTGGCGCAGAGGCTGCTCATGTCACCTTTACCAGCGGCGCGACGGAGGCCGCCAATCTGGTGCTGACACCGGATTTCAGGATGGGGCGCGCTCCCGTGCGCTATGGCCATCTTTATGTTTCAGCCATCGAGCATCCTGCCTTTCGCGAAGGCGGCCGGTTCGGCAAGGCTGACGTTACGGAAATTCCCGTTACGTCAGCGGGTGTCATCGATCTTGCGGCACTTCAGACGCTTCTGTCGTCGCACGATGCTTCCGCCGGCCTGCCGATGGTTGCCTGCATGCTGGTAAACAATGAGACCGGCATCCTCCAGCCGGTGGCGGAAGCGGCGCGGCTGGTGCATGCGGCGGGTGGATTGATGGTGGTTGATGCCGTTCAAGGGGCTGGCCGGGTTCCGCTCGATATCAATGCGCTCGATGCCGATTTCCTTGTTGTCTCGTCCCACAAGCTCGGTGGCCCAAAGGGGGCTGGCGCTCTCATCTCGCGCGGCGAGGTGATGATGCCGAAGCCGCTCATCCATGGCGGCGGGCAGGAGAAGGGGCATCGTTCCGGCACGGAAAATACCCTGTCGGTTATCGGTTTTGGTGCCGCTGCCGCTGTTGCTGCCAAGAATCTCGAGATTGAAGCGGCGCGTCTTGCCGCTCTGCGGGCGCGGCTGGAAGACGGCATGCGGGCGAGTGCGCCGGATGTGATCATCCACGGCGAGGATGTCGCTCGCGTCGGCAATACGACGTTTTTCACCCTGCCTGGCCTGAAGGCGGAAACGGGGCAGATCGCCTTCGATATCGAAGGCATTGCGCTGTCGGCCGGTTCGGCCTGCTCATCCGGCAAGGTGGGGGAAAGCCATGTGCTGACGGCTATGGGGCGTGATCCCAAGCTTGGCGCACTCCGGATTTCCCTTGGCCATGCGACGGACGAGGCGGACATAGACAGGACGCTTGCAGCGTTTGCGAAAATTGCCGGGCGGCGCAAGCTTTCCGGTCAGGCCGCGTAAAATGCGGCAAAGAATTGCGGATTAGCAATTTTCCGCTTGCCGGGATGTGTGAAAAGCGCCATCCCGCACTTACATGGGTATAAGCTCCGCCCCGCTTAACGGCGCGGTGACACTGCCCGAAGATGGATAAGGCGGCTTTCCGCCTTGATACGTTGACAAGCCACCGGACCTTGGCTCCGGCGAGATTGGAGAACGACATGGCAGCGGTTCAGGAAACGATCGATCAGGTCCGCCAGATCGATGTGGACCAGTATAAATACGGCTTCGAGACAAACATCGAAGTCGACAAGGCCCCGAAGGGCCTTTCGGAAGAGGTGATCCGTTTCATCTCGGCCAAGAAGCAGGAGCCGGAATGGATGCTGGAATGGCGTCTTGAGGCTTACAAGCGCTGGCTGACGATGGAAGAGCCGACCTGGGCGCGCGTCAGCTACCCCAAGATCGATTTCAATGATCTCTATTATTATGCCGCGCCGAAGACCGCGCCCGGCCCGAAGTCTCTGGACGAAGTCGACCCGGAGCTTTTGAAGGTCTATGAGAAGCTCGGTATTCCGCTGAAAGAACAGGAAATCCTCGCCGGTGTTGAAAAGCGCCAGGTCGCCGTGGATGCCGTGTTCGACAGCGTCTCGGTCGTCACCACCTTCAAGGCGGAACTGGCGAAAGCCGGCGTTATCTTCATGTCGATTTCGGAAGCCGTGCGCGAGCATCCGGAACTGGTGAAGAAATATCTGGGCTCTGTCGTTCCGACGACGGACAATTTCTACGCGACGCTGAACTCGGCCGTCTTCACCGACGGTTCCTTCGTCTTCGTGCCGAAGGGCGTGCGGTGCCCGATGGAGCTTTCCACCTATTTCCGCATTAACGAGAAGAACACCGGCCAGTTCGAGCGCACGCTGATCATCGCCGAAGAGGGTGCTTACGTCTCCTATCTGGAAGGCTGCACCGCGCCGCAGCGCGACGAGAACCAGCTTCACGCCGCCGTTGTCGAACTGGTGGCGCTTGATGATGCCGAAATCAAATATTCCACCGTCCAGAACTGGTATCCGGGCGACAAGGAAGGCAAGGGCGGCATCTACAACTTCGTGACCAAGCGTGGCGATTGCCGCGGCAACCGTTCGAAGATTTCGTGGACGCAGGTGGAAACCGGCTCGGCCATCACCTGGAAATACCCGTCCTGCATTCTGCGCGGTGACGACAGCCGCGGCGAGTTCTATTCGATCGCGGTTTCCAATGGCCATCAGCAGATCGATAGCGGCACCAAGATGATCCATCTCGGCAAGAACACGTCGAGCCGCATCATCGCCAAGGGCATCGCCGCCGGCTTTTCGGAAAACGTCTATCGCGGCCAGGTGTCGGCCCACCGCAAGGCGACCAACACGCGCAACTTCACGCAGTGCGACTCGCTCCTGATCGGCGACAAGTGCGGCGCGCATACCGTGCCCTATATCGAGGCGAAGAACTCCTCTGCGCATTTCGAGCACGAGGCGACGACGTCGAAGATTTCCGAAGACCAGCTGTTCTATTGCCTGCAGCGCGGCATCCCGGAAGAAGCGGCTATCGCGCTGATCGTCAACGGCTTCGTGAAGGAAGTCATTCAGGAACTGCCGATGGAATTTGCCGTGGAAGCGCAGAAGCTGATCGGCATTTCGCTGGAAGGTTCGGTCGGCTGATCGTCACCCAAACACGCATTTGAGTGCGCGATGTTCGCGCACCTTCGCTCACACAATTCTTAGGATACATCCATGCTTGAAATCATCGACCTGCACGCAAAGATCGCCGATACCGAAACCGAGATCATCAAGGGCCTCAACCTGAAGGTTGCCGCCGGTGAAGTTGCCGCCATCATGGGGCCGAACGGTTCCGGTAAGTCGACACTGTCCTACATCCTGTCGGGCCGCGAAGATTACGAAGTCACCTCCGGTGACATTCTCTATAACGGCGAAAGCATTCTGGAACTGGATGCTGCCGAGCGTGCGGCCAAGGGCATTTTCCTTGCTTTCCAGTATCCGGTCGAAATTCCCGGCGTCGCCACCATGCAGTTCCTGAAGGTTGCGATGAACGAGCAGCGCAAGGCGCGTGGCGAGTCCGAGCTGACGACGCCGGACTTTATCCGTCGCGTCAAGGAAGCTGCCGGCGATCTGAAGATCGACATGGAGATGCTGAAGCGTCCGCTGAATGTCGGTTTCTCCGGCGGTGAGAAGAAGCGTGCTGAAATCCTGCAGATGGCGCTTCTGGAGCCCAAACTCTGCGTTCTCGACGAAACCGATAGCGGTCTCGACATCGACGCGCTGAAGATCGTGGCTGACGGCGTCAACGCGCTGAAGTCGCCGGATCGCGCTACCGTCGTCATCACCCACTATCAGCGCCTGCTGGATTACATCGTGCCTGACAGCGTTCACGTTCTTTACAAGGGCAAGATCATCCGCTCGGGTGACAAGGCTCTGGCGCTGGAACTGGAAAACAACGGTTACGCCGACATCATCGGTGAAGCGGCCTAAGTCAAAGGCCAGGAGGTGATGTCCATGAACATTCAAGCTACCAACCGGCTGACGCCAGCGGAAACCGCGCTGGTCGACGCTTACACCGCCAAGTTCAGCGAATTGCCGGGCGACGGCGCTGTTGTTGCCGCCCGTGACGTGCTGTTCGACGATCTGAAGACCGGCGGTCTTCCGACGCGACGCATCGAGGCGTGGCACTATACCGATCTGAAAAGCCTGCTGCGCGCCCTTCCGGAAGACCGGCCCGCGCCGGTTATCGAGAAGCAGGCGCCGACGGTTGCCGGCTCTCTGGTTGCCTATGTGCAGCATGGCGCGGCCGATATCGGCAAGATCGAGGACGTCCGTGTTTCGCGCTTTGCAGAAAGCCTGCTCGACGGTTCGGCTGCCGCCGGCCTCGCTGAAGCCAGCAAGGATGACGCGATTGGCCGCATCAATGGCAGCTTCGTGCGCGATGGTCTGGTGCTCGAAATCCCGGCCGATGCCGAGATCGAGAAGCCGATCGAATTGCAGGCGATCCATGGCGCAGGCCAGGTTCACAGCCGCTTCCCGGTCCGTTTCGGCAAGGGTTCCAAGGCAACCGTCATCGAACGTCACCTTTCGGTGACTTCGGATGCGGCCTTCGTTTCCTCCGTCAGCGACATCGTTGTCGAGGATGGCGCGGAAGTGACCTGGATCATCCTGCAGCAACAGGGGGCCGCCGATATCCATCTTGGCCAGCTGCGCATGAAAATCGGCGCGGATGCCAAGATTCGCCTGTTCATTGTCAATGCCGGCGGCAAGCTGGTGCGGCAGGAACTGCGCATCGACGTGGAAGGTGAGGGCACGGACCTCATCGTTCGCGGCGTCAACCTTCTGGGTGGCGAAACCCATACCGACGTGACGATGGTTCTCGGCCACAACGTGCCGAACACGACCTCGACGGAAGTTTTCCGCAACGTGGTGTTCGACCGCGCGAAGGGCATTTTCCAGGGCATGATCCGGGTCGCACCGGATGCGCAGAAGACCGATGCGAAGATGGCGTGCAACACGCTTCTGATGTCTGACGATGGCGAGTTCTCGGCAAAGCCGGAACTGGAAATCTTCGCCGACGACGTTCAGTGCGGCCATGGTGCAACGGTTGCCGATATCAGCGACAACCATCTCTATTACCTGATGGCACGCGGCGTTCCGCGGGCGAAGGCACGGGCGATGCTCGTCAACGCCTTCGTCGCCGAGATCGTCGAGGAACTGGAAGAAGAAAATCTGGTAGAGGCGCTGGAGACGATCATCTCCGGCTGGCTGGAACATCATGCCTGAGAGCGAACGCGCCGCATTGGCGGCTCCTTATGACATCGAAGCAGTGCGCCGGGATTTCCCGATCCTGTCGCGCGAGGTCTATGGCAAGCCGCTGGTCTATCTCGACAACGGCGCGTCCGCTCAAAAACCGCAGGTGGTGATCGACGCCGTTTCGCATGCCTATGCCAATGAGTATGCGAATGTGCATCGCGGCCTGCATTTCCTCTCCAATGCCGCAACCGACGCCTATGAGGCGGCGCGCGAAAAGGTGCGCCGTTTCCTGAATGCCGGTTCGGTGGACGAAATCGTCTTCACCAAATCCTCAACGGAAGCGATCAATACGGTCGCTTACGGTTATGGCATGCCGAAGATCGGCGAGGGCGACGAGATCGTCATTTCGATCATGGAGCATCATTCCAACATCGTGCCGTGGCACTTCATCCGCGAGCGGCAGGGCGCCAAGCTCGTCTGGGTGCCCGTCGATGATGACGGCGCGTTCCACATCGAGGCTTTCGAAAAGAGCCTGACGGAGCGCACCAAGCTCGTTGCCATCACCCACATGTCGAATGCGCTCGGCACCATCGTGCCGGTCAAGGAAATCTGCCGCATCGCGCATGAGCGCGGCATTCCGGTGCTGATCGATGGCTCGCAGGGCGCTGTTCATATGCCGGTCGATGTGCGCGATATCGATTGCGACTGGTATGTGATGACCGGCCATAAGCTCTACGGTCCTTCGGGCATCGGCGTGCTCTATGGCAAGGCCGACCGGTTGCGCGAGATGCAGCCGTTTCAGGGCGGCGGCGAGATGATCCTCGACGTTACCGAAGACAATGTGACCTATAACGAGCCGCCGCACCGCTTCGAAGCCGGCACACCGCCCATCGTGCAAGCCATCGGTCTCGGTTACGCGCTTGATTACATGGACAATCTCGGCCGCGCCGCGATTGCAGCACACGAGGCTGATCTTGCCGCTTACGCCGCCGAGCGTCTGCGCGAGATCAATTCGCTGCGCATCATCGGCAATGCGCCTGACAAGGGCGGCATCTTCTCTTTCGAGCTTGCGGGCATCCATGCCCATGACGTCTCGATGGTGATCGACCGGCGCGGCGTTGCCGTGCGGGCCGGCACCCATTGCGCCATGCCGCTCTTGAAACGCTTCGGCGTCACCTCCACATGCCGGGCATCGTTCGGCCTTTACAATACCCGCGCTGAAGTAGACTCTCTTGTTGAGGCGCTGGAATATGCGCGCAAATTTTTCGCCTGATATCGGGATTTGAGAGATCAGGATTGAGGTTTAAGACCATGACTGCCGATGCCACTGCGAAGACCCAGGATGCGACCGAAGCTCAGGAAAAGGTGTCCACCATTCCGCCGGATGAGCTGGCGCGCCTCAGCGACGACGTGATTGCGGCGCTGAAGACCGTCTACGACCCGGAAATTCCGGCCGATATCTTCGAACTCGGTCTCGTCTACAAGATCGATATCGAGGATGACCGGATGGTCAAGATCGTCATGACGCTGACGGCCCCCGGTTGCCCGGTGGCGGGCGAAATGCCGGGCTGGGTGGAAAATGCCGTGGGCGCCGTCGAGGGTGTTTCCGGTGTCACCGTCGAAATGACCTTCGATCCGCCGTGGACGCCGGACCGTATGTCGGAAGAAGCACAGGTCGCCGTCGGCTGGTACTGACGTGATTTTGACAGGTGTCATCCCTTGATGACACTCTCTGGCGCTATTAGATTGAAATCCATAAGCATCGAGCCTTGAACTCGATTGTCGAAGGAGAATGGGCCCATGGGCTTTGCAATCATGACCATGACCGGGGCTGCGGCCTCCCGCGTTAAAGCGATCGTCGAAAATTCCGGACCGGGCGCCAAGGGCGTGCGTGTCGGCATCAAGAAGGGCGGCTGCGCGGGCATGGAATATACCATCGACCTCGTGACCGAGCCTGATCCGAAGGACGATCTGGTGGAATTCGAAGGCGCGAAAGTCTGGGTTCAGCCTTCCGCCGTACTTTATCTGCTCGGTACGCAGATGGATTTCGAAGTAACCAAGATGCGCTCCGGTTTCACCTTCAACAATCCGAACCAGACTTCGGCCTGCGGCTGCGGCGAATCGGTCGAGCTGAAGCCTGCTGATCTCGCGGCGCTGGCAAAGCAGCGTGAGGCGGAAGCAAGCGTCTGATTGCTAACGCGATCTCTGCGATGGAGAGGCAGATCTTCTTTTTCCAAGGATCATGACTGCTGTTTTTTGAACGCTTCGATAAAATCCGCCAGCGGATGGATTGATGGCGTTGTTTTCAACAGCGGCTCGAGAGCCGCCGCGATCATTGCGCAATCCTGGTCGGCAAGCGGCCGAAGGCTCGAAGTGACCTTGTTGTAGACAGGCGTTCCGCGTGCCGCTAAAGAGCGATGGATCACAAACTGCTCTGTCTGCCCGTCCTGTCGTTCCACAAAGAGCGCAAGCGATCCGCCGTCAGCGGCAGCGGCGCTATCGGATACCGATTTGAACATCGAGGTTCTCTCCCGCTACGATTTGTGCTCACTCGTGTCTAAGCGCTTCGATCGGGCTCAAACTCGCCGCCCGCCGTGCCGGAAAATATCCAAAAATCACCCCAATAGCCGCTGAAAAAGCAAAGGCGAGGAAGATGATCGACGGGCTGGTGACGAAGGGCACGTTAAGGAAGCTGACGACGGCATAAGCAAGGCCGAGGCCGGTGAGGATGCCGACGATGCCGCCGAAGGCCGAGAGCATCACCGCCTCCACCAGAAACTGCGTGAGCACCTGTTTTTCCAGCGCGCCGATCGCCAGTCGAATGCCGATCTCGCGGGTGCGTTCCGTTACCGAAACCAGCATGATGTTCATGATGCCGATACCGCCCACGAGAAGGCTGACGGCGGCAACCGCGCCGAGAAGTCCGGTGAGAAGCGTCGTCGTGCCGGTCATGGCGGACGCGATCTGCGTCATGTCGTTGACGGTAAAATCATCCTCACGGCCGATGCCGATGCGGCGGCGCTCGCGCAGCAGGTTCTGCAGGTCGCTCTGCACCTTGGCGGTGGAGACGCCGTCCTGCGCCGAGACCATGATCGAGGAAATGGTGGTGGTGCCGCCAATGCGCCGCTGGTGGATTTTCAGCGGCATGATGATGGTGTCGTCCTGATCGTCACCGAGGCCGGACTGGCCTTTTCTGGCGAGAACACCGATGACGGGGCAGGAGATGTTGCTGACGCGGATTGTCTGTCCGACAGGGTTCTCCGCCCCGAAGAGCTCCTGTCGCACGGTTTCGCCGATGATGCAGCCGATCTGGCCGCCGCGATCTTCGGCAGGCTGGAAGTCACGGCCGAGCGCGATGGTCCAGTCCTGCGCGATCAGATAGTCGTTCGTAGTGCCGATGACGCTCGTCTGGTGGTTCTTGCCGCCGAAAATGACGGTTGCCGCAGCGCTGCGGTTTTGCGGCGCGACAGCGCGGATGCCCGAGATTTGGTTGCGGATGGCCTCGACATCGCGGTCATCGAAGCGCTTGGCTTCGGTGCTGGCGCGGCCGGGTCCGAACTGGCCGGGACGCACGAACAGCATGTTGGTGCCGAGCCGTGACAGTTCCGATTTTACCTGCTCTGTCGTGCCATTGCCGATGGTGACCATGGCGATGACGGCGGCCACACCAATGACGACGCCAAGCACGGTAAGGAAGGAGCGCAAAAGGTTGCGACTGATGGCACGCAGCGCAAGACGCGACGTTTCAAAGAACATCCGATGTCTCCTTTTCATCCGCGGCGCTATCGGAGGCGAGGTGGCCGTCCACAAAACGCAGCAGACGCCCGGCATAAGCGGCGATATCCTCCTCATGCGTCACCATGACGACCGTAATGCCCTTGTCGCGATTGAGCGAGGTTATCAGTTCCATGATTTCGACGCTCGTCTTCGTGTCGAGATTGCCGGTCGGCTCGTCGGCCAGAAGCAGGGCGGGGCGGGTAACGATGGCGCGGGCAATGGCCACACGCTGCTGCTGGCCGCCGGAAAGCTCCTGCGTGGTGTGATCTTCGCGGCCTTTGAGCCCCACCTGCGCCAGCGCCTCCATGGCGCGCTCCCGACGCTCCGAGGCCTTCATGCCGCGATAGATCAGCGGCAACTCGACATTTTCGACGGCCGATGTCCGGGAGAGAAGATTGAAGCCCTGAAAGACGAAACCGAGCATGTGCCGGCGCAGCAGCGTCAGGTGCTCATTGTCGAAGCCGCTGGTCGGCACGCCCTGGAAGAGATACTCGCCTGCCGATGGCACATCCAGACAGCCGATGATGTTCATCGAGGTGGATTTGCCGGAGCCTGACGGCCCCATGATGGCGACGAATTCCTTTTCACGAATTGAAAAGCTGACGCCATCGAGCGCGCGGATCGTCGCTTCGCCGCGGCCATATTGCTTGACGACGTCACGAAATTCGATGAGCGGCGGCTGTTCCAAACGGATGCCCTCCCTCAGCCGGCGTTGCGCGCGGTGGCGTCGGTAATCACCTGGTCGTCGGCCTTCAGCTCTCCCGATTTTACGACGGTATGCTGGCCGTCGGTGGAGCCGGTTTCGATGGCGACGGAGACTGGCGTATTGTTACGCAGCACCCAGACCGTCCTTTTGGCCTGCGCGGCTTGGCCGGCATCGCGGTTCTGCGAGCGGCCCATGCGCGGCGGGCGAAACAGGCTCATCAGCCCGCCGCCACGAGAGGCGGATTCGCGCGGCGGCGTATAACGAAGCGCGGAATTCGGCACCAGCAGCGTATCCTTGATTTCTTCAACGATGATATTGGCGGTTGCCGTCATGCCGGGGCGCAGCAGCAGCTCTTCATTGTCGACGGTTAATATGCCCTTGTAGGTGACCACATTCGACACGGTCTCGGAAGCGAAACGCACGGTCTCGATCTCGGCCGGGAAACTGCGGTCGGGATAGGCATCGACATTAAAAGTGGCCTTCTGCCCTGTCTCGACCTTGCCGACATCGGCCTCATCCACGGACACCTGCAATTCCATATGGCGCAGATCGCCGGCGATGGTGAACAGCACCGGGGCGTTGAGCGAGGAGGCGACGGTGGCGCCCGGATCGACGCTGCGGGTAAGGATGACGCCATCGATGGGCGAGACGATCTTGGCCTTGCCGAGATTGACCTCGGCGAGCCTTAAATCCGCTTCCGCCGAAAGCACGGTCGCCTCGTTGACTTCAAGCGTCGCGGCAGCCGCATCATGGGTGAACTGCGCGGCGTCCAGATCCTGCTGGCTGGAGACCCGGTTCTGCACCAGCGATTTCAGGCGCTCCATGGAGGTTTTGGCCGAGCCGAGATCGGCGCGCGCCTTCAGCACATTGGCCTTGGCGGAAGCAAGCTTGGCGCGGGCGCTCTGGACATCGGCTTCGAGCTTGTTGGTATCCAGTTCCGCCAATACGTCCCCGGCCTTGACCGGGCTATTATAGGTGACGTTGACCTTGCGCACGGTGCCGGACAATTCGCTCGATATATCGACCTGATCCGTCGGCTGAACCGAACCGGTGGAGGTGACGATGACCGAGAGATCGCCCTGACGCGCCGCTTCCGTGGTGTAGCTATAAGCGACGCCTGCCGCCCGTGACTGGTAATAATAACCAAGGCCTCCGCCAATCAGCACAATGGCTGCTGCGGCGTAGAGATACCGACGCGACTTTTTCTTGCGGCTGTTTCTGTTCGTTCCCAGAATCTCGCGCAGATCGGGCTGGCTGTTTTCGGTATCGCTGCCACTCATATTGGCGTCATTCATTCTCGTCACCCGCAAAGTCCAAATTACCACAGAGGGTTGTCGCCGCTCTCCGGTTTGTCCGTCCATCTGTCGCCGTTGTATTCCTCTGATTGTGGGAAGTGACATAGCTTGCCCCAAGGGTGAAGTGAAAACTTGGTAATATTTATGATAGTTCTGGTCTGCTAGAGATAAATCCGGGAAGATCGATGCCATAAACGCGGCGGAGCTTTCAGCAGCGATAGTCAGGACGAAGATAGAATGAACGACAATGTGGTGAAGTTCCGCAAACCGGTGCCGCCGAAAAAGCCACGCGAACCGCTGGGACCGAGAGCGAAGAAGGCTCTCACAATTGCGGCTGTCATTGCGTTTTTCGTGGCGGTGTGGGGGTATTTCACGTTGATGGGGCAGGGGTGACGCGATCCCGCGTGCGACGGAATCCGGACGTGATGTATGACGGCGATATTGGGAATTGACGCTGCCTGGACGGCGACCGAGCCGAGCGGCGTCGCGCTGGTTGTCAAGGATGGCTCATGCTGGCGGCTGCGCGCGGTTGCCCCCTCTTACGATCATTTTCTTGCACGACAATACGAGGCATCAGCCCGTAGTGACCGCCCTCGTGGTTCGATTGCACAGGCGACAGAACTTCTAGATGCCGCCGAAGCGCTTGGCGGATGCAAGGTCAACCTCGTCGCGGTTGATATGCCGCTTTCACATGGCCCGATAACGGCTCGACGCGTTTCGGACAACAGGGTTTCCTCGGCTTACGGTGCCCGCCATTGCGGCACGCACACCCCGAATGCTCTTAGGCCGGGCAAGATAAGCGACGACCTCAAAATCTCCTTCGAACACGCAGGATATCCACTCCTGACGACGGAGGTCTGCGAGCGCGGTCTGCTTGAGGTCTATCCCCACCCCGCATTGGTCGAGCTGACGCAATCGGAGAAGCGGCTCCCCTATAAACACTCGAAGATCGGCAGCTATTGGCGATCAGACACCATTCCCGTTCGGCGAACGAAACTGGTTGAAGTCTGGCGTTCGATTGTGGCGCATCTCGATGCCCGCATTGGCAATGTCGCGGATGCTCTCACGATTCCCCCGATCGACGCGCGAACATGGGAAATGAAGGCCTTTGAAGACATGATGGATGCGGTTGTTTGCGCCTGGATTGGCATCTGCGTTCTGGAGTGCGATGCCATCTCTTATGGCGACGAGACGTCCGCAATCTGGATTCCGGCAGTGAAGTGAAGGTTTGCGCCTCGGAGGGAAGGTGGAAGGTGGCGACCCCTGCAGGACTCGAACCTGCGACCTACTGCTTAGAAGGCAGTTGCTCTATCCAGTTGAGCTAAGGGGCCGTCATGCCGGGCAATCGATGCTCCGGCAAAAACTTTGATCGTCGTGTTTCAGTGCGTCCAGGGCTGGGTGCGGTTGAAACGGAAATTGTCGGTGTAGGAAACCACCTTGCGGGTCGCTTCCTTCGGCTGGATGACGCGGTATTCGATGCCCTTGCGCTGGGCATAGGCTTCGGCCTGTTCCTGCGTCTCGAATGTCAGCTTGAGCTGCTGCTTCATGTCGGAACTGGAGGTGTAGCCCATGATCGGATCGATCTTGCGCGGAACCTCGGCGTCGAATTCCAGAACCCAGACATTGGTCTTCGCCTTGCCGGATTGCATGGCGGTTTTTGCAGGGCGGTAAATCTTCGCAGACATGTCGAAACTGCTCCGGTTGGACAGCGGGGCGAAACGCCCCGAATTATTCATCACGTACCTGAATAGAATAACCAAATCGTGTCAGGAACGTTGAATTTGAAATGGACTGACTTCAGGTGAGAGTCAAGACGATTATCCCCTTGCCGTCCGATCCTGCGCCATCGTTTCGAGGTTACATTTTGCTCATCGGGGCCGTGGCTGAACAAAGATGAATTTCCCTGTTGCGGACTGCGGGTGAACCGTGTATTCCCCAGCCATCGCCTCGGCGGAGTGTAGCGCAGTCTGGTAGCGCATCTGGTTTGGGACCAGAGGGTCGGGAGTTCGAATCTCTCCACTCCGACCATTTTAAAGCAAAACATCAGCTTTCCGGCGTAACTTCTTCCAAACAGCTGTGATTTATTCTGCGGATGGACCGGCCAGGGTGCTCTCTGCCGTGCCTATCGTCATGACATTGCCGCGCCATGCCACCGCGCTGCCGATCCAGCTTCGCGCCCAGACGACGGGCATGATCATGTCGCGGGCGATCATCGCCGGCAGCGTATGGAGCGATACCGGCCAGCGGTTGAGGGCTGCAAGCGCAAGTTCCGGCATATACATGAGGGCGAGGACGGCAAAGGCGGTTGCGGGGAGGTTCACATCCATCATGGCGGCGGCGGCGAGCGCGAAGAGAAGCGGGGGAAGCGCGCCGGTGAGGATTTCGGGCGCGAAATATTGCGGGAAGGTCACGCGTCGCAGCCGCGCCCAGCGGGTCTGGCGCGACCAGATCTCGCCGGCATGGCGCTGGCCGAGCGGCTGTTCGAAGGGGGCGCTGACCAGATGCACCTTGCGCCCGGTGCTTCGCACCAGCTTCGTCGAAGCGGCGTCTTCGGCGATTTCAGCGGCCAGCGCGCGAATGCCGCCATTGTCTTCCAGAAACGGCTTGTTCCACAACATCGACTTGCCCTGTGCGAAACCCATGCCGATGGCTTCCGCCGCATATTGCCAGCGTCCCTGCGAGCCGTTGAGGAAGGCGCATTCCACATGCGCCCAGAAACCCGCAGGCCGGGAGCCAAGCGGCGGCGAGCAGACGAGCCCGCTATCCTGCCGCCAGGCCGACATCATGGTCGCTATATAGGATTTCGGCATCAGCACGTTCGAATCGGCCAGGATCACCCAGTCATGCCGGGCGGCCCGCCAGCCCTTGACGCAATTGTTCAGTTTCGGATTGGCGCTGATGCGGTCATCGCCGATGAGCAATTGCATGGAAACTAAGGGGAAGGCGGCTTGCGCTTTGCGAACTTCCTCGATCACCGGATCGAATTCATCGGCGACGCAGAACAGCAGCTCATAATCGGGCCAGTTGAGCTCGAAGGCGCGCGACAGCGTCAGAGGCGTGAAGTTCTCCACGCCGCGCAGCGGTACCACAAGCGAGACAGGCGGCTTTTGCCGGACGAGATCGTTTTCCGTGTCCCGTCTCGTCAGTCGCCAGCCGGCCAGAACGATGCCGAGAAGATTGAAGCTAAGGAGCAGAATTGCGCAAAGGGCAAAGACAGTTTCCATGCTGGCCAGTTCCACTCCCAAGCTTTTGGCGGTCTGCGCGCCAATCGATTCCATGGAATTCGTCTCTGCCGATTATAACGTTTGCGTGACAGTTACATGTCATTATCGGCCGGTGTGCAGGCTGCGCCGTGCATGGAGGCGTCGCAGAGGCCGCGCGCAAAAGAAAAAGCCCTCCGCATGGAAGGGCCCAATCGTCACGACGGTCGATGAATTTTAGTGGACGTTCAGGATGTGGGCATGACTGCTTGCGATGAGAAACGATTCCCGTGCTTTCTCGATGTCGCATCTGCCGGCGATGGCATCGAGGCAGTTCCTGCGCGCCTCTTCATATTCCGGCCCGTGTTCCTCGGGCCAACGATACATCAGCATGTCCAGCGCCACCAGCGGGCTGTAGATTTCCACCGCGACGCACAGCGGCAGGTGGATTGCCACCGGCTTCATCCACGAGGCGTGGTGACACGGCTCCGTTCTGTTAATCAGCATGTCATTCTCCTCCCTGTTTTACCTGCCTTGAAGGCCTTTCACACTCCCATGCGCGAAATGCCCGCCTCACGAAATGGTTCCCGATCACCTAAAATGTGATCGATCAGGGGGTTCCAATTTTCCAAGATGAATGGAAGATGAACAAATAGATGAACCGGAGATGAACAAAACCGCCCTCAGGGCGTTGTTATGTCCATAAGAAGGAGAACGCATATGTTCAATTTGTCAGGCATTCAGGAAAGCTTCTTTGGAGACCGCATGGCCGGCGTATGCCAGGCAATCACGTCGGCTCTGGCCTTCGAATCGGGTCTCGAAAAGTCGCGCATTTCCGCAACTGTCGAAAATGACGTGATCTATCTGGAAGGCACGGCCGATTCGGTCGAAGCGATCGACATCGCCATCAACCTTGCCGCTTCCATTTCCAATTGCCGGATTCTGAGCCATATCGAGCCGGTCTACTGAATATTGCGTCTGAATGAGCCGGGCGAAACCTCGTCCGGCTCATTCAGACGCAATAACGCGGCAACGTTATTTCCGGTTGCCGATTTGCGCGCTGCGAACCACATCGCCCGGCTTGATGCCATAGCGCTTCGCAGTGCCGCCATTCAGTTCAAGCACAAATTTTACTGGCCCGCGGGAGCTGATGATCGCTTCCGAATGCGGAACCGCGTTTTCGTGAATATGGGTAATGCGGCCGTCACGGCCAATGAAAAGCATGTCGAGCGGAATAAGCGTGTTCCGCATCCACATGGCGACGTCACGCGGCTCACCGAAATCGAACAGCATGCCGTTTTCAAGCGGCATGCTCTTGCGGAACATCAGGCCCTGTTCGCGCTGGGCGTTGTTCAGCGCCAGTTCGGCAGTGAAATCGTGGCTCTTTCCCCCGGCGGTTTCAATCTGCAGCGGTTCAGAGGTGAATGTCTGCTGTTGCTGGGCCTGGGCGGCTCCGGCGAGCGTGAAAAAAAGAAGCGCCATAACGGCGCTTTTCACCATATGGGGCAGGGCGGACATCAATGCGACATCCCGATGGAAACCGGGTTGTCGGGGTGGATTTCCGCCGCCATCAGGCCCTTGTCGCCATCGCCGTAACGCACCAGCACCACCTGGCCGGGGCGAAGCTCCGTCAGGCCGAAACGGCGCAGGGTTTCCATATGCACGAAGATATCTTCCGTTCCTTCGCCGCGCGTCAGGAAGCCGAAACCCTTGGTGCGGTTGAACCACTTGACGATGGCGCGCTCGAGCCCGCTCGAAGGCGTTACCTGCACATGGGTGCGCACCGGCGGCAGCTGCGAGGGGTGAACGGCGGTCGACTGGTCCATCGACAGGATGCGGAATGCCTGGAAACCGCGGTCGCGCCGCTGGATGAGGGCGACGATGCGCGTGCCTTCGAGAATTGTCTGGTAACCGTCGCGGCGCAGGCAGGAGACGTGCAGCAGCACATCCTGCGTGCCGTTGTCGGGCACGATGAAGCCGAAACCCTTGGCGACATCGAACCACTTCACGACGCCGGTAATTTCGGTCAGGTCCACGGCATCGCCCGAAAGGTCCTCGACATCGACTATCGTTTTCGATGACATCCTATCAGCCATATCCTGCCAACCCCTCGATTACGCGCCATACACCGGTCAACTGATTCCTGTGCGCCAGATTAACATCTTGGTAACGGTTTCACGCAAGCCCTAGTTTTTGATTTACGCAGCTGCTTTTATGTCGCCGTCCTTGTCCGGGGCTTGCCATCATGCGTTTAACGGCTCCGGACCCGTGTAATGGAGAGGAAGAACATGCGGTATCTGCACACAATGGTTCGCGTCAAAGACCTTGGCGAATCACTGAAATTCTATAGCGACCTGCTGGGTCTTGAGGAAATACGCCGAATCGAGAACGAAAAAGGCCGATTCACTCTGGTGTTTCTTGCGGCGCGAGACGACATTGCTGCGGCGAAGGAAAACAAGGCGCCGTGCCTCGAACTCACCTATAACTGGGATACCGAGGATTATACCGGCGGCCGCAACTTCGGCCATCTGGCTTACGAGGTCGACAATATCTACGATTTCTGCGCCCGGCTTCAGCAGAACGGCATCGTCATCAACCGGCCGCCGCGTGACGGGCACATGGCCTTCGTGCGCTCGCCGGATGGTATTTCCTTCGAAATTTTGCAGAAGGGCGAAAGCCTCGCACCAGCCGAACCGTGGATATCTATGCAGAATACCGGTTCCTGGTAGGGATTTTCCGGTGAGCAGCGGCGTTTTCGGGTGCTCTTGCCTTGTCCCGAGGGGATGAGGCATAGTCCGCGAATCGAAACGGCCAGTCCCGTTTTGGGGAAGCACACGCGCCCGTTCCCGTGCTGCTGTTGGAAATGCAAGATACGGAGGCCACCCATGACAACTGTCGAGAGAGCGAAAGGACGTCTGGTCCGTCAGCGTCTTGTCATCGCGGTTTCGCTGCTCGGGCTTTCCGGATGCGTTTCGGCAGTGACCGACGATGAGATGGCCGCCGCGACCAAAAAGCCGGAAATCTCCGCACAACAGAAGCCGCAGACCGCGGCTTCAACTGCTGCGGCGGGTGCGCAACAGGGACATTATGTGGATCCGGCCGTGGCATCGGCGGCCGGAGCGGCCGCACCAGCCCAGCCGCAGGCGTCGGGCGGCCCGGCGCAGGCCTATGGCGCTGCCCCTGATATCGGCGGATTGACGACGCAGCCAACGGCGATTTCCGCAGGAACGACAAGCATTTATTCCACCGCATCCGCAGCGGCAGCGCCCGCCGTTACCGCAGGGGCGCCGGGCACGGCCGCCGCTGCGGGCGCTCCTACCCAGAGAATCGTTCCTGCCGTCAGCAGCGTTTATTCTGCGCCGGTGCAGGCGGCGCAGCCGCAACCGGTGGCAGCGCCGGCTCAGGTCCCGCCAGCCGCACAGGTGCCGGCGGAACAGCACAGCGAAAATCGTCAGCCGGCATCCGTACCCGTGCCGCAGTCGGCATCGGAACAGCTTGCGGCCGTTGCCGCGCAACCAGCCGTGGACGCCAGGGCGGCGGGCGAGGGGCAGGAAAGCGAGGGTAAGGGCGTGACGCTTGCGGCGTTTTTCGCCGGTGCGGCCAAAAAGCGCCTGCCGAAAATGATTGAAAGCGGCACGGCCGGCAATACGCAGGTCGCCGCATTGCCCGGCGTTTCGGACGGGACGATGGGCATTGCCCTTTCCGGCCGCTCGATGATGTCAGACGAATTCGATGACGCCCATCTCGATGAAGAAGATGACCAGCCGACCGGCCTGATGAAGCTCGCTTCGCTCTCCGGCCTCACCCGCGTTGCTCCGAACGGGCTTTTCCTGCAGACGGACCGTGTCGAAGTCGGCTGTTTCAAGCCGGAACTGGTGCGGATGATCAAGGATGTGGAGCGCCACTATAACAGCCCGGCGATCGTCACCTCGGGCTATCGTCCGCCAAAGGGCATAAGGCAGGGTTCCAAGCACTACACCTGCGATGCCGCCGACATCCAGATCAAGGGCGTCTCCAAATGGGAGCTTGCCACCTATCTGCGTTCCCTGCCGGAACGCGGTGGCGTCGGCACCTATTGCCACACCGAGTCGGTCCATATGGACACGGGTGAGCCAAGAGACTGGAACTGGCGCTGCCGCCGTACTGCCGCGCGCAAATGATCCCCTGATTGGATTTGCCGGAATATTAAATCCGGCGATTTCTGGGGCCGAGACTTCGGCCTGAGGAACTATCACGAGCGATTGAAACGATTGCCCGGTCATGCAGGGGCGTTGGTGCCGAGCCGGTGATCCTTATTGCAGCGGCTGTTCTAAAACCCGGGCTTGCGGTGGATATCGTTATTTTGCGCTCGGAGACTGCGGCCGAATCTTTTCCATTCCCGCCGGAGTTCGGCCACCTTCGGCGCTAACTCTTTGTGAAATATCAGAAAATTGTATTTGAAGGTGGTGAGAGCGCAGGGATTCGAACCCTGGACCTACTGATTAAAAGT
The DNA here is from genome assembly GCF_900101425.1 of Rhizobium sp. NFACC06-2. NCBI lineage: Bacteria > Pseudomonadati > Pseudomonadota > Alphaproteobacteria > Hyphomicrobiales > Rhizobiaceae > Rhizobium > Rhizobium sp. NFACC06-2. The sequence continues at coordinate 55,809 of NZ_FMVA01000001.1, read as the reverse complement.
CAGTTGCTCTACCGGCTGAGCTACGCTCTCCCGTGTCGGGGCTTGGCTGCCCTTCGGAAGTGCGCGGAACATATGTAGAGCGATCCGTTCGGTCAACCCAAAAAAAGCGGTTTCGACAATCAATCCGGTTTTTTTTGTCGCACCCCCGAAAAGGTGATTGGAGAGAGGGGGCGGCTGGGGATAAAACCGGCTTCAGACATGTCGGCCGGACGGGTGAAATCCTTTTGCAGCAATGACATGCACGAAAATGAAGCGTGAAGTGCCGGCGAAGCTTGAGAATCGCGGCGGCTTTGCGGAATGCGGAGTTCTTTCTTGTCGATTGCCGATATTTCCCTGTTCAGCGCGCTTCTGGCCGGCGCTCTTTCGTTTCTGTCGCCCTGCGTTCTGCCGCTGGTGCCGCCTTATCTCTGTTATATGGCGGGTGTTTCGGTCGAGCAGTTCAGGACGGAAGATACCGCGCCGCGGCCGGAGATTCGCAGGGCCGTGCTGTTTTCGGCCTTCTTCTTCACGCTCGGTTTCGCCACGGTCTTCGTGGCGCTGGGGGCAGGCGCCTCGACGATCGGCACGCTTCTGCGCCAGAATCTCGACATTCTCGCCAAGATCGGCGGTTTCATCATCATTCTGATGGGTCTGAATTTTCTCGGCGTGTTCCGTATCGGCCTGTTTTCGCGCGAGGCGCGGTTTCAGGGGGCGGGCAAGCCGGCCACGCTGTCCGGGGCCTATGTCATGGGTCTTGCCTTCGCCTTCGGCTGGACGCCCTGCATTGGCCCGGTTCTGGGGGCTATTCTCGGCGTCGCCGCCGCGCGCGATACGGTTGGCGACGGTGCGGCGCTGCTTGCGGTCTATTCTCTTGGCCTTGCGGTGCCGTTCTGGATCGCGGCGGCGTTTTCCGGCTCCTTCATGCGTTTTCTCGTCCGCTTCCGCCGCCATCTCGGCCTCGTGGAAAAGCTGCTCGGCATATTGCTGGTGCTGACCGGTCTCGCTTTCATGTCCGGTTTTATCACCAATGTGGCGATCTGGTTCCAGGAGACCTTTCCGATCCTGATGCAAATCGGCTAAGCCTCCCGCTGGAGTTGCTTGCGGGGGAAACATAGTGACGGATATCGTCGGATTGCTGTTACCGTTTTTCGGCCTGATCTTCATCGGCTACGGGGCGGCGCGTATCACGAAGCAGCCGGTCGAGGCGATGGGCTGGCTGAACACCTTCATCATCTATGCGGCGCTTCCGGCGCTGTTTTTCAAGCTGGTGTCGAAAACGCCGGTGGAAGAACTGGCGCGGATGGATTTCGTCGCGGCCAGTCTCGCCTGCACCTATGGCATTTTCTTGGCTGTGTTCCTGATCGGCCGGTTCGTGCGGAAAAACAGCCTTGCCGAAACCACGATCCAGAGTTTCGCGGCAAGCTACGGCAATATCGGCTATATGGGGCCGGGGCTTGCGCTTCTGGCGCTTGGCGAAAAGGCGGCGGTGCCGGTGGCGCTGATCGTCTGTCTGGAAAATGCCGCCCATTTCATCGTCGCGCCGGCGATGATGGCGGTTGCGGGCGGTGACAAGCGCTCTCCGGCAAGGCTTGCGCTGGATGTGGCGCGCAAGGTCATCACCCATCCCTTCATCGTCTCCGTCATCGCCGGCTTTCTTGCCGCTTCGCTGTCATGGCAGCCGCCGGAAGCGGTGCAGCGGCTGGTGGATTATCTGGCGCAATCGGCGGCGCCCTGCGCACTGTTTGCCATGGGCGTGACGCTGGCGCTTCGGCCGATGAAACGGGTGCCGGTGGAAATCAGCTATATCGTGCCGGCAAAGCTGATCCTGCATCCGCTTGCGGCTTATCTCGTGCTCTCGTCGCTCGGGCGGTTCGAGCCGGTGTGGATCTATTCGGCCGTGCTTTTGGCCGCGCTGCCGACCGCGACGAATGTTTTCGTCATCGGCCAGCAATATCACGTCTGGCAGGAGCGGGCGTCGGCAACGATCCTGATCTCGACGGTGCTGTCGGTCCTTACGCTGACCGGCGTGGTGTATTTCATCCAGCCTTTTTGAAGCTGCCGAACAGCAGCGAGGGCAGGGCCTTCAGCCCACGGCCCGGTTCGATGCCTTCGCGCATCACCATGCTTCTCAGCGTGCCGATGCCGGAAAGCACGTGCAGGCCCGCCGCGCGCGCCATCTGCACCGGCAGGAGATCGGAAAGCAGCGAGCGGTTCAGGAGATCGACGCTCAGCGTGCGGCTGTAGACATCCGCCCGCCGCCTGCGGTCGAAGCCGCTGCCGGCATCGGCCGCAATCGGCCGGTCGGAGACGGCGCTCAGCAATTCCGTCAGCGCGATGATGTCGCGCAGGCTGAGGTTCAGCCCCTGCGCGCCGATGGGCGGAAAACCATGTGCGGCCTCGCCGATCAGGGCGACGCGGCCCTTGCCGAAGCGGTGTGCGGTCATGGAAGAGAGCGGCCATGCCTGCACGCTGTCCTCGACGGTAACGGCTCCCAGCATGGATTGCATGCGCTCCTCGACCCGGAGGCTGAGCGCTTCCAGCGGCAGCGCCGTCAATTCCTCCGCCTGTTGCGGGGTGACGACCCAGACGAGGCTGGAGCGGTTGCCGGGCAGGGGAACCTGGGTGAAAGGGCCGGTGGGGGTGTGGAATTCCGTCGAGACATTGCCATGCGACCGGCTATGGCCGAAGTTCAAAACAATGGCCGTCTGCGGATAGGACCAGGATTTGACGCCGATGCCGGCAGCATCCCGCACCATGGATTTGCGGCCATCCGCACCGATGAGGAAATCGGCGGAGAGCGTTTCGCCGTCGCCAAGCGTCACCGTCACGCGGTCGTTGCCGATGTCGATTGTCTCGGCGGACGTGTCGAGGCGGGTAATATTGTGTTCCTGCCCGACCGCTTCGCTCAGAACGCCGAGCAGCACCTCATTGGGGATGTTCCAGCCAAAGGCGTCCAGCCCGATTTCGGAGGAACGGAACTGCACGGTGGGTGCACGCAGCAGGCGGTCGGTACCATCGATGATCTGCATGGTGGAAAGGCGTGCGGCCGAAGGCGCGATGCGCGACCACAGGCCGAGACGGTCCATGAAACGGATGGACTGGTCCATCAGCGCCGTGGTGCGCTGGTCCTTCCTGTCGCTGGAAGGTGCAACGAGCGCCACGTGGCGGCCCGCCCGCGCCAGCGCGATGGCCGCGATCTGGCCCGCAAGTCCCGCACCGGTGATGGCGATATCGAAGTGTCTCATGGTCCTGATCCGTTGTTATTTCCAAAGCATCATAAAGGCTTTGGTCGGGTAAATCCACTTCGGTCCCGGAACATCCGGTTGTGAAGATTCGTTGGTTGTGCCGCGATATTAGTCTTAGGATAAGCGGATTGAGCCGGTTGCAAAGCGTGGTGAATGGCCGCATACCGGAATGAACAGGCGGATGAAAAAACGGGGCACAGACGCTGACTATGAAAATTTTCAACTATAAGCGTGTTCCCTACGCGGAAATCCGCGCCTTTTCCGTCCATATGCTCACGGCCTCCGGCTCGTTCCTGGCTTTTCTCGGCGTGGTCGCCGCAGCCGAACACCGTTTCGTTGACATGTTCTGGTGGCTGGGGCTTGCGCTTCTGGTGGATGGCATCGACGGTCCCATCGCCCGCAAGGTCAGGGTGAAGGAAGTGCTGCCCAACTGGTCCGGCGATACGCTCGATAATATCATCGACTATGTTACCTATGTGCTGCTGCCCGCCTTTGCGCTTTATCAGAAGGGCATGATCGGCGAGCCGCTGTCCTTCGTGGCGGCGGGCATGATCGTGGTGTCGAGCGCCATCTATTATGCCGACATGGGCATGAAGACGGACGAATATTTCTTCTCCGGTTTTCCGGTGGTGTGGAACATGGTGGTGTTCACCCTGTTCGTCATGGACGCCAGCGCCACCACGGCGATGATTGTCGTTACCGTTTCGGTGTTTTTGACATTCCTGCCGATCAACTTCCTGCATCCGGTGCGGGTGAAGCGATTGCGGCCGCTCAATCTCGCCGTGGTCTTCATCTGGTGCGCGCTTGGCGGTTATTCGCTGCTGATGCATTTCGAAACCCCGACCTGGGCCGTGATCGGCTTTGTGGCGAGCGGCATCTATCTTTATTGCATCGGTGGAATATTGCAGTTTTTCCCCTCGCTCGGCGCGAAATGAGAAAAGGGTAAAGCCGTTTATTGCTTGTGCAAATTGCATTTAAGCGGCTTCTTTTTCAGTTGTGCGCAGCAGCAAAACCGTTATCAATAAGTTCTGATCGCGTATCATTGCATACTTTTTGGTGCGGGATTGGGAACAATGACCGCAACCGTTTGAAACGCCTCGAAGAAGGCATGACGGTTGGTGAGAGAGGGAACTCGTGACTGGAACTTTGGCGCCGGAGGCCGTGCCTCTCCTGTCCGTTCGCAAGCTGACCAAGCTGTTCGGCAATTTCGCCGCCTGCAACGGCATCGATCTCGATATTGCGCCGGGCGAAATCCACGCGCTTCTGGGTGAAAACGGCGCGGGCAAATCCACGCTCGTCAAGATGCTGTTCGGCGTGCTCGCCCCGACGGAGGGCGATATTATCTGGCAGGGCCAGCCGGTTTCCATAGGCTCACCCAGTGAGGCTCGCCGGCTTGGTATCGGCATGGTCTTCCAGCATTTTTCGCTGTTCGAAGCGCTGACGGTCGCTGAAAACATCGCCCTGTCGCTCGATCCGAAAATTTCATTGAAGGAAATCGCCGGGCAAGCGGAAAAGCTGTCGCGCGCCTATGGTCTGCCGCTCGATCCCAATGCGCATGTGGCCGATCTTTCGGTCGGCGAGCGCCAGCGCATCGAAATCGTCCGAGCGCTTCTACAGAATCCGCGCCTGATCATTCTCGACGAGCCGACCTCGGTGCTGACGCCGCAGGAGGCCGACAAGCTGTTCGAGACGCTGGAGAAGCTGAAAGCCGAAGGCCGTTCCGTACTTTATATCAGCCATCGTCTCGAAGAGGTGCAGCGTATCTGCGACCGCGCCACCGTTCTGCGTCACGGCAAGGTGACGGGCGCCTGCGATCCGCGCAGGGAAACGCCGGCATCGCTGGCGCGCATGATGGTGGGCAGCGATGTCGCAAGCGTTTCGCGGGCCACGGGCGAGGCGCTGGGTGCGCCGCAGATCGAGGTCATGGGGCTTTCGGTCGCGCCGCGCACGCCTTTTGCCGTGGCGTTGAAATCGATTTCCATGACTGTGCGCGCCGGCGAGGTGCTGGCGATTGCCGGCGTTGCCGGGAACGGGCAGGGCGAGCTGTTCGATGCGCTTTCCGGCGAATATCCGGTCTATAATAACGATGCGATCCATCTGCGGGGCAAGCCGGTCGGCCGTATCGGCATCAATGGCCGCCGGCTGATGGGTGCGGGTTTTGTGCCGGAAGAGCGCCATGGCCACGCCGCCGTTCCGGGCATGAGCCTTTCCGACAATCTGTTGCTGGCGCGGGCGCGCTCCGACCGCAAGGCGTTTCTGACCGGCGGTTTCCTGCGCATCGTGCGTGGCTCAGTCATCAAGGCGGCGGCGCGGCGTATTTCGGAAACCATGGATGTGCGCAAAAGCGGGGCCGATCCGCTGGCCGGGTCGCTATCCGGCGGCAACCTGCAGAAATTCATCGTCGGGCGCGAGCTTGACCGCCAGCCTGCCGTGCTGGTGGTCAATCAGCCGACCTGGGGCGTGGACGCGGGTGCGGCGAGCCGCATTCGCCAGGCGCTTGTCGATCTTGCCAAAGCGGGTTCGGCCGTCATCGTCATCAGCCAGGATCTCGATGAAATATTCGAAGTCGCCACCAATATCGCGGTCATTTCCGACGGCAAGCTCTCCGATGCCCATCCGGTGGAAGAGATGACGCTTGAAAAGATCGGCCTTTTGATGGGCGGCATTCACACGTCACATTCGGGAGCCGCCCAGCATGCGCATTGAGCTTGAAAAACGCGCGGGGGTCTCGAAGCTCTTCACCCTGCTTTCCCCGCTTCTGGCGCTCACGCTGACGCTGCTTGTCGGCGCCGTCATGTTCGCCATGCTCGGCAAAAATCCGGCTCACGCGCTTTACGCCTTTTTTGTCGAACCGCTGCTGGAAGTCTGGTCGCTGCACGAGCTGGCGATCAAGGCCGCGCCGCTGATCCTGATCGGAGTCGGCCTGTCGATCTGTTATCGCTCCAATAACTGGAACATCGGCGCGGAGGGGCAGTTCACCATCGGCGCGATCACCGGCTCCATCCTGCCGGTGCTTTATCCCGACTGGCATTCGCCGCTGCTTTTGCCTTTGATGCTGGTGATGGGCGCCGTGGGCGGCGCGCTTTATGCCGGTATTCCCGCACTTTTGAAGACGAAGTTCAACACCAACGAAATCCTCGTCAGCCTGATGCTGGTCTATGTCGCGCAGCTTTTCCTCGACTGGCTGACACGCGGCATCTGGCGCGATCCGGGCGGTTACAACTTCCCGCAGACCAAGCCGTTCAACGACAGTGCCGTTCTGCCGGAAATGCTGGCCTCGGGCCGGGCGCATTGGGGTTTCGTTTTCGCCATCGTCGCCGCCATCGCGCTGTGGTTCATGATGCGCTACATGCTGAAGGGCTTCGAGGTCACCGTGCTCGGCCAATCGGCGCGGGCAGGGCGCTTCGCCGGTTTCTCCTCCAGCCGCATGGTGTGGTTTTCGCTGCTGCTTTCCGGTGCGCTGGCGGGGCTTGCGGGCATATCGGAGGCCTCCGGTTCCATTGGCCATCTCCAGCCCAGCATTTCGCCGGGTTACGGCTTTACCGCCATCATCGTCGCCTTTCTCGGCCGTCTCAATCCGCTCGGCATCATCCTTTCCGGGCTGGTGCTGGCGCTGACTTATCTGGGCGGCGAGGCGGCGCAGCTTTCAATCGGTGTGTCGGACAAGGTGACGCGCGTGTTTCAGGGGCTGATGCTGTTCTTCGTGCTGTCCTGCGATACGCTGATCTTCTACCGCATAAGGGTCGTCTTTTCCGGCAAGGCGCATCGTAAAGAAGGAGCGGCATGATGGATATGCTTCAGGCCATTCTCCTCACCGTCATCACCGCCGCCACGCCGCTCGTCATCGCCGCTTCCGGCGAGCTGGTGACGGAGCGCTCCGGTGTCCTCAATCTCGGTGTCGAGGGCATGATGATCATGGGTGCGGTCTGTGCTTTCGCGGCCGCGCATATGACCGGGTCTCCCTATCTCGGCATTCTGGCCGGCATTGCCTCGGGTGCGGTTTTCTCGCTGCTCTTCGGTTTCCTGACGCTGACGCTCGTTACCAATCAGGTGGCGACGGGCCTTGCGCTCACCATTCTCGGCCTCGGCGTCTCGGGTATGCTGGGTGAAAGTTTCGTCGGCCTGCCGGGTGTGAAACTGCAGCCCATCGTCTTTCCGCTGCTGTCGGACATTCCCTTCCTCGGTCCGCTGCTTTTCCGGCAGGATTTGATCTTCTACCTCTCCATCGCGCTTGTCGCCGGCATCAGCTGGTTTCTGTTCAAGAGCCGCACGGGCCTCAAAATCCGCGCCATCGGCGACAGTCACGCGTCGGCCCATGCGCTCGGCATCAATGTCATCCGCACGCGTTATCTCGCCGTCATGTTCGGCGGCGCCTGCGCGGGGCTTGCGGGTGCGCAGCTGTCGCTGGTCTATACGCCGCAATGGGTGGAAAACATGTCGGCCGGGCGCGGCTGGATTGCGCTGGCGCTCGTCGTCTTCGCGTCCTGGCGCCCATGGCGGGTGCTGGCGGGCGGTTACCTGTTCGGCGCCGTCACCATCGGCCAATTGCACGCGCAGGCCTTTGGCATCGGGGTGCCGTCGCAACTGCTTTCGGCGCTGCCCTATCTCGCCACTATTGTCGTGCTGGTCATCATCTCGCATAATCGCCGCACGACCTTGATCAATACACCGGCGTCGCTTGGCAAATCCTTCGTGCCAGACAGGTGAAGCATTCTCACGTCTCCAAACCAACAGGGGTAAAAATGAAAAAACTGGTCATCGCACTCGCCGCTTCCGTCGCGGCTCTCGGCGGCGTCGTTTCTTCGGCGGAAGCCGCCGACGCCAAGAAGGTCTGCTTCATCTATGTCGGTTCAAAGACCGACGGCGGCTGGACGCAGGCGCATGATATCGGCCGTCAGGAACTGCAGGCGCATTTCGGCGACAAGATCGAAACGCCCTTCCTCGAAAGCGTTCCGGAAGGCCCGGATGCCGAACGCGCCATTGAGCGCATGGCCCGCTCGGGCTGCGAGCTGGTCTTCACCACCTCCTTTGGCTTCATGGATGCGACCGTGAAGGTCGCGCAGAAGTTCCCCAAGGTGAAGTTCGAGCACGCCACCGGCTTCAAGAATGCCGAAAACGTCGCCACCTACAATTCGCGCTTTTATGAAGGCCGTTACATTCAGGGCCAGATCGCCGCGAAGATGTCCAAGAAGGGTCTCGCCGGCTACATCGCGTCCTTCCCGATCCCGGAAGTGGTGATGGGCATCGACGCCTTCGTGCTCGGCGCGCAGTCCGTCAATCCCGACTTCAAGGTGAAGGTCGTCTGGGCCAACACCTGGTTCGACCCCGGCAAGGAAGCCGATGCCGCCAAGGCGCTGATTGACCAGGGCGTCGACATTCTGACCCAGCACACCGACACCACCGCGCCGATGCAGGTTGCCGCAGAACGCGGCATCAAGGCCTTCGGTCAGGCTTCGGACATGATCGCGGCCGGTCCGAAGACGCAGCTTACCGCCATCAAGGACACCTGGGGCGCCTATTACATCAAGCGCACGCAGGCTCTTCTCGATGGTACCTGGAAGTCCGAATCCGTCTGGGACGGCCTGAAGGACGGCATCCTGACCATGGCGCCCTACACAAACATGCCTGACGACGTGAAGAAGATGGCTGAGGACACCGAAGCCAAGATCAAGTCGGGCGAGCTGCACCCCTTCACCGGCCCGGTGAAGAAGCAGGACGGTTCTGAATGGCTGAAGGCGGGTGAAAAGGCCGAGGACGGCGTTCTGCTCGGCCTCAACTTCTACGTTGCCGGCGTCGACGACAAGCTGCCGCAATAACGGGACTTTCCATTCCCGCTGATAACAGGCCGCGCATGAAATTCATGTGCGGCCTTTGTTATTTTCATATGTTTTACGCCGTGGACGAAGTTTGCCTTTGCTTTTCAGGCGACTTGATGTTTTTCACTATATTCTGACTTGAGATATACACGTCTGGCGCGATTTTTTAAGATCGCCAACCGAACGGAAGGACATGGCACTTGCAGCGCGAAATGCTCGATGCGGCTATCGGTTTTCGAAAGCTGGGGACAAATCATGCACAGGTCGTTCACAAGCTCGGTCTCGATATCGTGTCCGGCACCTTCAAGACGGGTGAAATCCTGCCGGGCGATGCCGAGCTGATGGAGCGGCTGAAAGTATCGCGCACAGTGCTGCGCGAAGCGATGAAGACGCTGACCGCCAAGGGCATGATTTCCCCCAAGGCGCGTATCGGCACCCGGGTGACGGAGCGCGAAAGCTGGAACATGTTCGACAGCGAAGTGCTGCTCTGGCATTTCGAGGCGGGCGTCAGCGACGAGTTTCTGCTGCATCTTTACGATATCCGTCAGGCCTTCGAGCCCTATGGCGCAGGGCTTGCCGCCATCAGGGCAAAGGATGGCGATATCGCCAAGCTCGCCGCTTACGCCAACGAGATGGGCAATACCGCCTATTCCAAGGAAAAGCGCGCGCTTGCGGATATGAATTTCCATGTCCTCATTACCGAAATGTCCGGCAATCCGTTCATGCGCACCGTCGGTTCGCTGATAAAGGCGGCTCTGGTGGGCATTTTTCGGATGAGCAACCCGGAAACCGATCCCAATGAGATTTCCGACGTCTCGGCCTCCCACCTGCGGCTCGTGGAGGCGTTTCGCCTGCGCGATGAGGCCGCAGCGCGCCGCGAGATGGAAAGGCTGATCGAAAACGGCCGCCAGCAGGTGCTGGAATTCACTGCTCGTAACCCCCGGCGATAAATCACACCGCGGGAGCGGGATGCGATCCCATTCCAATCACGTTTGATGAAAATCGGTGCGGAAATTTGGTGCAGATTTGCATGGTTTCTTAAGTGGGCCGCCGTTATAGCAATTCCGGAATGAAATTACCGATGCGCCCGTTCGTTTGCCGGACGGCGTGAAGTCAAACATATGCCGCCGTCCTGGCCGCCCTGCGGCCGGTGACTGGGTGTTGGAGGTCTTATGGAGCGCAGCTCTCTAGCCGTTATTCTCGCAGCGGGCGACAGCACGCGCATGAAATCGTCGAAATCCAAGGTGCTGCATCCGGTCGCCGGGCGTCCGATGATCAGCCATGTGGTTGAGGCGGTGGCTGGATCTGGCGTCGGCTCGGTGGCGCTGGTGGTCGGGCGCGATGCCGACAATGTCGCTGCCGCCGCAAGCATGAAGGGTCTTCAGGTCGAAGCTTTCCTGCAGACGGAACGCAAGGGCACCGGCCATGCGGTTCTTGCCGCACGCGCAGCCATCGAGCGCGGTTTCGACGATCTCATCGTTGCCTATGGCGATGTACCGCTCATCACGTCTGCAACGCTCGACCGTGCGCGTGAGGCGATTGCCGCCGGCGCCGATGTCGCCGTCATCGGTTTCCATACCGACCGCCCGACCGGTTATGGCCGGCTTCTGGTCAAGGATGGCGAACTTGTCGCTATTCGCGAGGAGAAGGACGCGACCGATGCGGAGCGTAAGGTTACCTGGTGCAATAGCGGATTGATGGCCATCAACGGCCGCAACGCGCTGGACCTGCTCGACCGGATCGGCAACAGCAATGTGAAGGGCGAATATTATCTGACCGATGTGGTCGAGATCGCCCGTTCCCTCGGCCGCCGCGCCGTCGCCATCGATGCGCCCGAAACGGAACTGGTCGGCTGCAACAACCGCGCCGAACTGGCCTTTATCGAGAAGCTCTGGCAGGAACGCCGCCGCCACGAACTGATGGTGGATGGCGTTTCGATGGTTGCGCCCGAAACAGTCTTCCTCTCCTATGACACCAAGATCGGTCAGGACGTTTTGATCGAACCGAATGTCGTCATCGGTCCCGGCGTCACCATCGAGCCGGGCGCCGTCATCCATGCGTTTTCGCATCTGGAAGGGGCGCATGTCGCCGAAGGTGCGGCCGTCGGCCCCTATGCGCGGCTGCGTCCGGGCGCGAACCTGCACGCCAATGCCAAGGTAGGCAATTTCTGCGAGGTCAAGAAGGCGGAGATCGGTGAGGGCGCCAAGGTCAACCATCTGACCTATATCGGCGATGCATTCATCGGCGCGGGCAGCAATATCGGTGCGGGCACCATCACCTGCAATTACGACGGCTACAACAAGGCTGAGACGCGCATTGGCGCCAACAGCTTCATTGGCTCGAACTCGTCGTTGGTCGCTCCTGTCACCATTGGAGAGGGGGCCTATATCGCCTCCGGCAGCGTGATTACCGATGACGTGCCTGATGATGCGCTGGCGTTCGGGCGCGCACGCCAGGAGGTGAAACCAGGTCGCGCGACGGTGGTGCGCGAGCGGGCGAAGGCGCTGAAGGAAGCGAAGAAAAAGTCGTCCTGACGGACGTTACCAAACGATACCGAAAGTGACCGGCGCCATAATTGCGGATTGTTCGGGAACGGTTAGTAGTTTCGGCGAAGAGATCGCCGTCTGGAGAAATATATGTGCGGAATTGTCGGAATTGTCGGAACCCAGCCCGTTGCTGAACGGCTTGTCGATGCGCTGAAGCGTCTCGAATATCGCGGCTACGATTCGGCTGGTGTCGCCACCATCGACAATGGCGCGATGGACCGTCGCCGGGCGGAAGGAAAGCTGTTCAACCTGGAGAAGAGACTTTCGGAAGAGCCGCTGCCGGGCGTGGTCGGCATCGCTCACACCCGCTGGGCGACGCACGGTGTTCCCAACGAAACCAATGCCCATCCGCATTTTGTCGACGGCGTCGCCGTCGTGCATAATGGCATCATCGAAAACTTCGCCGAACTGCGTGAAGAGCTGACCGCCGGAGGCGCGAGCTTCACCACCCAGACCGATACCGAAGTGGTGGCGCAGCTTCTGGCGAAATATACCCGCGAGGGTCTTGGCCATCGCGAAGCGATGCTGAAGATGCTGAACCGCGTGACCGGCGCCTATGCGCTGGTCGTCATGTTAAAGGACGATCCCGGCACGCTGCTTTCGGCGCGCTCCGGCCCGCCGCTTGCCGTTGGTTACGGTCGGGGCGAAATGTTCCTTGGTTCCGACGCCATCGCGCTGTCGCCCTTCACCAACGAGATCACCTATCTGGTGGATGGCGACTGCGCCATCGTGACCCGGCAGGGTGCGGAAATCATCGATTTCTCCGGCAAGCCGGTGAAGCGCGAGCGTCAAATCTCGCAGGCGACGGCCTATGTGGTCGACAAGGGCAACCATCGCCACTTCATGGAAAAGGAAATCTACGAGCAGCCGGAAGTCATTTCCCATGCGCTCAGCCACTATGTGGATTTCGCTTCCAAGACCGTGAAGCAGGCGGACACGGCCATCGATTTCGCCAAGCTTTCCGGCCTTGCCATTTCCGCCTGCGGTACAGCCTATCTGTCCGGCCTGATCGGCAAATACTGGTTCGAGCGTTATGCCCGTCTGCCGGTGGAAATCGATGTCGCCTCGGAATTCCGTTACCGCGAAATCCCGCTCGTTCCCACGCAGGCTGCGCTGTTCATCTCGCAATCCGGTGAAACCGCCGATACGCTGGCGGCCCTGCGTTATTGCCAGCAGGAAGGGCTGAAGATCGGCGCGGTGGTCAACACGCGTGAATCCACCATGGCGCGCGAATCCGATGCGATCTTCCCGATCCTCGCCGGTCCGGAAATCGGCGTCGCCTCCACCAAGGCCTTCACCTGCCAGCTTGCCGTGCTCGCTTCGCTTGCCGTTGCCGCCGGAAAAGCGCGCGGCACGGTCACGCCCCAGCAGGAAACCGAACTGGTTCGCCATCTCACCGAGATGCCGCGCATCATGAGCAAGGTTCTCAACAGCATCCAGCCGCAGATCGAAGCGCTGTCGCGCGATCTGTCGCGTTTCAAGGACGTGCTTTATCTCGGCCGCGGCACCAGCTTCCCGCTGGCGCTGGAAGGCGCGCTGAAGCTCAAGGAAATCTCCTATATCCACGCCGAAGGTTATGCCGCGGGCGAGCTGAAGCATGGGCCTATCGCGCTGATCGACGAGAACATGCCGGTCATCGTCATCGCGCCGCATGACCGTTTCTTCGAAAAGACCGTTTCGAACATGCAGGAGGTCGCCGCGCGCGGCGGCCGCATCATCTTCATCACCGACGAGAAGGGCGCCGTGGCGTCCAAGCTCGACACCATGGCGACGATCACGTTGCCCAATGTCGATGAGCTTATTGCGCCGATGGTCTTCTCGCTGCCGATCCAGCTGCTCGCCTATCACACCGCTGTCTTCATGGGCACGGATGTGGACCAGCCGCGCAATCTGGCGAAGTCGGTAACGGTGGAATGATCGTCCGGCCGGAGCGGCAGGGGGATGAAGAGGCGATCGCTCGCGTTACGGAAGATGCTTTCCGTAACGTCGATTACAGCGACAAGACGGAACATCTGATCGTCGAGCGGTTGCGCAGGGCGGGCGCGCTTACCGTTTCACTGGTTGCCGAGGACAGCGAAGGCATCATCGGCCATATCGGTTTTTCGCCGGTGACGCTTACCAGCGGCGAGACCGGCTGGTTTTGCCTCGCACCGCTTTCCGTAACGCCGGAACGGCAGGGGCAGGGCGTCGGCTCTAGGCTGGTGCGGGACGGGCTGGCCGTTCTGGAGCGTCTGAATGCTTCCGGCGTGGTCGTCGCGGGCGATCCGGACTATTATGGCCGCTTCGGTTTTCGCCATGTCGAAGGGGTGAATGCGGAAGGGATTCCTGACGAATATTTCACAGTTCTTCGCTTGCATGGTGGAACTCCATCCGGCATTGTCGGTTTTCATCCGGGTTTCGATGGCGACAACGCTTAATTCCGAACGGTAAATGACCGATATTCCAGTCAAAATTTCATTCGCAGCCCGCCTGCGCAATAGTTTCCTCACGGGCGTTCTGATCCTCGCGCCCGTCACCATCACCATGTGGCTGGTGTGGAGCTTTCTGCAATGGGCCGATAGCTGGGTGAAGCCCTATATTCCCGCCCGTTACGATCCCGAGCAATATTTCGATGTGGCTATTCCCGGTTTCGGCCTGCTGATCGCCGTTATCGGCATCACGCTCATCGGCTTTCTCGGCAATAACCTCATCGGCAAATGGATTTTCGGCGTCGGCGAATCCATCCTCAACCGCATGCCGCTGGTGCGGCCGATCTACAAGAGCATCAAGCAGCTGTTCGAATCCGTTCTGAAAGAGCATTCGAACTCCTTCAAGAAGGTCGGCCTGATCGAGTTTCCGTCATCCGGCACCTGGGCGATGGTGTTCGTCGCCTCCGAGGCCAAGGGCGAGCTTGCCCATCGTTTCAATGAAATGGGCCAGCAGATGGTCGCCGTCTTCCTGCCGCCGACACCGGTGCCGACAGCCGGTTTTCTGCTGTTCGTGCCGAAAGACAAGATCGTGATGCTGGACATGACGCCGGAAGATGCGGCGAAACTGCTGATATCCGGCGGTCTGGTGGCCCCGGATTTCAAGCCGCCGAAGATGATCGCGCCGGTTTGAGCTATATAACGCCGAGGATGTCCGTCTGCGAAAAGTCGTTGCCGACGTAAAGCAAAGGGCAACCCTCGGTTTTCGCCAACTCGTAGGCAAAACAGTCGCCTAAATTCAACCCGGCGGGATGAATGCCTTTACCCCAGATGCGGTACGCTTCGGAAACGCCATGCGCCGATTTGAGGGTGACGGGTTTGATTTCGACGCTCAGACCTTCGATCAGCATCTCTAGTTCCCGGCTGCGGTCACGCCGCTGCGCCACGATCATGGTTTCCGCAAGCGTCCCCGCGGAAATGAGCAGAGGCTCATCTGTTTCGAGCGCTGCGGCGCAGGCATCCGCTTTGGGTTCATCGAGCAGGATCGCCATCAGAGCCGATGTATCGATAACGATCATTTCGGGAGGCCATGCTCGTCATAGAGAAAATCCTGACTATGCGCGGCATCCGGGCCATCATCGGCTTTGTTTGCGACAGTCGCGCGCACTTTTGCGAGCGCGGCTCTGCGGGAGGTTTTATCCGCCACGGCAATGACCGGAACCAGCCGCGCGGCGGCGTGGCCATGACGAGTGAGAATGACCTCGTCACCGGCTTCCGCGCGGCGCACCAGTTCGGTAAGCTGACTTTTTGCATCCGTCACGGATATCTGCACGGCTAACCTCGGGCGTTAAAGTTAGCATTATATTAGTCCATTCAATGGACCATATCAATCCTCGTCATCGAGATCATCCACCTCTGTTCCGGTGGTCGTGGCGTGGAATACGGGAACGAAAAGCCGCATATAAACCAGCCGCACGCTCCAGCCCTGTTCCAGTGCCTCCGCCCAAGCCTTTTTGCGGCCGGGCTTTTTGAATGCCTTGCCAATCGCCTTTTTCGCACTCTTCGCAAATGTCTCGGGTTGCAGGATGTTCTGGGGGGAGCACAGCGCGTATCCCTTGCGGAAGGCGGGTGGCGGGCGGCGCGGGTCGATCATGTTCATGGGCGTTCACTTTCAGCCGGCGTGCAGGAAACGAATCGCTTCGTCGCGGCGGTGCAGATAGAGCAGGGTGCGCAGGCTCTCGCCGCGCGGGCCGGTCAGTTCCGGGTCGCGCTCGATGACGTAGGCGGCGTCCTTGCGGGCGATTTCGAGAAGATCGGCATGGGCCTCGAGGCTGGCGATGCGGAAGCCCGGCGTGCCGGACTGGCGGGTGCCGAGCAGCTCGCCTTCGCCGCGCAGCTTCAAATCTTCCTCGGCGATCAGGAAGCCGTCCTCGCTGTCGCGCAGGATGGAGAGCCGGGCACGGCCGTTTTCGCTGAGCGGGCCCTTATAGAGCAGGATACAGGTGGAGGCTTCGTCGCCACGGCCAACGCGACCGCGCAGCTGGTGAAGCTGGGCAAGGCCGAACCGTTCGGCATGTTCGATGACCATGATCGTCGCGTCAGGCACGTCGACGCCCACTTCCACCACTGTCGTTGCCACCAGAAGCCGGGTTTCGCCGTTCTTGAAGGCCAACATGGCGGCGTCTTTTTCCGGGCCACTCATACGTCCGTGAATGAGCCCGATATTTGCGCCAAGCATTTGCGACAGAACCGCGTGGCGCTCTTCTGCTGACATCAGGTCGGACTCTTCGGTTTCCTCCACCAGCGGGCAAATCCAGTAGGCCTTCTTGCCCTCCTTCAGCGCCGCGCGCAGCCGCTCGACAATATCGCCGATCCGTTCAGTCGGGATCGTCACGGTCTGGATCGGTTTGCGGCCCGCCGGCTTTTCGGTGAGCTTGGAGACATCCATATCGCCGAAAGCGGCCAGAACCAGCGTGCGCGGAATAGGCGTGGCGGTCATGACCAGCATATGCGGCGTGATGCCCTTGGCGGTGAGGCGCAGGCGCTGGTGCACACCGAAGCGATGCTGCTCGTCCACCACTGCCAGCACGAGGTTCCTGTAACTCACGCTATCCTGAAACAGCGCATGGGTGCCGATGACGATCTGCGCTTCGCCGGAAGCGACGCGCTCCTCGATCTCGCGGCGCTCCTTGCCCTTGGTGCGGCCGGTCAGCACTTCGACGGTGATGCCCGCTGCCTGAGCGAGTTTGGATATGGTGGCGTAGTGCTGCCGGGCAAGGATTTCGGTCGGGGCCATCAGCACCGCCTGTCCGCCGGCCTCCACCGCCGTTGCCATGGCCATCAGCGCCACCAGAGTCTTGCCCGCGCCGACATCGCCCTGCAGCAGCCGCAACATGCGGTCTTCGCCGGCCATGTCGGTCAGGATATCTTTCACCGCAGCGCTCTGGCTTGCCGTCAGCGAGAAGGGCAGTTGCGACAGGATTTTGGCGGCGATATCACCCTTGGCGCGGACCGGCTGGCCCGCCACCTTGCGCAGCCGCTGGCGCACCAGCGCCAGTGAGAGCTGCCCGGCCAGGAATTCGTCATAGGCAAGCCGCCTGCGCGCCGGGGCTTGCGGTTCGATATCGGCGCTGTCGCGCGGGTCGTGCAATTCGCGGAAGCTGGACGCCACGTCACCGAAGCCCTGCCGGGTCTTGAACGTCTCGTCGATCCATTCCGGAAAGACCGGCAGCTTTGAAAGCCCGCCTTCGATTGCCTTGCGCAGCACCTTGGCAGACAGCCCGGCGGTCATGGGATAAACGGCTTCGACCAAAGGCAGGTTTTCCGCCTCGGAAAGCTTCACCATGAAATCCGGATGCACCATGGAGGCGCGGCCGTTGAACCAGTCCACCTTGCCGCTGACGAGAACCTCTTCATCGACGGGCAGGGCCTTGGACAGCCAGTCGCCCTTGGCGCGGAAAAATGTCAGCGCCAGTTCACCGGTTTCGTCATGCAGGAAGACGCGATATGGCGCGTTGCGGTTTCCCGGCGGTGGCGGCTGGTGGCGGTCGACGCGTCCCTGAATGGTGACAATGGCGCCGGGTGCTGCAAGCGCAATGCCGGGGCGGTTGCGGCGGTCGATGACGTTGGATGGCGCGTGGAAGAGGAGATCGATGACGCGGGTGTCGTCGGCGCTTTCCCGGCTGAGCAGCTTAGCCAGAAGATCGGCAAGTTTCGGCCCCACACCGGCAAGGGTGGAGACGGAGGCAAACAGCGGATCGAGAATGGCCGGGCGCATGGGTCAGCAAAATCGGGGAAGGGGGCGGCTTATGCAAGACTTCGCTGGTCACAAAGGCGGGTTATCACCGGCAGATTTTCACTGCCGTGGCATTATTTCGATAAAAACCGGTTCCCAAGCGTTCGCCTCCTGTTCTATAGGAGGTCGCAGTCAACATTCTGTTGAATAGCCAACCGAAAGGTGAATGCGATGACTGGACTGGTGCGCACGAGCGCCGACCTCGATCCGAGACGCCGGCGGATACTTTACCGCTGCTGGCACCGCGGCATTCGCGAGATGGATCTGGTGCTCGGGCAATTCGCGGAAGACAATATTGCCGGGCTTTCCGATGACCAGCTCGACGAGTTGGAAGTCATCATGGCGGAAGAGGATAACGACCTCGTCAAGATGGTGACCGGTGCGCTTGCCATACCGGAAAAATTCCAGACCCCGCTGTTCGAGAAGATCGCCTCCTACCGTCCCGATTTCGATCTCGTCACCACTGACACCCTGAAAGCGTGAGAATATGATAGCCGGATTCGATGCAAAGCTGGTGTCGTCGGCCGATACGCCGCTGACCATCGGAAACGTGCCTTCCGGCATGGAAGCCCTTTTGCTTGCCGATATGGCGCGGGCCGGCACGTCGGTCGCCTATGTGATGTCGGATGGCCAGCGGGTCGCCGATCTCGAACAGATCCTCGGTTTCGTCGCGCCGGATATTCCGGTGATGACGCTTCCCGCCTGGGACTGCCTTCCCTATGACCGCGTGTCACCGAGCGCTGACACCTCGGCGCGCCGGCTGGCGGCGCTCTCCGGTCTGATCGCTCACGCGAAGAAACCGCATCCGGCCATCGTGCTCGTCACCGTCAACGCCATGCTGCAGAAGATGGCGCCGCGCGACATTATCGAGAGTCTCGGCTTTTCTGCCAAACCCGGTAACCAGATCCGCATGGAGGAGATTGCCGCGCGGCTGGAGCGCAACGGTTTCGACCGGGTGGCGACGGTGCGCGAAGTGGGTGAATTTGCCGTGCGCGGCGGCATTCTGGACGTCTTCGTGCCGGGAACGGAAGAGCCGGTGCGGCTCGATTTCTTCGGCGATACGCTGGAAAGCATCCGCACCTTCGATCCGGCCAGCCAGCGCACCATCGGTCAGGCGCGCTCGCTCGATCTGAACCCGATGAGCGAAGTGACGCTGACGCCGGATACGATCAGCCGTTTCCGCAAGAATTACCTGTCGCTGTTCGGTGCAGCGACGCGAGACGATGCGCTTTATCAGGCCGTCTCCGAAGGCCGCCGTTATGCCGGCATGGAGCACTGGCTGCCGCTGTTTTACGAGCAGCTGGAGACCGCCTTCGATTATCTGAAGGATTTCCGCATCGTCACCGATCATACGGCGCGGGAGGCGGCGAAAGAGCGCTCCAAGCTGGTGCTCGATTACTACGATGCGCGCCGCAGCTCCGGCGAAACCAAGGGCTCCACGCAGGGCGCGCCCTATAAGCCTGTTTCGCCCGGCCAGCTTTATCTCGACGGCAAGAGCTTCGATGCCGCGCTTGCTGCCGTCAATGCGGTGCGTCTCACGCCCTTCAACGAGCAGGACAGCGAAGGCCGCCCGGTCGCAACGCTTGACGCCCATGTCGGGCCGCGCTGGGCGCGCCCGCCAACCGAAGGCGAGAGCGAAGAACGGGTGAATGTTTTCGATCTGGCGGTGAAGCACATTGCCGAGCGCCGCGCCAAGGGCTGGAAGGTGCTGATCACCGGCTGGTCGGAAGGTTCGCTCGACCGCTTGTTGCAGGTGCTGAACGAGCACGGGCTTGAGAAGATCAAGCCGGTTACCTCGCTGAAAGAGGTGGAGAAGCTCGGCAAGGGCGAGGCGGCCTCGGCGGTTCTGAGCCTTGAGACGGGTTTCGAAACCGGGACGCTGGCCGTTATCGGCGAGCAGGATATTCTCGGCGACCGCATGGTGCGCCGCTCCAAGCGCCGCAAACGCGGTGCGGATTTTATCTCGGAAGTGGCTGGTCTGGACGAGGGCTCGCTGGTCGTCCACGCGGAACACGGCATTGGTCGTTTTGTCGGCCTGCAGACCATCGAGGCGGCGGGCGCACCGCGCGCCTGTCTGGAACTGCACTATGCCGATGACGCCAAGCTGTTTCTGCCGGTTGAAAACATCGATCTTCTGTCCCGTTACGGTTCCGATGCGGCGGAAGCGCAGCTCGACAAGCTTGGCGGTGGCGCATGGCAGATGCGCAAGGCCAAGCTCAAGAAGCGCCTGCTCGACATGGCCGATGAGCTTATCCGCATTGCGGCCGCGCGTCTGGTGCGCCATGCGCCGGAGCTCATTACGCCGGACGGGCTCTATGATGAGTTTGCAGCTCGTTTCCCCTACGACGAAACCGAGGACCAGCTAAACGCCATCGAGGCGGTGCGGGAGGATCTCGCGGCCGGCCGGCCGATGGACCGCCTTATCTGCGGCGACGTTGGCTTCGGCAAGACCGAAGTGGCGCTGCGCGCCGCCTTCCTTGCCGCCATGAATGGCGTGCAGGTGGCGGTCGTGGTGCCGACCACGCTGCTCGCCCGCCAGCATTTCCGGACTTTCTCGGAGCGCTTTCGCGGGTTGCCCATCCGGGTGCAGCAGGCGTCGCGCCTTGTTGGCTCCAAGGAACTGGCGCTGACCAAAAAGGAAGTCGCCGATGGCAAGACGGACATCGTCGTCGGCACGCATGCGCTGCTCGGTGCGGGCATCAGTTTTGCCAATCTTGGTCTGCTCATCATCGACGAAGAGCAACATTTCGGCGTCAAGCACAAGGAACGGCTGAAAGAGTTGAAAAGCGATGTGCATGTGCTGACGCTTTCTGCGACGCCAATTCCACGTACGCTGCAGCTGGCGATGACCGGCGTTCGCGAACTCTCGCTCATCACCACGCCGCCGGTCGACCGCATGGCGGTGCGCACCTTCATCTCGCCCTTCGATCCGCTGGTGATCCGCGAGACCTTGATGCGTGAGCATTATCGTGGCGGCCAGAGTTTTTACGTCTGCCCCCGTCTTGCCGATCTCGCCGATATCCATGCCTTCCTGCAATCGGATGTGCCGGAACTGAAGGTGGCTGTGGCGCACGGCCAGATGCCGGCGGGTGAACTCGAAGACATCATGAATGCCTTCTACGACGGCAAATATGATGTGCTGCTGTCGACCACCATCGTCGAATCCGGCCTCGATGTGCCGACCGCCAATACGCTGATCGTGCACCGCGCCGATATGTTCGGTCTTGCCCAGCTTTACCAGCTGCGCGGCCGTGTCGGCCGTTCCAAGGTGCGCGCCTTCGCGCTCTTCACCCTGCCGGTCAACAAGGTGCTGACGACGATGGCCGAGCGGCGGCTGAAGGTGCTGCAATCGCTCGATACGCTGGGCGCCGGCTTCCAACTGGCGAGCCACGACCTCGATATTCGCGGTGCGGGCAACCTGCTCGGCGAGGAGCAGTCCGGCCATATCAAGGAAGTCGGTTTCGAGCTTTACCAGCAGATGCTGGAAGAGGCGGTTGCCGAAGTGAAGGGTGACGAGCAGGTGCAGGATAGCGGCTGGTCGCCGCAAATCTCGGTTGGCACCTCCGTCATGATCCCGGAAGACTACGTGCCGGATCTGCATCTGCGCATGGGTCTTTACCGCCGCCTTGGCGAGCTTGCCGATATCAGCGAGATCGATGGTTTCGGTGCGGAAATGATAGACCGTTTCGGTCCCCTGCCGAAAGAGGTGCAGCACCTGCTCAAGATCGTCTACATCAAGTCGCTCTGCCGCGTTGCCAATGTCGAGAAGGTGGATGCCGGGCCGAAGGGCGTGGTCGTGCAGTTCCGCAACAAGGAATTCCCCAACCCGGCGGCGCTTGTGGGGTATATCGGCAAGCAGGGTTCCATGGCGAAAATCCGCCCCGATCACAGCCTGTTCCTCAACCGCGATCTGCCGACGCCGGAAAAGCGGCTGGCGGGTGCGGCGATGATCATGACGCAGCTGGCGGAACTGGCGCGATCATAGATTTGAGCTTTCGGGGGGGTGTCCATTTGGACGTGGGCCGAAGGTGGGTGGGGCTTTACCCCCCTCTGCCCTGCCGGGCATCTCCCCCTCAAGGGGGGAGATCGATATGCGGCGAGGTTTCGACTATCTCAACGGTCGAGGATGAAGCGGCGACAGATCGTCCTGTCGATCTCCCCCCTTGAGGGGGAGATGCCCGGCAGGGCAGAGGGGGGTAAAGCCACACCCACCTTTGGCCACTCACAAATGCCCCACGCGGCTCAGCGAAAATTACCGCGATGTAACGAAACGGACATCTACCGGTAGCCTTCGTGGGCGTAATCTCATCCTCATACCCGGTGCGGCGGATGAGTGGATGCCGCCGGGTGATGAAGGAGCAGGACGATGTGGACCAATATCAACAGGTTTGCCACCGCTGGTCTGGTTGCTTTGACAATTGCGGGCACCACAATTGCCACCACCAGCCAGGCGGAAGCGCGCAATAATTTCGGCCGCGGCCTTGCCGCAGGCATTGCCGGCACGATCATTGGCGGAGCGCTGATTGCGGGTGCAAGACATCCCGGTTACGCTTATGGCCCCGCCTATTACGCGCCCGCCTACGGTCCGCCCGTTTATGCTGCACCGGCCTACGGCCCGCCAGTTGTTTACCAGCCGGTCTATCCACGCTGCCACGTGGCGTGGAGGCAGAACGCCTGGGGCGATATGTATCGGGTCAGGGTTTGTGATTGACCGAATGCCATGCCGGCGACGCGATACGCGTTGCCGGTTCTTCGCATTCGTTAGGCTTCAGCGCCCGTCTTCCGGCGTGATGCCGACGGCCACGTTCTGATCGGTGGCGGCGATCGAGGCGGGCAGCGGCACTTTTCTCTGCTTCTCGCGGATCAGCGTCAACAGGCCGGAGCCGACGATGAGGGCGATGCCGACGAGCATCCAACCGTCGATACGGTCACCGAAAATCAGATAACCGAACAGGATGGCCCAGAGCATCTGGCTATATTGCGTGGGACCGATCATGGCGGCGGGCGCATATTGGGCGGCATACATGACCAGGACGTTGCCAAGCGCGCCGAGCAGGCCATATCCCGCCAGCAGCAGCCATTGCTCGCCGGCTGGCATGACAAAAGTCGGCACCATGGCGATGCCGCTTATGGTGAGACAGCCGAGCACACCAGCCCCATAAAGCGAGACGTTCTTTTCCGACGGTCCCATGGCGCGGAAGATGACAATGCTGAGCGCGCCGCTGAAGCCGCCGATGATGGCGCCGAGATGGCCGACGCCCAGTTCGCGGAAGCCCGGCCGCAGGATGACCAGCACGCCCAAAAAACCGATGATGACGGCGGACCAGCGGCGGATGCCGACCTGTTCCTTCAGGAACACCACCGACATGATGGTGACGAAGGAAGGAAGGAGGAAGATCAGCGCGAAGGCTTCCGCCATGGAAAGATGGGTGAAAGCGGTCACGCTGCCCACTGCGCCGGTGCCGGCGGCAAAAAAGCGGATGATCCACAAAGGGCGGTTCGTCGTTTTCACCACATCCACCCAGTGATCATTGCGCTTGCGGATGAAGGGCAGGGCGACGAGGCCGAAAAGGGCGCCGAAGAAGGCCGATTCGATAGGTGAAATCTGGCCTTCTATGAGTTTAACGCTTGCATCGCTCCAGGCGTAGGCAGCGAAGGCGGCAAAGGCAAGCAGAATGCCTTTCAGGGTCTGGTCGGACACGGAAACACCGGCGAAAAATCGAGTTGATGAAAACCGCCGGTGGTTTGACCGTCAGTTCATCGATCTATGCTCGTCCGCCTTGATTTTTGCAATATCCCGCAGTGCAGCAATCAATACATCGGGCGTTTGTGCACCGCTTATGGCGTATTTCTGGTCGATGATGAAGAAGGGCACGCCGGCGACGCCCATCTGCTGGGCAGCATCGATTTCAGCGATGACCGTATCCTTGTCCGCGTCGGAAGCCAGCAGCCGCTCCACCACTTTCGCATCCATGCCGGCCTTTGCGGCAATGTCTGTCAGCACCGCGTGATCGCCGATGTTGCGACCCTCTTCGAAATTGGCCCTGAACAGCCCGGTCACGACGCGTTCCTGAACGTCGCGGCCTTCGGAATGGGCCCAGAGCGACAGGCGGTGGGCATCGAGCGTGTTCGGCCCGATCTTGATCGCGTCGAAATTGTAGTTGATGCCGACTTCCCTTCCGAGTTGTACAAGCGTGGCATGCGCCTGTTCGAGGCGTTCCTTGCCGAGCTTTTCCTCGAGTGCGGCTTTCTGGTCGACGCCTTCTGGCGGATAATCGGGGTTGAGGCGATAGGGACGCCAGTTCACATCGACGCTGATTTCGTCCTGCACCTCGGCAATGGCAAGATCGAGCCGAGCTTTGCCGAGATAACACCATGGGCAGACCATGTCCGATACGACGTCGACAACGATGCGTTCCATGGCTGATATTCCTTATATGATCGACATGATGGCGGCAGGTTATTGCGCCCGCGCATCCCACCAGGTCTGTTTCTGATTGCCCTGTATGGGTGTCATATCCGGGCGGTCGATATATTTCCAGCGCGCGACCCATTGGGCGCCTATATAATAGAGCGGAATGATATAATGTCCCGCCACCAGCAGGCGGTCGTAGGCGCGCACGGCTGCCTGGAAATCTTCCGTTGAACGGGCCTGCAACAACGCCTCTATCATCCGGTCTATATCTGGATTGGCAACACCTGCATAATTGAAGCTGCCCTGCGCATCGCGCGACAGCGAGTCCCAGCGGTTCAGCTGCTCCATCCCGGGCGAAAGCGATGAGGGCAGGGAGCGAATGATCATGTCGTAGTCGAAGCTGTTCGAGCGGGCCTGGTATTGCCCGTCATCGACCGAGCGGATGCCCATGGCGACGCCTATCAGGTTCAGCGAGCGCTGATACGCAAGCGCGATGCGTTCCTGCGCCGGGTTCTGCGTCATGATTTCGAAGGCGAGCTGGCGGCCATTGGCATCGGACATCTTGCCGTTCTTGATGCTGTAACCAGCCTCTTTAAGCTTGTCGACGGCCATTTTGAGCACCTTGCGGTCGGCGCCCGTGCCGTCTGTCGTGGGCAGGGCGTAGGTGCCTGCCAGCAGTTCAGCAGGCATGGTCTTGGCCGCATCGCCGAGCAGCGCAAGTTCGCGTTCGTCGGCAGCGTTGCCATAGGCGCCGAGCGGCGAGTTCTGCCAGTAGCTCTGGGTGCGCTTGAAGGAGCCGCCGAGGATGTTCTTGTTCATCCATTCGAAATCGAAGGCATAGGTAAGGCCTTCGCGCACCCTTTCGTCGGCGAAGACGGCGCGGCGGGTGTTGAAAACGAGGCCGAACATGCCGGTGGGCAGGCGGGGCTGGAAGACGTCCTTGACGATATCGCCGCGATGGACGGCCGGGAAATTGTAAGCCTGTCCCCAGTGGGAGGTATCGGAAGTGCCGTTGATGGCATCGCCTTCAGGATAAATGTCGATATCGCCCTTCTTGAAGGCCTCGAACATGGTGGTGACCTGAAGGAAATAGGTGACGCTGATCTCGTCGTAATTGTCGAAGCCGACCTTGCCGGGAATATCCTTGCCCCAATAATCCGGGTTCCGCTCCCAGATGATTCGTTCGCCCGGCCGCAGGGTTTTGATTCGGTATGGACCCGAACCGAGGACCGGGCCGAGGCCCGCCTGCTCGAATTTTTCCGGATCGATCGCATGTTTCGGCAGGATCGGGGTGGAGGAGGCGAGAATGAGCGGCGTTTCGCGGTTCGCCTTGTCATTGAAGGTGAAACGCACGCTGCGATCGCCGATTTTTTCCAGCTTCGCTACCCCGTCCAGACGGGTGTTGAAGGGCGGGCGCCCTTTTTCCTTCAGGAGATTGAAGGTGAAGATGACGTCATCTGCGGTCACCGGCTCGCCGTCGGACCATTTTGCCTTCGGGTTGAGGTTGAACTGGACGAAGCTGCGCTCCTCATCCCACTCTGCGGTTTCGGCGAGCAGGCCGTAAAGGCTGAAAGGCTCGTCGCTGGAGCGCAGCATCAGCGGTTCGTAGAGAAGATTGCCGAATTCCGGGTCCCAGACGCCGCGTGCGGTGGTGCGCATTCCCTTGAGAACGAAGGGATTGAGGCTGTCGAAGGTACCGACGACGCCGTAAGAGATTCGGCCGCCTTTCTTCACGTCCGGATTGACGTAAGGGAAGTGGCGGAAATCTGCCGGCATAGCAGGCGTGCCATGCATGGAAATGCCGTGAAGCGGCTGTGCCAGGGCGGTTCCGGCGGGAAGCAGGGATGATCCCAGAAGGAACAATGCGGGGATGAGGGCCGCAAGGTTGCGCATGTCACTATCCTGTCTCAACGGTCAGTCCGATATGTGGACCTGACCGGTTTATCGTCATGATTCTGGCAGATATGTAGCACACGGACATTGCATGACCCATGCAACGGCGGGAAATCTTGGGTCAGCTCAAGAAAAAGTTAAAGAAGTGCTGGATATCGCCGCGATCGGCATGTAACAGGGGGACCGGAAGAGACGGGTCACGCATTTGCCTCATTTAAACGACAGTTGAACGGGCAGAAGGATACCGCCATCGGCGAACAGGATCTTGCGGTTCTGTTCTGGCAGACATTCAGGAGACGGAACTCTTATGATGCACAAGGCAAACACATTCACCCGGACGGCTCTGTCCGCTCTGGTCCTTTCTCTCGGCGCAATGTCCGCTCCGGCCATCTCGCAGGCGCAGGATGCGGCTCCCGCCGCTCAGGGCGCTGGCGCTCCGCCGCTCGGCTGGTTCAAGACCTGCTCCAAGCAGGAAGACAACGATGTCTGCGTCGTGCAGAACGTGGTTCTTGCCCAGAACGGCCAGATGATCACC
Organism: Rhizobium sp. NFACC06-2; assembly: GCF_900101425.1. NCBI lineage: Bacteria > Pseudomonadati > Pseudomonadota > Alphaproteobacteria > Hyphomicrobiales > Rhizobiaceae > Rhizobium > Rhizobium sp. NFACC06-2. The sequence goes on along the minus strand of NZ_FMVA01000001.1, from coordinate 29,179 downwards.
GCCGTCGGCCTCATCACCGTTGAAGGCAAGGTCAACCGCAAGCTGCTGCAGGTCTCCGTTCCGACCGCGCGTCTCGTTCCTCCGGGCGTGATGATGCAGATCGACGGCGGCAAGGGCCAGAAGCTCGATTACGCCGTTTGCCTTCCCGACAAGTGCACGGCCGAAGTTCCGCTGACGGACGCGATGATCGCTTCCCTGAAGAAGGGTAGCGAGGTGGTCTTCACCTCCATCAACTTCCGCCGCGCGCCGAACCCCATCAAGATCGCGCTCTCCGGCTTCACCGGCGCCTATGACGGCCCGGCGATCACCCAGTCGCAGCTTGCCGAAAGCCAGCGCAGCCTGCAGGAAGGCATGCAGAAGAAGGCTGAAGAGGCCCGCAAGAAGCTGGAAGCCGCACAGGACGCTGCCAAGGGCGCGCCGAAGCCCTGATCGCAGCGTAAGCACCAAAAACAGGAAAACCGGTCTGGCGACAGACCGGTTTTTTTATGCCCCTGGGAGGGAGGGGAGAACGTTGGCGGGGGTCAATGCGCCGTCGACATTTTCGGGCGCCATTCGCCGTTCGGCGCCTTGTCGAAGATGCGGCCGATATTGGGGTTTCGGAGCGGCGTCTCGTTTTCGTCGTGGACGAGGTTCTGTTCGGAAACATAGGCGACATATTCCGTCTCCTCGTTTTCGGCCAGAAGATGATAGAAGGGCTGGTCGCGATCCGGCCTGATTTCCACAGGGATGGCGTTCCACCATTCCTCGGTATTGGCATATTCCGGGTCCACGTCGATCACCACACCGCGGAACGGAAACACCTTGTGGCGGACGATTTCGCCAAGCGTGAATTTTGCGTTTCTTTGTTTCATGGCATGTACTTCCTTTCCCAATACTAGGTGGTATCGGAATGCGAAATATCAAGACCTAGCGGTTTTGGCGCCGGTCTGCCTTCCGCGTTCAGCGCCTTCTGCCGATGGGTGCGGTGGCGATGATGACGCCGCCGGTGACCAGCACGATGCCGATGGCGTGATAGGTCTCGAAAGTCTCCCCCAGAAACAGCGTGGCCATGAGGATCGAGACCGGCGGCATCATGTAAAGCGTGACGCCAGCGGTGGCGGGACCGAAGACGCGCACTGTATGGGTAAAGCAATAAAAGGCCAATAGTGAGGCGAACAGGATGATGCCGCCGATCTTGGCCCAGGCCATTGGCGTGGCGGGCAACATGCCGCCCTGCGCCAGTTCCAGCGCCGCAGGCGGCAGAAGCACGAGCGCGCCGGAAAAGGCGATCAGGCCGAAAAGACTGAAAGAGGCCATCTGCCGTGCAGCGGGATTGCGCAGCAGCAGAGAATAGACCGCAAAGGCGATGGCCGCCGTCAGGATCGCGAAATCGCCAATGTTGAAATTCAGGTGCCAGAGAGCGGACATATCGCCCTTGAGCACGATGGCCGCCACGCCGGCAAAGGCGATGACCATGCCTGCCACTTCCAGCTTCCGGATCGGGCGGCCCTGAAAGACGCGCTGGAACAGGATGATGAACAGCGAGGACGTGGTGTAGATCAACGTGCCGTTGGCGGCCGTCGTCATGGTCAGCCCCCAATAGACCACGCCGCCGCAGATGCCCATGCCGAGAATGCCGAGGACGAGCCAGAGCAGCGTTTTTCGCCGCACGAAGGCAAGGCAGTTGCGCCAGTCGGCGATCATGAAGGGGGCGATGATGAGGGTCGAGCCGATCCAGCGGATGAAGGCGGCGATGAAGGGTGAGACTTCGCCGACGACGCCACGGCCGAAAATGACATTGCTGGAAAAAAAGAACGGCACCGCCAGAAAGATAAGCCAGTCCGTGAGGCGCGTTTGCTGAGAGGCTGGCTTGTTCGACATTCTTCGCAATGATGGCTGGGCTTCAAAAGAAAACGGCGGCTTTCCAGGGAAAACCGCCGGAATGGATGGAGCGCCCCGATGGGAGCGCTCCAAAGGCCGATCAGGCCGAGTAGTACATGTCGAATTCGACCGGATGCGGGGTCATTTCGAAACGCATGACTTCCTGCATCTTCAGCTCGATGAACGAGTCGATCTGGTCGTCGTCGAACACGCCGCCGGCGGTCAGGAACTTGCGATCCTTGTCGAGGCTTTCCAGCGCTTCGCGCAGCGAGCCGCAGACGGTCGGAATCTTCTTCAGTTCCTTGGCGGGAAGGTCGTAAAGGTCCTTGTCCATCGGCTTGCCGGGGTGGATCTTGTTCTTGATGCCGTCGAGGCCGGCCATCAGCATGGCCGCAAAACCGAGATAGGGGTTCTGGGTCGGGTCCGGGAAGCGGACTTCGACGCGCTTTGCCTTCGGGTTGGAGCCGAAGGGAATACGGCACGAGGCGGAACGGTTGCGCGCGGAGTAGGCGAGCAGAACCGGCGCTTCATAACCCGGCACCAGACGCTTGTAGGAGTTGGTGGTGGGGTTGGTGAAGGCGTTGATGGCCTTGGCGTGCTTGATGATGCCGCCGATGTAATAGAGGCAGGTCTCGGAAAGGCCTGCATATTCGTCACCTGCGAAGGTCGGCTTGCCGCCCTTCCAGATCGACTGGTGAACGTGCATGCCCGAGCCGTTGTCGCCGAAGATCGGCTTCGGCATGAAGGTTGCCGTCTTGCCATAGGCATTGGCGACCTGGTGCACAACGTACTTGTAGATCTGCATCTTGTCGGCGCTGGAGACGAGCGTGTCGAACTTCACGCCCAGCTCGTGCTGTGCGGCAGCCACTTCGTGGTGGTGCTTTTCGACGACGACGCCCATTTCGGCCAGAACCGTCAGCATTTCGGAGCGCATGTCCTGCAGGCTGTCGATCGGCGGAACCGGGAAATAACCGCCCTTGACGCGCGGACGGTGGCCGAGGTTGCCGGTCTCGTAATCCGTGTCGTCGTTGGACGGCAGTTCGGACGAGTCGAGCTTGAAGCCGGTGTTGTAGGGATCGGCCTTGTACTTCACGTCGTCGAAGACGAAGAATTCCGGCTCCGGGCCAACGAAAACGGTGTCGCCGATGCCGGATGCCTTGAGGTAGGCTTCGGCCTTCTTGGCAGTGCCGCGCGGGTCGCGGTTATAGGCTTCGCCCGAGACCGGGTCGAGAATGTCGCAAAGGACGACCAGGGTGGACTGGGCGAAGAACGGGTCGATATGGGCGGTGGCCGGATCGGGCATCAGCACCATGTCGGACTCGTTGATGGCCTTCCAGCCGGCGATCGAGGAGCCGTCGAACATGACGCCATCGGCGAACATGTCTTCGTCCACACAGACAACATCCATGGTGACGTGCTGCAGCTTGCCCTTGGGGTCGGTAAAGCGCAGGTCCACGAACTTGATGTCGTTATCCTTGATCTGCTTCAAGATATCGTTTGCGGTCGTCATTTAAACATTTTCCTTGAGTGTGATGATGACGAGGTGAAAACCCAAGCCTCCCCGGCTCGGGACGTTCTTGATTATATGGCGTCCACGCCTGTTTCACCGGTACGGATGCGGATGACTTCCTCGACATTGGAAACGAAAATCTTTCCGTCGCCGATACGTCCTGTCTGCGCCGCATTGCGGATCGCCTCGATGACGGCTTCCGCATTCTCATCCGCCAATACGACTTCGACTTTCACTTTCGGCAAAAAGTCCACGACGTACTCCGCTCCGCGGTAGAGTTCCGTGTGGCCCTTCTGACGACCAAAGCCTTTTGCTTCCGTGACCGTGATTCCCTGAAGTCCGACTTCCTGAAGGGCTTCCTTCACTTCATCGAGCTTGAAAGGCTTAATGATCGCTTCGATCTTTTTCATGAGAAAATATCTCTCCGCTTCTCCCGTTAAAGCAGGTAACTCCCGCTCTGCCACAAGAATGCACGTATTGTGCCAGATCGGAAGCGGGCTTGAAGAAAAAACTTCGATCCCCCGGCTTTCCGACACAAAATGCATTCGCTTTTTGCGCTTTTCCAGCCAATTTCTCGCGGAAACCCGAAAAATCCATCAGCATTTCTGTGAATTTGTATTATTTTAGTTTTTTTGAATATTTGGAAAGGCGTGGGTAGAGCAATGGCTGTTTGTTTATATTTTATGCATTTGTCTATTATTTAGACATGGCTATTTGCTTATTTTTGTATCGATTGCCTTTCCGGCGTTTTGAAGGGATGATCGGGACATGAAATCCCTTCCGCGCCTTTTCCTGATCGACCCTGTTGCCATGGCCCGCATCGATGCGGCGGCCGGGCAATCCGGCATTCCTCTTTATGACCTGATGGAGCGGGCGGGGCAGGCGGTTGCGGCCTCGGTGCTGCGTCACTATCCGCAGGCGCAGCGTTTCGTCGTGCTCTGTGGTGGCGGCAACAATGGCGGCGATGGTTATGTGGCGGCGCGGGCGCTTTTGCAGAGCGGTGCGGTCGTCGCGGTTCATCATCTCGGCGATGTCGGCGCGGTCAGGGGCGATGCCCGGACGGCATTCGAGCGGAGCGGCGTGACGCCGCTGCCGTTTGACGGGTATTCCCCAGTTGCCGGTGACGTGGTGATTGATGCGGTGTTCGGGGCCGGATTGTCCCGCGATGTTCCGCAGGAGCTTATCCGGGTGATCGAGGCGGTCACGCGGGCGAAGGTGCCGGTTCTCGCCGTCGACCTGCCCTCGGGCCTCTGCGGCAGGCGGGGCGTGCCTCTCGGTGCATCGTTCAGGGCTGAGCGGACGGTGACCTTCATGGCGCGCAAGCCGGGTCATCTGCTGATGCCGGGGCGGGAGCTTTGTGGAAAGCTCGAGGTGTTCGATATCGGCATTCCGTCCCGCATCCTTGATGCCCATGCGGGATCGGTGGCGGAAAATAGCCCGCTGATCTGGCGGGATGCCTTGCCTCATGCCGATATGGAAACCCACAAATTCCGTCGCGGGCATCTGACCGTCTTTTCCGGCCCGGCCCATGCGACGGGCGCAAGCCGCATGACCGCGCTTTCGGCACTGAAGGCGGGGGCGGGCATCGTCACCATCGCTGCGCCGAGGCAAGCGCTCGATGTGCTCTCCGTCACGCTGACGGCGGTGATGAACGCGCCGGTGGACGATGCCGACGATCTGCGGTCGTGGCTGGACGATGGGCGTCATGGCACTTTCGTTCTCGGCCCGGGTTTCGGCGACCTCGAAAAGGTGCGCCACTTCGTGTCTCTGCTTGGAGATAAGGCGGTCGTGCTGGATGCCGATGCGATCACGGCTTTCAGGGATCACAGGGAGGCCCTGTTTGCGCGTGTCACGTCGGGCAAGGGCAAATTCGTGCTGACGCCGCATGAGGGCGAGTTTGCACGACTGTTTCCCGATCTTGCCGCCGACAAGATGCTGAGCAAGATCGAGAAGGCGCAGGTCGCTTCGGCCCGCAGCGGCGCCGTGCTGGTCTATAAGGGCGCGGATACGGTGATTGCCGCGCCGGATGGCCGGGCGCTGGTCAACACCAATGCTCCCGCAAGCCTTGCGACAGCTGGATCAGGCGATGTGCTGGCCGGCATCATCGGCGCGCTGCTGGCGCAGGGAGCTCCCGCTTTCGAAGCGGCCGCGGCCGGGGTCTGGCTGCATGGCGAGGCCGGCCATAGGGCAGGCGACGGCTTGACAGCGGAAGACCTTGCCCATGCGGTTCGGCCGTTTGGGTGAAGTGGTCTGATTGTGTTTGCTAGCCGCTGACCAAGTTCGGTGGTTTAGCAAAGTTCCATCATCCGCACTCGGTCACCCCGGACTTGATCCGGGGTCCAGCGCGATCAAGTCCTTGATCGCGAAAGACTCTTCTCACGGCGCAGAAGCGCCGTGACTGGATGCCCGATCATCCTCGGGCTTGTTCCGGGGACCGGCATGACGGAGGAGAGGTTTTTTATCCTGAAACAAGCTCCGTCGTGTTTGTAGCCTTTACCACGCATTCAATGCGCGGCCTTGCCTGCCTGGCTCGCCATCGCCATTCGCGAGGCGCTGATCAGGAGCTTGCGCTCGGCGCGTTCCTGCTGCGGCGTGCGATTGTAGATTTCGCGATAACACTTGGAAAAATGCGAGGCTGAGACGAAACCGCAGGCGACGGCGACTTCGACCACCGGCATGGCCGATTGCACCAGCAGGTGGCGGGCGCGGTCGAGGCGGATTTCGAGATAATAGCGGGCGGGCGAGCGGCCCATTTCCTGGCGGAAGAGGCGCTCCACCTGCCGGCGCGACAGATCGGCGGCATCGGCGATATCGAGCAGCGACAGCGGCTCGGCAAGATTGCCTTCCATCAATTCAATGATCGACAGGACCTTGCTGTTCTGCACGCCGAGGCGGGCGCGCAGCGGCAGGCGCTGGCGGTCATTGGGGCTGCGCACCCGGTCGGTCAATTGCTGTTCGCAGACGCGGTTGACGAGGTTTTCGCCGAAATCCTGGCCGATCAGGCTCAGCATCATGTCGAGCGAGGCCGTGCCGCCAGCGCAGGTGTAGATGTTGCTGTCGACTTCGAAGAGGTCGGCATAGACCTCCACCTGCGGGAAGGCTTCGGAAAAACCGGGCAGGTTTTCCCAGTGGATCGCGCAGCGCTTGCCGTTCAAAAGGCCCGCCTGTGCGAGAATATGGGCCGCGGTACAGAGGCTGCCGATGGCGATGCCGCGATTATAGGATTCGCGCAGCCAGGCATTGACGGATTTGTTGATGTGTTGATCCACATCGATGCCCGAACAGATGATCGCCATTTCCGGGCGGTTTTCGCCGTTGACGTAGCGCCGCTCATCGGCAAGACAGGTATCGGGCTCAAGACAGATGCCGCTTGACGACATGACCTTCTGGCCATCGAGCGAGGAGAGCCGCCACTCATAGGCCTGATAGCCCAACATTCGGTTGGCGATGCGAAGCGTTTCAACCGCTGCGGCGAATGGCAGCATGGTAAATTGCGGAATGAGAAAAAAGACGATTGAGCGCTTCTTCTGGGAGTTTCTGCTCATTTGCCCGTGCTCCGTTGCGAATACGCAATTCCTCCCTTGGAATTGGTCTTCTGGATGTCCTGTCTACGACATCTTTAACGAAAAATACGCCGTGGAATCGGGGCTGTCAAAAAATCGCTTTTGAAATATGCAAATTTTGCGACAAGCCTTTAAAAAAGGCGGCGTGTCGCATGTAAAACAGGCACGCTATTTTGCGCCCTTGTCCCTCCATTCGAAGGGCGGGCAGGGATGGCTCGCACGTCTGGAAACGTTGCGGGCCACCGGTTGAATGTCATCTGCGGATGACGTTTATGCGGCTGTTGTCCGTCGTCGGCCATCCGATATCCTTCAATGTTTCAGGCGGCAATGCCTCTAGTGCGCGAAGCATTTTTTCGCGACGCCATGCGGCGTAACGGGCGGCAACATGGTCGGACAGGCGATGAAGCCAGCCGCTGGATGACGGACGGTGCGAGGAACGGTTCGTCACGGGGAGATAATGTATCATGGTCATGTCTTGATCCTTTCCTGAACCACGATCCTGTTTGCGACTTTGGTACGCGCTTGCCGACGAGGCTAAATCCGCCCCGTCAATCGATGTCACGGATGGTGCGCGCTTGTTGACATTCAATCAAACGAAATGATATCCATCTATAAATCAAAATATTTGAAGGTGCGTGCCATGACCGTGACTTTCCGCCAACCGCTGCCGTTGCTGGATAACGACATATTGAGAACCTTCGTCGCCATTGCCGAAACGGGGAATTTCTCCACCGCTGCGGAAGTGGTGTTCAGAACACCGTCTGCGGTTTCCATGCAGATCAAGAAGCTCGAAGAGCAGTTGAAAACGACGCTTTTCCTGCGCGATGCCCGTTCGGTGACATTGACGGCGCATGGGGAGACGCTTTTGACCTATGCGCGGCGCATGATTGCGCTGTCCAACGAGGCCGTGTCGCGTTTCGTCATGCCGGAGCTTTCCGGCGTCGTCCGTCTCGGCGCACCGGAGGATATTGGCGAGCGTGGCCTGCTGCCTGGCATTCTCAAGCGTTTTGCCGAGGCTTTCCCCGGCATCATGATCGACGTCACCATCGATTCCAGCTCCAATCTCTATAAGCGCATGGATGAGCAGAGGCTCGATCTTGCCCTCGTCAACTGTGCCTCCCATCCCCTTCGGGATACGGGCGAGGTGCTGATGCGCGAGCGTCTGGTCTGGGCAGGCGCAAAATGCGGCACGGCCTATCTGCGCGATCCGCTGCCAATCTCCATCTGGGAAGAGGGTTGCATCTGGCGCTCGGAAGCGATCCATTCGCTGGAAAAGCGCGGCCGCAATTTCCGCGTGGCCTATCTCAGCGGCCATACCATGGCGCAGCGCGCGGCGATTGCCGCCGATCTCGCCATCGCGCCGCTGCCGCGATCCTATGTGCAGAACGACATGGTCATTCTGGGCGACAAGGAAGGCCTGCCGGAACTCGGCTGTTTCGATATCCGCCTGATCATGGGTGATAAGGCGTCCCGCCCTGTTCTTGCCGTGGCTGAAAGCATTCGAAACGCTTTTGTCGAAGTCGCCAAGGCGGCCTGAGATATTGGAGGTGCGCGGCGGCCGTGGCCCGTCGCGCCGTTAGAATCGCGGTTTTAGCCCGCCATCGAATCCGGCGATGCCGAACTGTCCACCGCGCCGGTTTGCCAGCTTCCACGCTTGACCAGCCAGTCGGCCGAATTCTGCAATCCGCCGAAGGGGAAGACGTGAATTTGCCGGATCGGCCCTTGCGGATTGGCCTGCCAGTGCCGCTCGATGGGTCCGACGACGCTTTCCGGTGAATGGCCCTTGGCAAGCGTTGTCAGCGAAAGCGCGTTCTTCTTGAGATAGGCGATTGAATTGCCGACGCCGCAAAGCGCGGCATATTTCAAAAGCGTCGTGATCTTGGCCGGGCCGGAAACGCCGATATGCACCGGAAGCTCGATGCCTGACGCCGCAAGTCCTTCCGCCCAGGCGATGAAACGCGCGGGATCGAAACCGAACTGGGTGACAATGCGCATTGCGGCATCGCTTCTTTCGGCAAAATCGCGTTTCAGCCTGAGTGCGGCCATGGCCGTCTCCTCGTTGAAATCGGGGCTGCCTTCCGGGTGGCCGGCGATGGCGATCTGTCTTATGCCGCAACGGTCGAAAATGCCGGTGGACAGGATGTCCATGCTGGATGCGAAGGGACCGGCCGGCCGGTCGACGCCGCCACCGACAACCAGAACATCGGTTACGCCCGCTTCTCCGGCAAGCCGTTTTACCTGTTCCTCAAACGCTGCGCGGGAGGGGATGCGTCGCGCTGCAAGATGCGGCACCGGCTCATAACCGAGATCGCGCAAATGTCCTGCGGCTTCAACGAGCCTTTCCTGCGAGGCCGCTCCAGTGTCGGTGAGATAGACGCGCACACCCTGCGGAAAGAGACCGGCAAGGTCGGTCGAGCCAAGCACCTGCGCCGGCGAGGCTTCGATGGACGCGGGAATGATGGAAGCGGTGGAGATATCGGGCAATTTGTGCGTGATCCTTTTTATTATCATGCACCTATTTTGCGGCGAAGTCTGTGCCTGTTGCGGCAAGACAGGCTTGCATCTGCGACGAAGCTCGGCCCCAATCCCTGACGCGTGGCTTCACCAGATCCGTTTCGTCAGGCCGTTCCAAAGCCATGTCCAGATGGTCGGCGGGAAGCGCAGTACCGATTTTCCGGGTGAGGGCGGCTGCGGCGCAAGGCTGCCGGAAAGGGCGTCCTCGATGGCGCTGACGGCAATATCCACCGAAGCGGCGGTCAAAAGCAGGGGGTAAGTGGCAATCGTGTCGGAAGGCGATGGTTTCAGCCGCTTCTCGTAGAGCGTGGCGCCGGTATCCACGCCCTTGTCGACCAGATGCACGGTCGCGCCGAAATTGCCGCGGTCTTTTTCCACCAGCGCCCAGTATCCGCCCATCTGCCCGCGATAGGCAGGATTGATGCCGGCATGGAAATTGATGACCGGGCATTGCAGGGCCTGAAGCGTGGTCGGTGTCAGCAGGCGGCAGGAAATGGTGAAGATCGCCGCCGGTTTCAGCAGATTGGCGGCCTTGCGGCATTCCTCATCGTTGAGCGAGGCGAATTGGGTGACGGGGAGACTGTGATGGAGATCGGGAGAAAGGCCGTGTTCGGCGATGATCTCATTGCTTCTGCGAACCGTGAAGCGCTTGCCGAGCCGCGAGGCGATCATCGTCGCCATCTGGCCCGCAGCGACAATCCAGCCGAGCCGTCGCGCGCGCCGCCTGAGAATGACCGACTTGCTTTCCGGTTGCTCCATGAAAACATGGATGTCGGGAAATCGGGCCGCCAGCGCATTGATCATGACATTGGGGTTCACACCGCCTGCCGTCATCACCAGAAGCCGATTGTTGATGTCAGTCATATCACCCACGGGATTTTCCTAAGCCACGATCCGGATGCCGAGTTTCTCTCGGGAACTTCAAAACCATGTTAATTTTCATCGACAGGATTTTTTGAAATGCTGCTGGAACGGATTTTTGGGACTCACGTTATTGTGACGCATATCACATCGGTACTTGCCTTTGGACGGCAAGTCATAGGGGAGTAGTTTCACATGATCACACGCATTCTTTCGACCGTTTTCGTGGCTTTGTTGACCGTTGTCACCCTGAGCTCCTGTGGTAACACCATTCGCGGCATGGGTCGTGACACGGCGAACGCCGTCGACGCGACGCAGGATGCCGGCCGCAATGTGGACCGCGCCGCCCGTCGCTGACGACATCTCCCCTTAAAGGTCCGGCGTCATCCTGAAACACGGGTGACGCCTTTTCTTTGACCGAATTTTCCTGCGAATGTGCGCCGACAAGAATCACGGGGCGGGCATGAACGGATCGATGAAAAGACTGGCGAAGCTGCTGTTGCCTTTGCTGTTGCCATTTTCGGCTCAGGCCGGCGGGCAGGCGGATTTCTGCAGGATCATGGACCATGCCGGTGGTCGTTATACCGTCTGCAGTTTCGACCCGGCAAAAAGCACCATCCGGATTTACGACCGCGATCATGTCTCCGGCCAGGGATATGGCTCCTTCGCTGCTCTCTCGTCGGCGCTGTGGCGGCAGCACATGTTCAGCGTCTTTGCCATGAATGGCGGCATGTACCATTCGGACTATTCCCCTGTCGGCCTCTTTATCGAAAATGGCATCGAACGCTCGCCGATCAGCACCGGCGGCGGCTGGGGCAATTTTCATCTTCTGCCCAATGGCGTGTTTTATCTGAAGGGGGCGGCGGCCGGCGTGCTGGAAACGCAGGCCTACCTGGCAGCGGATTCCACGCCGGACTTCGCCACGCAATCCGGGCCGATGCTCGTCATCGATGGCAAGCTGCATCCGCGCTTTCTGCCCGATAGCGACAGCCTGAAGCGGCGCAACGGCGTCGGCGTTTCCCGCGATGGCATGGTGCATTTCGCCATTTCGGAAAATACCGTGCGCTTTTACGATTTCGCCACGCTGTTCAGGGATGTGCTGCACGCGCCGAATGCGCTCTATCTCGACGGCACCATATCCAGCGTCGATATTCCCGCAATGAAAAGGCGGGACTCGCTGTTCCTGATGGGGCCCATCATCGCCGTTGTCGACAGGGTGCCGGATTAGCCTGAACGATCAGATCGGCGCCTTGGGATAGGCTTTTTCGAGACCGGCCGATGCCGTCAGTCCCTTGCGGAAGGCGAGAAAAGCGGGGTGCTGGCTCGCCCTTGCGGTTTCCATGATGCGGATCTGCAGCCGGGCAGGGGCATTGCCGCCAAGCCATTCGCCAGTCGTTTCCAGCTTCAGGCTGTTGAGGAAGCGGGCATTGGTCTGCTGGTCGAGATAAAGATTGAGGCCAGCCAGCAGGTTCTCGTCCTGCAGGGCGTTTTCCATCAACAGCAGCACCCAGGCTTTATCCTCGCTTGCAAGCGAAGTGAGTTTCGATGCGACTGTTTCGCGATCGGGGAAGGAGGATGCCTGCTGCATGGGGTGACTCGCATCGTTGCCGTTGCCATTGTCGATAAAGCACAGGTCATGCCCTTTCAAGGCGCGACGCTTCAGCGCAAGAAATTCGACCGTAAGGTGTTTGGTAGGCGGGGTTTTCAACAGATGTTTGTAGGAAAGCTTTAAATAACGGTTACACTTTAGCCTAAATTGCGGCGAAGCCCAAAATGGCGCTTCTACGGGCCTCACGCTAACACCTTGTTTTTTCACATACCTATGCGCGGGGCGAATGGCAGCCTGTCGAAAACGCCTTCATTTAGCCGCTTTTTGCATTTGCCTTCGCCGCCAGATTTTAATAAATGCTTGCCTCAACGGGCCGGGTCTTGAAGATCCCCCGGAGAGTGAATAGCTGGAGTAATCATGGAAGAAACCGCTCAGAAATCCTGCTGGGGCGTCACCTTGCGCGCACTTGCAGGCTTTGCCGCTTTTCTCGCATTGACGTACATTTTTGGCAGCCCATAAGCATCTCTCCTGAATGACGGGTTTTGAAACGGCGCGGTTTTCCTTTGGAAACCGTGCTGTTTTCGTTTGAGGGCAATTATGTCGCAGCTGCGCAAACCGCTGACGCTCTTTTGTGGCGATCCGTTTTGGCTTTGGATATGATGGTGGTGGAATCCATTCTTATTCAAGGCGAACTTCATGTTTCTTTCGGTCTTTGACGTCTTCAAGATCGGTATCGGTCCTTCGAGCTCCCATACGATGGGGCCGATGACGGCAGCCAACCGCTTTCTGGCGCTGATCCTTAGCGATGAGTGGCCGCGGCCGGCAGGCGCGGCCGTTGCGCAGCTGAAGGTCAGCCTGCATGGCTCGCTCGCCTTTACCGGCATCGGCCACGGTACCGGGCGTGCCGTCATTCTCGGCCTCACCGGCGAACGGCCGGATATTGTCGACCCCGATGCGATGGACGCCATCATCGAGACGGTGGAAAACGCCGGCACCGTGACGCCGCCCGGCCATCCTTCCTATGTGTTCCGCCCGGCCGAAGATCTGGTCTTCGACAAGAAGAACCCGCTGCCCGGCCATGCCAACGGCATGATTTTTTCCGCCTTCGACAATCAGGGCAGGCTGCTTGTCAAGCGCATCTATTATTCCGTCGGCGGCGGTTTCGTCGTCACCGATACGGAGCTGGAGGCGATCAAGCAGCGTGGCAAGACCATCGATAACGGTCCGCGCGTGCCTTATCCCTTCGCCACCGCGCGGGAAATGCTGGATATGGCGGCCCGTTCCGGCCGCACCATCGCCCAGATGAAGCGGGCCAACGAGGAGACGGTGGTTTCCCGCGAGGAGCTGAACGAGCGTCTCGACCAGATCTGGGAGGCGATGAACGGCTGCATCGAGCGCGGTCTGAAAGTGGACGGCATCATGCCTGGCGGCCTGAAGGTGCGCCGCCGCGCCCGCTCCATTTACGAGAAGCTGAATGCGGAATGGCGCAGCAACCGGCTGAACCCGGTCATGGCCAATGACTGGCTGAGCGTTTACGCCATGGCGGTCAACGAGGAAAACGCCGCCGGCGGTCGCGTGGTGACCGCGCCGACCAACGGTGCGGCGGGCGTCGTTCCTGCCACCGTCAGATATTTCCGGCATTTCCATGAGGATGCGAGCGTCGATGACGTGCGCGACTTTTTGCTGACGGCGGCCGCCATCGGCGGCATCATCAAGCACAATGCCTCGATTTCAGGCGCGGAAGTGGGCTGTCAGGGCGAGGTGGGCTCGGCTTCCGCCATGGCGGCGGCAGGCCTTGCCGCGGTCATGGGCGGATCGCCAGAACAGGTGGAAAATGCCGCCGAGATCGCGCTCGAGCATCATCTCGGCATGACCTGCGATCCGATTGCCGGGCTTGTGCAGGTGCCGTGCATCGAACGTAATGCCATGGGCGCGGTGAAAGCGGTGACGGCGGCCTCGCTGGCGCTGAAGGGCGACGGCCAGCATTTCGTGCCGCTCGATGCCTGTATCGAGACCATGCGCCAGACCGGCAACGACATGAGCGAGAAATACAAGGAAACCTCCACCGGCGGCCTTGCCGTGAACGTTGTGGAGTGCTGAACGGGCAGGGCGTCAGGCATGGTTGCCATGCTTGACGCCCGCCGCAAAAAGGCATTGATAGAACCATGCCTTTACATCTCATCAAACTTTGCGTCGGTGCGGATTCAATCCAGGACTTGAGAGACTGGGTCGCGCATCGTGCGCTCACCGCAATAGCCGCGGGCCTTGAGCCGCACAGCGTCCACACAACCCGGATGATCCCGAAACGTGTTGAGGAATTGCTCGAGGGCGGTTCGCTTTACTGGGTCATCAAGGGGCAGGTGCAGGCACGGCAGAAACTTCTCGATATCCGCTCCTTCAAGGGGGAAGACGGTATTTCCCGCTGCGATCTCATTCTCGGCCCGGAGGTCATCGAAACCTCACCTGCGCCGAAGCGCCCGTTTCAGGGCTGGCGTTACCTGAAGGACGACGAGGCGCCCCGCGATCTCGGCGGCGGCACGGGCGGCGAGGACATGCCTTCCGATCTCAGGCGGGAACTGGCGGAGCTTGGGCTGCTCTGACGCTCAACGGATTTGACAATGAAAAAGCCGGCATCCTTGCGGAGCCGGCTTTTTCATTTGGGGGAGACGGGTCGGTCGTGCGGTCAGTTGATACCGCCGACCGCAGTGGTGGCGCGGCCATCCTGAATTTTCACCCAGCGGCCGGGATTGGCGGTGTCCTGGCGCTTCAGGTAGGTATATTCGGTTTCCGACCAGTTCATGACCTTGTTGCGCATGTTGTCGAGAACGAAATCGCCACGATCGGTGCGGACGGTCAGAACGGCGTGGCCTTCGCCATTCGGCTGCAGAACCACGGTGATCAACAGGTTGGAGGCGGAGAAGCCCTTGTTCATCAGCATCTTGCGCTTCAGGAGCACGAAGTCTTCGCAATCGCCGACCGTGGTGGGATAGGCCCAGCGTTCTTCGACGCCATAGATTTCCATGTCGGTCATCGGCGTGATGGTGGTGTTGACGGTGTAGTTGACGTCGAGCATCGTCTTCCAGCGCTCTTCGGTCAGCTTCATCGGGCCGTTGTCCAGCGATGTCGGCTGGCATTCGCTCTGATAGGTCTGGCAGAATTCATAGTGGCCGATCGGCGGGTTGGCCTTGCCGATGACGCGCATGACGGCGGCCGGCGAGGCGCTTGCCTGATGCGCGAAGGCGCTGACGATGAATGCGATCAGAGTGAAAACGAAACGGTTGTTCTTGTTCATTGCTTGTCTCCCCGTGGTGAGGAGACATTCGCAGGTATATTTTGACCCGGCGGAAATTTGCGAAGCGCAATTTGAGCTTAAATTTCAGCAAATTAGCCGTTGTTTTGAACTGTATTCGAACTAGTTTTTATGCGTGTTTGAAGCAAATTTTATTACAATTTTACGCATCGTGGCTTTAGGTTTTTGGTAGCCATCTAGACCGCTGTATTGACAGCGGTTTTCCGCGTGCTGCGGTGTCCGTTTTCGCGCGCGGCCGGCTGGCGACACTTGCCGAAGAGGTGGATTTCCCGTTTTGGGATGGCTGTTTCAGGTTGATACAGGCCGGAAAAAGCGACAAAAAAACTTCAAAAAAACTGCATTTTTTCTGGAAAAAAGTTTTGCGGAGCGGTTTTCGCGCCGTGGATGAGCTGGCCAATGGCGCAACATGATCCGCCGCGCTTATCCCTTTTACCGACTATGATGGATCCAGGCCGGTCTGCCGTAAGCGTCAGGGCGTGAAAATGGAAGTTCGGTAGCGAGAAATGAGAATGAAGCACCTGACGCCAGAAGCGGCCCGATATGGCCGAAGACAGAACATAGCCCGTCAAGGGGCCGTCCGGGAATCTTCGCAATTATGCGATTGGGTCGAGCGCAAAACGCGCCAAAAATGCTGCACGCATTCTTACGGGCGCAAAACCTGCCGTGTCCGGGTGGAATTAGTTAGAGAAACTCGATCAGTGCGTCGGGTGACTGGACGCGGTCGAATTCCACGGCGACGCCTTCCATGAAGTGGCGCACGATCTTGCCGCTCATGTTCTTGCCGAGCTGGACCCGGCTTCCGAGCGGCGGCCGGTTTTCGATCTCGATTGCCGCGCCCGACAGGGAAAGGTCGATCAGCCGGCAGGCGACGAGCACGCCGTCTTCCAGAACGAGCTGGGCCCTCGCATTACGCGGCGTCAGGCGGTCGTGGCGGCGGTCTTCCGGCAGGCCGAGCAATTGACGCTTGGCAATCCAGGCGAGCTGCGCGGCGAGTTTTTCCCGCTTGCGCTCCGGCGCGTTGATGGCGATGAGGAAGCCCGATGCGGTGAGCGATGTCACCGTGCCTTCGATGCGGCCGATATGCTGGAGATAGGCGATGACGCGGTCGCCGTGGCGGGCAATGCCCGAGCAGGTGAACTGCGCTCTTTCGGCGGTCATCTCGGTCGCGGTGCAATCATATTCTTCATGGTCGGGCAACATCAGGCGGCCGGTGAAGGACACGCGGACGGCGTCGTCGAGATGAGCTTCCTCAACCGGACGCAGGATTTGGGCGGTGTTGACCGAGCGGGACGAAAACATGGGCAGCGCAATTGTAATGAATGATGACGGTAAATTTCTACCTTGCGCGAGTTAACAGACTGTATTGTTTAACCTCTACAATTTTTCTGATCGGCAATATTGTTGCAGTTCTGACGTATTTTTTTGAGATTCCGGCGCTGCCGGACCTCTCCCGGAGGGGCGGGAGCGTTGGAACAGGTCCGTCAGCAGCTTTCGGCGCGCGGTGTATCCTCGGCCCCCTTGTTCAGCGGATACCCTTCCGGCGCGATGTCCAGGCGCAGCAGGCGGCTGCTTTTCATGGACAGGCACTGGATGGGCGCGGCGAATTCGTGTCTCGGCCGCTCCGCAAGCAGCGCCCCGAGCAACCTTGGGGCGGCGTCGGGATCGGTGCGAAGCGGCAGGAGCAGCATTTCGAACGCCAGCGGTGCCGCGCCATGGCCGTCCTCCGCCTCGACATCGAAGACCACGGGTAACTGGTGGTGCAGGATGCCGCGCGCGACGCGGCAGGGGAAGACGGCATTTGCCGGCTGCCACAATTCCGAAAACGGGCGATCCCGCAATTCCCGCCCGAACAGATCGCAAAGACGAGTACCGGCAAGGCGGAAGAACGGGGTGTTCTCTCCCTTGTCCGTGAGGATAAAAAGATCGCCAAGGTGATGTTTCAGCTTTGCGGGATCGATGTCCTCGCGTCGCGGGGCCGATCGCTTGCCGCGCAGTTCATCCCAATAGGCATATATGTCCAGTCCGGCCATGCTCTTCATAGCATCTCTCCATGTTCGTTTTTGGGACATCATGTCCATCCGAACGTCTGTATCTGGAGGCGTAGCGATTTTCGTGCCAAGTGAATTTATTAAGGTTAACAAAGGGTTGATATTGCCCGATGGCGATAGTCGTGGCATCGGAGCGGCCATGTCGGGGAAAGCTCCGTCAGCACAATTCGATGGCGTCGCCTGTTATTTTAAGGCGGGCCCGCAAGCCGGACCGCCCGCGGCCCGGCGTCCTTGCCGCTAGCGGTTTGGGCGTCGAGCGCTTCAAGGGCGGGACGGCTTTTTTTTCGTTCGGGCTTCCTATATTGCTCGGGGACGCAAAATTCGACCAAGACAGGGATGGGATCATGTCCTATGGGGACGGCGAACAGCCGCCGGTTTCGGAAACGCCGGAGCCGAAAGACGACACGAACAATCCCGTCTTCAACCTGCCATCGCTGCTGGTCAGCATTCTGGCCGCGCTGATCGTCGCTTATGTCGTTCCCGCCTATCTTCTTTCGGAGGAAGGCAATGGCTGGTTCATCTTCACCTTCGGCTTCATTCCGCTGCGTTATGCGGTGCCGTTTTCCCAGCAGGGGCTGGAATGGCTCTGGACGCCGGTGACCTATTCTTTCCTGCATGGCGGCATCGAGCACATTCTCTTTAACGGATTGTGGCTGATGGCCTTCGGCGCGCCGGTTCTGCGCCGGATCGGAACAGTGCGCTTCGTACTGTTATGGTGCATTTCCGCCGCCGTTTCCGCCTTCGGCCATGCCGCCCTGAACTGGGGTGATGTGACGGTGCTCATTGGCGCATCCGGTGTCGTATCGGCGCTGATGGGCGCGGCTTGCCGCTTCGCCTTTCCCGCGCGTGGCGGATATAGCGCCTCCTTCGGCCATCTGATGCCGCGGCAGAGCATTCTTGCGGCGCTTTCCAACCGCACCGTGCTGATCTTCACGCTGATGTGGCTGTTCGGCAATGTGCTGATTGCGGTCGGCGTGCCGCTGTTCGGCGATGTCGGCGGTGAAATCGCCTGGGATGCGCATGTCTTCGGCTTTCTGCTCGGCTTCCTGTTCTTCGGGCTTTTCGATCGACGGCTGGCCTGAGCCGATCACGCTCCTTGTCGGCCGTGGCGCAAATTTGCTTTCGCGCGTCCCATCCGGGATTGCATTCATGCGGACCTCAGCGCACGATATCCCATGATTTGCAAGCGCCGGGGGAGACTGCGGCGCTGCGTATCGCTGCAAAGAGGAGGAAGGCATGCCAACATTCGTAAAGGATCTTCTCGACCGCAAGGGCCGGGACGTCGTGACTGTCGGTCCGGAGGTCAGCATCGGTGAGGCGGCGGGAACGCTGCACGCGCATAAGATCGGTTCCGTCGTCGTGACCGACGCCGATGGCGTCGTTCTCGGCATCTTCACGGAGCGCGATCTCGTAAAGGCCGTGGCGGGCCAGGGTGCCGCTTCCCTCCAGCAATCCGTGTCGGTGGCCATGACCAAGAATGTCATACGCTGTCATCACAATTCCACCACCGATGAGCTGATGGAAATCATGACGGGCGGACGCTTCAGGCATGTGCCGGTTGAAGAGAATGGCCGCCTTGCCGGCATCATTTCCATCGGTGACGTGGTTAAGGCGCGGATCGGCGAGATCGAAGCCGAAGCGGAGCACATCAAGGCCTATATTGCCGGGTGAGTTAGTTCGCGAAGCGTATTACTTCCCTCATTCCTGTCACAAGCACAGGAATGAGGCGAGGGTCTCGCGCATCAGCGCCGGAATGCCTGCTGCATGCGCTCAAGCTCCGGAATGCGGGAGCGCGTTTCCTCATATCCCCGGTCGATGGCTTCGCTGGCGCGATGGAATTCCGAGAGGCCGATATCGTTGATGCGGGGATGCATCATCAGGTCTGGAGGATCGCCCGCCAGGCGCGAGCGCGAAATCCGGTCCTGAATAATGTTAAACGCCTGCACCATGACGCCCGGCAGGCCGGGACGCGGCGGGCTTTCCACCGCCGGTGCGACGCCGCCATGCGATGGCGAGGCGGCGTGCTTGACCACGGCGGAACGGCCGAAAAGGTCGTAATTCAGATTGACGGCGACGACCAGCGCCTGCTCATAGGCTCGGCAGACCGAAACCGGCACGGGGTTGACGAGCGCACCGTCTATCAGGGTGCGACCGTTGCACTGCACGGGTTCGAAAATGCCCGGCAGCGCATAGGAAGAGCGCAGCGCGGTGACGAGATCGCCTTGGTGAATCCAGACCTCGTGGCCGGTGCGCAGTTCCGTCGCGACGGCGATGAAGGGATGGTCGAGGTTTTCGACGCGCAGGCCCTCCAGATGTTCCTGCATGCGTTTGGTCAGCCGCATGCCGCCGAAGAGCCCGCCGCCGCCGATGGTGAGATCGAGCAGGCCGGCAATGCGGCGCATCGTCAGCGAACGGGCGAACTCCTCCAGCTCATCGAGCTTGCCGGCGAGATAACAACCGCCCACCAGCGCGCCGATCGACGTACCCGCAATCATGCCGATCTTCACGCCAGCCTCGTCCAGCGCCCGCAGCACACCGATATGGGCCCAGCCGCGCGCCGCACCGCCGCCAAGGGCGAGCGCTATGCGGTGCTTGTCGACGATCTGGGTGACGGGCGGCTCATTGCCGGTGGCTTCGGGATTTCCAGCCGCAAGTTGATTGTGACGATTTCCCCATCCCAACATGACCGCACTCCCTGCCAGTTCCTCAGGCTTCCCTCAAATCCCTGAAGCCTATTATATTGGTAGCAAATTGGTGCGGCCGATGGAAGGTGGCCGTTTATGTGTCGGAATAGGTGGTGGCCGGATCGAAATGGCGGGTGTCGTCGGTGATCCTGGTCACAGCTTCACCATTGGAGAGTTCGACGGTACGATAAAAGCACGAGCGGCGGCCGGTATGGCAGGTCGCGTCATGGCCGGCGACGGAGACCTTCAGCCACACGGCGTCCTGATCGCAATCGGTGCGGAATTCCTTCACCGTCTGCAGATTGCCTGACGTTTCGCCCTTCTTCCAGATTTTGTCGCGCGAACGGCTGTAATAGTGGGCGATGCCCGTCTCCAGCGTCAGCGACAGGGCTTGCGCATTCATATGGGCGACCATCAGCAACTCGCCGTCACGGGCATCGGTGACCACGGCGGTGACGAGGCCGTGGGCATCGAATTTCGGCGAAAAAAGACCTGCGTTTTCGAGCACTTCCTTGTCCGCAGGTGCGGACGGAAACGAAATGGACATGGCTACCCCGGGAGAAAAGCGGAAGGTTTCAGAGCGGCGGAGGCAATGGAATCAGTCCGCCACTCCAAAATTTGTCTGGGCATCGGGTTTCTCGGAAACCCGCGCTACACTTTTCGGTCCAACGCTTAGCGGTTCCGCACCATGGTCATGAAGCGCACCTGTTCGGCCGGATCGTTCTTGAACGTGCCGGTGAAGCTGGTGGTCAGCGTCGTCGACCCCTGCTTGTTTACGCCGCGCATGGACATGCACATATGTTCGGCGTCGATCATGACGGCCACACCGCGCGGTTTCAGGGTTTCCTCGATCGATCTGGCGATCTGCGCGGTCATGTTTTCCTGCGTCTGCAGGCGGCGGCCGAAGATTTCGACGACGCGGGCGATCTTCGACAGGCCGAGCACGCGGCCGGCCGGAAGATAGGCGACATGCGCCTTGCCGACGATAGGCACCATATGGTGTTCGCAATGGGAGAAGAAGGGGATGTCGCGCACCAGCACCACATCGTCATAACCGCCGACTTCCTCGAAGGTCGTGCCGAGCACGTCCTGAACGTTCAGCTCATAACCGGCAAAAAGCTCGCGATAGGCCTTGGCGACGCGCTTCGGCGTATCCAGAAGTCCTTCGCGGGCGGGATTTTCTCCTGCCCAGCGCAAGAGAACGCGCACTGCTTCTTCCGCTTCGGCCTGGCTTGGGCGAGCTTCTGCCACGTCGGGTTTTGCGCCAGCGCCGGGGAAATTCTTCACGATCGCATCCATTCCGTCTCTCCCGATGCGGGTAAAGGCCGCACCTGAATTCGTTTTTCATCGCGAACTCATGTTCGCAGTTGCTGCTATCTGGTTGTTTTACAGCATTTTGGCAAGACCGATGCTGTTATTTCGGTATCGGAGCCGTTAATTTCATCACGGCTTGATGTCCAGAAAGCTCGTTAGCATATATTGAGAATGGAGGGCAGGAAAGCTTCACTGCGACAAACGCTGTGTTTGAAAAATTTGACCTGTCCTGTTTTTGGGCAATCTCGAGCGCGCCGGGCACCGACGATGGACGATATCTACAATAATCGCATTCTGGACTTTGCCGGGAATATTCCGCTCATCGGCGTTCTTGAGGATGCCGACGCCAGCGCCGAGAAACACTCCCGGCTGTGCGGGTCTAAGCTCAAGGTCTATCTGAAGGTCGAAGGCGGCATCGTGACGGCGTTTTCGCATGAGGTTCGCGCCTGCGCGCTCGGCCAGGCCTCCGCCTCCATCATGGCGCACCACATCATCGGGGCTTCCAGCGGCGAAATCCGGCAGGCGCGGGAAGACATGCTCGCCATGCTGAAACAGGACGGCGAGGGGCCCGCGGGCCGTTTCGAAGACATGCGGGTGCTTCAGCCCGTCCGCGATTTCAAAGCGCGCCACGCCTCCACCATGCTGACCTTCGAAGCGGTGGTCGATGCGCTCGACCAGATCGAGGGGCGGCCGGCTCTCAACGCCGCAGGTTAGGCGATGTGCGGCGAACCGGGCTGCCGGCACCAGCAGACGACGGAAAAAGCGGGCCGATCCCGCAACTGGACAGGCAGCTTTGCCAAAACGCCGGGGCGGCTTCTGGGCGTCGGTTTCATCCGGTTTTATCAGCTGACGCTATCCGGCTTCATCGGGAATTCCTGCCGCCATATCCCCACCTGTTCCGAATATGGCTATGAAGCCATTGCCCGACACGGGCTATGGGCCGGCGGGTGGATGACGCTGTTTCGCGTCGCGCGCTGCGGGCCGGGCGGCACCAGCGGGCTGGACCCGGTGCCGGAAGCGCTCGATGGCGGCAGGCGCTGGTGGATGCCGTGGCGTTACTGGAGCCTGCATCGATGAATGACTATGTGGCCCTGCTGCACAGCATCGTGCTCGGCGCGGGCAAGCGGCTCGTCATGGCCGATCTCAGGGCCTTGGCGGAAGAGCTGGGATTTGCCGAATGCAGAACGCTGGTCGCGACTGGAAATCTGGTTTTTCGCGCCGGGGCGGCACCTGTTCGTGAGATTGAGGAGAGGCTGGAGCGCGCCTTCGAAGACCGCTTCGGCAAACATGTCGATATTCTCGTTCGTTCGGGCGGCGACTGGCTGAAACTGGTGGCGGACAATCCCTTCGCCCAGGGCAATCCGCCGGATGTCTGCGTTCGGGTGATGCGCGCGCCGCTGGACAACGGCGTCCTCGAATTGCTGGAGAAATACCGTGAGAGGGAAAAGATCGCGCTTGCCGGCGGCGATCTATGGATCGATTTTTGCGGCAAGCCGAGCGAGAGCAGGCTGCTGTCCGTGCTGACCACCAAAAGGCTCGGTATCGGCACGACCCGCAACGCCAATACGGTCAATGGTCTCGCGCAAATGCTTCGCTGAACGACCCTTCGCCTTTGACTGCAATGGCAAAAGCCTTTATCAGCCTGCCTGTCCGCTTGTCGCGGGCAAATCATTATTCCAACACCACCCGCATTCGTTGGCGGGACTGGACAGGAGATTAGACAATGTCTGAAGCTGTTTCCCTTACATTTCCCGATGGATCCGTGCGCAGCTACCCCGCCGGTACGACCGGCCGCGAGGTCGCCGAATCCATTTCTAAATCGCTTGCCAAGAAGGCCGTCGCCATTGCGCTTGACGGTACCGTGCGCGATTTGTCCGAGACCATCACCGATGGCAAAATAGAGATCGTCACGCGTGAAGACGGCCGTGCGCTGGAACTCATCCGCCACGATGCCGCCCACGTCATGGCCGAAGCCGTGCAGGAACTGTGGCCCGGCACGCAGGTGACGATCGGCCCTGTCATCGAAAACGGCTTCTATTACGACTTCGCCAAGAACGAACCCTTCACGCCGGAAGATCTGCCGAAGATCGAAAAGCGCATGAAGGAAATCATCCTGCGCAACAAGCCGTTTACCCGCGAGGTCTGGTCGCGCGAGAAGGCCAAGGAAGTGTTCGCCGCCAAGGGCGAGAACTACAAGGTCGAGCTGGTCGACGCCATTCCGGAAGGTCAGGACCTGAAGATTTATTATCAGGGTGACTGGTTCGATCTCTGCCGTGGTCCGCATATGGCCTCCACGGGGCAGATTGGCACGGCCTTCAAGCTGATGAAGGTGGCCGGCGCCTATTGGCGCGGTGACAGCAACAATGCGATGCTGTCGCGCATCTACGGCACCGCCTGGGCGACGCAGGAAGAGCTGGACAATTATCTCCACGTGCTGGCCGAAGCCGAAAAGCGCGACCACCGCCGCCTCGGCCGCGAAATGGACCTGTTCCATTTCCAGGAAGAAGGTCCGGGCGTTGTGTTCTGGCATGGCAAGGGCTGGCGCATGTTCCAGACGCTGACGGCCTATATGCGCCGGCGGCTCGCCAACACCTATCAGGAAGTCAACGCGCCGCAGGTGCTCGACAAGTCGCTGTGGGAAACTTCCGGTCACTGGGGTTGGTATCAGGAAAACATGTTCGCGGTAAAATCCGCCCATGCCTTTACCCATCCCGATGACGAGGAGGCCGATCAGCGTGTCTTTGCGCTCAAGCCGATGAACTGCCCCGGGCACGTGCAAATCTTCAAGCATGGCTTGAAGTCCTACCGGGAAATGCCTGTCCGTCTTGCGGAATTTGGCACTGTGCACCGCTATGAGGCTTCCGGTGCTCTGCACGGCCTGATGCGCGTTCGCGGCTTTACGCAGGATGATGCGCATGTCTTCTGCACGGAAGAGCAGATGGCGGCGGAATGCCTGCGCATCAACGATCTGATCCTGTCGGTCTACGAGGATTTCGGCTTCAGCGAAGTCGTCGTCAAGCTCTCCACGCGTCCGGAAAAGCGCGTCGGTTCCGACGATCTGTGGGATCGCGCCGAAAGCGTGATGATGGATGTTCTGAAGACCATCGAGGAACAGTCCGAAGGCCGCATCAAGACCGGCATCCTGCCGGGTGAGGGGGCGTTCTACGGGCCGAAGTTCGAATATACGCTGAAGGACGCCATCGGCCGTGAATGGCAGTGCGGCACGACGCAGGTGGACTTCAACCTGCCGGAACGTTTTGGTGCCTTCTATATCGACCAGAACTCCGAAAAGACGCAGCCGGTGATGATTCACCGCGCCATCTGCGGCTCGATGGAGCGTTTCCTCGGCATTCTCATCGAGAACTTCGCCGGCCATATGCCGCTGTGGTTTGCGCCGCTGCAGGTCGTGGTCGCGACGATCACCTCGGATGCGGACGATTACGGCCGCGAGGTTGCCGAAGCGCTGCGCGAAGCTGGCATGGCGGTCGAGACCGATTTCCGCAACGAGAAGATCAATTACAAGATCCGCGAGCATTCGGTGACGAAGGTTCCGGTCATCATCGTCTGCGGACGGAAAGAGGCGGAAGAGCGCACCGTCAACATCCGCCGTCTCGGTTCGCAGAACCAGACGCCGATGTCGCTGGAAGATGCGATTACGAGCCTCGTGGACGAGGCAACGCCGCCGGATGTGAAGCGCAAGCTAGCGGCGAAAAAGCAGGTTGCGTGATAATGATTACGGCCCCTTCGAGGGCCGTTTTTGTTTGCGGTGCGATGTAAAGTGGTAGTGATGTCATTGGTAGAGGCGGAGCATCCACACTCCGTCACCCCGGACTTGATCCGGGTTCCAGCGCGATCAAGCCCTTGATCGCAAAAGACTCTTCACACGGCGCAGACGCGCCGTGGCTGGATGCCGGATCAAGTCCGGCATGACGGATGAGATGTAGGTGACGCCTACTCGAAATCCCCGGTCATATCTTCCGGCGCCTGATCCTTCATCAGCACTTCCACGTCCGAATCCCGGCCGGAGGTTACTTTGAAGTTGCGCTGGTAGACCTTGTCCTTGTTGCGGGCGATGGCGGTATATTCGCCTTCCGCCAGCACCATGGTCGAAAAAGCGCTGACGCTTTCGTTTACCACGTCGCCGCCGCCGTTGAGCACGGACCAGGCCGTATCGGCAATGGCTTCTCCGCCTTCTTCGGAAACGAGCTTGAGGGTGATCTGGGCGGCCTGATGCTGGAGCGTCGCTTCCGTCAGCTTGCCGGCTTCCACCTGGATGTCGGCGCGCACCACCGCGTTGACGTTGCCATATTCGGAAACCACGTGATAGGTGCCGGCATTCAGGCGCACGATGGTGTTGGGCTTGATATCGGCCATAACGAGGCCGCGCTCGCCATCGGGGCGGGCGTCTGACGAATAGACGGAAAATTTGAGCTGGTTGCCGGAAATCTGCTTGTCGGAACCCGCAACCGCATTCAGCACGAAGCCGCCGGCATCGAGAATAAGCACCTGTTTCTGCACATTGCCGGAGGCCGGGACATTGAGTTTCTTGGTGACGCCCGCACGGCCGAAGGCGACGTTGACGAAATATTCGCCCGGCACCAGATGGAATTCCGCCGAGCCGCCTTCCGAACTTGCCAGCATCGGCAACTTGCCGTCCGCGCCGGGAATGGGGCTGAAGACGCGCCAGGACAGGCCTTCCTTCACCGCTTCACCTTCGCTGGTCAGCTTGGCTTCCATGGTGATATCGCGGGCGGTGCTTTCCGGGGCTTTGGGTGCGGAAGGGGCGGTGAAAGCGTTCAGCTTCGGCATTTTCGGCGTGCCGCCGAGCTGCTTGAAGTCTTTGAAGGCGTCCTGTGAAAAAGCGGCTTGCGATAAAAGACCAAGCACGGCACATGCAATGGTCAGACGTGCCGCGATTTTGATTGCCGACATTTTCGATACCGATTGACTTCTTGATTTTCCCGGATCACTTCAAAACCAATGCCGTGGCTATTTCAAGGCCCATGTTTTTGCGATGACAGCAGAATGGAAGATTTTTGATCATGACAAATGATATCAAGCTCCTCGATTATCTCAAGGTTCGCCGTTCCACGCCGGCCCTGCAACTTGCCGAGCCGGGGCCTTCGAAGGCGGAAATCGAGGACATCCTTCGCCTTGCCGTGCGTGTGCCTGACCATGGCAAGCTCGCCCCCTGGCGCTTCGTCGTCTATCGCGGCGAGGAGCGCGTGCGTCTCGGTGAGACGGCGCTGAGGATCGCGCTTGAAAAGAACCCGGAACTGGACCTGCAGCAGCAGGAAGCGGAACGCACCCGCTTCACCCGCGCGCCCGTCGTTATCGCCGTCATCAGCACCGCAAAGCCGCATTTCAAGATTCCGGAATGGGAACAGGTCATGTCCGCCGGTGCGGTGTGCCTCAACCTCATCTTCGCCGCCAATGCCAGCGGTTTTGCAGCGAACTGGCTGACGGAATGGTTTGCTTTCGATTCCGCATTTCTCGCGGAAATCGAGGTGGGCGCGGAAGAGAAGGTGGCCGGGTTCATTCATATCGGCTCGACAACATTCCCGCCGGTGGAGCGGCCGCGGCCGGAGCTTGCCGATGTCGTCACCTGGGTCGGGGACGTTTGATGTTCTACACCACGGACACCAACCAGCATGGCCTGCCGCACGATCCGTTCAAGGCCATCGTCGCACCGCGTCCGATCGGCTGGATCGGCTCGAAGGGCAGGGACGGTTCCCTCAACCTCTCGCCCTATTCCTTCTTCAATGCGATTTCAGACCGGCCAAAGCTTGTGATGTTCTCCTCCAGCGGCAGGAAGGACAGCCTGCGCAATGTCGAGGAAACCGGCGTCTTCACCGCCAATCTCGTCAGCCGCCATCTGGTGGACCGGATGAATGCGTCTTCCGCACCGGTTGGCTATGATGTCGACGAGTTCGCCCTTGCCGGTCTCACCGCCGTCGACGGGCGGGTGGTGGATGCGCCTTTCGTGGGCGAGGCGCTGGCGGTTCTGGAATGCCGCGTGACCCAGATACAGCAGCTTAAGGACGTTGACGGCCAGCCGGCGGATTCGTGGATGGTGATCGGACAGGTCATGGCGATCCATATCGATGAAACGATCATTCGCGACGGGCGCATCGATATGGGGCTGTCGCGACCCGTGGCGCGCATGGGCTATATGGATTACTGCGATGGCGGCAGCGATGTATTCCAGCTGCAGCGCCCCTCTACTGCGCCGTCAATATAGTCCTTGTTCGGCTACGGTTAATTTTTATGGTGAACCAAACGTAAACCATTTGCGCCTAGAGTTTTATACATGGTGGCGGCGATGATGCCGCCATCCATTGTTGCGAATGTTTTCGAGGCTCAGGTGATCGTACAGGCATTTCTTCGCTGGTCTGAAAAGGCTGGCTCGACCGAGCGGGCGAAAGCCGCCAATGCTCTCGGCCGTGCCTATCTTCAGTCCGACATGGCGCGCGAGAACCGCGATGCCGCCTATATGGCGATGACCTATCTGCTCGACGATCCTTCGCCGCGTGTACGACTGGCGCTTGCCGAGGCGCTGGCGGATGCCCATGAGGCACCGCGCGCCATTCTCGTTTCACTCGCCGAAGACCAGCCGGAAATTGCCTGCACCGTCATTGCACGTTCACCGGTTCTCGGCGAGGCCGATCTGGTCGATCTCGCCGGGCGTGGAGAAAGCCTGACGCGCGCGCTCATCGCCGCAAGGCCGGGCCTGCCGCGCGGTGTCTGCGCAGCGCTTGCCGAAGTCGGCGACCTGCCGGAAACCATCATCCTGCTCGAAAACGACGATGCCTTCATCACGCCGTTTTCGCTCAGGCGCATCGCCGAGCGCCATGGCTCGGATGCCGATATTCGCGACCTCCTGCTTCGCCGCGAGGCGCTGCCCGCCGATGCGCGTCACCTGTTGATGGGCCGCATCAGCGAAGCTCTCGCGGGCTCCGCGCTGGTTCACGCAATGATCGCACGCAACCGTGCCGACAGTCTTTTCCGCGAGGCTGAAGATTCCGCCACCATCCTTCTCGCCGCCAGTGTCTCCTCGCCGGAGCTGCCGGCGCTGGTGGAGCATCTGCGCCAGCGGCTGGAACTGACGCCGGCGCTACTCATCCATGCCGTCTGTTCGGGCCGGCTGGAATTTTTCACGGCGGCCATGGTCAATCTCTCCAGTCTCGATGACCGCAAGGTGCGCGCCATTCTGGCGACGGGGCGGCCGCATGCCTTGAAGGCGCTGTTCCAGTCGGTCGGTCTTTTCGGCGATGTTGTCGACGTCTTCATCGAGGCGACGCTGCTGTGGCGCCGTGCCGCCCGCTCGCAGCTCTCTGATGTGGCGGCCTCCGTCTCGGCGGAACTGCTGGCGCATTTCCGCGACGTCAACGGTTCCGAAACGCTGTTCGAACTGCTGCATGCCGTGCGCAAGCTCGCCATCGCCGAAGAGCGGCAGAAGGCTCGGTATTATGCGGAAGCGCTGACGGTCGAGGCGGCGTGAGGTCCGGGTTTCCCTGTGTGCATCCTCTCATCCTCATTCCTGTGCTTGTTACAGGAATCCAGCCAGCCCAAGTCCTTGGGGTGAAAAGACTCTTTGCGCCGCGCAGACGCGCGCCGGCTGGCAACTGTATTGATGCATGTTGTTTCAAGCTGCTTGGAATGTGGTTTTATCCCTGAGCATGGCGTTTGCGATGACGAGCAGTTTGCGGGCGATGGCAATGATCATGACCTTGAACGGTTTGCCTTTGGCCTGCATGGCCTGAACCATGCGGGCGAATGGCGACTTTAACCGGTAGGCCACCAGCGCCGCCATGTAGAGGGCATCGCGAACGCGCTTTCGTCCGCCGCGGATATGGCGCTGGCCGCGGTGAATGCCGCTATCGGCATTGAAGGGGGCAAGGCCTGCAAGCGCCGCCATGCCGCCGGGCGAACTGTCGCCCAGTTCCGGCATGTGGGCCATCAGGGT